>CBDAOQ010000003.1:4347500-4947500 GCA_965198125.1 Candidatus Versatilivorator sp. | reverse complement strand
GGCTATTCCTGGGAGCGCGGGCGTCTCGCCCGCACAAGGCCCGGCAAAATCGTGGCTATTTTGATCGTCACATCCGCGATTCGAAACATCTTGAAGGGGTGACGGAATATATCGAACACAATCCTGTAAAGGCAGGGTTGGCGGGTTCGCCGGGCGACTGGCGGTAGAGTGGTGCTTTGGAAAAGCAGGCGGGCGAGACGCCCGCGCTCCCAGGGGGGAAACCAGGCGCTCATGACCACGGACGCCGGCTACGGGCGAGACGCCCGCGCTCCCAGGGGGAAACCTATGGCCAACCGGGTGCAAATTCGTATTGAGCAGACGGGACCGGCGACCTACACGGCCCTGGTCAGTAATTTATCTCTCTCCGGGAGGGGTGATTTTGGCCTCTTTGGGTGATTTGCAAGCAGTTCGTGCGTGGAATATGGACGTGAATCGCTCGTTTTGACGTACAGGTCACCCCAAATCCGGGAGCGTGGGATCACCGTGGGACTGTGATTGACCCCGACAGGCGTATCGGCTAGCATGCCCTACGTCACCGGGCTCGCCGCGTCTCGGCATGTGCGCGCGGAGGAGGCGGGCCGGCAGCTTTTGGAGCGTGGGGCCGCATTCCTCCTGCCTGGCCAGGTGAAGGCTTGGCGGCGGGGCTGGGTTCAGGCTGAAAGAAGCACAGCATGGAAGGACCGAATACCCATCCGATCCGTGTAATGATCGCCAAAGTCGGGTTGGACGGTCATGATCGAGGGGTCAAGATCGTCGCCCGTTGCCTGCGCGATGCAGGCATGGACGTCATTTACACCGGGCTCCACCGCACTCCCGAGGAAGTGGCTCTGGCAGCCGTCCAGGAGGACGTCGACATCCTGGGCATCAGCATCCTCTCCGGGGCTCAAATGACCGTGTTCCCCCGGGTATTGGAGCTGCTTCGCAGCCACCACCGCAGCGATATTGCCGTGGTGGGCGGCGGCGTGATGCCCGACGAAGACGTGGTGCAACTCAAACGGATGGGTGTCAGTGAGATCCTTCTCCAGGACACGCCGCCGCAGGCGATCATCGAGTCCATGCGGCGCCTGGTCCAGGAGCGAGGCCCGCGGTGACGGGGGAGGTTCACCATCGAGGACTGGTCGTTCCCACCGAACTACAACCCGGACTACCTGCCGGATCCCACCAGCAAGTACTGGTTTCCCCTGCGCGAGACCATGCCGCCGGAGGAGCGCAATGCGCTGATTCTGGAACGGCTCAAACAGGTCACGCGATATGCCTATGAACGTTCCGCCTTCTATCGGAGACATTGGGAAAGGGCCGGTTTCCACCCCGATCATCTCAAGGATCTGGAAGACTTCGAGGAGAAAGTCCCGGTCATCACCAAAGGGGATCTGAGAGAGTCCCAGGCCCGGGTGCCCGGTTTCGGCGACTACCTCTGCATTCCCGAGGAGGAGATCCACCACATCCACGGCACCTCCGGGACCACCGGTCAGCCAACCGCCTTCGCCGTCGGCAGGGGGGATTGGGACGCCATCGGCAACGCCCACGCTCGGATCATGTGGGGCATGGGATTGCGGCCGGGAGACACGGTCTTTATCGCCTCCCTCTTCAGCCTCTACTGGGGATCCTGGGGAACCTTGATCGGCTCCGAGCGGTTGCGGGCCAAATCCTTTCCTTTCGGTGCCGGCGCTCCCGGGATGACCGCGCGGGCGGTGGGGTGGCTGCGGCAGACCAAGCCCACGGCTTTCTATTCCACACCCTCCTATGCGCTGCACCTGGCGGAGGCGGCGGCGAGCCAGGGGGTCGACCCGACTGAATTCGGGCTCAAGATCATGTTTTTCTCGGGTGAGCCGGGGGCATCGGTGCCGGGGGTGCGGGACAGGATTGGGCAGGCCTATGGCGCCCGGGTGATCGACTCCGGATCCATGGCTGAAATGACCCCCTGGATGAACTGCGCCGGGACGGCCGAAACCGACGGCATGCTGCTTTGGCAGGACATCGTCTACACTGAAGTGTGCGATCCCGCTACCTTCCGGCGGGTTCCCTTCGGTCAACGCGGAACGCCGGTCTACACTCATCTGGAGAGGACCTCGCAGCCCATGATTCGATTGCTCTCCGGGGACCTGGCCCTGTGGGAGGAGGGGCCGAGTTCGTGCGGGCGCACCTATCCGCGCTTGCCCAACGGTGTCTTTGGGCGCATCGACGACGCCTTCACCATTCGAGGCGAGAATGTCTATCCCAACGAGATCGATGCGGCTCTCAACGATTTGTCCGATTATGGAGGGGAGCACCGCATCGTGATCTCCCGCGAGCGGACCATGGACGAACTAATGGTCCAGGTGGAGCCCACCCGGGACGTCTTTGGAGCGGGCCCCGGGGCCATGAGAGGGTTCCGGGACCAGACGGCCGGCCTGCTGCAGCGCATCCTGGGGATTCGCGCCCGGGTGGAGGTGCTGCCGCCCGACTCCCTCCCCAGGACCGACTTCAAGGCGCGGCGGGTGGTGGATGACCGCGACGTGTTTCGGGAGCTCAATCGCAAACTGGAGAAGGAGCGTTAATTCATGGGAAGGGCGACCCCGCCTTCGGCGCTGGTCCAACCGGTTCTGGACGGACGGCTGTCCGCCATCGCCAGGATGATCACCCATGCGGAATCGGGGGAGGAGAACTGCCAGGAGGCCTTGGCCGAAATCTACCGCCATACCGGAAAGGCGCATGTGGTCGGGATCACAGGCGTGCCCGGGAGCGGCAAATCGGCGCTGGTCACCCAGCTCTGCAAGGCCCTGCGAGCCGGCCGGCAGCGTGTCGGCGTCATAGCCATCGATCCCTCCAGTCCCTTTTCGGGAGGATCCATCCTGGGGGATCGGATTCGCATGAACGAGCTGGTGACCGACCCCGGCGTCTTCATCCGCAGCATGGCCACTCGGGGAGCCCTGGGTGGGCTGGCCCGGGCCGCGCTCAGTGGAGTCGACATCCTGGACGCCGCCGGATACGATGTGGTGCTGATCGAAACGGTGGGCGTCGGTCAGGACGAGATCGACGTGGTCCAGGCCGTCCATACCACGGTGGTGGTGTCGGCCCCGGGACTTGGCGACGATATTCAGGCCATCAAGGCCGGGGTGTTGGAGATCGCCGACATTCACGTGGTGGGCAAATGCGATCGGTCCGATGCCCATCGAACCGTCACCGACCTCAAGAACATGCTGGCCATGGGAAATCGCAACGCCCAGGGATACGGCTGGCAGGTGCCCTTGATACCCACCAGCTCCGTCAGCGGGGAAGGCATTCCGGAACTGCTGGCTGCCATCGGCGGCCATCTGGAAGCGCTGACCTCCTCGGGTGAGCTGGAGCAGCGCCGCCGCCGCATTGCCCAGACCCGACTGTTGAAGTCGGCGGAGAACATCCTGAGAGATCAGTTTCAACGCCACCACGATCACCAGATCGCCGAGCTCACCGACCGCATGATGTCCGGGAGGACCCATCCCCATGCAGCGGCCAAAATCCTTCTGAATCAATTCCGTAGCGAGAGGAAGTCATGAAAGAGACCAAAGGGGCTGAGACCATCGACAGTCTGGCCGAGCAATTACAGGCCTGGGAAAGCCATGAGGTTGCGGGCTTTCTGGCCCGCCAGCCGGAGAGGCAGGAGCAGTTCTCCACCCTGGGCGGCTTTCCGGTCAAGCGGGTCTATACGCCGCTGGACGTTCAGGATGTCCCCTTGGAGGACATCGGTCTGCCCGGCCGGTATCCCTTCACCCGGGGTCCCTATCCCACCATGTATCGGGGCCGGCGGTGGACCATGCGCCAGATCGCGGGCTTCGGGACCGGCGCCGATACCAACAAGCGGTTCAAGTATCTGATCCAGCAGGGCCAGACCGGGCTTTCCACCGATTTCGACATGCCGACCCTGATGGGATACGACTCCGACCACGCCATGAGCCGGGGCGAAGTCGGGCGGGGGGGAGTCGCCATTGACACCCTGGCCGACATGGAGGATCTCTTTGCCGGCATCGACCTGGAAAAGATCTCGGTGTCGATGACCATCAATCCCTCGGCCTGGATTTTGCTGGCCATGTACGTCGCCCTGGCGGAGCAGCGCGGTTTCGACCTCGATCGGCTGTCGGGGACGATTCAAGCCGACATGCTGAAGGAATACATGGCCCAGAAGGAATGGATCTTTCCCATAGCTCCCTCGGTGCGGATCGTCAGGGACTGCATCGCCTATTGCGCTCGAACCATGAAGCGCTACAACCCGGTCAATATCTGCGGGTACCATATCAATGAAGCCGGCGCCTCTCCGCTGCATGAACTGGCGTTTACCCTGGCCAACACCATCACCTACGTGGAAGAAGTGGTCAAGACCGGCATGCCGGTGGACCAGTTCGCCCCCCGCCTGTCCTTCTTCTTTGCCTGCGGCTCCGACTTCTTCGAGGAGGCGGCCCGCTTTCGCGCCGTACGCCGGGTCTATGCCACCATCATGCGGGAACGCTTCGAGGCCAGCGATCCCGCCTCCATGCGCCTGCGATTCCACTGCCAGACGGCCGCGGCCACCCTCACCAAGCCGCAGTACAAGGTCAACATCGTGAGAACCGCCCTTCAGGCCCTGGCGGCCGTGCTGGGCGGGGCCCAGAGCCTGCACACCAACGGCATGGACGAAGCCTTTTCCATTCCCACCGAGGAAGCCATGAGGATCGCCCTCCGCACCCAGCAGGTCATCGCCGAGGAATCGAACGTGGCCAACGTGGTGGATCCCCTGGGCGGCTCTTACTACGTGGAGAAACTCACCGACCAATATGTCCAGGCGATCCAGGCGATCCTGAGGGAGGTGGATGCGCGGGGAGGCACCGTGAAGCTGATCGAGGAAGGATGGTTCCAACGGAAGATCGCCGAGGACGCTTACGAGACGGCGCTCGGAAAGCAGTCGGGCGAAAAGCCGGTCATCGGAGTCAACAGGTACGTGGAAGAAGAGGAAACGCTGGACCTGGAGGTGCACCCCTACGATCCCAAGTCGGCCGAGCGCCAGATCGACCGGATCAGGCAGGTCCGGGCGACCCGGGACCAGGCCGGGGTTGGGGAGCTGCTAGAGCGGCTCAAGGCAGTGGCGCGGGATGATTCGCAAAACATCCTGCCGGTGACCATCGAGCTGGTGAGGCAGGGAGCCTCCATGGGCGATGTCGTCGAAACCCTCAAGCAGGTCTGGGGGACCTACCGGGAAACCCCGGTTTTCTGAGACAACAGGCGCCATGAACTGTCGCAAAGCATGGATCAGACTGGCGGTCATCGGGTTTTGCTTCCTGGCGGGAACGCTCCTGCCGTCCGCGCCCGCCGCCCAGGACCTGAACGCGGTCTTCTCCAACCCCCGCTACCGGAAGGCAACCGAGCTGATGGGCGCCGGCAGGTACGCCCAGGCCGAGGCGCTTCTGGAAGCCACGGTCAAGAATCGGCCGGCCGCCGACGGTTACGGTTTGCTGGGCTACGCGCGCGAGAGGCAGAACAGGTTCGCCGCGGCCGAGAACGCCTATCGGGAGTCGATGCGCCTGGCTCCCGACTTTCTTTTCGCCCGGGTTCGACTCGGCATCGTCCTGACCAAGCAGAAGCGGAACCGCGAAAGCATCGAGATCCTGCGGCCGATTGAGACGGCCCTGCACCGCCATCCCGAGGCACTCTTTCATCTTTGCCTGGCTTATCTGGAAACGGGCGACCCGGCCGGAGCCGTGGCCGCGGCCGAAAAAATGGAGGCCTTCGGGCCCGAAATGGCGCTGCGGGTGGCCAAGCTGTTCGTCTGGAAGGAGAAGTTTCCGGATGCGCTGCCTCTACTGAGCAGGCTGGCAGAGGCCAGTCCCGGGTCGGCCGAGGCCAACTACCTGCTGGCATCCGCCCTGTTTCGAACCAACCAGGCCCGGCAGATGTGGCCCTATCTGGAGAAGGCTCACCGCCTGGATCCCGCATCGGTGCCGACCCTGCTGCTTTACGGCAGCGGGCTGCTGGCCGAGGGCAAATTCAGCCTGGCCAAAGACCGCCTGCTGCAGGCTCAGAAACTCCGGCCGCAGGATCCGCGTCTCCGTTTCCTGTTAGGCAAAGCCCTGATCGGAGAGGGAGACCATGCGGGGGCCATTGAAAAGTTGGAGGTTCTGGTCAGGCAGGATCCCGACAAGCCGGAGGTGCACCTGCTGTTGCTGAGCGCCTACCGCTTGAAGGGGGACATTCAAGCCACCATCCGGCAGGCCCGCCAGACGGCGCAGAAGTTTCCGGGTCACTTCCAGTCCCAACTGGAGGCCGGCATGGATTTGCAGACGGTGGGGGAGTTCGAGCTGGCGGAGCAGGCGCTGCGGCGGGCGGTGACTCTGTCCACTGGCAAGCCGGCGGACCTGCGTAAAGCCCAATTCAATCTGGCAACCGTTCTGGTGAAGCTGGGCCAGGACGGCCAGGCCGTGCCGCTCTTGAGGGAGGTGGTGGATTCCGATCCCGGCGAAGTGGCCGCCCGGGTGGAGTTGGGAGACAGCTACCTGAGGACAGGGGACTACGGGCAGGCCGTGCACGTGCTGCAGGAGGCCGCTGCACGGGATCCCAAGAACAAGCGGGCTCACCTGCTGCTGGGCAAGGCCTTCACCCGGCTGGGCCGCCATGAAGAGGCCGGCAGGCACTTCCAGGCCTTTCAGGACCTGGAAAGCTCGGAAGCAGCGCCGGAGACGTCCGGGTCGGGGCCGCCGCGTTGAGGATTGAAGAGGGCGGGAGTAGGGGACGTTGTTGAATTACTGGAATAACTTGGATCGGCGGTGCCTGAATTCCGGTTATTCAACAACGTCCCCTGCGCAAGTTCGCGCCTGCGCAAGTTATTCCAGTAATTCAACAACGTCCCCCTCTTCCCATGGGAGGAAGCCCACCCGGGAGCGCGGGCGTCCCGCCCGCACAAATCCTCCCGCAGCTTCGGCCACCTCCTTCACCGGAATCAACCGGCAGCGGCGCCCTGCCTCTGCTTCGGCCGGGCCCATGCGGTTCTCGCCGGCAGGGCGGTCGGCTGCAACATCGCAGGGAAACTGAGCGGCAACCGAAGGGACAGCATGCGGGCGGGACGCCCGCGCTCCCGGGGGTGTCGTCCCGATGGTGAGGTGGGGGGTATCCGGCGGGCGACTTCTCTGAAAGCCGGCCTGTCCCCTTTGGGAAACTCCCGTTTGCCTGCGAGCCGGGCGCCCGCCCCCCGCGACTGGGCAGATCCATCGAGAAGGACTATAAATGGAACATCGATGCACAGGATGCACAGGATAATCAGGACGGGAGGCTGCTGCAGGAGACGCTGACTCGGGCAATGATCGTGTGCGGATTTGAGGATGTCCGGGAACACAAGCCAGCCGTCTCCGGAAAAAATCCTGTGCATCCTGTGCATCCATGTGAATCAAAAATCTACCCATGCTTGACTATGAACCGGTTTCCAGCCACCCGGCGCAGGCGTTTGTTTCAGGTAAGTCCGGGTGCGCCCAGCGCAGTGTGTACCCTGAAGGCTCTCCCCAAAAGTGCTTCAAGATGCCAATTATAAGCACTTTCCGAGGCGATGCTCAGCGGGCTGGTGAGAAATGCGGGATAGCGTCGTTCCCCCAATGCACTGCTTCTCCAAGGCTCTGAAGATCAACTTTCTCTACCGGATCCATCCATTTCCCCGGTGAAAAACGCGGGCTACCGCCCCCCCATCAGTTCCCGATAGCCATCAGATGCCGGTCGGTCCTGAAGTACCAGCGGCCGTCCACCAGGGCAGGCGATGCCAGCACGGGAGCTTCCAGTCGATTCACCCGGAGCAGTTCGAACTGCCTTCCCGCCTTGAGCACGAAGGTTTCACCGGCATCGTTGGTAAAAAATACCTTGCCGTCCACTCCCACGGGCGAGGAAGAAAACCCCTCGGACTTGGGTTCACCCAGACGCCCCTGCCAGAGGACTTCCCCGGTAGCGGCCTGGTAGCAGGTGGCCACGCTGACCATGTCGTTCACCTGGTACAGCAGGTCTCCGTAGAGCAGCGGCGAGGGGACAAAGGAGGATCCCTTGGACTGCTTCCAGGCCACATGGGTCCCGGTGATATCCCCCGATCCGCCCGGACGGATCGCCAGTGTCGGCCCGGCCCGGCCCGACACGCAAAAAACCAGGCCGTGACCCACCACCGGAGTTGGAATGACCTCGGCCAGATTGCCCTCACAGTGCCAGAGCGCCTTGCCGCTATCCGGATCATAAGCCGTGACCCGTTGCTGACTGCTGACGATCAACTCGTCGCGGTCCCCGGCCCTGATGACGATGGGGGTGCCCCAGCCGACGCTGGCTTTTCGCTCGGTCTTCCAGAGGGTTTCGCCGGTCCGCTTGTCGAATGCGGCCACGAAAGCCCCGTGGCGCTGGTCCTCGTAGAGGAAGACCTTGTCCCTGTACAGAACCGGCGAGCCGGCCGACCCATGGTAGTTTTGAATCTGTCCCAGGCTGTGGCGCCAGACGACCTTCCCCTGGAAATCCACCGCCGCCAGCCCCTGGCTTCCGAAGGAGACATACACCCGTTCCCCGTCGGTGGCCGGCGTGCCCGAGGCGTGGGAGTTCTTCCAGTAGACCCGGCCCGGCTCGCCCGCGGGAAGGGTGGATTCCCAAAGGAGCTTCCCATCGGATCTCCGATAGCACAGCACCGAGGGGCGGCTTCCGCCATCGCGGGCAGTGGTCAGGAAGATCCGATCCGCCCACACGATCGGCGAGGAATTGCCTCGCCCGGGCACCTGGACCTGCCACTGGACGTTCTGGGTGGCCGACCAGGTATCGGGATAGCCCTCTCCCCGGGCCAGGCCCTGGCCGGAGGGACCCCGCCATCGGGGCCAGTATCGATTGGCCTCTCCGTCGGGGAGGATCATCCGAATGCCGTCTTGGGTCGGGTTGCCCGGGAGGGGGCCGGCGGTTTCGACCTGGCCGCTGAAAACGGCGATCAGGAACAGGGCCAAAAATACTGTCGGGTATCGACCGGGCATGAGACGACCTCCGTGCTGGACTGATGAAATCGAGGGAAGACCCACTATAGGGACAAAGGGGCCGCTTGCGCCACGGAAATTTCCGGCCGGAACGGTATCGCCGCCACCAGGGACGAATGGCGGGCCCCCATGGCGGAAGAGGGGAACCCCTTGGCTGCCCAGACGCCTTTACCGGTCGCCGCGGGGAACGGGGCGATCTTTTGGCGTGTGGCGGCGGGTGTGCCACAATGGTCACAAAATGGGGTGCTGACAGCAGCCGACTTGCCGGAATGGCTTGAATCCTATAGATTTCACCCGGCCGGTGGCGCCGGTGGGAACGGCCAATGCCACCCCGGCGGGTCCCCGTAGGCCTGTTGGGGCCGTACCTTCCGCACAAGGGGTATCGCCATCCCTCCGGCTCGATCTTCATTCCCCTTCGGCCAACCTCATGGACTCCAAGCTCAAACAATCCCTGCTGTCCCTGGCCAAGGTCGTTCTGGGGATGGTGGTCCTCATTGCCGCGGGAAAGCAGGTGTTGGGAGCACTGGCCGAGTTGGAGTCTTCCCAGGTCCGGTTCTCCCTACCGATCCTGAGCCTGGCCCTCCTCTGCTACCTGGCCGGAATGGCGGTGTTTGCCGACTTCTGGCGGCGGGCGGTGGGCAGTCTTGGAGGGAAACTGACCCGGTTGGAGTGCCATTCCGCCTATTTTGTCAGCCAATTGGGAAAGTATGTTCCCGGCAAGGCCTGGGTGATCCTGATTCGCTACGGACTGATCGGAGGGAACCGGCTGTCCTTCAGGGCGGTGACCGCCTCCAGCGTCTATGAGACCTTTAGCGTGATGGGCTTCGGGGCGCTTCTCTCTTTTCTGGTGTTGCTGGTATTGGGCAGCGATCCAACCCTGTTGTGGCTGGCGCTTGGCCTGTCGGCGGCCCTGCTGGCTGCTTCCCATCCCCCGGTTTCCGCCTGGATTGCCAAAGTGGCAGGTTGGGGATCCGGCAGGGAGGAAGAACCCGTCCCGTTGCCTTCCTGGAGGGTTTTCTGGAAAGGGACGCCGCTTTTGATTCTGGGCTGGGTCCTGGCCGGCGCCAGCTTCCCCCTGGCGGGAGCCGGCATCGGAGTGGCCTACCCGGGGCTGCGTGAAGTGATGCTGGCCGGGGCGGCTTCCGGACTGGCCGTTGCCGCCGGATTCGTGGTCCTGGTGGCTCCGGCGGGGTTGGGGGTTCGCGAATGGCTCCTGGTGCAAACCCTGGGACCGTCGGTAGGGGAAGGACCGGCGGCGCTGGTTGCCGTCGCGGCCAGGGGGTTGCAAGTCTGTGGCGAGTTGGGCATGGCGGCCGTCCTCTATGGTCTTCGCAGGGCAGGGGGGGCGCATGCTTAGTATCGTGATCCCGGCCCGCAATGAAGTGGACAACCTGGAGCCGCTCCACCGGGAGATCGACTCCGTGCTGGGCGCGTCAGCCTTGCAAGCTGAAATCGTCATTGTGGACGATGGGTCCACAGATGGCACCTGGTCGGGGATCGTGGCGCTGGCAGCAGCCGATCCGCGCGTGCGCGGCATCCGCTTTCGCCGGAACTTTGGAAAGGCTGCAGCCCTCAGCGCCGCCTTTGCCAGCGTCAGAGGCGACACGGTGATCACCCTTGACGCCGATTTGCAGGACGATCCTGCCTCGATTCCCCGACTGATTCACAAGCTTCAGGAGGGCTTCGACCTGGTTTCGGCCTGGAGAAAGGAACGGTTCGATCCGTGGCACAAACGGGTCCCAAGCCTCCTGTTCAACTGGCTGGTCGGAATCTTCAGTGGTCTGAAGCTGCATGATCACAACTGCGGCCTGAAATGTTACCGGTCGGAGGTGGTCAAGGAGATCCAATTGTTCGGGGAACTGCACCGCTTCATCACGCTGCTGGCTTATCGGAGCGGCTTCCGTGTGACCGAAATCGAAACCCGACATCGCCCCCGGCGCTACGGGCGATCTAAATACGGGCCGGCGCGCCTCTTGACGGGGTTGCTGGACCTGTCGACCCTCGGCTTTCTGGGCAGCTTCCGGCGACGACCCATCCATCTGCTGGGCGGGCTGGGACTGCTGGCGTTTGCCGCGGGAGTGTTGGGGTTGGCTTACCTGGCTGGAGTGTGGCTCTCCGGAGGAGGACCCATCGGCTCGCGGCCCCTGCTGATCTACTCGGTGGCTGCCTTGGTTGTGGGAGGCCAGATGATGACACTGGGCATCCTGGCGGAACTCATCATCTCTCCGGGTTCAAGGTTCGGGCAGGCTGACCCGCTCCCCTACAGCATCTCTGAAAGGATCGGCAAGCCCTGATGGGTCCGGCCAGCGCACATCTCAGCGGGTCTCCGGAAACAACCGGATTTTTGAACGCAACGGCTTCAGTCGGCCGGTTTGAGGGGGCTCACGCAAGATCATGAACAACCAATCCAACCTCACCTCCCTGATCGTTGTGGTGACCATCGGACTGATCTTCGGATCGCTGCTGCGGCTGCAACCGGTTTCCAGCAGCAACGACAAGTCCCGGTGGAGCACGGTCTGGAGCCTGAATGCCGGACACGGCTACGTGATTGACGAGACTCCCTACCCGACCATCGACAAGGTCAAACGCGGGGACCATTTCTATTCCAGCAAGCCGGCCCTGCTGCCGACGCTGATCGCGGGCCTGGTCTGGGCCATCGGCCTGGTGACCGGAATGACTCTTCCGGACAATCAGGGCTTCATCGTGCGGTTTGTTCTGGTCCTGATCAATCTCATCCCTTTCGCCTGGCTCCTGGTGCTCTACTCCCGCCTGCTTCAAAGGCTGGGCTTTGAGACCTCCACGATCCACTATTGTCTTTGCGCCGCCGGACTGGGCACCTATCTGACCGCCTACAGCGTGACGCTCAACAACCATACCCTGGCGGCCACCGCCACCTTCTTTGCGCTCTACTGTTTCATTCGCATTGCCTATGAAGGACAAAGAGACTGGAAGTACTTCGGGATCTGCGGCTTGTGCGCGGCCTGGGCGGTGGCCAACGAGATGCTGGCCTTTCCGCTGGCCCTCATCCTGATGGTATGGCTGTTTCGGATCGCCCCCAAAGCCACGGCCGCCTGGTTTCTGCCGTCTGCCGTCCTGGTGGGGGCTGCCTTTCTGTTGACGCTCTACCTGTCGACCGGCGGGCTGCTTCCTTACTACTGGTACTTCGATACGCCGCTCTACCAATATGAAGGCAGCTACTGGAGCCATCCGAGAGGCATTGACGCCGCCGACGATCCCAAGTGGTTCTACCTGTTCAATCTGATCCTGGGTCACCACGGGGTGCTGAGCCTGACCCCGGTTTTCATCCTCTCTTTTGTGGGATTCTTCGTCAAAGACAGGTTGCAGGGAGTTTATCGGATGGGAGGGATTCTCACCTTGGCGATGGTGGTCTTCTACACGCTGCAGACCAACAACTATGGGGGGAACTGCCAGGGTGCGCGCTGGCTTTTCTGGTTGATCCCCTTCTGGCTGCTCACTCTCCCCGCGGTCGTCCGACAGGTCCTGCAGGTCCGTCCCTACAGGTGGCTGGCCTACCTGTTGCTGGTCGTTTCGCTCTCTTCGGTGGGATTCGCCTTGAGCGGACACAAGGAGATTGGCCGTCCGGGCCCCTGGAGTTCCTCCTGGCTGCATCTGGCCATGCGCTCGTCGGGATGGATCAACTACTGAAGAGGACCCTGGTCCCCAGGCCGTCCGCAAAAAGGAGCGTGTCTCTATAAGTTATTGAAAAATATGGCGTCCCGTAGGGGATTTGAACCCCTGTCGCCGCCGTGAAAGGGCGGTGTCCTAGGCCAGGCTAGACGAACGGGACTCGGAGGTGGGTTCGGTAGACAGCCCGTGTGAAGATCGGGTCGACTGCCGGGTTCGACCGATGGTTGGGTCTGGTGAGCCGTGCTGGGCTCGAACCAGCGACCCTCTCCTTAAAAGGGAGATGCTCTACCAACTGAGCTAACGGCCCGCCCAAAAGCTGAGCTATCTTAGAGGCAACTCTCAGGGCTGTCAAGGGCCGCTTGAGAACCGGGCCGCTTGAGAATCTGTTGGGGTTGCCCGGCGGCAGGCGGGCGCTCACCACACCCGCCCTGCGCGGTGCCGGAGCGGATTGCTCAGGCCGGTTCGATACCTTGACTTCGAGTACCATCCATTGTATATTCCTGTCCGTTTTGAGCCAGGCTGGCCGGGTGGTTACGGGCGGTTAGCTCAGCTGGGAGAGCACATCCCTTACAAGGATGGGGTCACTGGTTCGAGCCCAGTACCGCCCACCATGGTGAGCCGTCAATCCTGCGGGGTCGTAGTTCAGTTGGTTAGAACGCTGGCCTGTCACGTCAGAGGTCGCGGGTTCGAGTCCCGTCGGCCCCGCCATCTACGCGCTTATGGGGCTGCAAAAGGAATACGTCCGCTACCTCTCGCAGCGGGTCGTGGATGAGTTGATCAAGCGGGAAATGATTGAGATTCCCGTTCAATCCCCTCTGCGGGATCGGGTGCTGACGGTGATGGACGAGGAGTTGAGCGTGGAAGACCGCATCAACGAGGAAGCCAGAAACCTGCTGCAGCAGTACGCGGAACACATGCGGCAGAACGCCGTGTCCTATCATGAGATATTCAAGATGGTGAAGAACCGGCTGGTCAAGGAAAAGAAGGTGATTTTGTAAGCCCCTATGCGCCTGAGCCGCGACAAGATCAACAAGCTGGCCTATGTGGTGACGGATGAGCTTGTAATTCACGACGAGGTGGAATTCGTCGAGGACCGAAATACGATCCGACTGGAGATCGTGAGGATTCTGACCGAGGAGATGAAGAAGGAAGAGGGGCTGGACCAGGAGGCTAGAAGGAAGATCGAATCCCAGAAAAAGACGGTTCCCGAGGGCGGCCTGGAGTGGGACATCCTGTATCGCAAGTATTATGCTGAAGAGTTGAAGAAGCTGTAACCCGTTCGATCCCCCAAATGAAAAAGCCAGCGAGCCGAAAGGCCGCTGGCTTTTTTTGTCGTGTGATTCCGGAGAAGCGCTATTTCCTGCGCTTGAGGGTGGGGCGTTCCTCGTCGTCCGCGGGGTCGTCGGAGACTTCTTCCACCTCCCCGCTGGTGCGCCGCTTGAGGGAGGGGCGGTTCGATTTTTCACCCTTCTTGGGTCTGCGGGCATTCTCCAAGGCCAGGAGCTTGGATTTGATCCGGTCGAACTCCGAGGTATTGATGACGTACTGCTCCCGCTCCGGGAGTATGGTGGCGATGTTCTTCTGGGATTTGGTGATTCGATCGCCGGTCGGGGGGTGGGTGCGAAACGCCTTGGCCAGCTTGCCCGGTTTCTTTTTCTCCTGAGCCTGAATCTTCTCGAAGAAAGAGACCGAGGACGTCGGATCGTACCCGGTCTTGTACAGGTACTGCAGGCCCAGAAAGTCGGCTTCGCCTTCGGCTTTCCGACTGAAATGCAGAAACTTCAGGGGGATCAGAAATCCGGCGGCCTGGTAGAGACCATACCCGAGGGCCCCTCCCATGAAGATCAAAGGCAGCATGGCGTAGTTGGCGATCTGGCCTTTGGTGGCCTGCTCGGTCCCGTGGCGGGCGGTGACATGGGCTATTTCGTGGGCCATCACGCCAGCCAGCTCCGATTCCGCGTCTGCCGAGGTGATCAATCCGGCGTTGACGTAAAAGAATCCACCCGGCAGGGCGAAGGCATTGATCTGGTCGGAATCCACCACCTTGATGGTGAACGGCACCTTGGAGTCGGAATTCCGAACCAGATTCTGGCCGACCCGGTTCACGTATTCGTTGATTTCCGGGTCGGTGACCAGCTTGACCTGCTGCTCGATCTGCATGGATAGCCGCTTGCCCAGGGCGATTTCCCGCTCGATCGAATAGAAGTTCAAATTCCGTTTGTTGATTTCCCGGTTGCCCACGTTTTCCAGGTCGGCATTCTTCTTTTGTTTCTTTTGTTTCTTTTGGGCCAGCAGTGGACTGTGGATCCCGAATCCGAGAAATGCCACCAAGGTCATGGCCAATAATTGCCTGAGCCCACGTTTCACGGAACACGCTCCTCTCTTGGCCATCATCCTCGATGGCCAATCCTGATGAATCGACGACCAAGTTCATTTTAACATCAATACAGGACGCTTGCCAGAATTCTAAGGCGGCGGAATTCCCGCCCTGCCCCGGGGTGGCGATGTGATGGCTGGCGTCTGCGGGCGAGGGGGATCAGTGGGGGTCCTGCGGTGCGGATTTGGGGGATTCCTGCCGGCCGAGATCGGAGCTCGGGGAGGAGTCGGGTTGTTTCAGGGAGCTTGTCCGGGAGGTCTGCTTCCAGGTGTAGACAATGCGGTGGATGACGGTCAGGTTGCTCATGACGGCCATGACCCACAGGACGGGAGCCATCTTGTTGAACAAAGCGCCGATGATGATCAGGACCAGCCGCTCCGGACGCTCCATGAACCCGACTTTGCACAGCGGGATCAGGGACTCCGCCCGGGCGCGGGTGTAACTGGTCATGACGGCGCCCATCATGACGATGCCGGCCAGCACCAGATAGGTCATCTGCTCAATCCGGGCGTAGTGAATCAGCAATCCCAGGAAGAGAGCCATGTCGGAGTACCGGTCCAGGACCGAGTCGAAGAAAGCGCCGAACTTGGTGACGGTGTTGGTTACCCGGGCCACCCGGCCGTCCAGCATGTCGAATACGCCCGAGACTATGATGACGATCCCGGCATGAAAGAACTTCCCCTCGGCCAGATAATAGGCAGCCAGCAGAGTGACGAGAAATCCGACAAGGGTGAGCAGGTTGGGATTGATACCCAACAGGGAAATCCCCCTGACCATGAGGTTGAGGATGGCTCTGCATATCCTGCCGATGGTTTGGCTCAGCATGACCGGCTATTCTGTGTCTCTTGGTTGATCGTGAATGGTGGTCAGACGCAAGATCTCGAATTCCTTGAGGCCGCCCGGAGTGTTAGCCCTGGCCGTGTCCCCCTGCTTCTTGTTCAGCAGACCCCGACCGATGGGGGAGGTCGTCGAAATCAGGCCTTTTCGAATATCCGACTCTTCGGCTGAAACCAGTTTGTAGGTGACCTCGACATTTTTCTGGAGGTCGTAGAGAACAACGGTCGATCCATAGGAGGCCCGATCCTTGGGTATCCTTTCGAAATTGATCATGGCCACGTCGGACAATCTCTTGCGGAGTTGAGCCAACTTGGCGTTGAGAATCTCCTGCCGCTGCTTGGCCGACTGGTATTCGGCATTTTCGCTCAGGTCCCCCAGCGCGGCGGCCTTCTTCAGCTCTTTGGGCAGCTCCTTGGTCAGCTCGTGCTGAATCAGGCGCATTTCTTCTTCCAGTTTTCGTTTAATGCCAATGGTCATGGGAGTTGTTTTCTCGCCCCGGGAAGTCGCCAATATTAGTTCTGATCGACTGAAAAGTCAAAACATGCCCGCCACAGGGAGACTCCTCTGTTTCAGACTGCCGCCACGGGCCGAAAGGACTGCGCCGGCTGGCAGCAGCCCCATGCGCCCTGCAGATGTCGAGCTCACAAGATGCGGTCGCGGCTTCAAAACAGGCTGGCCTTGATGCGCAGATACTTCCTGGGATTGACTCGGAAGTCGTGCATGAACTTCACCAACTCGGCCGCAGCCAAGTCCAGGTTGGCGTAAAGCGAGGGATCTTTCAAGAGCTTGGAAACGGTTCCCTCCCCCCGGGTCATTTTTTCGGCGACATCGGTAAACTTCTGCAGGCTTTGGTTGAATTGCCGGTAGAGCGTTTCATCCTTGGACAACCGCCCCAGGAATCCCTCTCCGTCCTCGACTCTCTGGACGACCTTTTCGATCCTGGCCAGCATGCGTTCGGCCCGGTCATACAGGGCGGGATCGTTGATGACCTTGCCCAAGGTTCCCTCTCCCGAATCCACCTTGGTCACCACGCTCTGTCCCTGTAGAAGCGTCTGCCTCAGTTCCTGGTAGAGCCGGGGATCCGAAATGAGCTGGCCGATGGTCCCCTCTCCGGTCTTGATCTGGCTGACCAGGCCCCGCAGCTCCTCTGAAGTGCCGGTGAGGTTGTTGAATATGGTAGGGTCGTTGATCAATTTGCCCAGGGTCCCTTCCTGAACATTGATCTTGCCGGCGATTCCCGTGATTTTTTGGACCAGGTCGCCAACGTTGGCCATCAGGTCGTTGGTGCCCTGGATAATTCTCTTGATGTCGGGTGGGGAGGAGCCGTCGATCTCGCCATTTTCCGAAACCACGGGAGCGGATTGCGAGCCGCGGGAGATCTCGATGTACTTGTCTCCCAGGAGGCCGATGGAACCCAGCGTCGCCTCCGAATCCCGGCGGATCGATTGCTGAAACGCCCGATCGATTCTCATGACGACTTCGACGGCCCGGTCGGGACGGGCCGAGCGGGAGATTCGGACCTCGTCGACGCTGCCCACCTCAACCCCCGCCAACCAGACCAGGGACCCCTTGCGCAGGCCGGAGGCGTTTTGGAGATGGGTCTTGAGGGTGTATTTGGGCGTGAAGAGCCCTCGTCCACCGCTGACCAGGACCAGCGCGGCCGCCAGGATGACAAAACTCAAGATGGCCAAAATACCAACGCGCAATTCCTTCCAAGCCATTGATTGTCGAGCCATGGTACCTCCTCTCAGGTAAGGAATCTCTGAATGTATGGATCAGGACTGTGACTCAGCGATTCGTCCGTTCCTTCAAAAATGATTTCTCCGTCCTTCAGCATGATGAAGTGGGTATTGATCCGGCCGGGGTCGGTCAACTCCCGGCGAACGGCCCAACGGCCATTTTCCCAGGTCAGGCGTTCCCTGGCCAAGGTAAAGGCGTCGTTCAAGCGATGGGTGACGAAGATCGAGCTGACTTCCTCCAGATCTCTCAACTTGATGACCAACTCGTTGATGGTTCGGGCCGTGATGGGGTCCAATCCGGCAGTGGGCTCGTCGTAAAGCATGATTTTGGGGGTTCCCACCAAGGCCCGGGCAATGGCCGTTCGGCGGCGCATGCCGCCTGAAAGCTCCGCGGGCATCTTGTCCAGGGCCTCTTTCAGATCCACGAATCCGAGGGTCTGTTTTACAGCTTCCAGCACCTCATCGTCATCAAGCTCGCCCTGCTCGTAGAGTCGAAAGCCGACATTGTCGGCCACCGAGAGAGAGTCGAAGAGGGCCCCCTCCTGAAACACCATGCCGATGCTCTTGCGAATCTCCATCAGGGGACGTTCGCCGTAGCGGGTGATGTTTCGGCCTGCCACCCAGATTTCTCCCTCGTCTGCCTGAACCAGGCCGAGAATCAATTTGAGAATGGTGGATTTGCCCGATCCGCTGCCTCCCAGGATGATCTTGGTTTCTCCATGCCCGACGGAGAAGGAAATATCCTTCAGCACGCGGGTGTCGTCGTAGTACTTGGAGACGTGTTTCAGTTCGATGGCGGGAGATTCGTCCGGATGGTTGCGGTGGTCGTTCATCAGAGGATGGTCAGGAGGATGCGGGTGATGAAAAAATTGGAGATGAAGACAAGAATCATCGAGCTGACCACGGCTTGAGTGGTCGATCTCCCCACCCCTTCGGTGCCCCCGTAGGTGCCCAGTCCGCAGTAGCAACCCACGATGGCGATGAGAAAACCGAAAATGGGAGGTTTGGCCAGCCCCTGTACCAGATCGGAATAGGTCAACCGGTCGTAGGCGGAAGTCAGATAGAGGGAAGGGCTGATTCCCAGGAAGATGGTGGCCACGAAAAATCCACCCAGAACGCCAACCATGTCGGCAACCACGGTCAGAACGGGAACCATGGTCGTGCAGGCGACCACGCGTGGGGTCACCAGCTTCTTGATCGGGTCGGTCCCCAGGGCCCGCATGGCGTTGATCTGCTCGCCGATCAGCATCGACCCCAGTTCCGAAGCGATGCCCGAACCGACCCTGCCGGCAACCACCACCGCCGTCAGCACCGGCCCCAGTTCCCTCACCAGGGAGACCGACACCAGTTGACCGGTATAGCCCACCGCCCCGAACGAGGACAGTGTATTGGAGGTCTGCAGGGCCAGAACCGCCCCCGTAAAGAAGGCGGTGAGAGAAGCGATGGAGAGTGAGCCCACGCCCACGATGTCCATCTGCTGAAAAATTTCCCTCAAGTAGAGCGGCCTGCGGAAGAAGCTGACGACCGACCGCACACCCAGCAGGGTGAAGGTCTGAATCTCAAGCACCCAACTCTGCAGCAGCGTGGTCTGTCTGTCGGAGAGGCCATTCATCGAGAAATCGTAATCGATTCGGAAAGGCTAAGTCAAGAATCGATCCAAACCGAAAAGACAGGCGCGCATTCCACAACATTTTTATTATCAATATATTACAGGATTCATTGCCGAGTGTCTCGGACCTCTGCGGTGGTGGGACCGCGGTGGCGGGTCCAAGGCTTGCCGGCGCGTCATTCCCCCGTTGGTAGTGTTTGGCGTCGTTCTGGAAAGGCAGTGCGTTCCTGAACCAAGCCACCAATTCGCCGCTACGCGGCTGTGGGAGAGGGGGATTCAAACGACTCCGGAACCCTCTACCTCGTCAGATTGGGCGCGGTTGACGATGCCCGAGGCCCGCAGATAAAATCGTGGCGCGGATAACCTGTGGCCTCGGAACCCATCCCCATGATTCTCTCCATTGTCAAGTACGGAAATTCGGTCCTGAAACGGGTTGCGGAACCGGTCACTTTCTTTAACGAGACCTTGGAGGGGTTGAGCAAGGATATGGTGGAGACCATGTATGCGGCCCCGGGAGTTGGCCTGGCTGCTCCCCAGGTTGGGGTGCTGACCCGTCTCATGGTGATCGATCCCACCGGTGGAGAAAAAGCGGGTTCGTTGATTGTCCTGGCTAATCCCGAGATCCTGGATTCCGACGGAGACCAGTACGAGGAAGAGGGTTGTTTGAGCATTCCCGAGTTCACGGCGCGGGTCCATCGCCCCCAAAGGGTGGTCGTATCGGGGAGGGAGGTCGATGGCAGCCAGAAGATCGTGGAGGGAGAGGGGTTGCTGTCTCGGATCCTGTCCCACGAAATCGACCATCTGAACGGAGTGCTCTTTATCGATCATCTGAGCCTGATCAAGCGCGACATCATCAAGAGAAAGATACGCAAGAAGGTTCGTGCTGGGGAGTGGTAATGCGCCTGCTCTTCATGGGGACCCCCAGCTTTGCAGTGCCCACGCTCGAGAAACTGCTCTCAAGCCGGCACAGGGTCAGCGGGGTCTTCACCCAACCTGACCGGCCTTCCGGTCGAGGCCGCAGAATAACCCCCTGTCCCATCAAGCAGGTGGCCCTCCATAGAGGACTCCCGGTTTACCAGCCGGACCGGCTTGCGTCCGAGGAGTGGAGGGTCCTTGTGGAAACCACCGCCGACGCCCTGGTGGTGGTGGCCTACGGCAAGATCCTGCCTCCCTGGCTCTTCACCCTCCCCCCGTTTGGGGCCGTCAATGTGCATGCCTCGCTTCTGCCGCGCTACCGGGGCGCCGCACCGATTCCCTGGGCGATCGTCCGTGGTGAGACCCGCACCGGTGTCACCACCATGAGGATCGACCGGGGAATGGATACCGGGGATCTGCTTCTGCAGAAAGCGGTGGCGATAGGGCCCGAGGAGACGTCAGTGCAACTCCAGGACCGCCTGGCGGTAATGGGGGCGGATCTGCTGGTGGATACCCTGGACCGGCTGGAGGCGGGGCAGGTCCGGCCCAGGCCGCAGAATCCGCAACTGGTGTCCCATGCTCCGATGCTGAAGAAGTCGGACGGTGAAATCGACTGGAACCAGTCCTCTCGGCAAATCTTCAATCGTGTGCGGGCTTTCAATCCCTGGCCGGGCGCCTTTACCTGTCGAGGCCGCTCGTTGCTGCGGATTTTGAAAGCGCGGCCGGTCACTCCCCTTCTGCAGCAACAGGCGGCGGGTTCACTGTGGCGGTGGGATTCCACCCGTGCCCTGGTTGCGTGTGGAAAGGGCTGGCTGGAGCTGTTGGAAGTTCAGCCGGAAAACCACAAGCCGATAGCGGCCTCGGATTTCCTGAACGGCCTTCGATTGCAATCCCGCCACTCTATCCTGTTAGGCGGCTAGTGTTCTGTCTTAGGAATAGGGTTGCCATATTTCGGAGCGCAACGGCGCCGGATTCAAGGAGCGACGACGAAGCAATGCTCATTCATTGTGAGGAGGAGCGACACCGAAGACGGCGCCGTTCCGCCCGAACCCCTTGGGCCGATGGAGGTTCCGGGGCATGGGAGCACAACGGTGCCCGTTCGCTGAAACGCAAAGGGTCTCTCGAACCGAACGTTTCCCTGTGGAACCTCCATCGGAGATGGTAATCCTATTCCTGAGACAGGACACCAAGTATGCCTCTTTCACCTGCGCGGCTGGCCGCCTTTCGCATCCTGATGAAAATTGAGCAGGGAGGCGGGGTCGCCGTCGACATGCTGCATGCCGATCCTGTCAGTCGGTTCAACCCGGCCGACCACCGGCTGGCCACCGAACTGGTCTACGGAGTCCTGCGGCAGAAGAATTGCCTGGACTGGCACCTGGGCTCGCTGGTCAAGCTGCCGCTGGAACGGCTGGACAGGGAAGCCCGGATGGCGCTCCGACTGGGCGCCTATCAGATTCTGTTTCTTTCCCGAGTCCCCTTGCGAGCGGCCGTCCACCAGTCAGTGGAGATGGTGAAGCAGGCCAGGAAGCGGTCCGCGGCCGGCTTGATCAACGCGGTGTTGCGCAGAATTGACAAAGCCGGTTTCGAGCAGGCCTGCCGGCAATTGCCGGAAGATTCCAGCCGGTCGCTCAGTCTCCGTTATTCCCACCCGGAATGGTTGGTGAGCCGCTGGATCGACCGCTGGGGCCTTGGTGCCACCAGCACTGTTCTCAGCTACAACAATCGTCCTCCCGGGGTGCATTTTCGTTCCAACTCGCCCCGATTGCAGCAGGCGGATTTGGCGGCCGTGCTGGAAGGGGAGGGCTGCCAGGTCCGCCCCCATGACCTGGGGGAGGGGATCTGGGAGGTGGTTCGGGGCGACCTGTACCGGTCATCGCTATACCGGCGCGGCCAACTGGTTGTCCAGGATGCCGGGTCCCAGATGATTCCCTGTCTCCTGGAGCTGAAGCCCTCGGATGTGTGCCTGGATCTGTGCAGCGGCACCGGAGGCAAGGCCTCCCGGATGGCTCAACTGGGAAAGGGCCGGGCAAGCGTTGTCGGCCTGGACTCCCATTTCGGTCGCCTCCGGATTGCGAAACAGCGTCACGGGCAGCAATGGCCTGGCTTGCGCTGGATCGTGGCCGACGGGACCCGGCCCCTTCCGCTGTCTGTGAGGTTCGACAAGATTCTGGTGGATGCGGTCTGTTCCGGAACCGGGACATTGCAACGCAATCCCGAAATCCGCTGGCGCCTGAGAGCAGGGGATCTCACCAGGCTGGCGGGGCTGCAGCTCAGTCTCCTGGACAACGCCGCCGGCCTGATGAAGCCGGGCGGAACCCTGGTCTACGCCACCTGCTCCCTGGAGCCGGAGGAGAACGAACAGGTAGTGGAGCGCTTCCTGTCAAGCCACCCCGGGTTCCGGCTGAAGACTCCGTCCGATGACAGGGTGAAGCACTATTGCCGCCAGGACGGGTTCTTTCGCCTGTCGCCCCTCCAGGACCGATCGGACGGTTTCTTTGCGGCCGTGATGCAGGACTGCACTTCTCACCGAGGGGCGTACTCTTGAGAAGAGTGCAGGGAGCGAGGTTCGTGTTTAGCCGGGCCCCCGCCCTGGCGGGCAGATCATTCGAGGAAAAACAGCCGATGGTTCATGAAGACGAACCACGAATGAACACGAATCAACGATCAGGAACATCGATAGACAGGATAAACAGGACAAGGCGCTGCTGCACAGGAAGCTGACTGGCTCGATGATCGGGTCCGCGTTTGAAGCGATCCAAAATCTACATTTGGTTTCAAACAAGCCGGGCCCCGCCCCCCACGACGGGGCGGATTATCCGAGGGTGAAACAAGTTTTGTTTCAGGCAAGCCGGGCCCCCGCCCTGCTGGGCAGATCATTCAAGGAAGAAACTGCCGATTGTTTTTGAAGACGAACCACGAATGAACACGAATAGACACGAAGAACGATGGACCTCCTCGGGTGCGACGACGTTACGGGATGAAAGCCCCCCGGGAGCGCGGGCGTCCCGCCCGCCCCAACGCCTCTCGCAGTCTCGGCCCTCTCCTTCACCCGGATCGACCGGCTGCCGCATCGCAGGGAAACTGAGCGGCAACCAAAGGGACAGGATTAATAGGACCAGAGGTCGCTGCACGGGACGCTGACTGGGAATCGGGGCGTTGGGCACAGCCAAGGCCCGCCACGGGGAAGATCAATCGAGAAGGACTATAAATTGAACATGGATGCACAGGATGCACAGGATAACCAGGACGGGACGCTGCTGCAGGAGACGCTGACTCCGGCGATGATCGCGTGCGGATTTGCGGATGTCCAGGATTGCAAGCCAGCCGTCTCCGGAAAAAATCCTGTGCATCCTGTGCATCCATGTGAATCAAAAATCTACCCGTGCTTGACGTTGAACCGGTTTCCAGCCACCCGGCGCAGTGAGTTGTTTCAGACAAGTAGGGCCCCCGCCCCCCACGACGGTGCGGATCATTCGAGAGTGAAACAGGTTTTGTTTCAGACAAGTAGGGCCCCCGCCCCCCACGACGGTGCGGATCATTCGAGAGTGAAACAGGTTTTGTTTCAGACAAGTCGGGCCCCTGCCCTGCCGGGCAGATCATCCGAGGGTGAAACAATCAGAAATCGATCATCCCTTCGTGACCTTGGTATCCCGTCGCGGTTAACCTCAGCGCCTTAGTGGCCCTTCGTCGTTCTTCGTGGCCCTTCGTGGATAAGTCTTTTTCTTTTGTCTTTTTTCGGTTGTTTCAGACAAGTCGGGCCCCTGCCCTGCCGGGCAGATCATCCGAGGGTGAAACAATCAGAAATCGATCATCCCTTCGTGACCTTGGTATCCCGTCGCGGTTAACCTCAGCGCCTTAGTGGCCCTTCGTCGTTCTTCGTGGCCCTTCGTGGATAAGTCTTTTTCTTTTGTCTTTTTTCGGTTGTTTCAGACAAGTGGGGCCCCCGCCCCCCACGACGGGGCGGATCACTCAGAGGAAAAACAGCCGTTCGTCAATGAAGACGAACCACCAATGAACACGAATAGGCACGAGGACTGATGGACCTCCTTCAACGACAACTGGCGCCAAAATGCTTCTGCACTTTTGTCCCGTTGGTGTGACCCTGTTATGGGAGGAAGCCCACCCGGGAGCGCGGGCGTCCCGCCCGCACCAAGCCTGGCACAGCTTCGGCCATCTCCCCCACTTGGATCAACCGGCAGCGGCGCCCTGCCTCTGCTTCGGCCGGGCCCATGCGGTTCCCGCCGGCAGGGCGATCGGCTGCAACATCGCAGGGAAACTGAGCGGCAACCGAAGGGACAGCATGCGGGCGGGACGCCCGCGCTCCCGGGGGTGTCGTCCCGATGGTGAGGTGGGGGGTATCCGGCGGGCGACTTCTCTGAAAGCCGGCCTGTCCCCTTTGGGAAACTCCCGTTTGCCTGCGAGCCGGGCGCCCGCCCCCCGCGACTGGGCAGATCCATCGAGAAGGACTATAAATGGAACATCGATGCACAGGATGCACAGGATAATCAGGACGGGAGGCTGCTGCACGAGACGCTGACTCAAGCAATGATCGCGTGCGGATTTGAGGATGTCCGGGAACACAAGCCAGGCGCATCCATCAGCGGGAGGACTTTCTGTCTACGATCAACCGCATTGATGCTAGAATAAAGGGGCTGGCAGATTTCGCTTCCAGATATCGATGGACCCTCCACATTTCACCCTTCTTGGCGTCTCACTCAAGCTGCTGGCCATCTTTTTCCTGGTCTTTTTGAACGGCTTCTTCGTTGCAGCCGAATTTGCCATCGTCAAGGTCCGTTCCACTCAGATCGAGGCCCTGGCCAGGAAGAGGCATCGCCGCGCCAAAGTCGCCGAGAACGTCATCCGGCACCTGGATGCCTACCTGTCGGCTACCCAACTGGGCATCACCCTGGCCAGCCTGGGCCTGGGCTGGCTGGGGGAACCCTTTGTGGCCGAGGTGCTCAGGCCGCTGCTCTCGGGGCTGGGGGTTCACTCGCCGGCGCTGGTCCATTCCCTTTCCTTTGCCATCGGGTTCAGCTTCATCACCTTTCTTCACATCGTGGTGGGAGAACTGGCGCCGAAGTCGCTGGCCATCCAGAGGGCTCAAGGCACGGCGCTCTGGGTCGCCATCCCGTTGACCTTTTTTTACAAGGGGTTTTATCCGGCCATCTGGCTGTTGAACGGGGTGGCCAACCGAATTCTCAAGGCGGTGGGGCTTCGACCGGCCAGCGAGCAGGAGTTGGGGCATTCCGAGGAAGAACTGCGGTTGCTTCTTTCCGAATCCAATCCGGGGGAGGGCCAGGAATCGTTGAGCCGGCGTATTCTCCGCAGGACTTTCAGTTTGAAGAGTCTGCAGGCGCGCAACATCATGCTGCCCCGCAACAAGATCGACGCCCTGTTCCTGGAGATGTCTCTGGACCGGAACCTTGAAATCGCCAAGGTCAATCACCACACCCGGTTTCCGGTCTGCCGCAAGACGCTCGACGATGTGGTGGGAATGGTCCACATCAAGCACCTGCTCTGGAAAATTCAGTCTCAGACCGAACCGGTCAACCTGGAATCGATCTGCCGCCAGATCCTGTTCTTCCCGGAATTCGCCTCGCTGGAGACGATGTTGAAAACCTTCCTGCAAAGGAAGTGTCACATGGGGGTCATCGTCGACGAATTCGGCGGGACGCTGGGTCTGGTCACCCTGGAGGATATTCTGGAGGAGCTGGTCGGGGAGATTCAGGATGAGTTCGACCAGGAGGCCCCTTTAATCGTCAAGCTCGGCGACGGCAAGTATCTGGTGGATGGATCCACGCCGCTTCACGACCTGGAGGAAGCCTTCGGAACCCAATTCAACGGCGATCACGACGTCACCACCCTGGGCGGCTACCTGGTCAACCACTGGCGGAACATCCCCTCGGAAGGGGCGGAGGCCACTCCATGACAACCTCAAGCTGGTGGTTCGCCGGGTGGAAAAGCTTCGAGTCAGCCAAGTCCTGGTTCAAATCCTGAAACCGGAACCCACCGAAACCTGAGGCCTGGCGTGGCCGGAGGGTGGCGACAGGAACCCCCGGGCGGCCATCAGTGAATCCTCAGCTCGGGAACGATCAGCCAGGGCGCCGGATGAGTCATCGCCGACAGTCGCTCTCCGAGCAACGACTTCAAGGATGGCTCCGTGCCGGAGACTTGAGCCCAATCTGCACTGAGCAGGCTCTGCCACAGGCTCTTGGGTTTGGGGTACAACACCAGTTCCACCTCTTCCTCCGGCGGAATGTTCAATTCCTTCTTGAGCAGTTCCAGAGCCGTGTTCAATCCACCCACCGCATCGATCAGTTGACGCTGCCGGGCCTGGCTTCCCGTGAAGATTCGGCCGCCGGCCTGCCCTTCCATCTCCTCGACAGTCAGGTGGCGTCCTTCAGCCGCCTTCTCGACAAAGGTGTCGTAGATGTGGCTCATCCAATCCTCGACCTCGCCTCTCTGCCTGGGGTTGAGAGAGGTCATGGGAGAAAGGATATCGGCATTTTCGGCCAGCTTTATCCGGTCGACGGTAATTCCCAGCCATTGATCGAAAAGGCCGCTCAGGTTGAATTTCATGAAAATGACCCCGATGGAACCCGTGACGGTTGAAGGCTGAGCCACGATCTTGCGAGCGCCCATTGCGATGTAGTAGCCCCCCGACCCGGCGACTCCCCCCATGCTGACCACCACCGGTTTACCGGCCTCTTCCATGAGTCGGATCTCGCGCCAGATCTTGTCGGACCCCACGGCCGAACCGCCGGGGCTGTTCACCCGAAAAAGCAAGCCTTTCACGCTGTTGTCCTTCCGAATCTTCCTCAACCGCGACACCATGGTATCTCCACCCATGAAGTTGTCCCAGGTCTCGTCGCTGCGTCCGGCCGTGATATGACCGATGCCGCCCAGCAGAGCCACTTTGTGCGGTCCGGCGGGGCGGTCCTGGCGCTTGACCGCCCTCAGGTAGTCCGAAGCCGAAATGGATCGGTATTCCGGTTCTCCTCCAGGGGCCTCGACTTTCAAGCGGTCCCGAATTTGATCCTCGTATCCGAGATGGGTCACCAGTCCCGCGGTCAGAGCCGAGGATGCACTCTGGATGCCGTTCTGCATCAGCCGGTCCAACTGTTGCGGCGCAATCCGGCGCTCCCGGCTCAGGGCTTGCTTGAAGCGTTGCTGAATGTCGGACAGGAGGCTCCTGTACATCGAGCGGACTTCCGGGGTCATTTTCGATCGGGTGTAGTTTCCCGGACTCTTGTATTCCTTGAACTGGAGCACGTCGGGTCGGACCTTCAGCTTGTTCATCATCTTGCTGTAGAAACTGACCTCGGCGACCAGGCCATTGACCAGCAAGGCCGCATCCTGATTCAAATGGATCTCGTCGGCAGCCGATGCGAGGTAGAGGTCCCTGTCGTTGACCAGTTCCAAAGACAGATAGGCGTAGATTTGTTTGCCGGATTCCCGGAATCGCTGCATGAAGGATCGCAGCTCTTCCACCCCGCCCCAACTCGATTGCAGGGGATAAATCCTGCAATAGAGGGAGGAAATGCGCTCATCCTCCGCGGCAGCCTGTAACACCTGTCCCATCTCGAACAGGGAGAGCTTGCCTTGTCCCGTAAGTTGTGCCAGGGGAGAGGTTGGGGGCAGGTCCGTCAGTTCGCCGCCGATACTGAGCTCCAGTACGGAGTCATTGCGGACTTTGATTTCGGCCGGACGGGTGAACCGAAATAGTGCAAAGACCATGGCTCCGAACAGAATCAACAGAACCACCAGAATAACACCAAAGATCTTTACGCCCTTGCTGGCCATGAGTCCTCCTTGTAAATGAGGCAACCTCTAGGGGTTAGGCGCCTGAACCCCGCCTATGCTACCATCCCCTGGCAGTTTTGGGGAATGGATTCGCCCCCGGGCGGGACCGGCAGGAAACGGACTGGAATCCCGGTCCGGATGGTAGCAGGTCCGGCTGCCTTTGGTGAGGGACCCATGAAGAAATGGACGGCTTGGGCATTGCTGCTTGGGGCCGGGTGTTGGTGGAGGCCTGGTCAGGATGCCGGGTTTGAATTCTTTGCTGAAGGTTATGTGGAGGAACTGTTGGCCATGAGGCCCGAATGGGCCACTCGCCTGGGAGATCACCGCTACGACCACCGCCTCAATGACTATTCCATGGCAGGAGTGGCTCGCGACCTCGCCTTTCAACGCCGATCTCTCCGGCAGCTTGAGACCATGGATCCGGCTCGACTCAGCGCCGTCAATCTGGTGGATTATCGGATCCTGGAGGCCAACGTTCAGTCCATGATTTTTCGACTGGAGGATTTGAAGGAATATCAGTGGAATCCCATGGTCTATAACCTGGGCAGTGCCGTCTATCCCCTGGTGGCCCGTGAGTTCGCGCCCTTGCCGGAAAGAATGGCCAACCTTCAGTTGAGGCTGCAGTCAGTTGCCGAGGTGGTCTCGGCTGCCAAAGCCAATCTGCGGAATCCCCCCAGGATCCACACCGAGACCGCAATTCAGCAGAATCGGGGGACCCTGCACCTCATTGCCAAGGGGTTGCAGCCCTATCTGGACCGGGTTCCCACCCTCAAGGAATCGTTCCTCCAGGTTCAAGGTCAAGCCGTCGAGATCCTGGAGGATTACGGCCGATGGTTGGAAAGGGATCTGCTCCCCAGAGCGCGGGGCAACTTCAGGCTGGGGGAACGGCTGTTCAGAGCCAAGCTGAGGCACACCCTGGAATCCGATCTGTCCCTGGAGGAAATTCGTGAAGCCGCCGCGCAGGATCTGACCCGCACCCGCAAAGACCTGTTTGCCACCGCCAGCGGGCTCTACCCCCGCCTCTTCCCCCATAACCGCGGCCTGCCGCCGGACCCGAAATCCGTGGTCAAGGAAGTGCTCGACAAGCTGGCCGATTCTCATCCGGACAATGAAACGATCGTGGACAAGGCCCGGCAGTCCCTGGAGCAGGTGACCCGATTCGCCCGGCAGCAGGAATTGGTGACCGTTCCCCAAGAGCCCATTCGGATCATCGTGATGCCGGAGTTCCAGAGGGGCGTCGCCGTGGCCTACTGTGATTCTCCCGGACCGCTGGAGACTCGGGGCGAGACCTTCTACGCCATCTCTCCGACCCCTGCCGACTGGCCGGACCATCGGGTGAGGTCGTTTTTTCGGGAATACAACGACTATATGCTGCAGGAGTTGACCATTCATGAGGCCACTCCGGGCCACTATCTCCAACTCGCCCACTCGAACCGGTTTCGGGCGCCGACCAGAATACGGGCGATCTTCACCAGCGGACCCTTTGTGGAAGGGTGGGCGACTTATGCCGAGCAACTCATGGTGGAAAAGGGCTTTGGCGGGCCGGCCGTCAAGATGCAACAGTTGAAGATGCGCCTGCGGCTGATTATCAATGCCATCCTCGATCAACAGGTCCATGCCCGTGGCATGAGCCGGGAAGAGGCCATGGATCTTATGATGAATGAAGGGTTTCAGGAAGAAGGGGAAGCGGCCGGCAAGTGGCGCAGGGCATGCCTGACCTCGACCCAGCTCTCGACCTACTATGTCGGCAATCGTGAAATCAATGCCATACGAGGAACTTACGAAGCCAGGCACGGACCCCTGAAGGATTTCAAGGCCTTTCACGACAGCCTGTTGTCCTTTGGGTCGCCGCCCCCCAAGTATGTCCGGCAGTTGATGGGTCTTTAACCCCAATGGTGAACCGGCAGTCGAGGCGTCTATCATTGGTGGCGCGGGCACGCCGGACCACCGCAGGAGACTCCATGATTCCCCTATCGGAAAGACTCAGGCAGCCGAAACCTCTCCTGTATGACGGCGGCTTTGGCTCGGAGCTGTTTGCCAGAGGGATTGAGCTGCCCAACAGCAGTGTAGCCAACGAGTTGCACCCCGAAGAGGTGGTGAGCATCCACTGCGCCTATATTGAGGCCGGGTCCGATGCCATCGGCACCAACACCTTTGTGGGATCCACCCTGCACCTCAAGATGGCCGGGAAGGATCCCGACGGGTGCGACCGTCTGGCCAAAGCCGCGGTGGAACATGCCAAGGCAGCGGTTGAGAAAAGCGGAAAGGAGACCTATATCGGGGGCTCGTTGGGTCCCTGCCCAGGGGCCATTGAAGCCGACAGCGGCGATACCAGCTTTGGAATTGCCAACCACTTGGTGAGAGAGGCCCACCAGAGACTGGCTGAAGCCCTGGCGGAGGGTGGCGTCGACTTCTTCTGCATTGAGACCATGTTTTCTGCCAGGGAGGCGGCCATCGCCGTGGATGTGGCACGCCGGTATGGACTTCCGGTTGCGGTCAACCTCACTTACAAGTACACCCAGGACCGTGACAGCGGCAGGGTTACCTACAAGACGGACTGGGGACACTCGGCCCTGGATCTGCTGGAGTTCCTTTCAGCGGGCGAGTTTTCCGGGGGGGACAACTTGCTGGACCATGTGGCCCTTCTCGGCCTCAACTGCGGTGCGGAACCCAGACGGGAGGAGCATACGGGGATGCCTTACGCCATTCGGGGGGTCAGGGAACTGCGGGAGGCGATGGCGTCCAGGCGGATTGAGCCCAAACGGGTGATGGCCTACCCCAACGCGGGGATGCCTCGTTTGGATGACAACCTCAGGAGCTACTACACCCAAACCCCCGAGGAAATGGCCGGCCACTTACCCGAGCTTCTGAAGGAAGGGGCCTACGTTATCGGGGGGTGCTGCGGCACCACACCGGCTCATATCCGGGCATTTCGCTCGGTGCTGGGAGCTCTTCCGGAGTCCAGCTAGCTAGCCCGCATTTCTCGCCACAGGCTGCACTCTTGAGAAGAGTGCAGGGAGGAAGGGTCGTGTTTAGCGTCATTTTGGAGATGTCGTGCGTTTTGGGAGGATGCAACTAAATCCGCCGCCTACGCGGCTCGGGCAGCGCGGGATTCACAGGACCCCGGGCTCATGCCACCGCCCACAAGAGTTCGCCGCCTTCGCTGCTAAACGCGACTTCTCCCGGGCTTCTCCTGGTTCGCCCTGCAGGCGAAGTGCTGCCGCAGCTACGCTGCTTTATAGGGAAGCCTGTAAGAAACGTTTCGTCGGGTGAGCAAGGCCAACCGCGGCTTCGCCGCTCTCCCCAAAATCACAACACTGCCGCGGGACAGGATTTTTAAATAACAATCCCCCGGGCGCCAGCCCGGGAGTTCCAGTAAGCCGCGAATGCGGCGTCCGCACTTAGCCGTGGGCATGAGCCCATGGAAACGGTAACTCCATCCCCCGAGCCGCGTAGGCGGCGGCAGCAATTATCCCTGGTGTTCGATCTCAAACAAGCCCCGCCCCATACGACGGGGCGGATCATTCGAGAGTGAAACAGGGGTGATTCAGGCACGTTTTCAATTCCTCTCCAACCCCTGTTGTTTCAATCTCGTGAACCGGTTTTGCGTCACGCGAACCCAGGTTTGTTTCAGGTAAGTCCCGCCCCCGCCCCCCACGACGGTGCGCATCACTCAGAGGAAAAACAGTCGTTCGTCAATGAAGACGAACCACCAATGAACACGAATAGGCACGAGGACTGATGGACCTCCTTCAACGACAACTGGCGCCAAAATACTTCGGCACTTTTGTCCCGTTGGTGTGACCCTGTCATGGGAGGAAGCCCACCCGGGAGCGCGGGCGTCCCGCCCGCACAAATCCTCCCACAGCTTCGGCCATCTCCTCCACCGGAATCAACCGGCAGCGGCGCCCTGCCTCTGCTTCGGCCGGGCCCATGCGGTTCCCGCCAGCAGGGCGGTCGGCTGCAACATCGCAGGGAAACTGAGCGGCAACCGAAGGGACAGCATGCGGGCGGGACGCCCGCGCTCCCGGGGGTGTCGTCCCGATGGTGAGGTGGGGGGTATCCGGCGGGCGACTTCTCTGAAAGCCGGCCTGTCCCCTTTGGGAAACTCCCGTTTGCCTGCGAGCCGGGCGCCCGCCCCCCGCGACTGGGCAGATCCATCGAGAAGGACTATAAATTGAACATCGATGCACAGGATGCACAGGATAATCAGGGCGGGAGGCTGCTGCACGAGACGCTGACTCGGGCGATGATCGCGTGCGGATTTGAGGATGTCCGGGAACACAAGCCAGCCGTCTCCGGAAAAAATCCTGTGCATCCTGTGCATCGATGTGAATCAAAAATCTACCCATGCTTGACTATGAACCGGTTTCCAGCCACCAGGCGCAGGGGGTTGTTTCAGGTAAGCCGGGCCCCCGCCCCCCACGACGGGGCGGATCATCCAAGGGTGAAACAATCGGAAATCGATAATCCTTTCGTGACCTTGGTATCCCGTCGCGGTTAACCTCAACGCCTTAGTGGCCCTTCGTCGTTCTTAGTGGCCCTTCGTGGATAACTCTTTTTCTTTTGTTTCAGGTAAGCCTGGGCGTGCCCAACGCAGTCTGTACCCTGAAGGCTTTTTGAATGTCAGTGGATTCTGTTGGAGGAGGGGAAGTCCCGGGCCCGGCGCCGGTTATCCGCTCCGCTTGCGGAACCGGTTTTCCCATTGGCGCCACTCCGGAAATCCCAGCAGTCGATCCAGTTCCTGGAAAGAAGCAAGGTCGTCCAGATATTCCTCGGGTGAGGCCTGGGCTTTCAGCTTCGACAAGGTGCGCTCCATGGCTCGGACCGATGCCATCAGTGTGGTCAACGCGTAGGCGATGACTTTGTACCCCAGAGCCTGGAGTTGTTCGAGGGGGAGCAGGGGAGTCTTGCCCCGTTCGACCAGGTTGATCATGAGGGGTTTGTGAAAGGAAGCGCCAATCCGCTTGATCTGATCGACGGTGGTTGGGGCCTCGATGAATATGATGTCCGCTCCCGCCTGCTGGTAAAGCTGTCCCCGGCGAAGGGCATCATCGAGTCCGGTAACGGCAATGGCATCGGTACGGGCGATGACCAGGAATCGGTCGCTGCGCCGGGCGGCGACAGCCGCCTCCAGCTTTTGCGCCATTTCCGGGGCTTCAATCAACTGCTTGCCCGCCGTGTGTCCACACTTCTTGGGGATCAGTTGATCCTCCAGTTGGATGGCTTGGGCTCCCGCTGCCTCGTATTCCTCCACGGTCCGGCGCACATTGACCACTCCGCCGAATCCCGTGTCGGCGTCGGCCAGAACCGGGATGTTGACGCTGCGGACCAGGTGGTGCAACCGCTCCAACATCTCGGAAAAGGAGATCAAGCCGGCGTCGGGGAGACCCAGGTGAGAGGCGGAGTGTCCGAAACCGGAGAGGTAGACGGCTTCAAAGCCGCAACGCTCCACCACTTTGGCGGAAACCATGTCGTAACAGGCTGGGACCAGCAGGGGTTGGGGAAGTTCAAGCCGCTGCTTTAAAGTCGGTAGACCCACCTGGGTTCCTTGATACTGTTGACAAAAATCAACCCGCTACCTGCCTGACCGATTGGCAGGTTTAGATTGGTGGAAGGTGCATGGCAAGCCTCAGTTGGGCTGACTCAGGCTTCCGGAGTGGGAAGAGAGAGGATCCCCTCGACCGTTCTGGGTCCGAACGCCACCGAGAGAATCAGTTTCCCGTCGGTGTTGCCATGACCACTGGTCAAGTCCAGGTTCAGATGGTGGGCCGAGTGCTGCCCCTTCATGGATCGGCTCTCCAGGGAGATTTCCCGCCCGGGCTCCTGTTGACCTTCGGAGCCTTCCGGGGCCTTGGGAATGAGCAGCAGGGTCCATTCGTCGGCGGTAAGGGCTTTGGCCCGGACGTCGTATTGTCCGGTCGACACCTTTACTCCCGAGCTTTCGATTTCTCCGCTGATCTCCAGGGTCGCGCGGCCGCAATGGAAGACAAAACCCTCCTCGACATCAGCCATGTGCTCCGCGTTGTAGGGAAGTGTGAAGTAGCTCAACTTGAGCTGAACTCCCTGGGCTGAAGCGCCAACCGTCTTGCGGATATGGGGGTGAGCCAGGATGAGCCCTGCCAGGAAGCAGAGCAACGCAATGGACAAGCCGAACTTCTTCATGCTGGACCTTCCTTTCGTAATCTGCGGGTGGTTTGGATCACTGAGGAATCGAGAAATCCGTCCCAATCTCAGTCATCGGCGGTTTTGTCCTCATCCTCCTTATACATGTAGCGAATTCCATGTTTGAATACCAGAAGGTTGGACTCGGGGTCCCGATTGAACTTGATGCAATTGCGGTCGTACCACTCGATGACTCCGTGCAGCCGTTCTCCGTCGTGGAAGACCAGCACCATGGGGGTCTTGTTCTGCATTTGTTTCAGGTAGTAGAAGCTTTCGGCGTTGGTTTGTTCCGGAGGAGAGGGCCTCTTCTTCTGCGATCGCACGGTCATCTTGTTGTCTTTGATGTCCGACAGCGACGGACGGATGAGCCGACGATTCATGGAAAATCCTCCTCCCAGCTTCGGTTGGGTTCTGTGCAGAGTCGCGGCAGCCCCAAAACTGCCGCCTGTCAAGACAACTCAAGTCTTCCGCGTTTCGATGGGAACTTGGAAATCTGCGATCACTTCAGGACTCGGGACGGGCGCTAAGAAACTTTTCGGCCAGCCAACGGCTGGGTCGCAACTCTGACCCGCAGCGTCTTTTTAGATGGCCTGTGAGCGTCAAGATTGGAGATACTGTAGCACGGATCCCGTTCCGCCACAAGCCCCAAGAAGACCGTTCAAGTCACGGGACTCACACCGCCCAGCCTGAAAAGAAAACGGTCCAGAGCCAGGGACTTGTTGAGATTGCGCCCCAGTCCCTTCATCAAGTGGTCGAGCGAGCCGATGGCATCCACAAGCTGCCCGAGAGTCATGGAGGAGCTGATTTCAACCAGCTCCGGCTGCAAATCGAGGTTGGTGACGCTTTCGGGGGGCGCTCCCAGTCGAATCAGGAACAGGTCGCGCAGCAGATCGTAAAGGACACCGATCTTGTAATCGAATTGTCCTTTTTGCCTGGCGGAGGCCAGAGGTTCGGTGGTTTGCAGAGCCTGGTGATAGGAGAAGGCGCCGGTGCAGGCCCGGATTGCGTCCATCAGTTCCCGGCGGGCCTGCCGGTACTGCTGCAGGTCCAGATTCAAGGCCCTTCCGAGGCTGCCCTCGGAGATCCGTCCCACCAGGGGTAGATCCTGGGCTGGGTGGATCGATCGTCGCTGCAGTATGCTTTCCAATTCCGCCGGAGGGAAGGGATGGAATTGAATGCGCTGGCAGCGGGACCGGAGGGTGCCGGGAAGATCGTTGGGAGAGTCGGTGACCAGAATGAGCAGGGAGGTCTCCGGCGGCTCCTCCAGGGTCTTGAGAATGGCATTGGCCGCCTCCAGCCGCAGCCGGTGGGCTTGGTCGATCACAAAGACGCGGCGCCGGCCTTCAAAGGGTTTGAAAAAAACCTCTCGAATCAGATCTCTCATCTGGCCGATCTTGATGAAGGCCCCGTCGGGCGAGTAGCTTCGAACATCGAGGTGGGCCCCCTGATCGATTTTGCGACAGCTCCCGCAGTCGTCACAGAAATCATCCTGAAGGTTCCGGCAGTTGGCCGCTTTGGCCAGGAAGTGGGCCAGGGTTCCCTTGCCGACTCCCGCGATCCCTGCAAACAGCAGCGACGACGGGAGGCGGCCTTGGGAAAGGTTCTGCCTCATCAGGTCCCGTATGGGGGCATTCCCCAGAAAATCACTCCATCCCATCGGACCTGCCCCCTGGAAGGAAAGTCGAGATCAGACTCACGATCTCTTTCTGCAACTGCCGGATGGTTTGGCTTCCGTTCAAGACCCTGACCCTGCGGGGTTCCCGCGCGGCGATCTGCAGATAGCCTTCCCGGATGCGGTGGAAGAACGCCAGAGATTCCGACTCGAAACGGCCTTCATCGACTTCCATTCGGCGGTTTCGGTTCCGGGCCCGGGCCCGGGCCAGAGCGGGCTCAATGTCAATCAACAGAGTGAGGTCCGGCTTCCTGCCGCAGTTGACCATGCGATCGAGAGTTTCAACCAGCGAGAGATCCAGTCCGCGTCCATATCCCTGATAGGCGGTGCTGGCATCCGCGAAACGATCGCACAAGACCCATTTGCCCCCGGCCAGAGCAGGAATGATCTGCTGGCAAAGGTTCTGATTGCGGGCCGCGTAGTAGAGCAGCAGCTCGCTCAAGGGCAGCAGCCCCTGGCTTCGGGAACTGAGCAGCAGCGCTCGAATCGCTTCTCCGACCGGAGTGCCCCCGGGTTCTCGGAGTACGGTTGCCTGGACACCGCGGTCCTCCAGGTAGTCGGCCAGCAGCCGCACCTGGGTGGTCTTGCCGCAGCCGTCAAGTCCCTCGAAGGAAATGAATGGAGGCATCGGAGAATAGGGGTTCGGGCCCGGCTCCCAGGGTCGGGAGCCTTTGCAAAATAGCACAAAGACAGCGGGTCCAACAAGGCGCCGCCGACTGCATCCGCCCGCTTGCCGGGGCAGCTGGAAATCGGCTGGGACTTGAGGTAAGATGGCCCCTTTTTGAGGCTGCCGGGTCCGTTGGATGGAGGATCCTGCGGGAATCGCCAGATCGGAAGGGCCCGGATGTCAAAGCCCGAATCTCTTCGGTCGGCGATCATGTTTGGCGGGAGTGTCAAAGGGATGGATGTCATCGCTGGAAACGTCCAGCGGGTGATGGAAGCGGTTGCCAATGCAGCGCTGAAGTCGGGTCGCCACCCGGAGACGGTGCGGCTGATGGCCGTGTCCAAGTTGGTGGATGCCGTCCGGATCCGTCAGGCGCTTGCGGCCGGGGTTGGCTGCCTGGGCGAGAATCGCGTTCAGGAGGCCCAATCGAAGAAGGCGGGTCTGGCGGGATTCGATTTCGAGTATCATTTGATCGGCCCCCTCCAGAAGAACAAGGTCAACCGCGCTGTGGCCACCTTCGATTGGATCCAGACCGTCGACAGTCTCGATTTGGCCAGGCGGATTGATCGGTTGTCGGCTCGGGCGCGGAAGGTGGTTTCGGTATTGATCCAGGTCAATATCGGGAGGGAGTCGCAAAAGGCGGGGGTGATGGAAGAGGAATTGGAAGAGCTGGCCAGGCAGCTGGTCGACCTCGACTCCATCTCTGTCCAGGGCCTGATGGCCATTCCACCCTATCTGGAAGATGGCGAGGCCGTACGGCCCTATTTTCGTCGGTTGAGGCAGTGGTTCGATCGGTTGGCAAGCCTTCATCTGCCGACGGTCGGCATGAAGGTCTTGTCCATGGGGATGAGCCACGATTTTCCCGTGGCTATTGAGGAAGGTTCCACCATGGTTCGCGTAGGCACGGCCATTTTCGGGAGACGCCCACCGGCCTGAAGGAATGGTGACCGATGGATTCCAGGTCGCTCAATGCAATGCTGATCTGTCTCGGTGGACTCGTCCTTCCGGGGTTGGGCCATTTGATCCTGGGGAAGTGGATACGCTCCCTTCTGTTTGCCTTTCCCATCCTTATGTTGTTTGGCCTCGGGCTGAGCCTGGGAGGAAAGCTGCATACACTGGCTGCCGAGCAGTTTATCGAATTCGTGTTTCTCTTTGCCGACCTCAGTAACGGACTGCTCTACTTTCTGGCCCAACTTTGGGGCTACGGCGCGGGTAACCTGGAGAACCGGTCATTCGACTACGGGACGACCTATCTGGCCGTCGCCGGACTCCTCAACCTGCTGGCCGCCCTCAACGCCTACGACATCGCCGTGGGCCGCAAACGCTGACATGGTGATTCCCCACTTCACGGCTGTGGCGATTTTCGCCTTCTGTGTGTCGATTGTCTTCGCCCTCACCGCCAAGGAGACCCCCCGCGAAAAGCTGCGTTACGGTGTTTTCGTATTCGTGACCTTTCTGGTGGTATCCCTGGGACTGGGTTGGTTGATGGCTCCCTTTCCCCGCTGAGAAATGCGGGCTGGCTCAAGGTGAGTCCAGGCCGCAACGGAGAAGCCGGGCGACCTGTTCCGATTGGGCTTCCAGCAACTGGGCCGCCTGTCGGATGGCTGCCTCGACCGGAAGGGGCGAGGAGACAATGCTGAAGAGCGCGGTGAATCCCTGGTCAAACAATCCACCCACGTCGCCGGCGACACTTCCGGCAATGCCGATCACGGGCACCCCATGGGCTTTGGCAATCTTGGCCAGCATTCCAGGGCCCTTGCCAAAGGGTGTCTGAAAGTCGATCTGACCCTCTCCGGTAAAAATAAGGTCCGCTTTCGCCACCTGCTGTTCGACCTTCAGCAGGTCGAACACCAGATCACTGCCGGGCCGTAGCTGAGCACCCAGCAGACCCATGAATCCTCCGGCAATGCCTCCTGCCGCTCCAGAGCCGGCAACAAGAGAGACATCCTGACCGGTCGTCTGTTGAATGAGCCGGCCCAGATTGCCAAGGGAGTCGTCCAGTTTTCGAACCATTCCGGGGGTGGCGCCCTTTTGGGGGCCGAAAACGGCTGCCGCTCCCCGGGGGCCCACCAGGGGGTTGTCCACGTCACAGGCCACCAGGATCCGTGCCTGCTCGAGCAAGGGGTTGATCTTCTGCATATCGATCCGAGCGATCGACTTCAAGCCGTTGCCGCCCCAACCCACCGGCCTGCCCCGACGGTCGAAAAATCCGAATCCCAGCGCCTGCAGTGCGCCAATGCCGCCGTCGACGGTGGCGCTCCCCCCGATGCCCAGGATGATGTCTCTCACCCCGCGTTTGAGCGCGGCATGGATCAACTGTCCGGTGCCGTAGCTGGTGGTCAGCATGGGATTGCGCTGCGAGGGCGGGACCAGGGCCAGTCCGGAAGCTCTCGACATTTCGATGACGGCAGTCCTCCCGTCGCCCGTCAAGCCATATTGGGCAAGCATCTTCTTTCCCAGCGGATGGAGGACGCGAGCCCGAAGGATTTTCCCATGGGTGCCCTCGACAACGGCTTCCAGCGTTCCGTCTCCGCCATCGGCAATGGGCAGTTGAGTGATCCTGGACCCGGGAAGCACTTTGAGGAGTCCCCGGGAGATGGCTGCTGCCGCATCCATGGCCGAAAGGCTCTCCTTGAAAGCGTTGGGAGCCACCAGGATGCGCAAGGATTTTTGAGAAGAAGACATGGTTGGCCTCCGCGTTGGCGCGTCACGGCATTGTCGGTTGAGCCCGCATTTCTCACCGGGGGGACTGCAAACCGTCAAAATAACACCAACAAGTTGTTAATAACAAAAGGTCTTTGCAGAATGTATGCTGCGACCCGGTGAGAAATGCGGGCTATAGACGGGGAAAATACAATCCACGGCTGATCCGTAGTTTCAACCGGAGACCCGTGGCCGGGTTGTTCTGCGGGAACTCCTGAACTCCAGGCTGTCCAGCGCCAGCCGGATTTCGCTCCTGACGCATGGATCGGATTCTGACCGGGTCGCCTGCAGCAGCTCCGATCGAGCCTCTCGGTCGCCGATTCGGCCCAGGGCCCAGGCCCCATGGCGCCTGACCAGGCTCTCCGGGTGGTGGAGCGCGATCTTCAACGAGGGGACGGTCTCCGGGAGGCCGCTATTGCCCAACGCGATTGCCACATTGCGCAGAAATCCGGCATAGCCGCAGCGCCGGATCGGACTGAGTCGAAAACGTTGGGAGAATTCCTGCCGGCTGATCCGCATCAGCTTCATCAGAACCGGTGCATGGTTCCCGGGTGCAGGATAGAAGGCCTTCTCCAGACTGGGCTGGGCAAAACGGTTCCAGGGGCAGACGTCCTGGCAATCGTCACAGCCAAAGATCCGGTTGCCGATAAGCGGCCGCAGCTCCAGGGGGACGGGTCCTCGCAGCTCGATGGTCAGGTAGGAGATGCACAGGCGGGAGTCAACCACATAGGGAGCCACGATGGCCCCGGTCGGACAGACATCCAGGCACCGTTGGCAGCTACCGCAGAAATTCCCGCTCTCCCCGCTTTCAGGCAGCTCGAGATCCAGCAGGATCTCCCCCAGGAACAGCCAGGACCCCTGATCCCGACTGACAAGGTTCGAGTGCTTGCCGATCCATCCCAGGCCGGCCTTGTGGGCCCAGACCTTGTCCATCACCGGGCCGGTGTCCGAATAGAACAGTCCGTTGGCCGCAGGCAGGGTCTCGGCAATCCATCCGGCCAGCGTCTTGAGTCGGGACTTCAACACCTGGTGGTAGTCCAGGCCCCAGGCGTACCGGGAAATCTTGCCATGCCCTGGGTTCTCGGAGTGGTCGAGGGGCTGGTAGTAATTGATGGCTACCGAAAGAATGGTCCGGACCTGGGCCAGAATCAGGGATGGGTCCTGGCGCTTGGCGGCATTCCTGCTCATCCAGTGCATTTCTCCCTGGTGGCCCGACTCCAGCCATTTCTCCAACCCGCTCCGGGAACCCAACGGGCCGGCCCGGCTGAAGCCGACCTTGTCGAACCCCAGCGCCATGGCCTTGGTTCTGATCCGGTCCGCCAGACGCGGCGATGGGGCGGCGGTTTCAGGCTTTGGGGTGAGCCTTGTCATATTGCTCCATCAAATGACCGATGCTGAGGTGGGTATAGCGTTGAGTGGTGGAGAGGTTCTTATGTCCCAGAAGCTCCTGAATGGACCTCAGATCGGCCCCCGAATTGAGCAGATGGGTGGCGAAGGAGTGTCGCAGTCCATGAGGGCTGATCTTCTGGTTCAGGCGGGCCGACCGCAGGTGCTTTTCGACCAGGTGGCGCACTGAGCGGGGAGTCAATCGCGAGCCCCGGGCGTTGAGGAACACCGGCAGGCCCGGTTCGTCAGAGCAGCGTTCCTCCAGGTAGGCTTTGAGGGCCGCGTGGCAGTGATTCCCAAAAGGGACCAGACGTTCCTTTTTCCCTTTGCCCCGAACCAGAATCAAGGCTTCCCTGAAGTCGATATCGCCGATATTGAGACCGGTAAGTTCACTCACCCGGAGGCCGCAGGCATAGAGCAGCTCCAGGACGGCGCGGTCACGCCTCCCCCGGGGCTGGTTGAGATCGGGGGTTTCAATCAGAGCCACACAGTCGTCAACGGTCAGATAGTTTGGAATTTTCTGGGCCACCTTGGGAGACCGGACGAGCTTGGCCGGATTGTGCGGCAGAATCTGGCACCTGCAGAGATAGCGGCAAAAAGAGCGAAGCGTGGAAATTTTGCGCGCAATGGAAGACTTTTCTATTTTCTGCCCGTGCAGATAGCCCAGGTACTCGCGAATGACCCGGGTGTCCAGTTCCCGGACGGAGAAGGTCCCGGGCTTGCCTTCGGGGTTCGGCGGAGTCAGGTAGCGGTGAAATTGTTGCAGGTCGCTGACGTAGCTTCTCACCGTGTCGTCGGAGGCGTTTCGGCGAATCAAGTTGTCGGCGAACTGGCGGATTTCCGAGTCCATCCTGTTACCCTATCTGAAACAATTGAGGGTTATCCACAAAGGCCAAAAAAAAGAAATCCACGAAGGGGCACGAAGGACCACGAAGGGGCACGAAGGGGTTGGAGAAAGCTCAAGAGGGATCCGCCAAAGGTTGGGAGGGGAGAAAAGATTTCCACGAAAAGGCAAAAAGATATCCACGAAGGGCCACGAAGAACGGCAAAGGGCCACGAAGGGGTTGGAAAAGACTCGAAAGGGGTCCATGAAGGGCCACGAAGGACACTGAGGTTTTCCACAAACGCGCACTCGATAATCGAGCCAGTCAGCTTCTTGTGCAGCAGCTTCTCGTCCTGTCTATCCTGTGTATCGATGTTCAATTATGCAGCCAACCGCACTAACGGGACATGGCCCCTGCTCCTGATAGGCATAAGGACCCGTTGTTTCACCCTCGAATGATCCGCACACCAGGGCGGGGATGGCATTTCCTGGGAGCGCGGGCGTCCCGCCCGCATCCTGTCACTTTGGCCGCCGCTGAGCCTCAGTGCGATGCTGCAGGCAGCCACCCTGTCGGCGTGAACAGCAGCGGCCAGGCCGAAGGAGAGCCATGGCGCCGTTTCCGTTTGATCCAAGTGGGGGAGATGGCCGAGGCTGTGCCAGGCTTGGTGCGGGCGGGACGCCCGCGCTCCCGGGCAGCCATCATTGTGCGGGCGGGACGCCCGCGCTCCCAGGAAGCCTTCATCCCATGACATCGTCACACCCAGGGCACGAAATTGCAGAAGCATTTTGGTTCCGCTTGTGGTTGAAGGAGGTCCATCTGTCTTCGTGCCTATTTGTGTTCATTCGTGTCCATTCGTGGTTCGTCTTCATTAACGATCGGCCGTTTTTCCTCGAATGATCCGCACACCAGGGCGGGGGCCGGACTTGTCCTGAAACAACCCCCTGCGCCGGGTGGCGGGCAACCGGCTCAAAGTCAAGCACGGGTAGATTTTTGATTCACATGGATGCACAGGATGCACAGGATTTTTCTGGAGACTGCTGGCTTGCAATCCTGGACATCCGCAAATCCGCACGCGATCATCACCGGAGTCAGCGTTTCGTGCGTAGCGTCCCGTCCTGGTTATCCTGTGCATCCTGTGCATCCATGTTCAATTTATAGTCCTTCTCGATTGATCTTCCCCGTGGCGGGCCTTGGCTGTGCCCAACGCCCCGATTCCCAGTCAGCGTCCCGTGCAGCGACCTCTGGTCCTATTAATCCTGTCCCTTTGGTTGCCGCTCAGTTTCCCTGCGATGCGGCAGCCGGTCGATCCGGGTGAAGGAGAGGGCCGAGACTGCGAGAGGCTTTGGGGCGGGCGGGACGCCCGCGCTCCCGGGGGGCTTTCATCCCGTAACGTCGTCGCACCCGAGGAGGTCCATCGTTCTTCGTGTCTATTCGTGTTCATTCGTGGTTCGTCTTCAAAAACAATCGGCAGTTTCTTCCTTGAATGATCTGCCCAGCAGGGCGGGGGCGGGACTTGTCTGAAACAATCCTGTTTCGCTCTCGAATGATCCGCCCCGTGTGGGGGCGGGGGCCCGGCTAATTGGGTATTCAAGTTTCAGGACTCTCCGGACATCCCAGCCTCTGGCGCTGTCGGGTCAGTTCAATCCGACATCGACAAGCCATCGGCCAACCGGGAGGTTTCCTTCAGGGCAATCTCGGTTTGAAGTCGACGTTTTTCCTTTCTGCCGATCTTGGCGGTGCCGGCGGGAACCGGAGGAATAATGCCGAAGTTGATGTTCTCGGGCTGAAAGTTCTTCGGGTCGGCGCTCACCAGGTAGTTCAGCAGCGAACCGATGGCCGAGGCGCGAGGCCACGACAGTAGCGGCAGACCGGCCGCGAAACGGGCGGCGTTGACTCCGGCCACCAGCCCGGTGGCGATGCACTCCACGTAACCCTCAACTCCGGAAATCTGTCCGGCGAAGAACAGGTCCGGCCTCCTGCAAGACTGCAAGGTGTCTTTCAACTGCAGGGGTGCGTTGATGAACGTGTTTCGGTGGACCTGGCCCAGCCGGAGGAAGCGGGCCCGTTCCAGACCGGGAATTGTGCGGAACACCCGTGGCTGTTCTCCGAAGCGCAAATGGTTCTGAAAGCCGACCATGTTGTAGCTGTCGGCCTTCAGGGTTTCCTGTCTCAACTGTACGGCTGCATAGGGTCGACGCCCGGTTCTGGGATCGATGAGGCCGACCGGTTTCATGGGACCGAAACGAAGGGTGTCGACCCCACGGCGGGCCATCTCCTCGATGGGGAGGCAGGCCTCGAAATAGAGGCTCTTCTCACATTCGTGCAGAGGCACCGATTCGGCATGGACCAGAGCCTGGTAAAAGGCCAGGTACTCTTCCCGATTGAGCGGGCAATTCACATAGTCCGGCCCCCCTTTGCCATAACGGGACCCCCGATAGGTTTTTTCGAGGTCGATGCTGTCCGCTTCCAGGATGGGGCTGATGGCATCGTAGAAGTACAGGTGATCTTCACCCATGAATTCTCGCAGGGAATGGGAGAGTGCCGGGGAAGTCAGCGGCCCGGTGGCGACAATGACAGGACCCTCTTCGGGCAGGTCCGGGACTTCCTCGCGCACGATTTCAACCCCGGGACAAGCCGTCAACGCACCGGTCACTGCCGCGGCGAAACGTTCCCGATCCACCGAAAGCGAGGCGCCGCTGGGGACTCGATGCCGATAGGCAAGCTTGAGCAGCAGGGAATCCAGTGCCTTCAACTCCTCCTTCAGCAACCAGGGGGCTGACCCCGGCTGGTTCGATTTGAAGGAGTTGCTGCAGACAATCTCCGCCAGATGGGACGTCTTGTGGGCAAGGGTGTTCCGGTCGGGCCTCATCTCGTACAGCCGCACCTGGAATCCGCGCCGGGAAATCTGCCAGGCCGCCTCGGAACCTGCCAAACCTCCTCCGATGACCAGGACTGATTTCATGAGAACCAAACCCTATGTGGGAACAGGAAAGAGAATGGGGTCCCGGGCTCAGCACCGGGAGGATGACCCTGCCAGGGAGGCCGCATGGGCCTGCCCTTCGAGCGGCGGCTCCCGCCGGAGCACCGATGGGGCCTGCCCGACAGGACCGTGTCAGGCCACGATTCCGGCCGACTCCTTGAAGTCGCAGGAGGTCGCATGGCAATAGTGCAGGACCCCTTGCTTCTTGGTTACCTTTTCCAGGACAAAGGCCGCGCCGCATTGCGGGCAAGCCTTTTTGACCGGCTTGTTCCAGAGGACGAATCGACATTTGGGATACTGGTCACACCCGTAGAAAGTCTTGCCTCGACGGGACTTCCTCTCGACGATTTCACCCCCGCAATCGGGCTGAGGGCAGGCGACTTCCAGGGTTTGCCTTTTGACGTATTTGCATTTCGGGTAGTTGCTGCAGGCCGTAAACTCCCCAAAACGCCCCTGTCTGACGGCCAGAGGGTTGTCGCAGCGGGGACACTTTTCCTCCAGCAGCGCTTGCGCGGCCGGGGGCTGGCCGGAGCCGGCAGTTCCCGGCTTCCGGGTGGTCTTGCATTCGGGGTAACCCGTGCAGGCCAGGAAGGGTCCAAAGCGTCCCTTTCTCAGGGCCATGGGTTTGCCGCAGTCGGGGCAGGATTCCTGTGAGGCCTCTTTTTCAGACTCCGCGGGGCGGGCCGGATCTCCATCCTTTGCTGCAAGCTCCCGGGTGTTCTTGCAGGCCGGGAACCCGGAACAGGCGATAAACCTTCCGTGACGCCCCCACCGGATCACCAGGGGTTTCCCGCATTTTTCACAACTCTCCCCGGTTTGTTCTGTCTTCTTGATGTCCTTCATTTGATTCCGGGCCTGAGTGAGATCGGTGGCAAATTTGCCGTAGAAATCCTGCAAGGCCTTGATCCACGGAATCTTGCCCTGCTCGATTTCGTCCAGCTCCTTCTCCATTCGGGCCGTGTATTGGATATCGAAGAGATCGGCAAAACTGGCCACCAGCAGATCATTCACCACCAACCCCAGATCAGTGGGCCGGAACCTCCCTTCCTTCTTGACCGCGTACTCGCGGTCCTGAATGGTGGTGAGAATGGCGGCATAGGTGGAGGGGCGGCCGATGCCCTTCTCCTCCAGCACTTTCACCAGGGTTGCCTCGGTGAAGCGGGGCGGGGGCTGGGTGAAGTGTTGCTCCGGCAACAGTTTGTTCAGTTGCAGGGCCTCACCCTGGGTCAGGGGGGGCAGGGAGGTGGCAGGCTCCTCCTCCTCGGCCTTGTCGTCCCGGCCTTCTTCGTAGACTTTCAGGAAGCCGTCAAACTTCAGTACGGCGCCGGAAGCCCTGAACAGATAGGGTCCGGCGGCAATCTCCACCACGGTCTGGTCCAATAGGGCCGCTTGCATCTGGGAGGCCACGAACCGCTGCCAGATGAGTTTGTAGAGTTTGAACTCGTCGGGGCTGAGAAATCTCCGGATCTCGTCGGGACGGCGATCCGCCGAGGTGGGCCGGATGGCCTCATGAGCATCCTGGGCGTCCTTGCGGCTGCGGTAATACTTGGCCTTGGCGGGCAGGTATTGATTGCCGTAGGTCTGAGCAATGTAGGTTCGCACTTCGTTCAGCGCGTCGTTGGAAACCCGAAGGGAGTCGGTACGCATGTAGGTGATCAAGCCGACGCTGCCTTCCTGCCCCAGTTCAATCCCCTCGTACAGGCGTTGAGCCACCGCCATGGTCTTTTTCACCGGAAACCGCAGCTTGCGGGCCCCTTCCTGCTGAAGCTTGCTGGTAATGAACGGGGGGACCGGATTCCGTTTCTTTTCCTTGGTGGTGACGCTCTCGACGGTGAATGAGGCTCCATCCAGGCCTCCGACGATCTCCTGCGCCTGCTTTTCGTTGGTGACCTCGATCTTTTTGCGCTCGAATTTCTGAAGGCGAGCGTCGAAGGAAGGGGGTTGTGAAGCCGAAAGATTGGCGGTGAGGGTCCAGTACTCCTTGGATTCAAAGGCTTGAATCTCTCTTTCGCGCTCGACGACCAGTCTTACGGCAGCCGTCTGGACCCGGCCGGCCGAGGTCCCCCGGCGGACCTTCCGCCATAGCAGGGGACTGATCTTGTATCCGACCAGGCGGTCGAGGATCCGTCTGGCCTGTTGGGCATCCACCAGGCGGGAATCGATCTCCCCGGGACGATCAAAGGCCTGCCGAATGGCTTTTTGAGTGATTTCATTGAATAGAACTCGAAAGAATTTGTGCTTTTCGTCAGACTCCGACAATGCTTCCGACAAGTGCCAGCCGATGGCTTCCCCTTCGCGGTCGGGGTCGGTGGCGATGTAGACGGAATCGACCCCGCGGGCCGCGGACCTGAGGGCTCTGATGACCCTTTCCTTGCCTGGAATCAGTTCATAGGTCGGCTGGAATCGGTTTTTCAGATCGACTCCCAGTGCTTTCTTGGGAAGATCCCGCACGTGTCCCATGGAAGCTTCGACACGGAAGTCCTTGCCAAGGTAGCGGTTGATCGTCCGCGCCTTGGCGGGGGACTCGACAATGACCAGTGATTTTGGCACGAGCTTTACCGATATTTGAGGGAGCCATGTCTCCGAGTGGCCTGTCTCCGAGAGGGAGAGCGGTTCATAAGCGCTTCAGAAAGGCCTTTCCGGGGAACTGTCGAATCCTGTCTTTCATCTCCAACTCCGAAAGGGTGCACAAAAGTTCTGATGATGTCAACCGGGTCGATTCCAGGAGCTGATCTATGGGTATGGCCTGGTCGGCACTCAATGATGCCAGCACCTTTTGCTCCCTGTCGGTCAGTATTTCCGACGGTGGCGGTGCGTTTTGGGAGCCGGTTGGGACCCGCAGCCGCTCCCGAATGTCCGAGGGCAGCTCCTCCACGATATCACGCCAATCCTGAATCAGTTTAGCGCCCTCCTTGATCCACAGATTGGGGCCATAGCTGGTCTTGGAGGTGATGTTTCCCGGCACCGCCAACACCTCCCGCCCTTGATCCAGAGCCAGGCGGGTTGTGATGAGGGAGCCGCTGGATTGGGCGGCCTCCACCAGGCAGGTGGCCCAGGAGATGCCGCTGATGATGCGATTTCGTATGGGGAAGTTCTGCGGCAGGGGGCTCGTACCCATTGGAAACTCGGACAGGATGCAGCCGTTGGCTCTGATCTGCCGGGCGAGGGACCGATTCTCGCGCGGGTAGATGGAATCGAGGCCGCAGCCCAGGACCGCCACCGTTTGTCCTCCGCCCCGCAATGCTCCCTGGTGAGAGGCGGTGTCAATGCCCCGTGCCAGTCCACTGGTGATCAGGAGTCCGCAACCCGCGAGGTCGCAGGCAATTTTCTCGGCCGCATTGATGCCGTAGGCGGTGGCCCTGCGGGAGCCCACCATGGAGACCGAGGGAAGCGTCAGGCATGAGAGGTCTCCGTCGGCGAACAGGACGATCGGTGGATCGAAAATTTCCTTGAGCAGCGGGGGGTAAAGGGGGTTCTGGAGGGTCAGAACGGTTACCTGGCGCTGCCGGCACTGGTGGAGTGCCGTTTCGGCTCGCAGGCGAGCCTGTTTCGACGCCAGGGATCTGGCGATACCCTCTGGAAGTCCCAGGCGGGTGAGAGTGTCCGGGGTAGCCCGGATCACCGCCCGGGGTGATCCCAGGGCACCGATCAGCCGATGGGCGCCCCGGCAGCCGAGCCCCTTGACCGAATCCAGCATCAGGCAGGAGAGAATCTCTTCATCCATCCACTTCCTCCATCAGCGACTCGCAATGCGGACTCGACCTTCGATGCCCGGCGACCTGCCTCACCGCCGGAGTTTCCTGCCGGCAGGCGGATATCGGAGTTTTTCAAGGGAGGCGGTACTGCCGTGGAGGGAGTCGAACGGACCCCAGTATAGCAGAGGACACTACCTCAGGACCAATGGTCGGTAACCTCGGCTCTCAATCCACGAGGGGGCACGAAAAACAAAAAGATATCCACGAAGGGGCACGAAGGACCACGAAGGGACACGAAGAAAAACTAAAAGAAAATGAGTTTCTTCGCCACCAAGAGGCGGCGGCGGTGGTCCTCAAACTCGAGCGGTCTACTATGACACCGTGTACGTATCGTTTCTGGTCCAAGAATCTCGTTAACTTCCGCTTTAAGAATATGTTAACAGATTCCAAGAACCGATGCGTCCTGCCCTTGGCGTGAAATTCGGGCTAGAGGCAAACCAGGGGTGGTGGGAGCTTCTCGTGGGGAGATTGTGAAGCCGTGTCGATCATGTTAGTCTACGTGGCTGCGACTGTCGGCGTTGGATTGCAGGCGGGTTAAGGTGCTGCCTATGAAGCCCCAGACCCTGAAAGCGGGTGGAGCAACGGCTGTTCTGGATACGATCGGCAACACCCCCCTGATTCCTCTCAAGCAGGTCTGGGCAGGGGGACCCGATGTGGCCGTCTATGCCAAGGCGGAATGGTTCAATCCGGGGGGCTCGATCAAGGACCGCCCCGCTCTGGAGATGATCGAGCAGGGCGAGCGTGCCGGAAACCTCAGGCCGGGAAAGATCCTGCTGGACGCCACCTCCGGCAATACCGGGATTGCCTATGCCATGATCGGGGCGGTCAGGGGGATTCCGGTGCGTTTGGCCATGCCGGAAAACGTTACCCCGGAACGGCTCAAGATCTTGCAGGCTTACGGCGCCGAGCTGGTTTTGACCGGCGGCAGAGAGGGGTCCGACGGAGCCATTCGGGCAGCCAGAAAATTGTACTCGGAAAACCCGGACCTGTATTTCTACCCGGATCAGTATGCGAATCCGGCCAATTGGCAAGCTCATTACCGGAGTACGGCCGTCGAAATCTACGAGCAAACCGCCGGGCGGGTGACCCATTTCGTCACCGGACTCGGAACCAGCGGCACGTTTGTGGGGACCACTCGGAGGCTGAAGGAATTCGATCCCGGCATCGAGTGTGTCGCCATGCAGCCGGACTCGCCTCTGCACGGCCTGGAAGGGATGAAGCACATGCCTTCCTCGATCGTCCCGCCGATCTACGATAGCCGGTTGGCCGACAGGCAGTTGGAGGTGTCCACCGAAGCGGCTCAGGAGATGGTTCGCCGGCTGGCCCGTGAAGAAGGTCTTCTGGTCGGTATCTCGGCGGGGGCCAATGTGGTGGCGGCTGTCGAGATTGCCAAGAACCTGGACTCCGGTGTTGTGGTGACGGTCCTGTGTGACGGAGGCATGAAATATTTGAATGAGCGGTTCTGGGGAGTCGGCAAGGTTGGCGGTTAAACTGATGCGGGAGCATCCCGGGGCCATTCAGGCGCACGGGGAGGCCACTTATCCCAACGAGTGCTGTGGCCTGATGCTGGGGCGGTTGGTTCAGGGAGCCAAGCACATCCTGGAGTTGCTGCCCGCCGAGAACTCACGGAAAGAGAGCGAGCAGCACAACCGATTTCTGATCTCTCCCCGGACCATGTTCGAGGCCGAGAAGCGGGCTCGGGGAAAAGGCATGGATGTGCTGGGCTTTTACCATTCCCATCCCAATGCCGAGGCCCGGCCCTCCCGGTTTGACCTGGATCATGCCTGGCCCTTCTACTCTTACCTGATTGTCTCGGTTTCCCGGGGGAGGGCCGGGGCCATGACCTGCTGGAGGTTGGCTGACGACCGGTCCTGTTTCAGCCCCGAGGAGATCCTATCCAACTGAGTCAGGGCAGGGAGGAGATGACAATCGGGCGGAGGAAATATTGTTGAAAGGCTGGCTGCCCCCATGCTTGCCCGGGGGCGAGCCCAGCGCCGTCTGTAACGGCAAGCCTCAAAATAGGGCAAAGAGGATGCTGAAGATAAACTGTTTTTACAGGATGTAGGCGGCAACCCGGTGGGAAATGCGGGCTATACTATGTCAGCGAGTGTGGGGGATGAACCCTGAGGAGGAGATATGGCTTTGAAGGTGCTCCTGCCGGTTGCACTGCGGCATCTCACAGGTAATCGGGATGAGGTGGAATTGAGCGGCGAATGCGTGGGTGAGGTCATCGATGGATTGGTCCGGCGTTTTCCCGAGCTCAAGCCACACCTGCTCAACCACGAGGGGCAAGTCCGAAACTTTGTCAACGTGTACATCAACGACGAGGATGTCCGATATCTGCAGGAAGACCGGACACCTGTGAAAGAAGGGGACGTTGTGAGCATTGTGCCCTCCATAGCCGGCGGAAACCTCCGCGCCGTCGAGGCTGCTTCGGACAGCCTGGACCTCAGCCAGGATGAGATCCAGAGATACAGCCGGCACATCATCATGCCGGAAGTCGGTATGGAGGGCCAAAAGAAGCTGAAGGCCGCCAAGATTCTGCTCATCGGGACAGGAGGGCTCGGGGCTCCCCTGGGCCTCTATCTTTCAGCCGCCGGCATCGGGAAGCTGGGGCTGGTGGACTTCGACACCGTTGATTTCAGCAATCTGCAGCGGCAAGTCATTCACGGCACCGCGGATGTAGGCCGGCCCAAGCTGGATTCCGCCCGGGAAAAGATCCTGGCTATCAATCCCAATGTCCAGGTGGAGACCTACGAAGCCATGCTGACGTCGGAGAACGCCCTGGATATTATTCCCGAATATGACATAGTGATCGACGGAACCGACAACTTCCCCACCCGCTACCTGGTGAACGACGCCTGCGTGCTTCTGAACAAGCCCAACGTCTATGGGAGCATCTTTCGATTCGAGGGCCAGGCTTCCGTGTTCGACGCCAGACACGGTCCCTGCTACCGCTGCCTCTATCCGGAGCCGCCGCCCCCGGGACTGGTTCCCAGTTGCGCCGAGGGGGGAGTCCTGGGAATCCTCCCCGGAATCATCGGACTGGTTCAGGCCACCGAAGCCGTCAAGTTGATTCTGGGCAAGGGGCGGTCCCTGGTGGGCCGTCTGGTCCTCTACGATGCGCTGGAGATGAAGTTTCGGGAGCTGAAGCTGCGAAAGAATCCGAAGTGCCCTCTTTGCGGAGACCAGCCCACCATCAAGGCGTTGATTGACTACGAACAATTTTGCGGCGTTGCGCCTCAGCCCGCGCCCGGGGCGACTGCGCCCGAGGAGTCCGACGAAATGACACCCAAAGAGCTCAAGACCGTGCTGGACGAGGGCGGCAAGCCCATCATCCTGGATGTTCGGGAACCCCATGAATATGACATCTGCAGCCTGCCCGATTCCGTTCTGATCCCGCTGGGACAACTGGGCGAACGGATGGGGGAATTGAATCCCGATGACGAAATCGTGGTCCACTGCAAGATGGGGGGACGCAGCGCCAAGGCCGTGGAACAGATGCTGAAGGCCGGCTTTACCAATGTGAAGAATCTCACCGGAGGCATCGACCGCTGGTCTCAGGAAGTGGATCCCTCCGTGCCCAGGTACTGATCCGGAGACCCGGAAACAGCGGTCAAGGCAGCGGCGGGTGGATGCCCCGGGAGGGGCTGCATGGTTGATCGAAGGAAAAAGGGAATCTCGGGGTTGATAGGGTTGGTGGTGTCTGCCCTGCTGGCATCTCCTCCGGCGGTCGCAGGACCGGGCGGAAGTCCGGGGATCGAGCAGCAGGTTCGGCGGGCCATTGATTCCGTCTATCCGGCCCTGGTTCAAATTTATGTGTTGTCTCTGCGGCACGGGCGAGGGAGGGGGCAGAAGTTCGAGTCCTCCGGGAGCGGGGTCATCATTTCCCCTGAAGGCTATGTCATCACCAACCACCACGTCGCCGGCAAGGCGACCTCGATTCGTTGCGTCCTCTCCACTCGGGAAGAGCTGGAAGCCGACCTGGTGGGGACCGATGCCCTGGCCGATATTGCCGTGATCAAGTTGGACATGTCTTCCCGGGACGCCGCCAGCGGGCCTCTGCCGATCGCCCGATTTGGCAGCTCGGAGGCCCTTGCGGTGGGAGAACCGGTCCTGGCCATGGGGTGTCCGCTGGCGATCTCGCAGTCGGTGACACGCGGGGTGGTTTCCAACAAGGACATGATGATTCCCAAGCGCATGAGCGCTCCCCTGCGGCTGGATGGGGAGAACGTCGGATCTGTGGTCAAGTGGATCGGACACGACGCCGGCATTTTTCCGGGGAACTCCGGGGGACCGCTGGTGAATCTGCGGGGTGAGATCGTGGGTATCAACGAGATCGGGCTCGGCCTGGGCGGCGCCATTCCCAGCGAGTTGGCCGAACCGGTCTCTCGGGAACTGATCGAGCATGGCCGGGTCCGCCGGGCCTGGGTAGGCGCCGGTTTTCAGCCGCTGTTGAAAAACGGCAGCGCGGCCGCTGGGGACCAGGGGGCGTTGGTGTCGGGAGTGCTGCCGGGCTCTCCGTCGGAACGGGCCGGACTCCGGGCGGGGGACATCCTGTTGAACATTGACGGCGAGCCGGTCCGCGTCAAATTCGAGGAAGAAATGCCGGGCTTGATTCGCCGCCTGCTCTCCAAACCTGTGGGCGTGCCCATGCAGGTGAAGGTGAAGCGGGGGCAGATGGAACATTCCCTGAGCATTACGCCCCGGTTGCGCGATGACGCCAGGGGCAGGGAAGTCGAGGCCAGGGAGTGGGGAATGACCCTCAGGCGTTTGACCCTTCTGGATTCCAAGGAGTTGCATCGCCCCAACCTGAAGGGCGTGCTGGTCGGCAGCATTCGACCCGGGGGTGCAGCAGACAAGGCCGTGCCCCGTCTGCGACCAGGCGACGTCATCGTGGAGGTCGACGGAAAGGCGGTGGAGGGAGTCCGCCCCTTCAATCTATTGACCGGCGAGATCTGTCGGGGAAAGGACGGACCCGTCCCGGTGACGGTAGCTTTCGATCGGCGGTCCGAGCGGCTTCTGACGCTGGTGGAAGTGGGTCTGAGGCGCCCGCAAAGGCCGCCTGCGGAAGCCAGAAAGGCCTGGCTGCCGGTCGCGACACAGGTGCTGTCCCGCAAGCTGGCCAAAGCCCTCGACCTTCCGGGCAAGAAGGGGGTGAGAATTACCCAGGTCTATCCCGAAAGCTCCGCCCAAGCCACCGGCTTCAAGGTGGGCGATATCCTGACTCATGTGGATTCCCAGCCCATTGAGGCCTCCGAACCCCAGGACGCCGAGGTGTTCAAGACCATGATTCGTGCCTACCGGGTCGGCAGCCAGGCCGAATTTACCGTGATACGGTCGGGAGAGACGAGCATGCTGAGTGCCGACCTGGTAGCCATGCCCACCCCGGAAGGAGAGCTGCAGGTTTACGAGGATCTCCTATTCGAATTCAAGGCCAGGGATATTTCCTATCTGGACCGCGTCGCCAATCGATGGTCGGAGGAGGAAAGCGGGGCCGTCGTCTCTCAAGTGGATGCGGGGGGATGGGCTGCAGTGGCTGGATTGAAGGCTCGAGATCTCATCAAGGCGGTTGATCACCATGAAGTCAAGGGAGTGCAGGATCTGGAGGCCTGGCTGGAGGAGGCCGGTAACCGGAAGCCAGCCAACATCCCGCTGTTTGTCAAGCGGGGCATTTATACTCTTTTTCTGGAGTTGCAGCCCAGCTGGAGCCAGGGCAATGGCGGCGCTGCATCGGATGGAGTGGAGCCATGATCATCTTTTCCTGCTCGCTAAAATGCTGCTTACATCTGGTCATCGGGTTGCTCCTGGCGAGCCTGGCCCATGCTGCCGATATTCGGGAAACGGCTCGAGCCGTGGCAGAGAGATCGAAGGATGCGCTGGTCACGGTGCGGGTCGTCATGGGCATCGAATTTTCCATACGAGGTCAGAGTCGGGACCAGGAACGAAAGATAGAAACCAACGGCACCATCATAGATAGCTCGGGGCTGACGGTCGCATCGGCTTCGGCGTTGGACCCGACCATCATGATGCGAGCCGCGACCCGAGCCGATATCAAATCGGAGTTCAAGGAGACCACACTCATTCTGGATGATGGAACCGAGGTGGACGCTGAAGTTATCCTGAAGGCCAGCGACCTGGACATGATCTTCATCAAGCCGCGTCAGGCTGAGGGTTCCTTCCAGGCGGTGGTATTGGAAGCCAGCCAACGGCAGCCTCAGATGCTGGATCCGGTCTTTGCGGTCGGCCGTCTGGGCAAGATCGGCAATCGGGCCATCCGGCTCCATCTGGGCCGCGTGGAAGCCAGGGTCAAGGGCCCCCGCCCGTTCTACGTTTGCGATGCCGCTCTCTCCGGCAACCTGGGCTGTATCGTCTACGACTCCCAGGGAGCGCCGCTGGGCATTCTGGTGACCAAGCAAAATCCGGCCGGCGTGGCCTTCGGCGGTTCGCGGCTGAGCGGCAATCAATTGATCCTGCCCATCCTGCGCACCATCGAAGACCTGGTCGAGATGGCCGACCAGGCTCGTGAGGCTCAAGCCAAGCTGCAAACCGAGCCGGCCGGCGACAAGCCTCCGTCCGATCAGTAGTTCCTTCAGGCCGAACGTACCCTTCCAGCCCGCACGCCGCACCCAACCCGCATTCCAATAGCCTGACCCCGGCTGACGCCCACGGCTATGCGCCGCCGCTGCTTTACAGCTCGGCTCGACGCCCGAGTTCGCGCCTGGGGAGAGTTGTTAGCTCATCTTTATGGCGATAACAAGGCTTCCGAACGCACGTTTATTATCAACAGGTTCTGTTATGCCGTTGGTCTACGTGATAGGTCTAAATGGGCCGGACGGCGATAGGGAGCAAGCTCGTGCCCAGGTCGAGACGGCTCCATGAAGGTTATTGAATCGTAGAAATCATCCAATGCAATAAACAAACCGTTCTCTTCCGCCCACCTGCGCATCCGCTGGTTGCAGGAGCGGCCCCACGAAAGAATTTCCACCCGCCACTCTCGTTTGTGCATTCGCTCCAACGTGCTGTGAAAGCCCGCACCCTCAAGATAGCCTGCGCCGTCGCCAGTTAGAAGCACCACAATACCGGGATCACCGTTGTAGTCGAGTGCGTCCTCCAGCATACGCAATTGGAGCAATCGATCGGGCATGTCCTGTTCACTTCGCTCCTGGTTGCCGCGGTCGAACAGCTGCACTGTTACCCCATTGCGCTCCATCCTGTTCCACAACTGACGCATCTCCGGTGGTACTGAGCCGGCCGCAATCGCTCTTTCTACGGGTCGGTCTGCATGAGCCAGGCGAAGAATGTTGTCAAAGTGTGTACGGACGCGAAAGCGGGCGGTGGGTCCTTCGTTGCGCTCCTCAGCAAAGCGTTGAGCTTCAAGAAAAATGTTTGAATTGTCCCAGTAAATGAAAACTTTATCCATGTCGATTCGTCTTCTGGCAGTTGTCAATGGCCCTGAGATCTTAGCCCATCTTTAACATAGGAACGGGCAATTTAGGGGATTTTACCCTCATTTTGGCCCAAAATCACCTGTAAGTTGTTGATTCTTGGTTGGAGGACTGAATGTAGTGCCATAATCGTATGGGAGGGACTTGACCCCCTCGACCCCCTCTGGTAGGGTCCCTCCCATGTTCATCCGACGTACCCAGACCCGCTCCACTTCCTCCGGCCAGACCTACTTCACCCATCGCCTCGTCCGCTCCCATCGCGTCTCAGGCAAGGTCCGCCAGCAGACCCTCCTCAACCTCGGACGCCACTTCGCCATCCCCCGTGACGACTGGCCCCTGCTGTGCCGCCGCCTGGATCAGATCCTCAGCGGTCAGTTGCCCCTGTGGCCGGAAGGGTCGGCCCAGTTGGAGGAGGAAGCCCAACGCATGGCCGAGCGCTTGCTTGAGGGCGAAGCCGACGTGACCGGCGCCGGTGGGGAGGCCTCGTCAGAGGATCTGCAGACGGTCGAGGTGGATTCGGTGGAGTTGACCCGTCCGCGCAGTGTGGGGGTGGAGCAGGTGGGCTGCTGGGCGCTGGAGCAGTTGGGGTTGGGGGACCTGCTGGGTGAGTTGGGGCTGAATGGACCGATGCGGGCGGCGGCGGTGGGGGCTATTGTGGGCCGTCTGGCCCGTCCCGGCTCGGAACGGGCCACCTGGGGCTGGCTCGGCCGCCGCAGCGGCTTGGGCGAGTTGCTGGACTTCGACTTTCAGACCCTGAGTCTGATGCAGATGTATCGCGCCTCAGACGCGCTGATGAGACACCGCCAGGCCATCGAGACCCGCCTGTTCACCCGGGCCATGGGCCTGTTCGATCTGCAGCCGACCGTCACCCTGTTCGATCTGACCAACACCTTCTTTGAAGGGGCGGCCAGCCGTCAACCCAAGGCCCAGCGGGGGCACTCGAAGGATAAGCGCAGCGACTGTCGGCTGCTGACGCTGGGGTTGGTGCTGGACGGGGCCGGGTTTGTGCGCCGCTCGAAGGTCTTTGCCGGCCGGGTGGATGAGCACAAGACGCTGGCCGGGATGCTGGAGGCGCTCGAGGCGCCCCGGGGGGCGCTGGTGGTGATGGATCGGGGGGTGGCGACCGAGGATCGCATCCAGTGGTTGAGGGAGGAAGGGTACCGCTACCTGGTGGCCAGCCGCCAAGGCCACCGGCAGTTCGACCCTGAGGCGGCCGTGACGGTGGAGACGGCTTCCAAAGCCACCTTACAGCTCCACAAGAAGGTCTCCGACGACGGCCGGGAAGTGCGTCTCTACTGCTGCTCCCAGCAGCGGGCTCAGAAGGAGCGAGGCATCCTCGAGCGCTTCAGCCGGCGTTTCGAGCAGGGGCTGACCCGACTCTCCCAGGGACTCTCACGGCCGCGGTCTCACAAAGGCATCGAGAAGGTCCGGGAGAGGATCGGGCGGTTGAAGGAGAAGAGCCGCGGGGTGGCTCAACACTACACCATCGAGGTCCTCACCGACGAGAGCGGCCAGAAGGCGACGGCCCTGACCTGGAAGCACCACCCCCGCCAGGGCTCGATGGCCACCCATCCGGGGGTCTACTGCCTGCGCAGCAACCAGACCGACTGGGATGAGGAGAGCCTGTGGCGCACCTACACCACTCTCACCGACGTGGAAGCGGTGTTTCGCTCCCTGAAATCCGAACTGGGTCTGCGCCCCATCTACCATCACAAGCCGGTGCGGTCGGAAGGCCACCTGTTCCTGACGGTCATCGCCTATCAACTGGTGCAGGTCATCCGCAAACGCCTCAAGCAGCGGGGCGACCCCTCCAGTTGGACCACGCTGCGGCGCATCCTGGAAGGACAGCAGCGGGTCACGGTGACTTTCCGGCGTGGGGACGGGCGGACCTTGCACGTACGCAAGGCCACTCGGGCAGAGACGGATCAGAAGGCCATCTACGACGCCTTGGGCATCGATCCCTCTCCCGGAGGGGTCCGCAAGATGATCGTCTGACTCCCCCCCAATCGCCAGTTTCAACGCGTTTGTAGTGCCACTTGCGCGTTTCTGCCTTTGTAACCTGTTGATAATAAGCGTGTGATTGGAAGCCTTGTTAAAGATGGGTTAGCCTAATCGGCCGGGCTTCGTCTACGAAGATGGTGTATTCGGTGCCGGCGTTAATCTCCACGTTCTTTCCGTTCACCAGAAACCCCTGGAGGCCGGCGAGCAGCGTGACTATCCTGTGAAAAATGCGAACTGGTTGTCCCCCACCCGGCGGCGTCGGAAAGGGAAGTCTATTGAGAGAGGCTGTCTTTTCGAAAGCGAATGGAGGCCTCCAGCATGACCCAGAGACTCAGCAGGAGAATGGCGCCGCCCACCGAGAGCAGGAGATATTGGCTGGAGATCCAGTAGCCCTTGATCTCGATGACCATGGCGATCACGGTGACGGTGATCATGAACAGCATGGGCAGGCTGGCGAACCAGTGATTTCTGCCGCGTTGCCGGAGGTAGATGGCGATGGTCAGCAGCGTCAGCGCGGCCAGGACCTGGTTGGTGCTGCCGAAGAGCTTCCAGAGGAGAAGACCGGCCGGTTTTCCGTCGACTTCATAGAAGGCAAAGAAGCCGATCGAAGCCGCAGCCAGCAGGGACGAGAGGTGACGGTTGGTCAGAAGCGGGAGGCGCAGGCCGCTGGCGATCTCGTTGATGTTGTAGCGAAGGAGTCTGGTGCCGGAATCCAGCGAGGTCAGCGCAAAGGAAACAGCCACCAGGGCGATGAAGGCCTGGGCCCAGGGAAAGGGCACTCCCAGTTGGCTGATGAACAGGGCTGCCCCATCAATAAAAGCCCGCATCTTTTCGGAGAGGGTGCCGGCAGTCGTCCAACTCTGGTAGTGAGTGCTCCAGGCCTCGATGGTTCGGAATCCGGCCGTGCAGGCCAGAACAGCCATCAGGCCCAGCAACGATTCTCCGATCATCCCGCCGTAGCCGATGGAGACCGCATCGGTTTCCCTTGAAATCTGTTTTGAGGTGGTTCCTGAAGAAACCAGTCCATGGAATCCGGAAACGGCGCCGCAGGCAATGACGATGAAGACGAAGGGGAAGATGGGTGGGGCGCCGGAGGGACTGGCGTCCATCATGGGAGCCGCGAAGTTGGGTCGCAGGACAAAGAAACCCACATAGGCAAGCCCCAGACCCAGGTAGAGGAGGAAGGAGTTCAGATAGTCCCGCGGCTGAAGCAGTGCCCACACCGGAAGGGTAGAGGCGAAGAAGGCATAGATCAGAATCAGCACTCCCCATACTCCGGCCGTCAGATCAGGCTTTTCAAACTGCAGGCCCAGCCAGATGGTAAGCAGCATGAGAGCAAATCCGACGACGGTGAGCTTCCAGACGGAGACCGATTTCCTGAAGGCGGCCCAGCCCACGCACAGAGCGATGGCGATGAGGGAAAAGGTCGGGAAGACCGCCTCGGGGTAAAAGGAGGCGGTAAACAGCCCGGCCACCACGTGGACAAAGACGCCCATGGCCAGACAGACCAGGAAGAAGATTAGAACGTGGAAAAGAGACTTGGCTCGCGGCCCGATGATCTCCTCGGCCACCTTGCCGATGCTCAGGCCCCGGTTGCGCATGGAAAGGACCAATGCCCCAAAGTCGTGGACGGCCCCGATGAGGAGGGTGCCGAACACAACCCAGAGCATGCCGGGAAGCCATCCCCAGATCACCGCGATGGCTGGCCCCAGCATGGGCGAGAGTCCGGCGATGGAGGCATAGTGGTGTCCGAACAGAACGCTGCGGCGACAGGGAACATAGTCGACGTTGTCTCTCAACTGGTGGGCCGGAGTCGGTCTGTCGGGGTCCAGGCGGAACACCCATCGGCCCAGGTATTTGGCATAGAGTTGGTAGAAAAGGACATAGGTGACCAGGCAGCCGCCTGCCGCCCAAACCGCTTCCATGGCTCCTCCCTGGATCGGATACGGCCACCGATCATACAACAATTCAGAAGAACGTCGGTTGATTATCCCGGCTGTGGATAGTCCCCTGCGGGCCTCGAGTCCAAAAGCCTTCCTGCAACGCCTTCCGAGACCGGAAATCCGCTATACTGGCCTGGCCCGCAAATCTCAACGGGTTAAGAAAGGAGAGCATGGCTATGGCTAGGGCCACGTTTGCAGCCGGCTGTTTTTGGGGCGTCGAGGCAACCTTTCGGCAAGTCGAAGGGGTCTTGTCCACTGCCGTGGGCTACACGGGAGGGACCCTGGAGAATCCTTCCTACCGGGCGGTATGTACGGACACCACCGGTCATGCCGAGGCGGTCGATATCGAGTACGACCCCTCCAAAGTCACCTACGGGCAACTGCTGGACATCTTTTGGGAAAGTCATGACCCCACCACCTTGAATCGGCAGGGGCCCGATTTCGGAAGCCAGTATCGTTCCGCCATCTTCTATCACGACTCCTTCCAGGAATCGGCAGCGCGGGAGTCCAAGGAAAGGCTGAATGCCTCCGGCCGCTACCCGCGCCTGATCGTGACCGAGATCACGCCAGCCTCAACCTTCTACCGAGCCGAAGAATACCACCAGCAATACCTGGAAAAGCGTGGTATGGCTCACTGCAGGATCTAGCATTTGCGAACCACGATCCGGGTGTGGCTGTGTCCCATCGATTAAAGGCCTATCTGCACGAAAAAAGGGTTCAGGTTGACCGGACGTTGGAGCAGGTGCTGCCTCCGGAGGACCGGGAGCCTGGTGTCATCCACCGGGCCATGCGGTACAGCATCTTTGCCGGTGGGAAGCGCCTTCGCCCCATCCTGGTCATCGCCGCCTACGAGATCGCCGGCGGCAGGCAGGACGCCATCCTGGTGCCTGCCTGTGGCCTGGAGTTGATCCACACCTATTCGCTGATCCACGACGACCTGCCCTGCATGGACGATGACGACTATCGTCGCGGGCGTCCCACCAACCACAAGGTCTTCGGAGAGGCCATGGCCGTCCTGGCAGGTGACGCCATGACCGCCCTGGCCTTCAAGTGCCTGCTGGGGGAGGACCGGGAAAACTGTTTTCCTGAAGGTGCTGTGCTGGGCGCCTCCCGCGCCGTGGCCCGGGCCATAGGGACATTGGGCCTGGTCGGCGGCCAAGTCATGGATATCTCCAATGATGCCAGGGACGGCAGCAAGAAGACCCTGGAGCAGACCTGTGAGCGCAAGACCGGTGCCTTGATCGGGGCCTCACTGGAATGCGGAGGCCTGCTGGCGGGGGCCGACTCCAGGGTGATGGGGGCGTTGCGTTGCTATGGCAGAGGGCTCGGCCTGGGCTTCCAGATCATTGACGATGTTCTCAATGTGACGGGAGACCCGCTGCAGATGGGAAAGGCCACCCATACCGATCAGGCTCGGGACATGGTGACCTTTGCCAGCCTGTTGGGCGTGGAGGCAGCCAGAAAGGAGGCGCGAGACTGGATTGAAGATGCCAAGTCCGGCCTCGATTTTCTGGGAGCCGATGCCTGGCCGCTGCGCGAGATCGCCGATTACGTGCTGGAACGGGAGTCGTAGCCCAAGTCCGAGACAAGTCCGGCCCCGGCCTTGGCGGGTGGATCATGCAGAGGAGAAACATCCGGCCGTTAATGGAGACGAACCACGAAGGAAAACGAAGACTGATGGACCTCCTTGGGTGCGACGACGTCATGGGATGAAGCCCACCCGGGAGCGCGGGCGTCCCGCCCGCACAATTCTTCCCCCAGCCTCGGCCATCTCCTCGACCTGGGTCGAGCGGCAAGGGGGCCTTGGCTCTGCTTCGGCCCTGCCGATGCGGCAAAGCCGTCCCGCTTGGTGGCCCTTCGAGGTCCTTCGTGTCCCTTCGTGGATCGCTCTTTTGTTCGTTTTTTTCAGGTAAGTTGGAGTGACTCGGTTCGCTCAACCCATCGATTTGCTCCCCGGACCAACCCTCTTGAGAAGTGCTCTCCAGGCTGCGATTCATCCGGGTAACGCAGTCTTTAGATGTCCTGCTCCAGAAGCTGCCCGTGTTCCTTCAGCCAGCTTTTCGCCTTCTCCGTGGTCGGAACTTGGGTCCTGACGATATTCCAGAATCGTGGCGTATGGTTGGCCTCGATCAGGTGCGCAAGTTCATGCACGATGATGTAGTCGATCACGAACATGGGCGCCTTGATCAATCGCCAGTTGAGGTTCACATTGTCGTTGACCGTGCAAGAACCCCAGCGGTAGCGGCTGTCAACGATTTTCGCCTGTTTGAAGTTGACGCCAAGCTCTCGCGCGTGCCGAGCCACGCGGGGCAAGAGCAGTTTTCGCGCTCTCGCGACGTACCAATCGCGCATGGCGCCCTTCCTCTGTCCTGCCGTTGAGGACGGAACCAGGAAGTACCGATTGAACCGGACCTTCTTGCCATCCCCTGCCACCAGCTCGATCCGATATTCGCGTCCCAGATAGAGCGCCGACTCGCCCGTCACCAGTTCCTTGCCCGGGGGATGCGGCAATGCCTCATACTTCTGACTGTGCCCGGTTTTCTCGTAGATCCACTGCCGCTTGTCGCGCACCACTCGCTCGATCGACTCATCGGAAGCATCGACCGGCGCCTGCACGACGACTCGGCGGTCACGCTCAACGGTGATGGCCAGTTTTTTGCGTTTGTTCGATCTCTGGACCGAGTAACGGAGATCCATAGTGCCTTACTTCGCAAACAGGATGACGTCGTTGTTCCTCTTGGCAATCTCCATCGCGCGGCTGGTCAAATGCTTCCGATTCTCGGTGATGAAGCGGACCGAGACAAAGTCGGGCGCCAGCAGCGTCCTCTGGATTTCCGCCCTCAACCTGTTTTGGGCCGGGATGCTCTGCCAGAACCCGGTGAGCCGCAGTTCACGCTCGATCGCCAGGAACACTTTCTGCGTCAGGTCCACCATGAAGCTGATTTTTTTGTCCTCGCTCCATCCATAAGGCGGACTCGGATCCACCACCTTCGATCTGCCTCCACCTTCTCCAGCAAGGTCTTCGCCGAACAGCTCCCGCCGGAACATGCGGAAGAACGGCATCTGCTTCTTGCGATGCAGTCCATAGGTGGGTTCTCTGCTCACGTTTGATATATGCCTTCGCAGCTTTTCCAGTTCCTCGTAGATCTTCTGCCAGTTGTCGCGGAACTGCTCGAATATGGCGGCCAGCGCCTCCGCAAACGAAGCCTTGAGGTCCGGGTCGTCGTCGAGTTCCACATCAAGATGGTGGCGGATAGCGTGCTCGATCTCCGCTGCCTTCGTCTTGGTGCGGGTTCGTTTGACAAGATCTTTGACGAAATCCTCGTCAAGGATGGAGATGGGGGACACTTTGACGTCGATGCCACGCGATTCCAGATGCAGATCGGTGATGGCCCGCAACTTTGCAGGGATACCCTTCATGCTGAGGCGCTGGTCACGATAGTGCTTGCCGGCCAACACGTTGATCTCGGCCAGGGCCTTGTAGTCCCGCATGTAGTCGAGAGCCTGCCTGGCCGGGAACAACAGGTTCAGGTGCCGGGTGAGCTTCTTGAAGGCCAGAATGAACTCGAAGCGCAGGTCTTCGTCATAGAAGACATCGAAGAAGGCATCGTGGTCGCTCAGGTCGTCGAGGCCGTTCTTCTTCAGCAACTCCATGATGGCGGCATGGCTGTCCTGAAGCTCCCGTAACTCTTTCTCGGGGAAGCTGAGCGTATCGATGACTTCGGTCTGCTCCCTCTGGTCGTATACGTCGATGGCTTCCTTGAGATGGTGACCGATGCCGACGTAGTCGACCACGAACCCTTTGTTCTTGTCCTCCCCGGCGATGCGGTTCACCCGCGCTATGGCCTGCAGCAGGTTGTGGGCCACGACCACCCTGTCGAGATACATCACCTGTTCGAGGGGGGCATTGAAGCCGGTGAGCAGCATGTTGTTGACGATGAGAATCCCCGTGTCGCCGCTCACGCCTTCGTCTTCGCTCCCGAAGGAAAGCTTGAAGCTCTTGATGCTCGTCTGGTGCTTCGAGGGGTCCGTATAGGCCTTGAGGCGCGGCAAGTCGTTATGCCTTTTGGAAATGATGACGTCCGTCCGCATCGCCTTGAGACGTTTCAGATCCAGCCTGCCGGAGTTGGACTGCTTGAGCTTTGTGACGGCGGCCCCAAGCGCCGAATCAATGTGGGGCTTGTAACGGATGGCTGCCTCGCGTGAGGTGACCACCACCTGGGCCTTGTAGCCGTTCGGTAACACGTGGGTCAGGTAATGCTCGACCATGTCTTTCGCCTTGGCCTTGATGGTCGATTCCGCTTCCAGGTAGGCACCTCGGGAACCGTAGCCAAGGATCTCCAGGCGTTGTTGCAGGTCGTACTCGCTGAACACGTCCTCGAAGGCCGTGTCCATAGTCCCCCGGTCAAGGACTTCGGCGTTGTGCGTGCGCCCCTCGTAGACGATCTGGAGCGTCACGCCGTCCTCGATCGACTGGCGCAGGGTGTACTTGTCGATATAGTCGCCGAATACCCGCTCGGTCTTGTCGATTGGTGTACCTGTGTAACCAATCTTGGTGGCGTTGGGAATCGCCCTGTCGAGGTTGGCGCCCAGCAGCTTGTACTGGGAGCGATGGGCCTCGTCCGTCATGACCAGAATGTGGGGGCTGGTGTTGAGTTCGGAAAAGGTCTCTTGGAGGTCCACCTCACGAAACTTGTGGATCATGGCCATGACCAGGTCCGAGGTGTCGGCCCGGAGCAACTCCTTGAGTCTTTGGATGCTGTCCGCCACTTTCACCGTAAAGCCGATGTTCCCGCTGGTTTCGGAAAGCTGCTGTTCGAGCTGGGTGCGGTCGGTGACGAAAACCACCTTCCAATTGGCCAGCGCCGCGTGGCGGTACATCTCTCGAACCATGAACATCATGGTTAACGATTTGCCCGAACCCTGGGTGTGCCAGACGATGCCGCTGCGCTGGCGTGGACTTTGGGCTTCCAGCAGCCGCTTCACCGCCAGCTTCACTGCCCGAAACTGCTGGTAGCGCCCCACCATCTTGATGGTCTCGCCCTTGTCGTTGACCGTGAACAGGGTGAAGGTGCGAATCAGGTTGAGCAGATTGCCGGGATCGAGCATCCCCGCCACCAGACGCTGTTGATCGTTTGGGCCTCCCGCGCCATGCTCCAGATCATCCACCGTCCGGGGAAAGGGGTCGGCCCAGCGGTAGAAATACTTTTCGCTGTGCGTCGTGATGGTGCCGAACTTGGCCTGCTGCCGGCAGGTGGCCACCACGAACTGGTTGTAGTAGAAGAGGGGCGCGCTCCCTTCACCGCTGGCGCCGCGTTGCTCGCTGTAGCGCAAAAGCTGATCGATGGCCTCCGCGATGGCGTCCTTCACCCTGGGTGACTTGCACTCGATCACCACCACCGGCAGGCCGTTCAGAAAGAGCACGATGTCGGGAATGATGTGGTGCTCGGTCCCAAGGACGCGAACCTTGAATTGGCAGACGGCGATGAAGCGGTTGTTGTCGCGATTCTTGAAATCTACGAAATGGACGGTCGGGCTTTTCTCGCCCGTTTGCCGGTTCTGGCTGAGGCTGGTGTTCTCCAGAAGCAGATTGAAGACGTGCCGATTGTTCTCCAACAGCCCCGTACCCGGAAAGCTGGCGGTGAGTCGTTTGACAACTTCTTCGATCTGGTCGTTCTCCAACCAGGGATTGATAACCTGGAGCCGCTCGCGCAGCACGGGCAGCATCACCACCTCGTTGAAGCTCCCGCGGTGGCTATCGGTGGGGAGTTGCTGATTGTCGAGGTCGAGGATCTCCCAGCCAAACCCGGCAAGTTGATCCAGGAATGGTTTCTCGACGTGGTTGCGCTCGTCCATGCGAAGCGGATGCGGGGTCATGCCTGTCGCCTCGATGGCTGGCTCAAAGGGTTTAGGAGTTTTTGAACATGGATGGACAGGATATTCAGGATAGAGAAAAAGAATCCTATGTATCCTGTCCATCCATGTTCTCTTCTTTGGGTTGGTCTGCGCCTATCAAGCCGCCGTTTGCCTTCGCCGCTCTTGCGCCAATGCGTAGTTTCCTTGCAATCTCATCCAGAACTCCGCGTTGCTCCAACCGATGCGTTCCAACCCCAGGGCCACCGAAGCCGAAATCCCAATCCGCCCGTTCAACAACCTTGACAGGTTGTTCCGGGTCACGCCAAGCCGCTTGGCGCACTCCGTCACCGTCAAGCCGGATTCTTCGATGCAGTTGCGGACGCTTTCGCCCGGGTGTGTCGGGTTCATCATGGTCATCTCAGGTTCTCCTAGTGGTAATCAACCAGGTCAACGTCTACCGCCTCGCCGTTCTCGAAGCGAAAGACAATGCGCCAGTTACCGGATATGCGAATACTCCATTGCCCGTGTCTGGCGCCCTTCAGCGGGTGCAGCCGGTAGCCAGGCAAGTTCATGTCTTGAGCCGATTGCGCCGCATCCAATTCCGTCAAGATGCGACGGATACGACGAACAAGAGATTGCGGCACCGATCGGACATCGTCTTGTTCGGCTAACCGTCTCAATCCTCTGTGAGTCAACCTCATGCAACACGTTATGCCTCAAGGCATGTCATGTTGCAAGTGTTTTTTGGGGATGCGGAGACCGCTGCCCGCGGTGTAAGACTCTGGAAGAGGCTGAAGCGAATCTGATTGAGGCCGTACAACTCGTGTTGCGGGCAAACCGGGAATTGGCGGAAGAAGAGATCGCCTCGGGCAACCGCGATATTGTGAAAGAATTTCTAGGCAGCGTCGCCTTATGAAACGGCGGTTTTAATCTTTGAACATGGATGAACAGGATATTCAGGATAGAGAAAAAGAATCCGATCCATCCTGTTCATCGATATTCCGTAAACTCACCCAACAAGAAACCACACTCATCGCCATCGCTCCCGTAGCGCCCGCACTCACGAAACGGCGGCCGGCACCTCGCCTTCGATCACACGACTTTCGCGTTCTCGACGACCGAGATCGCGTATGCGCTCTGCAGATTTATCCAGAATGCAGGGCCGGTTCCAAGAAAGCGGCGAAGGCGCACCGCGGTCTCGGCCGTGACCGCCCGTTGGCCGCGCAGGATGGCGGAAATCCGGTTGGCGGGTACTCGGATGGCGAGCCCAAGCCGGTTCGCGCTCATGCCTCTCGCCTCCAACTCGGCCCGCAGCACGCTGCCGGGATGCGTCTTTACTCGGGTCATTGCCTGTCTCCTGGGGCGATAATTCTAGATCGTGACTTCGCAAGCATGCCACTCTCTAACGATATTGACAATTAGAAAAAATAAATTATCTTATAGGTATGGGCGCGGAATGGTCATTCTACGGTCGTCGGGAAGAAGCGGGGCAACTCCTCGAACATATGCGCAAGGGACGCTGGTTCTTCGGTTCCATACGGGGGCGACGCCGGATAGGAAAGACGGCACTCATCAACCAGGTGCTCACCACAATCAGGAGTGACGATCCGAGTTTGCGGCTGGCGCTATTGTTTCAACTACCCGACAGCAGTGTTTCGGACACCGCCAGCGTATTCAGGCGCGCTGCCCGACGATGGAATCCGGATCAAGAGATTGTCGGGCTCGATGACGTGCGAGACCTGGAAGGAATCGCGACTGTGATCGGCTCACTCTGCCACAGGGGAGCGATTGTCGTCATCGATGAATTTCAGTACTGCTACCAGGGGCCGCTCAATGGTTTCCCATCTCTGCTGCAGGCAGAAGTGGACCGGCTCAACCGCGGCAATTCAAAAGGCGGACTGATTGTGGTTGGCTCCATCCAGACAGAAATGGAAGCATTGCTTGAAGACCGCAAGGCGCCGCTGTTCGGGCGGACCACCTTCGACATCAGGCTTGGGCCGTGGGATCTTAAGACAATCTTTGAAGTCAGCGGGAAACATGGTGCAACCGATCCACAAAGACGTCTGACCCTTTGGACGCTTTTCGGCGGTGTGCCCAGATACTGGGAATTGTTTGCCAGGGAAGATGGGCTGGATGCCATTGACCAGTGGGACGATTGGGCAACCGAGTTGTGCAACAGGCTCTTCCTTTCCGGCAACGCTCCGTTGAGTCAGGAGGGCGAGACACTGCTCGGAGGCGAATTGCGCCGAAACTATCTGGCCATTCTTCACACCCTGGCAAGGCACGGACCGTGCTCCCATGCCGAATTGCTGGAATGGCTTCCGGATCTGTCGTCTTTGGGGGCCTATCTTGAAGTTCTTGTGAAGGGACTGAGGCTCGTCGAAAAATCGTTTCCCGTCTTCTCAGACGAGAAACCGAGGAATGCACGCTACGCCGTCTCGGACCCGTTTCTGCGTGCCTGGTTGGCCGTGTTGAAGGAGACCCGCCAAGACATGCGTGTGGTTCCCGGGTCCCGGTTGGTGAAAGGACTTCTCTCCAGGCTTCAAACACTGGAAGGACACGCGTTCGAGGTGCTGGTGCGCCAAGCCTGTGAAGAGGCGTCACGCTTGGAGACCGGGGATTTTCCTATGACGCAACAGATTCACGGCTATTGGAATCGACCGCGAGGCGGCCAGGCACCCATCGAGATTGACCTGGTTGCACAAGACGAACGCAACCGGAGGGTGCGCTTTGGATCCTGCAAGAGGACCGCAAGAAACCACGACCGAGAATCCCTCGAGCGTTTCCGGAAACATGTGGCGAATTTTCTGTCGACCCGCAAGGGAAGCCGTTTTCGGGACTGGAAACACGAGTTGGCGCTCTTTGCTCCCAGTTTTCCCAGTGACAGGCGATCCAGGCTCGAATCCGACGGATGGATTTGCCGGGATTTATCGGACTTCGAGAAGATGCTGCGCACTCCCGATGAACGAGGAGTCTTGGGCCAACTCTTTGTATCGCCGAAGGTTAAGGGAGAAATCCAATGACGCCGAGGAACACAATGGATGCCGTGACGGTCATCAACGGGAATTGGGGGCTGACAAGCCTGAGCTCGATTCATGCAGTTCTCTTGTCGGCCTATCGTGTACTGGTCAGTTCATTTGAAGCGGCGCCTGAGGCGGCTGTTCATGTATCCCGCTGGAACAGGGACTATCCATTGAGCGTATACGATAAGCGGCCATACCAGGTTCTTCTCACTGCGCGGGAAACCTACTGGTGCCAGTACGTGTATCAGTTTTCACATGAACTCTGTCGCATCCTGACACATTTCGACAGATACAAGACACACAAGCACAAGTGGTTCGAGGAAAGCCTCTGCGAACTGGCTTCCCTCCATGTCCTGAGATCCCTGGCCAAGGTCTGGAAGGAGGATCCTCCGTCCGAGGTCTTCGAAGCTTCCGCATTCGCCAAGAATCATCAGACGTATGCTGAGAACGTCGAAAGGAATACCCTGACACCTTCGAAGTCCGATCTTTCCGCTTGGCTCAACCGGAACATCGACCTGCTTGAGAGAAAACCAACCTGTCGGGAACTCAATCGCGTCGTCGCGGTATCGCTGCAAAGCAGCTTCAGCCAAAACCCTGCCCTTTGGCGCGATTGCGGCTGGTTGAACTGCTGGGACATCCAAAAGGACAGCACATTCTCCGAATATCTCAACTCCTGGAACGCTTGTCTGCGCGAACATGGCCCAAATCAGGAACCGCGCGCCCCGGACATCGCGAGGCAGCTATTCACCGTTGATTCGGAATCGCGCTTGTAGCCGGAACTGCCCTTCGTCAGCATCGTCACCGGAAAACTCCAGGAGCCTGTCGCGCTGTCCGTGAGATTATTGTAGGGAAAGGAAAAGGAAGTGTTTCATGGCGAATCCCGAGCATGTCAGGAGTATCGGGTGTTTGCTGGAGACATGCCGCTCCCTCGGAGAAACATATGGATACAGCTACACATGCGACGCCCGCATTCCTGATTTCGGCGTTCCACGAACGGTTCGACCGCGATGAGATCCGGAAATGCAACGCCGGGATTCCGGTTTATGGCCATTTCATGCTGAAAGTTCCACACGTTCGCAAGCAACACATCCTGGATGAATTGCGGTTGTTGAATATCACGAGCGAAACTCTTTTCCCCGGCCTCGGCGAAGCCGCGCGGGAGATCACACGACGCTATTCCAGTCACCCAGTGGAAAACGACGGGGCTTGATGTTACTGCCCGTTTATCCAGACGGAGAAACTCCGATCACCTTCTCCGATCACCTTCGTCGATTACACCTACAATTAACGGGCGTGAGTATCGGTGGTAGTGTATTTAAATCTGGCTCCCCTTTGGTTCAGTGCAACGAGCAACTGGGATAGAATGAAGCAAATGAGCTGCAAAATTTTTGGAGTCTTAGTCCCGGCCAAGCCACTCATTCCGACTTCAGGGGAAAAGCACATTTGAACAATACTACTCCGAGGGAAATAAGCCAGCCGTTCCGGCCCAGGGCCAGGGTGCTGCAGTTGCTTGGCGACGAATTGATCGGCAGCGCACGTCTCGCCGTCTTCGAATTGGTCAAGAACGCCTATGACGCGGACGCTAATGAGGTCGTTGTTCGACTGGACCTCGACCGAGAGCGAGAGCCCATGATTATCATCAGTGACGATGGTGAAGGCATGACACCGGATGTGCTTCAATCGGTGTGGCTCGTGCCGGGTGACGATTATCGTAAAAAGCAAAGGGAGACGCGCCAAAGGACACACCGGCATCAGCGGCTCCCTCTTGGAGAGAAGGGACTTGGTCGTTTTGCAGTTCACAAGCTTGGAAACCACATCAGCTTGGTGACAAAGGCTCGTAACTCCGAGGAATGCGTAGTGAAAATAGACTGGAACGAACTGATCGCAAAGCCTTTTCTGGATGAGGCTCCTGTCAGGATAAGTATCCGCCAGCCAGAAGTGTTCACAGGGAGTAGGACGGGAACCCGGATACAGGTCCAGCAGCTGCGCCCTACCGACTGGTCGCGTGGTGAGGTTCGGCGTCTTCACAATCAGATCACCTCCATATGCTCGCCGTTTGAAGAACCCAGTGGGTTTCGGGCCATTTTGGAAATTCCCGGTCGCCAAAGCTGGATTGCTGACTTGCCGGATGTTTCGGAGATTCTCGATCGAGCGATTTGGAAATTTTCATTTCGACTGGAAAACGGGAAGTTCGATTGGAGCTACGAATTCCGCCAAGTGCCTGGATTCAAGCTTGATGGCAGGGTCGTCAGAAAGTCTGGCGACAGGTTGAAACTTCCCTCGCGGTTAGGTGACGACCGAATGGAGAAAAAGGTTGTTGCCGATGAGGCAACTACGCAAGGAATTGGCCCCGTTACCGGAGAATTCTACATATATGATCGGGACAGAGAGGTGCTTCGAAGGCTGCCAAATGCCCGGTTATTGGCCGGATATCTCGACGAGACAGGCGGTGTGCGGGTCTATCGAGATGGTATGCGGGTGTACAACTACGGGGAACCGGGCGACGACTGGCTTGGTCTTGACCTCCGTCGCGTTAACATCCCAACGCGTCGAATCAGCCGCAACATCATTCTGGGTGCCGTTCATCTTTCGTTGGAGACCTCGACCGCACTCATTGAAAAAACCAACCGGGAAGGCTTTGTTGAGAATGATGCGTGCATTCGGTTACGCCAAATCGTGCTCGGAGCTCTTGGCGCCCTTGAAGGGGAGCGGCAAATTGACAAGGATCGCATCAGAAATCTGACCAAAAAGCCTGACGATCCGACGACTGCCAGGATCGAAAAACCGATCAGAGAGCTGAGGCTTGAGCTCGACCGGCAAGGCGTAAGGCAGACATTCGAGCCCTATGTGGCAAAGATCGAGCACGATTACCAGAGTATGCAGGAAACGCTGCTTTCAGCCGGCATGTCAGGTTTGAACCTGGCGGTCGTGTTTCACGAAGTGGAGCGAGGTGTTCGGGTGCTTCATCAAGTCATTGTTGAAGGAGGTGATCTGGAGAGTGCGGCCAGCCAGGCGAGAGACCTGATGCACCTTCTCGACGGCTTTGCCGTCCTGCTCCGACGTGACAGCAGACAGCAGCACAGCATCTGGAAGCTGGTCGACGCTGCGTGGCGGTTCACTATTCTTCGGCTTCGTCATCATCACGTTCGTTTGATCTGTCCCACGCTTGAGAGTGCTGATGAGGGCTTTCATTCCAGGTTCGTGTTCGGTCTGGTGTTGGGGGCGCTGAACAACCTCATCGACAATGCGTTTTACTGGCTTAGAGTCAGGTGGCCGGATATACCGGCCAGGAACGGTCCCATTGAGCGACGCCTTTACATTGGTGTATCGAATGATTTCAAGACAGGTCCAGCCTTGGTAGTCGCAGACAACGGGCCTGGTTTCCAGGGTGATGATCCGGAGAATCTGGTACGTCCATTCTTCACGCGCAAACCTGATGGCATGGGGCTGGGACTGTACTACGCAAACTTGGCGATGGAGTTGAACGGCGGTCAACTTGTCTTTCCGCAGCCGGGAGAAGTTGAAATTCCCCACGGTTTCGACGGCGCAGTCATCGCCATGATTTTCAAGGCGACAGAATGATGTTGATAGCTCCAAGAGTTCTTGCAATTGATGACGACCAGAACCATCTGGACGGTTTGGCAAAGGCGCTCAATCAATACGGTGTAGCGTGTCTTCAGTTTCATTTCACTGGTGATCTAACAGGCATCAAACCGTGTCAGCACGTCAGAGTGATCTTCGCCGACCTCCATCTGGGCAAAGGTCCTGCCTCTGATCACTCCAGGGATTTCGGGATAATTGGTGGTTTCATAGAGAAAACAGTCAAGCCTTCAGGTCCATATTTTATAGTGCTTTGGACCATGTATCCCGATCAGGCAGACGCCCTTCGAAAGAATCTGGAGGAGCGCCTCGAAGGCGTAGCAAAGCCATTTGCCGTCTTGCCGCTCGACAAAAGCAAATATCTTGACGAAGCCGGCAATGTCAAGAGCACCAAAAAACTCGTTGAGACCATTGCTGCCATCGCCAAAAAACAGCCGCAGATTGTTGCATTGCTGAACTGGGAAAATCGAGTGTTGGGTGCCGCTGCCGACACGATTTCTTCGATTCTGACGTTGGCAAAATCTGAAGACGGGGCTGTGAACCAGTCAGGGGAGGCTGGCAGACTGCTGGCGCGATTGGCAGTGGAAGCAGTCGGTCAGGAGCATGTGGAACAAGATCGATTCCACGCTGTGAACGAGGCGCTGCTTCCAATCCTGGCAGATCGCATATCGGTGTTGAGGTCTGCTGACGATGACAATGAAGCATGGAAAGAAGTATTTTCCGACGCTGACGTTTCCAGGGCCCTTTCTCGGGAGGAGGCGGCAAAGCTGAACCGTTCCTTCCACGTCGCGCCAAGCATACCTGGTAATTCAGGTGCAGAACGTGGCGCCGTCATTCCATTGCCGGATAACCTGTCGGGTGAGCAGTTTGAATGTTTGTATGGTTTGACCCAGGAGGTTGCCGCCAAAAAGCAGTTCTTCTGTAGGGACTTTCTCGCAGGTGACGAGCAATTTCGGTGGGTATTGGTTCAGTCGCAGGCGGCATGTGATTACGCCCAGAGGCAACCGGGGTCTCTTCCCTTCTACCTTGGGTTGGATATCGAAGCCTCGAATGTAAGGGGGGATAGGGCTCCAGCAGCCTTGTGGACCAGCCCACTATTCGAGGTCAATGCCAGGATTCGCGTGTTGCGGGTCAGTGCAAGGTTTCAGGTATCACTTCCCCTCCAGGTTGCAGAAACCAGCGGCCCACTTTACCGCTTGCGCGAACAGTTGCTCGCCGATTTGATCCATCATGTTCACACCCACGGCGCCCGCCCGGGGATGATTTCTTTTCGTGGGGCAGGTTGAATTCAATACCGGGACTGATGGGATTACCCTTTGAATCAGTCGGAGAGCAAATCCGCCCACGTCAGAGATCTCACGATGGCTTCCATGACAGGTGGACAGACTGCATTCCCGAGAAGTCGGATACGATCGCGGCGCGTCCCTGCAGGCAGTTTGTAATTCTCATTAAAGCCCATTGCCCGTTTCAATTCGGGAACCTGCAGCATGCGCATTCTTGAACCGTTGCCGTTACTTTCGACGAGTGCAAATCGGTCCAGAGTTGTGATTGTCCGAAGCGGGCGGGTGAGGGGTTGCCAACCACCGCTGCCGTCGCTGCCGTAGTATACAAGCAGAAAACTGGCGTTCTTCCCCAACGTCTTGAAGCCACGCTCCGCCCGTTCCAGGGTGGCAAGTGCGCGCCTCTCATCAAAGAGGGGGGATGTTTTCCACGTCCCTGCAGGATCAAGAATGGAGTTGGCTGGTTTACGCCCACCAGGGCATTTGCGGATAACCGGATTTGGCTTGTTCTTGCGGTCTGCCATGAGAAACAATCTCCGTCGGGTTTGTGCAACGCCGAATTCCGAAGAATCGAGAATCTGCTCTTCAAGGTCGTAGCCGAGTTTCTCAAGGGCGTTTTTCAGTTCGCCGTAGCGAGACCATTTCCGCATCTGGATTACATTTTCAACAACGAGCCATCTGGGACTAAATACACGGACGTAATCGATCACGAGCATTGCGGTTGCCTGACTTCCCTCGTCGCGCGGTGCGGAGCCCCTGGCACAGGTGTGATTCGTGCACTCTGGCGATGCGAGCAGGATATCGATTCTGCCGATTTGCTTCTTTAGAGTAACAAGGTCGACGTCTTCCAGTCGGCTGGTGATGACTCGAGAACCTGAGAAGTTGGCGGAATAAGTTTCGGTGGCCACGGTGCACATGTCGATGCCGGACACCACCTCAACGCCAGCGGCCCTGGCGCCAGCGCTGCTGCCTCCGACACCGCAGAAAATATCCAATCCTCGAATCACGGTGTTGAATTCCCGGGTTTGTTCATTGTAGATGCGACTGAGTTGCCGGGCTAAAGGGAGGTAACCATAACTGATTTCTGGGATCGCGTGGCTTCATGGTCACTCTGTAACATCGAGTGATACAGTCTGCCCATCCTCGCGCAGGTGATCGATGAGACAACTTTGCAGAGAAATTTCGTTCTGTGTTTCGCACTCCCAGATGACAAGAACTCGCCAGCCAAGCTTTCGCAATGCTTCTTCGCTTCGGCGGTCGTGGGCAACATTCTTTTTGAACTTCTCCATCCAGAACGCCACTCTGGACTTGGGTGTGTATGCGTATCGGCATCCGTTGTGTCGGTGCCAGAAACATCCGTGGACGAAGACTGCTGCCCGATACCTCGGAAATACGATATCAGGGCAACCGGGGAGGTCCTTGCGGTGAAGACGGAAGCGGAATCCCAATCTGTGCGCCATGCGGCGGACGACAAGCTCGGGGGTGGTATCACGCCCCCTGATTCTTGACATGATCCTGCTTCGTCGTTTGCTGTCCACTATGTCTGCCATTTCTCTATGACATCCTGATCTTCGAAGCAGAAGCGGCCAGCTCAGAGTTTGGTCACGCGGCGTTTACCGGTCAGAAGGTCTTGCATCAAAGCAGTTTTCGTGGACTGAAGCTTTCGTTTCTGCTGAAGGAAATCTCTTCGCAAGCGCTCCTGGAGATTCAACCGCTCTCCAATCACTGATTGCTCATACTTTTCTTTCGGTAGAGCCAATTTGATGCGCCTCAGGTCGCCGAGGGTAATTTCCATGAATGTGGTGCCTTTTTGCTCAAGCCTGATTGCGTTTTGGACTTGAGACGTGCACATAGCCCAGAGAAGAAAAATCGAGTCAACTGAATCCCGCGGAGAAATTTTGGCTGTACCTTGAGTCAGGTTGGCTCCGCTCAACTCTTCATTTACTGGCAAGACCTTGCCAACCGTCGCTCGGAGAGCAAAAATTATGTCTCCCGGGTAAATAGACGAACGCTTGTATGACTTTGCGATTTTAGGTGAAGTTCTCAATAGTTGGGACACCTGTACTGTCTCACCAGCCATATCGCCTGTCCGAATGTATGGGATTCCGTCTCCAATATTTGGGCCAGCCTGAACAATTCCGTAGGTGATTGATTCGTCCACCAAGTCGTTTAATTCCTTCACCTCCCAATCCGCCGGAATGCGCCCGAGCGGCGAGTCCTTGAATTGGTGGGTTTGTTCGGAGCGGAGATTGCCGTGTTCGTCGATGCCGCGGGTGAGCAGGTCCTGCATCAGGCCGGTCTTGATGCGCTGTTGTTTGGCGATCAAGGCTTCCGTTTGCTCGATAGCCTCGTCTAATGTCGACAAGATCTCAGCAATCTGATGTTGTTGGGTCAGAGGTGGGAGATCGAGCGGGTAGTTCAATAAGTCCTTTCGCACGATGCCGTTGATGCTTGTACCCTGTGTGAGCTTTCTTAGATCTTCGACACCCTGTCGCATGCGATGGTACAAAAACGCCACATCGACTTGGTTCTGATCTGGATACACTCCTGTGATGTCCTGGCTGATGGCAATATCACACGGAGCAATTGCAAGTTTGCCGACACCCGTTCGAGTCACAACAAGGAGGGCACCTTTATCAATAACGCTTGTTGCCGTCCGCTCAATTGCCTCCTCTGAGACATAACGTCGGAACTCAGTGAGACCGGAATGGGTGAAATCAGCACCGGTAATCCAAGGCATACTTCCTGCCCAATAGCCCTGATTCCCCGTAGGAGGAGTACCGCCGCTCACTAAACGCTCGGCTATTGCTCCTAGCGTAGTCAAAGTCCAAGGATTCGCTATACAGTTATCCATACCCCAATATTCCCAAGAAATCTTTCAGCGCTGCGTTTCTCGGCGTTGAGGTAGCGCTCCAACTCTGCGCGGGCGATGTCGTAGAGCTTGGCCAGAATCAGTTCACGGGCTTTCTCCTCGGATAGCTGCCCGCCGATTTGGGCCAGGAGTGCATCGGCGTGGGCGATGCGCTTGGCCAGAGCCTTCTTGTCGTTGTTCAGCGCCGTGATCTTTTTCTTGTCCGCCTTGTTATGGGGGTCGAGGTCGGCAAGGCGGGCATCAACCTGCTTGATGAGTGCCTGGGTCTCGGCCTGGTAGTCTTGGCTGCCGACTCGCTTGAATTGCAGCTTGAGCTTCAGTTCGGCAGTCTTGTCCTTGAGCGTTGCCTTGGCTTTCTTGATCCGCGTTTCGATGGCCTTGAGAATCCTGTCCTGCTCCCGGAGGCGCTCCAGCTCCTTCCTGGCCGAATCGCCGGAGCTGTCCTTGAGGTCAGAGATCAGGGACTTCAGGACCTTCTTGAGGATGGCTGCGGTGACCTTCTCGCCTTCGTCGGGCTCGTAGGCCGCAACTTCCTGGGCGGTTTCCAAGGCCTCGGCCAACTCGCCCTGGGCTTGGCTTATGCTGGCTTCCAGGCTTTGGATCTCCTCCGCCTCGGACTGAAAGAAGGCTCGGATCAGATAGTCGTCGGGGATGAGGCTGTGGTGCCAGCCGATCGAGACGATCGTCTTGAGATCGAAACGGATCTGCTGCCACCAGTTGACGAAGACGCCGGCGCTCTTGAATTCATCCAGCACCTTCTGGGGAACCAGACTGTCTTTGAGGGTGACGAGCAGTTCATGACGCACCTCGGGCATCTTCCTGGCGCCGTTTTTCACCGTCTTCTGTGCGTATTGCAGTTGGGCGAAGTCGTCCCGGGCGACCTTCCACCAGGCTGCGAGGGCCTCGAAGTGGGCGGCGAGGGTGCGCCGGAGCGATGGGGCGGATTCGAGGATGGTCTTGATGGCGGACTTGGCCTCGATGGTCTGGCAGAAGGCCAGGTAGCCGGGGCGTTCGGGCCGAATCAGCAAATCGGGATGGATGCCGAAGCGGTCGAAGTCGCCGGCGCGGGCCTCGACCTCGGCTTCCGGGAGGCCGCCGATGAGGTGGGCGCTCACGTCCTCCGGCTCCGGTTCGGGGGTGTTGTCCACGTAGCGGCGGATGTTGAGGTTGTAGTCGTGGGCATCGGCAATCTCGGTCTTGTCCACCAGGCGGCTGTACTTGGGGATTTCACGTTTGTGGGTGAAGACGAAATCGATCTTTTCGATATCTTCTGGGCGCAGCTTGTTCTGGTTCTTGCCTTCGGCATACTCGCGGTCAGCGTTGATAAACAGCACCTTGCCGCGTAGCGCGTCAGGCTTACTCTTGTTGCACACCAGCACGCAGGCCGGAATGCCGGTGCCATAGAAGAGGCCGGGCGGCAGGCTGATGACGGCCTCGATGACGTCATCGCCGATCAGCAGTTCGCGGATGAGCTTTTCCTTGCCCCCGCGGAAGAGCACGCCGTGGGGCATCACCGTGGCCATATGGCCGTCGGGCTTGAGACTGGCCAGCATGTGCTGGACGAACATGAGGTCGGCCTTCTTGCCGCTTTCCGGGCACCACTCGCGGAAACGGCTGGTGAATGTCATGTTGGCGCGGCTGTAGTTTTGGGAGAAGGGGGGATTGGCCAGCACGCGGTCGAACTTGCGAATCTGTCCATTCTCCAGGATCTTCGGGTCCTCCAGCGTGTCTCCGTTCTCGATTTGGAAACGGGTGACATTGTGGAGGATCATGTTCATGTTGCAGATAGACTAGGTGGTGCCGTTGGAGTCCTGCCCCCATAGGAATAGATCATTAGCGTTGTGGCCTTGCTCCTCGACGTACTGGTGGGACTGGATCAGGAAGCCACCGGAGCCGGCGGTGGGGTCGTAGATCTCGTTGCCGGCTTCCGGTTTGGTGAGTTGCACCAGCAGGCGCACCACCTCCGCTGGCGTGTAGAACTCTCCGCCCTTCTTGCCGGCGCTGTCGGCGAAGTACTTGATGAGGTACTCGTAGGCTGCTCCCAGCAGGTCGGGGAACTCGAAGTTGTCGTTGACCAGGACGAAGCCGGGCTGGTTGAAGTGGTCCAGCAGGTCCTTCCACTTCTGGTCCGGAATCTTGGTCCTTCCCTTGACGGCGTTGAAGTCGATGTTGCTTTTGAGCACTCCTCCCAGTGCGACGTTCTCGTCTTCCACCGCGGCAATGGCCTTGTTGAGCATGTTGCCGATGTCGTGCTTGAGGTCCTTGAGGGCCGGGACCTGATCGCCGTTCTCGTCCGTCCAGGTCTCATGCCAGCGGGCGCGGACCGGAACGAAGAAGGTCTCGCCGTAGGAGTTCTTTTCTTCCAGCAGGTCTGCCAGTAGTTTGGGCTGGTCCTTGAGGTGGGGATAGTCCTGCTCGCGGATTTGCTGCCGCTTGCGGTCGAACTCGTCGGAGAGCCGCTTCAGGAACAGCATTCCGAAAATGAATTCCTTGAACTCGGAGGCGTCCATCTTGCCGCGCAGGATGTCGGCGGCCTTGAAGAGGAAAGATTCAAGTTGGGCGAGGGTGATCTTCTCTTGGGTCATCGCGAATTCCGGTCCATCGTCTTCGGGAAGCCTGCCGCGCCGCATGGCGGCCAGGAGCAGGTTTCCTGCCTCGATGGGCCGCCCTGCAGGCGTAACGGCGCCGTCGGTTACCCGTGCATGCCGTAACCGATCGGTGGACTGGTGGCCTCAGTGAGCGTTTGCTCGTTCGATCCCTTCGCCCCGCTCACTCCGTGGCTCGCAACCGGCTCAGATGCCCGGGCCATTTGAGGAGCCGATGATCTGCGGTCACCAATTGGTGACCCTCCAGCGCGGTGGCGACGATCAGGCGGTCGGCCGGGTCACCGTGCATGTCCGGCAGAAGGCTTGCCCGGGCCGCGATCCCGCCATCGACGGGGATTTCGACCAGTCCCTGATCGAGCAGATCGCGGCGCCAGGCATCGATCCCAAGACTCAGATCAAGATGGCCTTTCTGGACCCGCATGCCAATTTCCCAGAAGGAAATGGCCGAAACAGCCACACTGCCTTCTTGCAACGCGCGCTCAAACACGCGGCGAGCTCGGGGCCCCAGCCTCGGGTCGCCTTGCTCCTGCCACAACAGAACGTGAGTGTCGAGGAGTATCAAAACAGATCCTCTCCGCCGTCGTCAGGTGCCTCGAACCATTCCGCAGGCATCGGAGAGACGATGTCGCCAAGGATTCGAATTTTGTCGCGGTGGCGACCGAATAACATTTGCGGCTTGTTCCGGTAGGGCACGATCCGCGAGACCGGACGCCCATTCTTGGTGATGACGATTTCGTTGCCGCTCTCCGCGACCTCGTCCATCAGCTTCAGGCACCTGGCCTTGAACTCGGACGCTTTGATGGTTTGGGTGGCTCCCGTTTTGCTGCGGTCTTTTTCCATGGCATTTCTCTTCATTCGGGTTAGGTGGGCGTTATTATACCATGGTCATGACCATGGTCAAATACGCACAATATCGACAATATTCCACCTCTGCCGCTAGATGATCCATCTTTCGCCGTTCCAACGCGATCTGGCATAGCCCACGCACTTGGCGGCGAATGTGTCATCCGATTCATGGCACAAGCGAACTCACCCACGGCCCTGCAGGTTGCCGGAGATGGTTCCCAGGTCCTGCCGGAGATCTTCGAGGTCGTACTGGGCCGATACTTTTCTGGCGCGGGCATATTCCAGCATCTCCCACAAGGACACGCCGGCATCGCGAGCAGCCCGCGCCAGCGTCAGCTTTCCGTCGCCGTATAGCCTGGCGTAGTGTTCCAACTTCCATTGCCGGATCGCATTCGAGAGCAGCCGGCGCACCGTGGTTGAGCGGTCAGATTGCTCGACATCCTCGATGAGCTTCAATTCCCGGACCAACTCTGACGGAAGTCTGGTGCCCACCCTCTGTTCTTTCTTCATCTGCTTGCCTCCCGCGGCAGTCTCAATGCTTCCGCCACCACGGTACGGCGCGCCGCTCCCGGAAGCCATCGAACCGGTTGCTTGGCAAGGAGTAAACCATGTTTCCGGTTTATTGAAGTGGGGGAGATAGGCGTAGCTGTGCCAGGCCTTGTGCGGGCGGGACGCCCGCGCTCCCAGGTGTTGTACAGATATCCATGCTAACGCTGGCGGCAGATGACCATGCCGGCGTAGCGGACCAGGCGGCCTCCCGGCATCCGGTTGAGTTGGCGGGCGGTGGGCAGTCCCTGGGCTTCCAGAGCGGGGCGCAGCGGTTTCAGGAGGTGGCCCCGGGAGCTGTGGCCGCTGGCCTCATGGTCCCAGAGGATGGTTTCCAGCCCGCTCAGGGAGGGAAACCGGGGCAAGGGGTCGCGGCTGTCCAAGGGCAGCCCGGGCTGGGGTTCGGTGGCCAACCCCTGAATCTGCCAAAGAGCCCCTCGACGGTCCAGGCCGAAACACTCGAAGGCCCCGGCCTCGGCCAGAGCTTCCAGCCTGTCCTGGCGGAGCCGGCTTCGCCGGGCCACGTCCGGCAGGTTGCGGAAGGGAGATTGCCGAGCCGCTTCCGCCAGCCTGTGCCAGTCTCCCCGCCCCAGCCCCTTGACGTAACGCAGCCCCATGCGGACCGCGAACTCGGCGGATTCTCCTTGATCTCCCTCAATTTCGACCAGGCTGCAATCCCAGTGGCTGTCGAGAATGCTGACCGGCCGCACCTCGATTCCATGGAGGCGGGCATCGTTGACGATGGTGGCGGCCGAGTAGAATCCCATCGGCTGGGCATTCAGCAGGGCGCAGACAAACTCGGCCGGATAGTGGCATTTGAGGTAGGCGGTGGCATAGGCAATATGGGCAAAGCTGGCGGCATGGCTCTCAGGGAAGCCGTATTCACCGAATCCACGGATCTGCTGGAAGACACGCTCGGCAAACTCCGGCTGAATCCCCTTGGCCACCATGCGGGTGACCAGCCGCTGCCGGTGACGCTCGATTCGACCTGAACGCCGCCAGGCCGCCATGTCCCGCCGGAGCTGGTCGGCCTCTCCGGGAGAGTAGTCGGCTGCCACCATGGCCAGTTGCATCACCTGTTCTTGAAACAGGGGAATGCCCAGGGTTTTCTTCAGGACGGGAATGAGGCAGGGGTGGGGGTACTCGACCTCCTCCTGACCGTTGCGCCGCCGCAGATAGGGATGGACCATGCCGCCGGTGATGGGTCCGGGGCGCACAATGCTGATCTCGATCACCAGGTCGTAGTAGCTGCGCGGCTTGAGGCGCCCCAACATGGCCATCTGGGCGCGGCTCTCGATCTGAAACACCCCCACCGTGTCGCTGCGACAGACCATTTCAAAGGTCGAGGAATCCCCCTTGGGGATGGTAGCCAGGGAAAGCTCCTGTCGCCGGTGCCGCCGCAGGAGATCGAAGCAGAGGTGCAGATGGGTGAGGGCGCCCAGTCCCAGCAGGTCTACCTTGAACAGGCCTGCCTGGTCCACGTCCTCCTTGTCCCACTGAATCACCGTTCTGCCCTGCATGGAGGCATTCTCGATCGGCACCAGGTCGTGGACAGGGCGATGACCCAGCAGAAAGCCCCCGGGATGGATGGAGAGATGACGGGGAAAATCCTGAATCTCTTCCACCAGAGAGGTCAGATGGAGCAGGGCCGGGTTTTGGGGATCGAGTCCGGCCTGGCGGATGAACTCACCGCTCCAGCGGTCGTGGGACACCAGCTTGGCCAGGCGATCCAGGCTGGTGGCCGCAACCCCCAGCACCTTGCCCACCTCCCGGATGGCGGACCGATGCCGGTAACGGACCACATTGGCCACCATGGCGGCATGATCGCGCCCATACTTTTCGTACACATGCTGGATCACCTCTTCCCGGCGGTCGTGCTCGATGTCCAGATCGATATCCGGAGGCTCGGCCCTCTCCCTGGACAGAAAACGCTCGAAGAGCAAATCCACCTGGGTCGGGTCCACGCTGGTGATCCCCAGGGCAAAGCAGACCGCCGAGTTGGCGGCCGACCCGCGGCCCTGGCAGAGGATGTCTTGGCGGCGGCAGTACTCGACGATCTCGTGCATGGTCAGGAAGTAGCCTTCGTACTCCAGCTCCCGGATGAGATCGAGTTCCTTCCGCAGTTGTGGAATCAGGCTGTGGAACTTTCCGCCCAGTCGGCGGGCGGCTCCCTCGAAGGTCCGGTCACGCAGGTGCTGGCTGGAGGTCTTCCCTTCCGGCAGAGGCTCCAGTGGATAGCGGTAACGCAGTTCCTGCAGCGAAAAGGTACAGCGGGAGGCGATCTCCCGGGTCCGTTGGACCGACTCCGGATCGTCGCTGAAGAGACGCGCCAGATCCTCCAGGCTCTTCAGGGCGTGCTGGTCGTTGGGCCGGATGAGCCGGCCGGCCGTGGCCAGGGTCGCTCCTTCCCGGATACAGGTCAGAACGTCCTGCAGACGGCGCCGTTCGGGAGCGTGGTAGAGGACCTCCACGGCGGCCACGGTAGGGAGCCTGAACCGCCCCGCCAGCTTTCGCAGTTGAATCTCCTGCAGCACTTCCTCTGCCCGTCGGTGTCTGGAAAGCAGTAGGTAGAGACGGTCTTCGAATGCCGCTTTGAACTGCTCCAGAAGGGGTTCGGAGGAGGATTTCGGAGAAGCTTTGGGGTCGGACGGGCCGATCCACAGAGCAATCAGACCGCGGTTGTAACCGCACACCTCCTGCCAGTCCAGCTTGCACTTCCCCTTGGAGGAACGCAGATGCCCGTCGGTCAGCAGTCGGCAGAGATTGCGGTAACCTTGCTCGTTCCGGACCAGCAACAGGATCTCAGGTCCGTCCCGGAGGCTGATCTGCGACCCTACGATCAAGTGGATGCCCCACTGGCGGGCGCGAACATGAGCCCTGACCATCCCATACACCCCATGGCGGTCGGTGAGCGCCAGGGCGGGAATGCCCTTCTGCCGGCAGGCATCGACCAGTTCCTCGGGATGGCTGGCCCCTTCCAGAAAGGAGTAGTTGCTCTTGCACCAGAGGGGAACGTAGGGTTGATTGGAGGCGGGAGCCGGGCTAGTCATGGAGCCTTTTGCAAAAATCGGAGTCGGGCGATCCTTATTCAGATCGAGGGTTTTTCCTCCCCAGTCGGTCAAGGATGAGGTGACACTGAACCCGTTTGCCGTCTGAAGCTTAATGGCCACAAAAGGCACAAAAACACAAAAAGGACCATCGGATCGGCAAGACACGAAATCAAGAAACTCGTTTTGTGCTTTTTGTGGTGAATGCCGGAGCCTGCAGCACATCACCTTTGCCGCCTCCATATCATTCCCGATTGCGAATTTTGCAAAAGGCTCATAATAAACATGGATGCACAGGATATCCAGGACGGGACGCTGCTGCACGAGAAGCCGGCTCCGGCAATGATCGTGTGCGGATTTGCGGAAGCTCAGGATTACAAGCTAGCCGTTTCCTGAAAAAATCCTGTGCATCCTGTGTATCCATGTTAATCAAAACCTGTTCCGAGCCTCCATAAGCCCGTTGCCTGCGGAATTTTGCAAAAGGCTCCATGGTTTGCGTTCACTCCACGCGGCCCTGGGAGTACCAGCGACGTCCTTGTTGGTCGTAATAGACCCAGAGGACCTCTCCCCGGTTGGTGTTGACGAACCGGTAGTCTCTTCGAATCTCCCGATTCCACCAGCCTCCACTGATCAGATATCCGAGCAGACGCCCCGGACCCGGCGGTCTCCTCCAGTCGAGAGGCTTGGGACGAGCATGGGTGCGCCGCACCAGGGGACGGATGGAGACCGGCCGGGGAATGGCCGGGGCGAGTCTCCGGAGGGGTTGCCACTCCCAACGCGCTTCGGGCAGGTGTCCCGGTTTGAGCCGGGCCGAAAGCACCGAATCGGGCCCGAACTCGGCCTGAACCCGGGCCAGGGCGTGCAGGGCTGCTTCGGTATTGCGTCGGGGGTTCCGCTGCAGCAGATCCCGCGTCTCGGCGGAGACGCATACGGCTTCCACCTCCAGGGACAATTCCAGGGGAGGAGCGCTCAAGCAGACCGTCTCCAGGCGCAACCGGACCAGATCCAGCAAGACCGAAACCTCCAGGGTCGGCCGGGCCGGCTGGATGCGCTGGCGGTGACGAGCTCCGTTCTCCAGCCGAAGCTGCAACTGGAGGGCCGCCGCCACCTGGTATCTTTCCGCCGCCGCCCTCAACAGGGGGTCCAGCAACTGCTTGATCCGGAAAAGCAGTCTCTGGGCATTGGAGTCGGGCTCGTTCAGGTCCATTCGGGCGCGGAGGGGCTCGGGGATGCTTCGGGGTTGAAGCGGCAGTGACAGCTCTCCCGAGGCAAGACGGTAGAGGCTTCGGGCCTGCTCGCCAAGATGGCGTTGAATGCCGGCTTCGGGAAGACCCAGCAAGTCTCCCACGGTATGAATCGCCAACTTCTCCAGCCGGTCGCGCAGCTTGGGATCGAGTTGCAGATGCAGCAGACTCACCCGGCGGCTTTCGGCCCCCTCCACCTCGAGGGAGGGAAGTACGGTCACCAGGTTGGCTGCCTTGGCGAGGGCATAGCTGCCAAAGCGGCTGAAGCCGATGACGATACTGGCCGTAAGCTCCAGCCGGGAGAGGTGAGAGTCGATCTGACGGGCCCAGGCCTCGAGAGGCCCATAGAGCTTATTGAGTCCGCTGGCGTCGGCCCAGAAAACCCCGGGTTCATCCTCACAGGGCTCAACCCGGGGGCTGAAGCGGTCCAGCAGTTGATGGACCTGCCGGACGGCCTCCTGGATTTCCTGCTCCGAAACCGTCCCGGCACACAGGTCCCGGTCCAGCGAGAGGGCGGAGGCATAGCGCATCCCCGACCGGATGCCGGCCTGACCGGCTGCCCCGTTCACCCACAGGATGGGGCTTTGAGGCTTCTCTTTCTCTACCACGGCCACCGGCCGCTGTTTCCACTCCGGGTGTCTCTTCAGCAGAAGTTGCAGCGGCAGTGCCCGGATATTAATGCAGGCCGTCCGGTCCACGGCAGATCTCGGTGTGGCGCCAACCCGGCCCATGACGTCTGTCCTTCAAGATTTCGATGTCGTACTGGAAACGGTCGGCTCCCAGGCGCCGGCAGGAAGTTTGCCCTCTCAGAGAGACCATCGATCCCAGCGAAGGAGCCTCCCTGGCTTTGGAGGTCAGGCAGAGAATGGCGGTATCGTGGGTCCGCGCCTGCTGGACCAGACGTGCCTGCAGTGGGGTGGGAATGGTGGGATTGGAGTTCAGATCCATTACGATCAAGCCGAAGGCGCCCGACCTCAGGAGCCGGTCCGCCGAGCGTGCCGCCGCCTGGGCGCCAGGCACGCGAATCACCACCAGGGCATTCAGGTCCACACCGTTGGCAGCGGCATCCGGGGGGAAGAAGGTGTCCGGCATAGCTGTAACCCAGGCCACCGGCTCACCCTCCATCTGCGCATCCAGCACCAGACGAAAGGCAGCCGTCAGCAGGGCGGACCCGGGAATGGAGGAAAGCTCGCACAGGCGTCCGGCCAATTGCATTCGCGACCAGAGCGGCGTTTCCCCTCGAGGTTCCGCCGCCGCTCCCTTGAGGCGGAGTCGGAGGTTCCCTGAAACACTGGCCTGCAAGGCTGACATGTATTCTCCTTGGGCTACCGGGTACGTCCTTGTACTTCGGTGACGACCGCAAAAAGGGAATAAAAAGAGAAAATTTAACAGACAAATGTCTACCTTGTCAAGCTTTCTTCGGATGAATTTCGCTTGTCTGAAACCAATTGAGGGCGTGATCCACCAAGGACACGAAGTCACACCAAGGGCACAAAATTGCAGAAGCATTTTGGTGCCGCTTGTCGTTGAAGGAGGTCTATCTGTCTCCGTGTCTATTCGTGTTCATTCGTGTCCATTCGTGGTTCGTCTTCATCAACGATCAGCCGTTTTTCCTCGAATGATCCGCCCCGTCGTGGGGGACGGGGGGCCGGCTAACCGGTATTTCTCAGCGGGGGGGCCACACTGTTGAGAAAAGTGCAGAGAGCGGGGTACGTGTTTGGCGTGATTTTGGAGAGGCGGTACGTTCCGGGACGCGCTACTAATCCGCCGCCGCGGCTGAAATCGCAGGCTGAAATCGTTCAGTTGTAACACACTAATTATACAAGACTTAATGTGGATCAGCCCGCTTTATTCCCCTCATTGGAACAGGAATCCATTAGACCATTCAGGACCTTGACGGACAGGTCAGCCGAGGATCAACCCTGAGTCCGAGGCCGTCAAGTGGAGTGGCAAGCTGCCCGTGCTGCAAATCGGAGATCTTTGGTCGTGCCACCCTCCAGGCATGCTGGTCGTGGCCAGTGGGCGAGCTGGGTCTACTGTTTCTCCGCTGCCCCAGCGCCGGCCTCTTAGCCAGCTCGATGGCCTCCCCGCAGGGATACTGAAGACGGGAGCGACCCCAGCAGGGGGTGGGGCGGCGCTGTTACCACAGCGGCACCCCGCGCCCGAACCAAAGCTTCAAACAGGGTCGCTCCCGGGCCATCGATCCCTGCAAGAAGGCGGCCGAGAGGGTTGCATTTACCCTGTGCTGCATCTTCTCGGGGTCCGACGACTCATAGCACCTGGCTGTTCCCTTTCTCTTTTCTTCTGTGGTTTTATCCCGGTTCCGACCGCCGAGGGAGGACGCCTGCGGGCCTGCCTGTTGAGGGCCTGCAGACTGTCTCGGTTGTCCCCCGCTGAAGGCTTCACCTTTTCCAGCCATCACCGAGCCAGGATTTCTGCGCACCCCTGCCAGATTTCAAGCCAAAGCCGGGGAAATAATTTTTTTTGCTTTTTTTCACCGAAACCGTTCGGTTTCCGGTTCTCAGCCGTCATAGATAGGGAAAACGCAGTCTGCCGGGCAAAGCTCGAGGATTTTCGGGGCTTCACGATGAAGCTAAAAAACAGTGAGTTAGTCCTTTTGCTGGGAACAGATCCAGTCATTGCCACCGCCATAGTCATTGGTGTTGAGGAAATTCCTGATGGAACGCGTTTCACTATGCGAACCGGTGCAAAAGTTTCTCATTACTCGAAGCTACATGGCAGCCGAGGGAAATTCGAGATCTCCAGGGTAGAGCGGGAAGGGGATCGGTGGATAGTTGAGGGTAAGCGACTTGGCGGCTAACGCTGAGCCGCATCCGGACAGCGTCGGATCTAGTCAAATTCCAGGATACCAGAGTATGCCAGATCTTGAGAAAACGCAGCAAAGGGCAAATGTGGGCCTCTTTTTTCCGCCGATCCTCCTCAAAATCTCAGGCTCCCTCCAGGCGGCGAGACCTGCGGTCTCTGAGACGAAAATCGGGGCTGGGGAGGTTTCTGGGGCACTCTGGTAGGCAGGGAGAGAGAAAGTGCAGCCTACTGGGCAAAGCGCTAAGAATTAGGGAGGTGATGGAACCCATGATCCACCGAAATGCTCGCCCTGAAAACCAAGACATCGAGAAGCTACGCATGGCTGCTGAACATGGAGATGCCGAGGCACGATTCAACCTGGGTAATTTGTACTACCTTGGTGAGGGGACGCCCCAGGATAATGCCGAAGCGGCGAAGTGGTATCGGCTGGCCGCTGAGCAGGGAAACGCTTCGGCTCAAAACAACCTTGGGGTCATGTACGACGAGGGGGTGGGCGTGCCGCAGGACGACAGGGAGGCGGTGAAGTGGTATCGCAAGTGGTATCCGGCGGCCGATCAGGGAAACGCTTCGGCTCAGTACAACCTGGGGGCCATGTACGACCTGGGTGAGGGCGTGCCGAAGGATTGGGTGAAAGCCTATGCTTGGCTGAGTCTTTCCGCTGCCCAAGGGAAAGACAACGCTGCCAGAGGTAAGGACTTGCTTAGACCGAGGATGACCGCTGAGCAAGTGGCCGAGGCACGGAAACTGGCCGCTGAGATGTTCAACCGCATCGAATCCTCAAAGTCGCAGAGCCCTCCCGCCGATTTCTGACAGGGTTGCCGGCTCCGAAAAGAGGCCCCATGACGTTTCCCGATTGGATCCTGGCTGTCCTCATGGTCCTGTTTCTGGTCGGCTGGATCCTCGACAGGTTCACGAGACCGCCACGGCGGTAAATCCCGAAAAGAGCACACCCATGGATTACCGAACCATCGCCGACGCTGCGATGCTCACCCTCACGACTTCCGATAAAATCCAATTACGTTTACTTCCGGGCCGCCCGCTACACCTTGCGGTTGCGCAGGCCCCGCCCGGACCGGACCGAAACCAACCGATTCCTGGTCAGTGACACACCCCACGACCCCCCGACCGATATCTGGTTTTGCTACTACAAAGACACCCGGGGCGAGGCCGGCGGACGCTTGAAGATGGGCCACGGCCCGGGCGGTCCCCCCGTATTCGAAGCCGCCGCCCTGGTCGACCTCATAGCTCAGATGATCGAATGCGGAACCCTGGGCCCCGAGGACATGGCCGCCGCCACGGACGCGGCCAACCGAAAGGAGCCCAAGCCATGACACCCCGAACCATCGCCGCGGTCGGCCTGCTACTTGCCGCCGCCGGCATCCCGGCCTGCGGCCCGGCCGACCGCACGGGCGACCGCCCAGCCTCCGACCCCACGATTTACGAGCTCCAACGAGAAGCCCAGGGACTCGGATCCTCGCCACGCCGCCAGACCATCGCTCAAGCCATGCTCGGCTACAAGTACCTGAACGGCGACGGAGTGCCGCAGAACAACCGCGCCGCCGTCCACTGGTTCCGCAAAGCCGCTCGAAACGGCCACCCGGAAGCACAAGCCGCCCTGGCCGTGCTCTACACTCGAGGCAAGGGTGTACACCCCGATTTCAAGCTGGCGCTCCTGTGGGCCACCCGCGCGGCCGCCCAAGGCCACAAGACCGCCGCAACACTCCGAGACGAATTGCAACGAATGACACCCGAGCAGCGTCAGGCCCTCAACACGAATGCCGGCGCTTTTCGCATGGCCGAGGAACTGGACAAGCTCCCCGACGACATAGGCGAGAGGATCCAAGAAGGCGCCGAGGAAATCCGAAACACGCCACCCCTCGACAAGATCCTGGAAGCCGAGGCCAGGCAGCGTGCCCAAACCCCTGGCCAGGACAAACCCGACCCCGAAACCATGCGCCAGGCAGCCGAGGCCGGTCATCCCCGCGCCCAAGCGGATCTAGGCCAGATGTACTATTTCGGCTACGACTTGCCCCAAAGCTACGAGGACGCCGCGACTTGGCTCCAGCCGGCAGCCGAGGCCGGAATCCCCCGCGCCCAAAGCCTCTTAGGTTGCATGTACGCAGCCGGAACCGGAGTCCCCCGAAACATCAGCCAGGCGGTGACTTGGCTCAAGAAAGCGGCCATGCAAGGATACGCCCCCGCGCAATTCCATCTCGATCCGTCCTCGCCCGCATCGGCCAACCATCAACCAGAATCAAAGCCTACGCCTGGCTGACCCTGGCCGCCGAAACCGCACAGCGCCACCAGCCCACCAGCAGACTGCCAGCCCAGGTATTCCCTGGCATCGCCTCATTTACGCGCGCCAGAGACGACCTCGCGGCAAAGATGCAGCCCTTCGAAATCCCCTTGGCCCGCTCCACCGCCGCTCAATTCCGATCCATGATTCACGCCGGCTTAGGCCTCCGCGACCGACGCCAGGTTTACGGCCACCCTCAAACGCTATCCCTCCAGGACTTGGAACAGGCAGCCCGCCAGGGAAAACCCGCCGCGGCCTCCACGCTCGCCCACCGCTACGCCTATGGCCATCCCGAAATACCCCCGGACTTTATCAAGGCCTACACATGGGCGCTCGTGTCTATGCACCACGGAAACAGCCAGGCCGGCGACCTTCTGCAATGGCTCAACCGGCACATGCCCGCCTACGACCGCGCCCACGCTCGCCAGATGGCCGAACGTATCCAAACCGGCGCCGCGCTGCAATAGGCCCGCGCCGGCGCTTACCTCGACCCATGAACCGCCGAACAATTACCGTCGCCACCCTCGCAGGCCTGGCGGCCCCCCTCTTTGCCGGCCTCGCCGCCGGCTACCTGCTGGCCGATACACCGCCACCCTCCACCGCTCCGGATCCCAAGCCCGCCCGCTTCCAGATCATCAACACTGAAGTTGCGGTTTTCCTGCTCAACACCACGACCGGAGACACGTGGCGCTGGACTATAGAAGACAACAACGAAATGGGCTGGCAGTACCACGACAGACCACCCGAATTGACGCCTGCACCATGACCCTCGCCGGTTCGCAACATCTCACTTGCTGGCAGGAACCCCACAAACGAGTGGCAAGCCGCGGCCTGAATATCGGCACTCGGAACCGCTAACCCCGGCCCGATCCGCCCACGTCGACCAGCTCCGCGGCCGCGATCCGGACCTCCCCGGGATCCTCGGAGCTCCCGCCCCGTTGTGGAAATCGCCGCCATAACCGCGATTTTGGCGGAAATCGGTGTGAGGGGTTCCAGAGGGAGTCTCCGCGAGTTTTTCTTTTGAGTTTGCCCCCGGTGCGCCAATCGGTGCATGATCTGCAGCGCGATCGCAACGGCCCCGGGAGCGGATGGGATCCAAAGGCACTGGGGCTCGGCCGTGTCCCCGCGGCCCCAACGCCGGGGGCCGCGGACGGAGCAGAGAACCCGGGCCGGCTCCGCCATTCTCAAGACGCCAGCCCTCACACCACCACCAGGCAGAAGGACCGCACCCGGCAGCCGGCCCGCAGCAGAACAACCAGGTCACAGTCTCCAACCAGGCCACTGCCTGAACCGGCGTCTCTCGGCCTCGCTCTCCGCCTGTGGTCAGTGTCGCGACCTGGGCTTCCTCATCGCCATGGTCGCCTTCCTGCAAGGATGAATGAGACGGAAGTGACCCCATCCGGCACGGACCCCCACCTCTTGACAAATGGTGGGGAGTCCCGACGGGTCGGGGCGGCGCGTGCACGCACGCGACAGCCCCGCGCCCGAACCAGGGCCAAAAACAGGGGGGTCGCTCCCGTCCACATCCCAAAGGCCTGGATGGGCACGGCAGCGGCACCGACAGGCTCGCAACCACAGGGAAGCAGGAGGAAAGAGGAAAGCCGCCGTGTTACTGGAAAGGCCTTTGGGGGTGCACACACCCTCCGTTGTCGTTGTGCGCCTCTCGTTCGGGCACGCAACGTCCCGGTCCATGCTCAAAATCCCCCTCCACGGGGAGGCATCGACACCGGGGGGATCCTTGGCAACCTGAGCAGCTCTGAGCTGGCGTTGAGCTGGCGACTTCACGCCTCCCTGGAACTCAAAGCGGGGGGACGTTAATGGTCTATTCAATAAGACCGCCGCTGGGCCGGTGGAGCCTGTGGGCAGGCGGTGCCCGTCCAAGGAGGTGTGGGAAACCCTCAGGTGAGCTTCCACCGCCCCGGGGTTTTCCACACCTCCGGCAGGGTCCACGGGCCTCTTTACTCTCAGGGCTCGGATTCCTTCCCCCTGCCTTGGGCTAGGTAGCGCGACCAGTCATTCATGAGGATACGCCGGCGTTCGAACAGGTCCGAGCGGGCATAGGCCGCCTCGACCCGGTTCCGGACCACATGGGCCAGAGCCGCCTCGATCACCTCCCGGGGATGATTGGTCTCTTCCGCCGCCCAGTCCCGGAAACTGGACCGGAAACCATGCGGCACGGCTGCGATCTTCAGGTCCTTGAGCAGTCCTGACAGCATCATGTCCCCGAGTTGCTTTCCAGGCTGCACGCTCGGGAACACGAACGGACTGCCATCACCGAGCCGCCGGGCCGCGTCCAGGATTTCCAATGCGCGTCGGCACAGTGGGATCCGGTGCTCGCGCTTGGTCTTCATGCGTGTGGCCGGGAGGGTCCACACAGAGCCGTCCCGATACATCTCGGTCCAGACCGCCCCACGGACCTCGCCGGACCGGGCCGCCGTCAGCACCAGGAACTCGAAGGCCAGCTTCACAACCGGCCTCGCACTTGACGCCCCCACCGTCTCGATCGCCGACGCCACCTCCTGATGAGGCAATGCCGGCATGTGCTGTACGAGATCCCGTTGCGGCCCCAGAACCGGTCCGATGCGATCGCATCGACCAACCGCGCGTTGTACGATAAATTTCTTAATATAAATAACTTACACATTCCATATCGCTACTATTCCCCTCATTGGGTCCACCGATTTGAATCGGATTTCAGTGGACCTTCGTGGCCGTGAATGGATGCGTCGATAGTGGAATGGCTACGGATCGACTCCGCACGAAACCGTCGGGCAGCTAGCAACCGGCAGGTTCCACGCGTCGGATATTGGGGGTAGAGGCCACGGTCCTCCGGGTGCCGGCGTGGCCATTAGGCGAGCTGTGGTCTGCTGCTTCTCCGCTGCCCGGCTCCGCTGTCCGCAACGCCGGATACTTAGCCGGATTGCCCGCCTTCCCGCAGGGATAATTTGCACGGGAGCGACCCGAGGGGCGAGAAAAGATTGTTACCCGCCCCTCTCCTCCGTGCCGATCGAGGCGCGATTTGGAGGGGGTCGCTCCCGTCACCGGCTTCGGACCGCCCATCGGCACGCCGGAGCCGAGAACATTCCTTCAACTCCTTGAGGTGGAAGGAGTTCGGGGAATACTCCCGTGTTAGCCGACCAGTTACCGATGATGTTAATCGCCCTTCGCGTCCCTTAACACGCCTCCATCGTCACGTAGCGGCTCTTTCAACCCCGGAATCGGAGTCACTATCCCCGACTTCCGATACCGAGGGAGTGATCAGGGGTAAACCCTGATTCAGCAGCAAAATAGCGCAGGTTGCTAATCCCGGGCCGGCAGGTAGGCGCCGTCGCCGCTGCGCTCGCCCGGCGCCCCGCCGTCGTTGACAACCCCGTAGGCCAGGAAGGGGTTCTCCCCCGACACCTTCTCAATGCGGATATACCCCTGCCGGGTCTCCGGACCGGCTCTGAGCAGTATCCCGTTGATCTGATGCCAACTCCGGGCGGGCACCGCCTTGGTCACCACCGTCTCCACCAGCATCCCCGTCTCCCCGTCGTAGATCTCGAGATGAAAGACACTCTCGCTTCCGTCCACCTCGCCGGTGTTGACCAGCGCCAGGTTGCTGCGGTTCTCCTCGTTCTGCTGCAGTCCGTGCACCCAGGCCTCATCGGTGAACGCCTCACCTTCCGGCACCGCGTTGTAGAAGACGCTGTATTGCCCGCCTCCTCCTCGAGAGCCCGTCCTGGCCCCAATCACGATCCCGCTCATGTCCCCGTCTTCCGCTTCCACGAACAGCGGTCCCGCGTAAAAGCCTCGTGTCGACCCCAGCCCCGCCACCCCTTGCCGGCGCAGATCCTCCACCACCTCGGGAATGATCTCCTGCTGTCCGGCTTCCAGCTCCATGCTGAAGCTCGCTGTCTTGTCGTCCGCCTTGATCTGCTCGGACACGAAGCGGAAATCGAGCGTCCTGGGTTCCTCCGAGAAGTTGGTCACCGTCAGCTCGCTCCTGAACTCGCTCGTCTCCACGATCACCGGCAGGGTCTGCCCCGCCGTCCCCTGCAGTGAGCTCGCTGTCACGGGAAACACAAACGACCCGTCCGAGTTGGCCTGGTCGTTGATGACTCCATAGGCATAGAAGGGTGCCGTCCCCTCCACCCGCTCCACCCGGACGTAGCCCTGGCGATCGCCGTCCACACTCTTCAACCCGCCCAGCAGACCCGAGTACTGGTGAAACCCTCCCGGCTCCAGTGTTACGTCTTCCAGCACCCGGGCAGTCGCATGCGCCGCTTCTCCCGAATACACCGTCGTTCTGATGGTGATCGGGCCTTCCTCCGGAGCCCCCATGTTCTGGAAGGCCACGTTGGAGCGGTCCTGTCCGTTCTGCCGCAGGCCGCAGAGATAGACTGCCTCGGTAAAGCCTTCCTCCTCCGGTATCCCCAGGTAAGCCAGGCCGGCCCGACCGTCGGGCACCGCCGCCGCGGTCCGCACCACTACTTTCACGTCGGATCCCATCCCTACTTGCACCCTCAACGTCCCGATCCGGTTGCCCGTTTCGGGAATCGGCACCCCCAACCTCCTCAGATAACCCAGGGCGTTGGACTTGACGATCTGCATGCCTGCACCGAGAACTTCCGAAACCCTTCCACTTCCCCCACCCACATGGGCCGTGTAGGTGTAGTCGAGCCTTACGTCCCGATCCTCGCGGTTGGTCAGCGTCAGCTCCGAGGTGAAATAGGACTGGTTCCGCCCCGCCGCCGAAAGAATCACCGGAACGAACAGCGACCCCGTCGTCAACCGGAAGCTCCCCTCGGCCGGGTTCCCATCGCCGCAGTCGAAGGCGAACGTACCCAATCCCGACTCGGTGAAGGTGAGCAACACTTCACAGGAACTCCCGTCATCGTAGTCGAGCCCCAGCCTCCCCATGCCGGCACCTGTCCTCTCATAGGCGTAGGCGCCCGTTCGGGTACCGCCCTGGGACCGGGTCGCGGCCTGCTCTCCGCCCGACTCGATCTGCTCGAACCGATTGCCTTCTCCAAACCGCAGCTCAAGACTGAGCAGGGTCCCCTCCTCATCCGTTAGCCGCAAGGTCAGACGCCTTCCCTCCAGGTCCTCTTCGGTGAAGTCCGAGGGATCGTCCGGGTCGGGCTCTGTCGTCTCTGTCGTCCCCTCGCCCGGCTCCGACCAGTCACCGATCCCCTCCTCGTTGACCGCCCTCACCTGCACCTCATACACCGTCCCCTCCTTCAGCCCTGACAGCGTCACCATCAGACCCGTCCCCTCGTGCCCCCCATCGCTGTAGCCCTCCTCGCCCTCCTCCCGGTAGCGCACGTCATAGTCGGTGATCGCCGGGCCTCGGTTCTCAGGCTCGGTCCAGCTTACCTTCAAGCTGCCGCTGCCCTCCGGGGTCACCGCCGGCGCTGCCGGCGCCTCCGGCGGTTCCTCCTCGTCACTCACCCGCACCCGGATCGCTCTCTGCCCCTTCCGCTCCCTCTCTCCCTCTCCACTCCATACCTCCACCACCACCACGTACTCGTTGTCCCCGGCTCCGCTCTCCGGTTCCGCGCTCTCTACATCCCCCGGATCCTCGTAGTCCGGCGCCTCCCGGAAGCTCAGCTCCCCCGTCTCCTCATCCACCGCAAACAGCGCCCCGTCGGCTCCCCCCGCGATCCCGTATCCCGTGACCTCGTCCCCCTCGTCCGGGTCCGCCGCCTCCAGCTGCACTACCATCGTCTGGTTCTCCACGACCTCAATCGGGCCAACGCCGGTGATCTCCGGCGGTTCCTCCTCATCACTCACCCCCACCCGGATCGCTCTCTGCCCCTTCCGCTCCCTCTCCCCCTCTCCACTCCGCACCTCGACCACCACCACGTACTCGTTGTCCCCCGCTTCGCTCTGGGGTTCCGCGCTCTCCACATCCCCCGGATTCTCATAGTCCGGCGCCTCCCGGAAGGTCAGCTCCCCCGTCTCCTCATCCACCGCAAACAGCGCCCCGTCGGCTCCCCCCGCGATCCCGTATCCCGTGACCTCGTCCCCCTCGTCCGGATCCGCCGCCTCCAGGCGCCCTACCCGCGTCTGGTTCTCCACCACCTCGAACATCCCCGCGCCGGTGATCTCCGGAGGTTCCTCCTCGTCCGTCACCCGCACCCGGATCGCCCTCTCCCCCTTCCGTTCCCTCTCCCCCTCTCCACTCCGCACCTCGACCACCACCACGTACTCGTTGTCCCCGGCTCCGCTCTCCGGTTCCGCGCTCTCCACATCCCCCGGATTCTCATAGTCCGGCGCCTCCCCAAACACCAGCTCCCCCGTCCCCTCATCCACCGCAAACAGCGCTCCGTCGGCTCCCCCCGCGATCCCGTATCCCGTGACCTCGTCCCCCTCGTCCGGGTCCATCGCCTCCAGTTGCCCGACTCTCGTCGTGTTCTCCACCACCTCGAACACGCCCAGGCTGGTGATCTCCGGCGGTTCCTCCTCGTCACTCACCCGCACCCGGATCGCATGGCTCCCCCTCCGCTCCCTCTCCCCCTCTCCGCTCCTTACCTCTACCACCACGATGTATTCGTTGTCCCCCGCTCCGCTCTGGGGATCGCCACTGGCTACATCTCCCGGAGTCTCGTAGTCCGGCGCCTCCCCGAACATCAGCTCCCCCGTCTCCTCAACCACCCTGAACAGCCCCCCGTCGGCTCCCCCCGCAATCCCGTATCCCGCAATCTCGTCCCCCGCGTCCGGGTCCATCGCCTCCAGCTGCACTACCATCGCCTGGTTCTCCACCACCTCGAACGGACCGGTGCTCGTGATCTCCGGCCCCCGGTTCAGCCCCGTCAGCCGGAAGCTCCCCTGTCCCTGCAACGCTCCGCCGCAGCGGTAGCTGTAGCTGCCCGCTCCCACTCCCCTGAAGGTCATCCGCAGCCCGCAGCTCTCCCCCTCGTCGTAGTCCAGCCTCAACTCCCCCGTGGTCCGGCTGGTGTAGCGGTACCCGTAGCTGCCCAGGCGGGTCGCCGTCACTTCTCCCTCCCCGTCCAGCTCGTCTTCCTCAAAGCGCAGCCCCGCTCCAAACCGCAGCCTCAGACGCTGCTCGGTTCCCCCCAATGGGGTGTGCTCCAGGCCGGCCTCGCTCCCCTGCAGATCTCCCGCCCGGAAGTTCGACCACCAGGCCCGGTCCAGCAACATCACCACCTCCACCGCCTCCGATACCCGCCCCTTGCCCACCAGGTTGACCGCACGCAGCTCAAAGACGTACACCGTCCCGTTGTCCAGTTCCCCGACCATATACCCCAAGGCGTTGACCTCATCCGGGGCGCTGTCCTCGATCGGAGTCCACTCGCCGAACCCTCCCCGGCCCTCTTTCAGCCGGTACTCATAGCGCAAGATGGGAGTACCCCCGTCGCTTTCCGGCGGGCTCCACTCCAGCCTCACCGCCCCCTCCCCGGGCATCGCCGTCAGGCCCGCCGGCGCCTGCGGAGGAAACAGCAGGCCCCCACCGCCGCCACCGCCACCGCCGCCGCCGCCGCCGCCGCCACCGCCGCCACCGCCACCGCCGCCAGTCACCGGCGTGGCCATCACCGTCTCCGCTCCTCCCTTCCCCAATGCATTGACCGCCCGCGCCTCGAAGACATACTCCCGGCCGTTGATCAGGCCTTCCACCGTCACCCCGCGCGTTCCAGCCGCCATGTTCTCCCAGGCCCCAAACTCCTCCCCCACGGCCGCAAACCGGTGTTCGTAGCGGATGATCGGCGAGCCTCCGTTATCCGACGGGCTGCTCCAGCTCAACCGTACCGTTCCATTCCCGCCGCCGGCCCTCAGGCCGATCGATGAGATATCCACCGTCACTCCCGGTGGCGCCACCCGCACCTCCAACATCGCTTCCTCGTTGAGCTGGCCACTTGCGGCCGACCTCACCGTGTCGGCAGCCACACGGAGCCTCAGTGTGTAGTTGTTCTCCACCCCGTTGGTCCCCGGAGTTACCGTAACGCTGAAGACCCTGTCGTCGACCGTCTGCAACGCCCCAGTGACCGGGTCGCAGGGTACGGCGTGGCCCTGGCTGTCCCTGCAGGCAGGGTCTTGCTCGGCAACCTGTTCGGTCTCGATTTCGTTCCGGGTAAAGCCCGTTACCTCCTCGGAGAAGCTGAACCTCACCGTGAACGGCCCCGACACCGGGGGATCGGTGCCGCTCGCCATCACGAGCGTCAGCGGCGTGACGACGGTCATCCCCTCGCCCGACTCCGACCAGTCGCTTGTCCCCTCGTCGTTGGTGGACCGCACCTGGACCTCATAGGCCGTCCCCGGTTCCAGGTCATCAAGCGTCAGAGAGAGCCCCGGCCCCTGGTGGCCGCCGTCGGTGAAGCGCCCCGTGCCCTTCTCCCGGTACTGAGCGTCATAGTCGGTGATCGGAGGGCCCGTGTTGTCCGGTTCGCTCCAGTTGACCGTGAGGCTGTCGGCCGTCTCTCCCGAAAAGGTCGGTGCTTCCGGAATGCCAGGCGGTTCCTGTTCGTCCGTCACTCTGACCCTGAACACGGCCTCCACAGGGTTGGCCCCGTCGCTCACCGCTACCGTCACCTCGTAGAAGTTGTCCCTGTTGCTGTCGCCCGGTGCCTCGTAGTCCTGCGCCACTCCGAAGGTGAGCACGCCGTCCGCCGTCAACTGGAATCTGTTCCGGTCTGCGCCGCCCGTGATCCGCCACGTCAGTTCCTCCACCAGGTGGTCCGCGTCCGTCGCCGCGAGCGTCGCCACCGCCGTCTCGTTCTCCTCCACGAAAATCAGGGCGGCTGTCGTGATCACCGGCGTCGCATCCGATGGCCCCGTCACCCAGGTAACCCCAACCGCCTCAAGACTGTCCGTATCCTGGATCGCACCGGTGTCTGGAACTTCATACGTCAGCCCCACCGTGTTGTCGCCGGCCACCGCCATCGCGAGCGTCAACACGACTTCCCTCCCGCTCACCCCGACGTCAGTCACCTCCGCCGAGTAGTATCCCGGGTTCACGACTACCGTGAATGCGTCCGCGGGCGGCTCGGAGGCGGCGTCCAGCGCCTCGTCGTAGACCAGCTTGACGCTAGTTTCTGAGACCTCTATCCGAAGGAGCGCCGGTCCCGGATTGCCCGCGTCAAGTTGCTCCAGCGCCGTCTGGACCTCGTCCCCGAACACCGCATTCTCCTCCGCCCCGTACACGACCGGCGGGAAGTCGGGAATCTCCTGGAACGCTTCCCCATCACGCGCGAAAGGCAGGTGGTAGGCTATGCGCTCCCGCAATTCGGTGATCTTCTCCGCTTCGCTGTCCGCCAGGTTCGTCTTCTCGTACGGATCCTCCTTGATGTTGTAGAGACGCAGGGTTTTAGACGCCCAGTTGTAGTACTCCGCGCCCGCTTCGATCAGCTTCCAGTCGCCCACCCGAATCACGTCCAGCGAATGCACCACTTCCTCGCGAGGACTTTCGGCGCCCTCGGCGATGGTTTCCCAGGCATCCAGCCCATCGAGCGGCAGGCCGGCGTCGGTGTCCGCCTCGGCCAGCCCGGCGAAAGTGGGGAACAGGTCAACCACATGCAGCAACGCATCGCTCTCAGACCCCGACGGGATGTGACCCGGCCAGCGCAGCGTGGCGGGAACCCGAATACCGCCCTCAAGGTAAGATTCCTTCAACCCCCTGTAGGGTCTGTTCTTCCCCGCTTCCACCACGCCTCCGTTGTCGTTCAGGAACACGATCAAAGTGTTGTCGAGGGCCCCCTTGCGGTCGAGTGCGTCCATGACCTGGCCCATCGCGACATCCATGGCCTTGAGCATCGCGCGCTGCTTGGGGTGCGACAGGTGAATGTATTGCAAGATGTATTCGTCCGGCGCGTCATGCGGCGTGTGTACGGCACCAAACGCCAGGTACAGGAAGAACGGACGATTGCCGTCGTGCCGCTCGATCAGCTGGACCGCCTCGTCGGCCAGGAGAAAAGTCGAATAGCCGGACTCGACCACGGGGCGGCCGTTCCGGTGCCAATCAAGGATGACGGAGCGGCGAAGTGTGAAGGAATCGACTCTCGCCGAATAGAAGCCGTAGTGATGATCGAATCCGCGTTGTAGCGGCAGGTGCTCCTGGTTCCACTGCCCCAGGTGCCATTTGCCGACCATCCAGGTCGCGTAGCCAGCGTCGCGCAAGGCCTCAGCGATCGTGCGCTCGTCGAGCAACATGCCGTTGCTCGCCGCGCCCTTGGTGCGAAGCTCCATGCCGTTCTTCCAGGCATAGCGGCCGGTCATCAGGGAGGCGCGGGTTGGCGAGCACACCGGCTGGACGTAGAACTGCGTGAGCTTGACCCCCTCGTTGGCGAGGCGGTCCATATTGGGCGTAGCCACTTCCGTGCCACCGTTGAAACCGGGTTGCCCCCAGCCCATGTCGTCGGAGATGAACACCAGAATGTTGGGCCGCGTGTCCGTGCCGACAACCGTCTGTGCGGAAAGCTGGCCCGGCACACCCGATACCCACAGGACAAAGAAGGTTGCGAGCATCGCCGCATAGCGGCGCAAACGCTGGGAACACCGGTCGCCGGAGCCCCCCGACAAGACATCGCTTGCGGCTTGCCGACCGGGACTCACCGGACTGTTCACACCGTGGTTATACACATGCTGTGGTATTGTCATAGATCAAGTTAAGGTCCAAAGGTCGAACTTGTGCCGTATGGGTGCGGGTTGATCACGCTGAGGTGACCGCTTCCCAGGCCCTGGATCCGGACCGTTCGGTCCCGGCCATCCTCGAGCGTGCCAGCCGCAATGCCCTGTTCGCTGCCGATGAGTTCTTCGCCGCCCGGATCTCCAATCCCCATACCCGCCGCGCCTATGCGCGTGCGGTGAGGCGAATTCTCGCCTGGTGCGAGAAGGAGCACCTCGATCTCTCCTGGGTCTCCCCCGGCCTTGCCGGCAGCTTCTTTGGCGAGTTCCCAGGCGACAGTCCCACCAAAAACCAGGCCCGGGCAGCCCTGCAGCATTGTCCTCAGCAGGCGGAAGCCCAGGATGACGAAGCGGAAGCCGGGTGGGTTCCTGAAGCGATCCGCCGACCGGCAGTACTTGGCGGCGCCGAGCCAGCTACCGCCCTGGTTTCTCCCTCATGCCCTACTCCCGGGCCGGCAGATAGGCCCCGTCGCCGCTGCGCTCGCCCGGCGCCCCGCCGTCATTCACCACCCCGTAGGCCAGGAAGGGATTCTCCCCCGACACCTTCTCGATGCGGATATACCCCTGCCGGGTCTCCGGGGCGTAGCTGCCCAGGATCCCGTTGATCTGATGCCAGCTCCGGGCCGGGACCGGCCGGGTCACCACCGTCTCGACCAGCATCCCCGTCTCCCCGTCGTAGATCTCCAGATGAAACACACTGGCGCTCCCGTCCACCTCTCCCGTGTTGACCAGCGCCAGGTTGCTGCGGTTCTCCTCGTTCTGCTGCAGTCCGTGCACCCAGGCCTCATCGGTGAACGCCTCACCTTCCGGCACCGCGTTGTAGAAGACGCTGTAGGAGCCCCCGCCTCCCTCCGAGCCCGTCCTGGCCCCAACCACGATCCCGCTCATGTCCCCGTCTTCCGCCACGATGAACACCGGTCCCGCGTAGAACCCCCGGGTCGTGCCCAGCCCCGCCACCCCTTGCCGGCGCAATGCCTCCACCACCTCGGCAACGATCTCCTGCTGTCCGGCTTCCAGCTCCATGCTGAAGCTCGCCGTCTTGTCGTCCCCCTTGATCTGCTCGGACACGAAGCGGAAATCGAGAGTCCTGGGCTCCTCCGAGAAGTTGGTCACCGTCAGCTCACTTCTGAACTCGCTGGTCTCCACGATCACCGGCAGGGTCTGCCCCATCGTCCCCTGCAGTGAACTCGCTGTCACGGGAAACACAAACGACCCGTCCGAGTTGGCCTGGTCGTTGATCACTCCGTAGGCGTAGAAGGGAGCCTCTCCCTCCACACGTTCCACCTTGACGTAGCCCTGGCGGTCACCGTCCGTACTATCCAGCACTCCCAGCACCGGCGAATACTGATGAAACCCTCCCGGCTCAAGCGTAATGTCTTCCAGCACGCGGGGACTCCTATCCGATGCCTCTCCCGAATACACCGTGGCCCTCAGCGTGATCGCCCCCTCTTCCGGCGCCCCCATGTTCTGGAAGGCCAGGTTGGAGCGGTCCCGGCTGTTCTGCCGCAGTCCGCACAGGTAGACCGGCTCGTCAAGGCCTTCCTCCTCCGCCACTCCCAGGTAGGCCAGTCCCGCCCGCCCGTCAGGCACCACCGTCGTCGTCCGCACCACTGCCTCCACCTCGGATCCCAGCGGAACCTCCACCCTCAGCGTCCCGATCCGGTTCCCCGATTCCGGAATCGGCACCCCCAGGCCAATCAGATAGGTGAGGGCGTCGGATTTGACCCTCTGCCTGCCTGCAGGGAGAACCTCCGATGCTGTCCCGCTTCCTCCTCCCCGTTCAGCCGTGTAGGTGTAGTCGAGGCTTACGTCTTGCTCCCCACGGTTGGTCAGGGTCATCTCCGAGGTAAAAAAGGAGTTGTTCCGGCCCGCCGAAGAGAGAATCACCGGGATGAACAGAGACCCCGTCGTCAACCGGAAGCTCCCCTCGGCCGGGTTTCCGTCGCCACAGTCGTAACTGAACGTGCCCACTCCAGTCCCGGTGAAGGTCAGTGAAACTTCACAGGAACTTCCGTCATCGTAGTCCAGCCCCAGCGTTCCCGTGCCGGGGCCCGTCCACTCATAGGTGTAGGTGCCGGCCGACTCGGCCTGCTCGAACCGATTGCCTTCTCCAAACCGCAGCTCAAGGCTTCCGGCAGCCCCCTCCTCACCCTCCAGCCGCAGGGTCAAACGCCTGCCCTCCAGGTCCTCCCCGGTGAAGTCCGAGGGATCGTCAGAGTCGGGCTCTGTCGTCTCTGTCGTCCCCTCGCCCGGCTCCGACCAGTCACCGATCCCCTCCTCGTTGACCGCCCTCACCTGCACCTCATACACCGTCCCCTCCTTCAGCCCCGACAGCGTCCCCTCCAGACCCGTCCCCTCGTGGCCCCCATCGCTGTAGCCCTCCTCGCCCCCCTCCCGGTAGCGCACGTCATAGTCGGTGATCGCCGGCCCTCGGTTCTCAGGCTCGGTCCAGCTCACCTTCAAGCTGTCGCTGCCCTCCGGGGTCACCGCCGGCGCTGCCGGCGCCTCCGGCGGTTCCTCCTCGTCACTCACCCACACCCGGATCGCCCTCTCCCCCTTCCGCTCCCTCTCTCCCTCACCGCTGCTTACCTCGACCACCACGATGTATTCGTTGTCCCCGGCTCCGCCTCCGGTTCCGCGCTCTCCACATCCCCCGGATTCTCATAGTCCGGCGCTTCCCGGAACCGCAGCTCTCCCGTCTCCTCATCCACCGCAAACAGCGCCCCGTCGGCTCCCCCCGCGATCCCGTATCCCGTGACCTCGTCCCCCTCGTCCGGATCCGCCGCCTCCAGCTGCACTACCGTTGTGGTGTTCTCCATGACCTCGAACGGACCGGTGCCGGTGATCTCCGGAGGTTCCTCCTCGTCACTCACCCCCACCCGGATCGCCCTCTCCCCCTTCCGCTCCCTCTCCCCTTCTCCGCTCCTTACCTCGACCATCACGATGTATTCGTTGTCCCCCGCTCCGCTCTCCGGTTCCTCGCTCTCCACATCCCCCGGATTCTCATAGTCCGGCGCCTCCCCAAACCTCAACTCCCCCGTCTCCTCATCCACCGCAAACAGCGCCCCGTCGGCTCCCCCCGCGATCCCGTATCCCGTGACCTCGTCCCCCTCGTCCGGGTCCGCCGCCTCCAGGCGCCCTACCCGCGTCTGGTTCTCCACCACCTCGAACATCCCCGCGCCGGTGATCTCCGGCGGTTCCTCCTCATCACTCACCCACACCCGGATCGCCCTCTCCCCCTTCCGCTCCCTCTCCCCCTCCCCGCTCCTTACCTCGACCACCACCACGTACTCGTTGTCCCCGGCTCCGCTCTCCGGTTCCGCGCTCTCCACATCCCCCGGATTCTCATAGTCCGGCGCCTCCCCAAACACCAGCTCCCCCGTCCCCTCATCCACCGCAAACAGCGCTCCGTCGGCTCCCCCCGCGATCCCGTATCCCGTGACCTCGTCCCCCTCGTCCGGGTCTGCCGCCTCCAGGCGCCCCACCACCGCCCGGTTCTCCTCGACCTCAAACACCCCCGCGCCCGTGATCTCCGGCGCCCGGTTCAGCCCGCTCAACCGGAAGCTTCCCTGTCCCCCGAACCGTCCGCCGCAGCGATAGCTGTAGCTGCCCGTTCCCACTCCCCTGAAGGTCAGCCGCAGCTGGCAGGTCTCTCCCCCGTCGAAGTCCAGACTCAACTCCCCAGTCGTCCGGCTGGTGTAGCGGTACCCGTAGCCGCCCATGCGGGTCGCCGTCACTTCTCCCTCCCCGTCCAGCTCGTCCTCCTCGAAGCGCAGCCCCGCTCCAAACCGCAGCCTCAGACTCCGCGGGGTCCCCCCAAACGGGGTGTGCTCCAGGCCGGCCTCACTCCCTTGGAGATCTTCCGCCAGGAAGTTCGACCAGTAGGCCCGGTCCAGCAACATCACCACCTCCACCGCCTCCGTCTCCGGTCCCTCGTCCACCAGGTTGACCGCACGCAGCTCAAAGACATAGACCGTCCCGTTGAGAAGCCCCCCGATCGTATACCCGCCGGCGTTGACCTCGCCGGGGGCGCTGTCTTCGATCGGGGTCCACTCGCCGAACCCTCCCCGGATCTCCTTCAAACGGTACTCATAGCGCAGGATAGGGATGCCCCCGTCGCTTTCCGGCGGGTCCCACTCCAGCCTCACCATTCCCTCCCCGGGTGTCGCCATCAGGGCCGCCGGGGCCTCGGGAGGGAACAGCAGGCCGCCGCCACCACCGCCGCCGCCACCGCCGCCGCCGCCGCGGGGCGGGGGCGGCGCAATCCGCAGCTCCGGCGTGGCCCGCACCGTCTCCACTCCCCCCTTCCCCAGGGCATTGACCGCACGCACCTCGAAGACATATTCCTGGCCGTTGATCAGGCCTTCCACCGTCACCCCGCGCGTCCCAGCCGCCATGTTCTCCCAGGCCCCAAACTCCTCCCCCACGGCCGCGTGCCGGTACTCGTAGCGGATGATGGGTGAGCCCCCTTCCTCCGCCGGCCGGTTCCAGCTCAACCGTACCGTTCCATTCCCGCCGCCGGCCCTCGCGCCGATCGATGAGATCTCCACCGTCACTCCCGGCGGCGCCACCCGCACCTCCAACATCGCTTCCTGGTTGAGCTGGCCACTTGCGGCCGACCTCACGGTGTCGGCAGCCACACTGAGGCTCAGTGTGTAGTTGTTCTCCACCCCGTTGGTCCCCGGAGTTACCGTAGCGCTGAAGACCCGGCCATCGACCGTCTGCAACGCCCCAATGACCGGGTCGCAGGGTACTGCGCTTCCCTGGCTGTCCCTGCAGGCAGGGTCTTGCTCGGCAACCTGTTCGGTCTCGATTTCGTTGCGGCTAAAGCCCGTCACCTCTTCGGAGAAGCTGATCCTCACCCTGAACGGCCCCGACACCGGGGGATCCGTGCCGCTCGCCATCACGAGCGTCAGCGGCGTGACCGTCATCCCCTCACCCGAATCCGACCAATCACTCGTCCCCTCGTCGTTTCTGGCCCGTACCCGGACCTCGTAGGCCGTCCCCGGCTCGAGGTCGGAAAGCGTCAAGCTGAGCCCCGGCCCCTCGTGCCCCCCGTCGGTGAAGCGCCCCGTGCCCTTCTCCCGGTACTGCACGTCGTAGTCGGTGATCGCCGGTCCCGTGTTCTCCGGCTCGCTCCAGCTCACCGTCAGACTGTCGGCCGTCTCCCCCGATATGTCCGGCGCCTCCGGCCCCTCCGGCGGCTCCCGCTCGTCCGTCACGCTCACCAGGAAAGTCTGCTCCGCTGTCAACTCCCTGGCTCCCGCCCCACTTTTCACTTGCACCGTCACCACGTATTCGTTGTCTTCCAATCCGCTCACCGGATCCGTGCTCGTTACATCCACGGGGCCCTCGTAGTCCGGCGCCGTCTGGAAGCGCAACTCCCCAGTGTCAGGGGCAATTGAGAACTCAAACCGGTCGGCCCCACCCACAATATCCCAGCCCGCCACCTCATCCCCCGGGTCGCTGTCCCTGGCCGCCAGCCGCCTCACCAACGCCTGGTTCTCCCCGACACTGAGCGGTCCCCGAGTCGTGATCTCAGGCACCGTGTTGGGCGCATCGGTGGTGTTGGTCGCCGCCCGGTTGCTCAGCCCCACAGCTTCGTTGCCTGCCGCGTCCCGGATCGGGTTCGCCCCCACCCCCGCCGGAACCGTGTAGCTCACCCGGATTCCCGTATCTCCGTGCTCGACCGCCGGATCGAGCGTCAGCGTCACCACGCTCCCGCTGATCGAGACTCCCGTAACGCTTCGCCCGCTGCCCCCCACCTCTGCCGTGAAGTCCCCGGATGCGGGCCTCGATCCTGCGTCGAGCGCCTCCCCGTAGGTCAGCGTCAGAGAGGAGCCATCCACCGCCGCGCCCACAAACGCCGGGCGGACCCCGTCGACCTTGTGCCCCGACTCCGCGGGCACTGCCTCATGGGCCAACTCCGCCGCATTGTCCGCCTCATCCTTGATGGTTCCTCCACTGAGCGTCAGTCGGTTTGCCTCCACGCTCACCCCGTCGGTGTCTTCGTCCCCATCGGCCACCTCATAGCCGAACACCAGCTCCGCCGTGTCCGTGCCTCTCAGGTAGCCGGCCAACCGGTTCCTGCTCCCCACTCTCAACCTCAGCCGCGGTGTCCCCGTCACCTTCACCGTCTCGTTGAAGGTGACCGTCACCTCGACCACGTCTTCTGCCGCATAGGTCTGATCAAATCCCGGGTTCGAGCTGATGGCCAGGCTGCTCACCACAGGGGCGGTCGTGTCCGGCGTGTCGTTGGTGACCGGCTCCTGGCTCAGTCCCTCCGCCTGGTTGCCCGACACGTCCCGGATCCGATTGGCGCCCGGCGTGTAGCTCACCCGGATCCCCGCTTCCAAGTGCTCGGCCCCCACATCCAGCGTCAGCAACACCGTGCTGCCCCTCACCGAAACACGGGTGACCGTCCGAGTCCGATCGCCGCCCGACACCGTGAAGTCCCCTGCGTCAGGCGTCGAGCTCCCGCCGAGCGGTTTGTCGTAGGTCAGTGTCAGCGTCGTCCCGTTGACCACCGCCCCGCCGGTTGCGGCCAGTTCCGGCTTGATCCCGTCCACGTTGTGGCCCGAATCGGCTGACAAACCCTCATGGTCCAGCTGCGCGTTGTTGCGGCCTTCGTCCCGGATGGTCCCGCCCGACAGGCTGTCGGCCTCGACGCCTACTCCATCGGTATCGCTTTCTCCGTCGGCCACCTCGTAGGCAAAGACCAGAGCCGCTGTTCCCGTCCCGCCCTCGTAGACCGCCGTTCGGCTCCCTCCTCCCAGCTCCAGACTCAACCGCGGCGTTCCCGTCACCTCCACCGTCTCGCTGAAGGTCACCGTCACCTGGATTTCATCTCCTGGTATGTAAAACCGGTCCGAACCCGGATTCGAAGTGATCTCGATCTTGCTCACTGCCGGGGGAGTCGTGTCTGCACGGATGACATGTGATGCGGGGACTTTCGACAGCACGGTACCATCGGCCGTGCAGATGCCACCATCGGCGCAGGGCTCATCGGCCATCAGACCGAGGGTGATGTCGCCGTCGCCGGCGGGAATCAGGGTCAAGACATAGGCGTTGGCTGGAGTCCCGGCCTCGCTGTGGGGCACGACGCTGTCAACCGTGGCGCCGGTCAGAGCGACCGACGGCGTCTCGGCGGCGAAGTCCACCACCGGCCGGTTGAAGGCGACCACCACCGTCGGTCGGGCCGCCGGCCCGTTGTGGAAGAGCGAGCGAGACGCACTGTCCGGAAGCTCCGCCGTCAGCGGCTCCGGCTCCGCAAACAGCGCCACCGGATGCAGAGGAATGGCCCGAGGGTGGAACACCGGATTGTCGGGATCGCGCAGCGAGAACTTCTCCTCGCCGGTGTCGGGATCGACCTGGGTCACCGCTTCAATCGGCACCTCGGGGTCGTCGTGCGCAAGCGACCGACGCGCGCGGCCCCAGCTGATCAGCCAGTCCCCGTTGGCGAGGGGGTCCACATGGCCCTGGCTGTTGCCCAGGTACTGTCGGGCGCCGCGCAACGAGTGATCACGGACGAACACCGCCTCGCCGTTGGCGTGGTCGAGGGCGTACTCGACGCCGCGGCTGTAATAGTTCTCGTCGGTTCGCCCCACGAACTCACCCGTCCACGGGTTGACCACGCAGTGCACGCCGTTGTCGAAGAGCAGGAGATTGCCGTTGGGAAGGATCTTCGCCGCGTGCTGTGCGCAGAACTCGCCGGCGGGATCGCCCACGACGGCCATGGGTGCCGGGCCGACGCCGCGGGCCTCCCACTGCTCGGCGGTCAGGTTGGTGCGGCCCACCCTCCAGGCGACCTTGTGGCTCTCCGCATGGTCCGGGTCGATGGCCAGCACCTTCGAGCATCCCCGGAACGATCCGATGATGAGCCTGTCCACCATCTGCAGCGAGTTGATGTGGGCGTAGCCGCTCGGGAAGCGGTGCTGGGCGCAGTCCTCCAGCGGCATGTTCTCCCAGGAGTTCCAGGTGAACACCGCCTGCCCCTCCGGCGTGACGATCTGGATGGCTGAGTCCAGCACGTTCTGGGGCTGGGTCGCTTCAACGTCGGGGTGGCTAAACGGCAGGTCGCTGAGGTCGCGCTCGGCCGGCTCGTAGGCCAGCAGCAGGTAGTTGCCGTTCTCCAGGACGCGGAAGTCGTGCAGATCGGTCGTCGCCAGTGGGGCCACGGTTGTGATCGCCGTGTCGATTATCTCCAGGCTCTGGTCGAGGACTGTGAATGAGTGACGGCCAGGCTGGTCATGGACGTACGAGTATCGGTACTCAAGGTCGTAGCCCTGCTGCTCGACGGCTCCGGCGACCCGGTCGACGCGGAAGTAGTTCCAAACCGGGTGCCCGGGAGCCCGGCGAAACCGGGGTACGGCGTTGTTGTCGAGTATTGCGACGGAATCATAAAACCGGAGCATGATGAGTTCCTCGAGGATGCCGGCAGCGCCCGGGGTCTTGGATGCCTCGATTATCCACTCGCGGTGAATCATACAGTGCACGACATAGGTCGTGATCGCGCCGTCGGCACCGGTGAGGGCGATGTGCACATCGCTTTCCCTGCGGACCGCCACCATCGCGCCGGTTCCGCTGGTGGTCTGCACCCCGTCGACCGCGATCCGGACGCCGGACGCCGCGGTCGGAGTCACGGTCATCGTGTCACCGCCCTCGGCGCATCCGATGGCGTAGTGGAGGACGTCGGCGCTGAAGGCGGGGTACAGGGCACGGGAAGGGTTCGCCGACGAGTCGTTCGTCGTCACCTGCAGACCGCTCAGCAGGCTCGCCGTCACTACCTCGTACGTCAGCGCGGTGGCGGTCTTGCCCGCGCCGTGGCCGTCTTCGTAGGTCGCCGTCGCCCGCAGGAACGTGCCCGTGTCCGCGGCCGCCGGGGTGTACGTGCTCGATGTCGCGCCGTCAATGACCGTCCAGGCGTTGGGGCGGATGGAGCGCTCCCAGGCGTAGACCGGGGTGCCGGTCACGCCGTCGGCGTCGCTCAAGGTGGCGGTCAGCGCCGTTCCGAGCTTGGGGCGGGTGGACGACAGGGCGAGCGTCCCGGCGTCGTCCACATCGGTGACGGTGACGGTCACGTCCGTGGTCACCTCGGTGCTCGATCCCGCCGTCGAGACGGTGACGGTCACGGTATACGCATTGTCCTGGTTTGTGTCGGAGGCCGACTCGTAGTCGGGCGGCTTCGGGAAGCGGTTCGGGGAGACGGGGTCGATGTGGAACCGGAGCACACCGCCGGGGTCGTCGATGCTGAAGTGGGCGGCGTCATCTCCCGACAGCGACCACACGACGCCGTCCCGGTCCGCCTCGGACGACGCCGTGTAGGTGGCCACCCGCACGGCCTGGTTCTCCGCGTATGCGACCGCTTCCGGCCCCGCGAGCGTGGTCAGTTCAATGACGTTCTCCAGCGTGACCGCCAGGACCGCCGTGTCGGTGTGCGTACCGTCGCTGACCTGTACCGTCACCTCATAGACGTTGTCGCCGTCGGCATCGTCCGGGGTCTCGTAATCCTTGGCCGCGGCGAAGGTGAGGACACCGGCGCTGGTCAGCGTGAACTGCGTCGCGTCCGCCCCGCCCGCGGCGCCTGACGGGATCGACCACATCAGGGCAGTGGTGGCGGTGTCCTGGTCGGTCGCGCTCAGCGTCGCCACTGCCGTCTCGTTCTCAGCGACGTCAATCGCCGAGGACGTCGTAATGACCGGCGCCACCGTCTGGCGAGTGAAGGTCAGGGTCGCGATCGGCTCGTTCGAGAACTTGCCCATCCCCTTGATGCTGGTGATGGTTCCCTGCGGCGAGGTCGCGGAGTTGGTCAACGAGAACTCGGTTCCCTCCTCGGTCCCGGCGTCGTAGGGAAACAGGTCCACGGTGAGGGAAGGCTGCCAGCCGTCATCGGCGGTATTACGGAGGGACAGCCCGGAGACGCCCACGAACCAGTCCGGGCTCGGGGCAATCATCGAGAGCAGCGTGACCAGAGGATGGGCTGTGGTGACCGCGATGTCCACCGTGGCTGTGGGCGTCCCGCCGCTCGGGAGACTCTTCTCAATGACGGCGAGAGCATTCGAGTTGGCGTTAATCTCGGACTTGAGCGTGCTCGTTCCCCCAACTTCCGCCATGCTCTCGATCCCCGCACTGGCCGTGCCGCCAACGCTCCAAAAGGTCACGCTGTCATTGTGTACAGCGCCGATCAAAGGCGAGAAATGCGCACCGGATGGAAGGCCGCCGGACGTGACGCTGGTGGTCCATTTGCCATCAAATGTCACCCGGTAGGTGGCTGATTGCGCGTTGCCCTGCGCCGGCGTGATCACTGGCAGCGTAGCGAGCGCCAGCAGCAGTCCTGCCGCCGAGGAGGCGGTCAGGGATCGGGCAAGGCTTCGAAGACGGCTGAAGCGTTCCTGATAGCGCCGGTGATGCTTGCGGTGCATGGCGTCACACCACCTGGGCCGACGGGCGGGGGCGTTCGGAAGGTCTGACGGATGGAGTGCGGTGCCTGCTTGTTCGGGCGGGCCCATTGCTGTGGTAACAGCGCCGCGCCCGAAAGGTGCGCTTTCCGGTCTTCATCGATCCGTCTCCTCTGTCCAATCCATGGGGCTCACTCCGGAACCGCCGCCCGCTTCCAGGCCCCCGATCCTCGCCATGCCCCCCTTGGGGTTGAACTCCAGCGTCAAGATGGCGCCTCGCGGCGCTTTATCCACCGGCGGTAGCAGCCGAACAGGGTCGGGAGAATGTCTCCGTGCCCCCCCGGCATTCCGCCTGGTGATAGGGAAATTTCCCCTTTTGCCTATTCAAGACGGCTGAGAACCGGAAACCGAACGGTTTCGGTGAAAAAAAGCAAAAAAAATTATTTCCCCGGCTTTGGCTTGAAATCTGGCAGGGGTGCGCAGAAATCCTGGCTCGGTGATGGCTGGAAAAGGTGAAGCCTTCAGCGGGGGACAACCGAGACAGTCTGCAGGCCCTCAACAGGCAGGCCCGCAGGCGTCCTCCCTCGGCGGTCGGAACCGGGATAAAACCACAGAAGAAAAAAGGGAGAAAAAAACCGGATGTTACGAGTCGTCGGACCCCGAGAAGATGCAGCACAGGGTAAATGCAACCCTCTCGGCCGCCTTCTTGCAGGGATCGATGGCCCGGGAGCGACCCGAGGGGCGAGGAACGGATGTTAATCGCCCCTCTCCTCCGTGCCGATCAAGGCGCGATTTCAGGGGGGGCGCTCCCGTCACCGGATCCGATCCACCCTTCGACACGCCGGAGGCGGGAACATTCCTTCAACTTCTTGAGGCGGAAAGAGTTCGGGGAAACCGCCCGTGTTACCTGGCACACCCCGATGGTGTCAATTACCCCTCCTGTCCCTTATAACGCCTCCATTGTCACGCAGCGGCGCGTTCATCCCTGGAATCGGAGCAACTATCCACGACTTCCGATAGAGTAAGTTGGACTAAAACTTACTTCAGCAGCGAGATATTGCAGGTTGCTACTCCCTCGCCGGCAGGTAGGCGCCGTCCCCACTTCGCTCACCCGGCCTGCCGCCGTCGTTGATCACACCATAGGTGATAAACGGGTTGTTGCCCGCGGTCTTCCTCACGCGCACGTACGCTTGACTGATATTGCCTAGAATTCCATTTTCCGGAGTCCACCGGCGGGGACCGAGCGTCACCGTTTTCATTCTCGGTTGCGACTCCCCGCTACCGTCGTAAATGGTGATCTCGAAGGTGCTGGGAGTGTCGTCGATTTCTCCCGTATTGACCAGGGCCAGGTTGCTGCGGTTCTCCTCGTTCTGCTGCAGCCTGTAGATCCAGGCGCTTTCCATGGAAGCCGAACCGTAGGGCACCCCGTTGTAGAAGAGGCTGTACTGCCCGCCTCTCTTGTCCGGAGCCCCCGTGCGGGCTCCAATCACAATGCCGCTCAGGTCCCCCTTGGCCACCGTGGCGAACAGGGCTCCGACGAAGTTTCGGCCAACCCGACCGATCCCGTCCACCTCCTGCCGGCGCAGTTCCTCCACGATATCGGGTAGGATGCGCTGTTCCCCGGCTTTTAGTTTCAGGCTGAATTCGGCGGTGTCGTTGCCGGTTTCGACGGCATCGGCCACGAAGCTGAAGGCCAGCTTCTTTTCCGAGGTCGAGAAGTTGGTGAGGGTCAGCTCGCTTCTGAAGTTTCCGGTTTCGATGATGACCGGCAACGTCTGTCCGCTCGTTCCGACCAGGGAGGATTCGGTGAGGGGAAAGACGAACGACCCGTCCGAGTTGAAATTGTCATTGACGACCCCGTAGGTTCGGGATCCAATCCCAGGTAGGCTAGGCCGGCGCGTCCGCTTCCCTCTTCGACCGGCGTCGCGACCCTCACGGTGGCGGCATCTGAAGGGGAGGAGAGGTTGGAGAAATCGACCACTAGTAGGACGATTCCTAAATAAAATATCAACATTTACACGACTGAGATCTCGTCCATCTTGCACGTCCACTTGAATACCACCGGGTCTTCGTTCAGCCGGTCGATGTAGCGTTCGATGCGTTGCCGCAGCTCCGCCTTGGACTCCACCCGCATCCCGCGCAACAGCGTGTTGGCCAGCTTCGCGAAGAACGATTCGACCACGTTCAGCCAGGAGCCGTGCTTGGGTGTGAAGACGAACTCGAATCGGTTCGCCATCGTCGCCAAGCAGGCCCGCGTCTCCTTCGAGACATGCGCCGAATGGTTGTCAAGCACCAGCCGGATGCGTGCCCCGGCCGGATAGGCCCTGTCCAACTGCCGCAGGAAGGCCACGAACTCCCGGCTCCGGTGCCGCTCCACCACAGCCCGGTGTATGTGACCGGTCATCAAATCCAGTCCTGCCATCAGCGTCAGCGTTCCATGCCGCTGGTACTCGTAATCGCGTCCCGTGCCGACATGTTTGCCCGGCTTGGGCGGCAGGTCGGGAGCCACCCCGCCAATGGCCTGGATGCCCGGCTTCTCGTCGTAGGAGACAAAGACCGTCAACGGGCCCTTCGGGGCGTCCTTCCGCTGGCGGGCCAGTTCAACCAGTTTGTACACCACCAGTACTTGGGCCATCTTCGTGTCGAATTCCGGATCGCGTTTCTCCAGATAATACTCGATCTTGTGCGGCCGTAGCCGGTGACCCGCCAGAATCTTCGAGACCGTGCCGCGTGCCAGCTTCGCCAGACTCGGGTGACCCGCCTGCTCGCAGTGGGCACGAACATGACTTGCCAGCAGATGGGTCGTCCATAGCTCCTCCGGGTAGCCCAGTGCCTTCGGCTTGACGCAAGCCAGCGAAACCACCCAGGCACGCGCCTCCGAGGAGATGGTCCCGGGACGCCCCTTGCGCGGCAGGTCCCCCAGTGCCGCCAGCGCGCCAAGTTGGAGACCCTTGTCGACGCACCGCTCCACCTTGGGCCGGTTCGTGCCCAGCGCGCGAGCAATCGCTGAGACGGTCTGGCCCCCAGCGTAGCCCAGTAAAATCCTGGCCCGTTCCACATGCTGCGCCGACTCCGAACGTGACCGGCTGATTCCCTCCAGCCTCGCTTGCACGTCGTCGCCGAAGACCAGACCAGCTCGTCGGCTTGTGAAGGGCACCAAGATCTCTCCGGAGCCACCGGGCGTGGGTAACACTAGAGTACACCGGGTCAGCACCATATTGCAATGTTATATTGGAATCGTTCTACTAGTTATAGCTATTGAATGAAAGACGCTTGAGGAGCGGAAACCGAACGGTTGCCGCAAAAAAAATCTATTTCGCTGGCTTTGGCTTGAAATCTGCCGAAGGTGGCCGAAATCCTGGGTCGGTCCTCAGGTTCCGCCTCCGGGGTGGGACTGTCAGATCGGGGTCGGCAAGCTGGCGGTCGCGGCTGGCGGCGAGGCTCGATGGCTGAAAACGGTGAAGGCTTCAGCGGGGGACAACCGACCCAGTCTCCAGGCCCTCGACAGGCAGGCCCGCAGGCGTCCTCCTTCGGCGGTCGGAACCAGGACAAGACCACAGAAGAACAAAAAAAGAGAAAATCCGGGTGCTACGGTCGTCGGACCCCGAGAAAACGCAGCACAGGGCAAATGCGAGCCTCTCGACAGCCTTCCGCCAGGGACACCCTTTAGAGGGGAGCGCCACTGCACCTGGATTCGGGGGAAGGCAATTAGGTTCCTCCTGTTCAGGTTGGCTGGTCAACACCCAAGCCCTACCAGGAATCCATGGGCACCCTTTACAGGAAGGTCACACTGCAATGGACCCCGACGCCGGTCCAGTAGAGGAGTTCGCCTGCAAGAAATCACGACTCGGGAGCTGGGAGATTACATCAAGGTCAAATGGGCCGCCATCGCCTGCGTCTTGAATGTGATGGGGGAGGAAGACCGTCTGATCCGGTGCAGGAGGGGCAAACAGAAGGTCCTGCTGAGGCGTGCCACAGGGGGGAGGGAAGCAGCAGTGATGGGACCGCCGTTGAACGCCACGGCGGCCTCGGCCGGAGCAGGAATGATCGACGATTTCCGCCTTTGGGGGTCAAGGCGGTGGCGTCGTATCAATGCGCCACTGACAAAGACCTGGTGGCGCACGTAGGTGGCGCATGCTTTTGACAACCACAACGCTTCTCTCTCAGAGGGCGGAGCCCTCCCCGGTGTGGTCAGGGATTTTCCCGAAACGCCGCATTGAACGCGGAACAACGAGCATTTCCCGCGTCGCCGGCGACAAAGCGAAGCGAGGCTGCGCCTCGCGTGTCCCGCCCTCGCTTGGCGTAACGGCGCGCCGCACGAGAGGGGTGCTGGTGGTGAGAGCGACCCCCAGTTTTTTGGCGCTGGTGCGCCACGAGCGGGGGGTAAGGTGGCCAGGCCTCTGGCCACCTTACCCTCCCTCAAAGGCGGGGGTCGCTCCCTCCACAGTGATCCCTGCGGGAAGGACATCGAGCCGGCGAAGAATCCGGCACTGGGGACAGCAGAGCCGAGGCAGCGGACAAGAAGACCACAGCTCGCCCACTGGCAACGACCGGCACCTGGAGGACTGTGGCCTCTACCCCCATGTCCGACGCGTGGAACCTCACGGTTGCCAGATGGTCGAAAGTTTCGTGCCGAGTCGATCCGTAGCGATACCACTATCGACGCATCCATTCACGGCCAGGAAGGTCCACCGAAATCCGATTCAAAACGGTGGGTGTAATGAGGGGAACGGTGGCGCAATGGAATATGTAAGTTATTTATATCAATAAGTTTATCGCACAACGCGCGGAAGTCGATCCTGTACTCCATGGCCACGGCCCATTCCAGGACCGCACGCAAGCGCAGGCGCACCCGCCGGGCCGTCTCCGCCTTCCGGCGCCAGATGGGCGTGAGGATCTCAAGCACGTCGGTGCTGCTAACCTCGGAGACCGGCACCTTGCCGATGCGCGGGAAGGCCAACCGCCTCAGGCTCGACAGCCACTCGCGGGCGTGTTTCCGGTTGCGCCAGCCGGCCCGCTTCTGTTCCAGCACACGGGCAGCAGCTTCGGCGAAGGTGGGGACGGCCTGGCTACGTCGCTTCTCGGCGAGCGGGTCCCCGCCCTGGCGGGCCAGCTTGCGGTTGACGAGCGCCTTCTCCCGGGCCTCGGCCAGGGAAACCAGGGCGAGGCCGCCGAGTCCAAGCTCACGGCGGCGGCCACGGATGACGAGGCGTTGAATCCAGCTGCGGGTTCCGCTAGGCTGGACAAAGAGGTAGAGGCCATTCCCGTCGGCGTGTCTTCCGGGCGGGGCGGAGCGGAGGAAAGAGGCCGAAAGGGCCTTTTGGGGATGGCGGCCCTTGGGTTTGGTCTTGGTTAGCAGGCGGGCTGAGTCGTTTACAGCAACCATTCCCACATTATATGGGGGATGGCAGTGGATTTCAAGGGATGATGTGAGCGGATTGAGCCACTGGAAACCTCAGATAACATATTGACAATAAATACAGTTATGGACTGTACTGGACGGAGATGAACGTTGCTGGAATTTTCACGGATGTTCCCTACGCGGCTGCAGGCGGTGGGGGATACGACGCCCCCGGGCTCACGCCAATGGCCTCAGGCCTGGGTCAATCGGGCCAGGAGGTTGTAAAACCCGGGAAAGGAGACGGACACACAGTCGGCATTCCCAATCACAGTGGGTCCGCTGGCCACCAGGCCGGCAATGGTGAAAGCCATGGCAATGCGATGGTCGCCATGAGAGTCAACCAGGGCTCCCCGCAACGATTGGCGGCCTGGAATCGACATCCCGTCCCGGTACTCTTCGACCGCCACCCCCATCGCCCGCAGGTTTTCCACAATGCTTTGAATCCGGTTGCTTTCCTTGACCCGCAACTCTCCGGCGTCCCGGATGTGAATACCCTCTTGAGTCCTCGGCGCCAGCACGGCCAGAATGGGAATCTCATCGATCAACTGCGGGATCAGTGATCCGGACAGGCTCCCGCCACGCAAATTGGAGGAGCGGACTCGAAGGTCGCCAACCCTTTCCCCGTGAAGCGGGTATTCATCGATGACGTCGATAGCGGCGCCCATCTCGATCAGAACGTCCACCATGGCCCGGCGCCTCGGGTTCAAACCCACCCGCAGGAAGACTGTTTCCGAGTTCGGCAACAGGAGAGTGGCTGCAATGAAAAAGGCGGCCGAGGAGAGGTCTCCGGGAACGGTAACCGCCCGCGCCAAGGGATGCTGGCCCCCTTGAATCAGCAACCTCCCCGGGGAAACCTGCAGGTCGACGCCGAATTGTCGAAGCGCTATTTCGGTATGATCGCGAGTGGCGAGAGGTTCGCTGACGCGGGTTTTTCCGGAGGCGTACAGTCCCGCCAGCAGGATGGCCGACTTCACCTGGGCACTTGCCAGGGGCATGGAGTAATCGATCGCCTGGAGATCTCCGCCCCTGATGGAGAGGGGAGGCGTGTTGTCCTGGCCTGCCTGGATTTCGGCTCCCATTTGGGACAAGGGGTCGATAATACGCTGCATGGGCCGCCGCCCCAGGGAACGGTCTCCTGAAATGGTTGTCGAGAAGTGCTGACCCGCCAATATGCCTGACAGCATCCGGAGGGTCGATCCGGAATTGCCGGCATCCAAGGGGCGTTCGGAAGCTTCCAGGCCGCGAAGCCCGCGTCCCGTGATCACGACATGGCCCGGTCCCGGCGATACAATGCCAACTCCAAGTTGCCGGAGGCAGCTCAAGGTGCTGGCACAGTCAGCGCTGCTGGAAAACCCCTGGATAACCGTTTTCCCTTTGGCGATGGCGCCGAGCATGGCCAGCCGGTGGGAGATCGATTTGTCTCCCGGAAGCTCCACTCGGCCCTGGATCCGGCTTGAGGGTCTGATGGTGATCTTCATCAGCGGTGACGGAGAGCGGTCCGCATTGCGGGAAGGGTTCGGCCGGAAATTGGGGAATTATACAGGACGGCCTTAAGCGGGTCAAAACGGGGCCTTCCAGGGAAAAAGAGTTATCCACGAAGGGGCACGAAGGACGACGAAGGGCCACTAAGAACGACACGAAGGGGAACGACGAACCACGAATGGACACGAATGAACACCAATAAACGGATTGATGAGTTGTTGATTGCGCCCTGGGAGCGCGGGCGTCTCGCCCGCATCCTTAGATTCTTATGGCCGCCGCTGAGCTTCAGGGCGACTTTGCAGGCAGCCACTACGTGTGCGGGAACCGCAACGGCTAGGTCGAATGAGAGCCAGGGTGCCGCTGTCGGTCGATCCTAGTGGCGGAGATGTGCGAGGATGTGCCAGGCATTGTGCGGGCGAGACGCCCGCGCTCCCAGGAATCCTTCATCCACACCATAAACCGGGAACGTGGCTGACACCTTGCCAGGGTATTGGGCAAGGAGCCTTTTGCAGGCCTCAAGGAGCAAACCGGGAACATCCTTTACACCATATGGCCCAACCCGGGGACTGTTTTTCGGTTTACCTCGCCGCCCGCTTGGTTTATTTTTGCTCAATAGCCGGGATGGGCAGATCGAATCCCGGTGTTCTCGAGGGGATGGATGAATCTGCCGAAACCGGACAACCCGGGCAGTGAATGGTTGGCGGCCCAGCCGGACCGTTCCTATCGACGAGGGATGGCGCGGCTGCGATGGCGTCACTTCAGCGGAATGCCGGCTCCGGATCTGGCAGCCGAACACTGCCGTTTGATCGACCTGAGCCTGCAGTCCGTGCTGAAGCCGAGCCGCCTCGCGGATCCCGTCAGAGCCGCCCGGCGCCTGAAACCCTGCTGGCTGGCTCTGGGCGCTTACGGCAGTCTGGATCTGTCCCCCTATTCCCCTGCCCGGTTGCTGTTGACCGGACCGGTCCCGGATGGAGAGGCAGGCCAAATTCAGGAGGCGACCCGATCCCGCATGGCAGACATGGGAATCGACGGCGAAGTCGTCCATCTCAGCTCCCGGGAGTGCCTGCGTCGAGCTCAGACCGATATGGGCTTTTGCCTGGAACTGCTGTCCTCGCGTTGGGTGGGTGGGGCCAGGTCGGTGGGGTCCGATTTGCACCATCGGCTCCGGTCAACTCTGGTCAAGCGGCCGGTCGTCTTCCTCGGTGACCTTGAGAGCCATTACCGGCAGGTGCTGGAAGGCAGGGAGGGCAGTGTTTATGCCCTGACAGCCGGTCTGGAATCGGGTCCGGGCGGCCTGTGGTGCTGCCGGGCGCTGTTGCAGTCCTTGAGGCTGTTTGCCGGTACCGATGACCCCGTCCGGATCCTGAGAAAAGGAGGGATCACACCCAGGGAATGGACCCAACTCTTGGAGATACGGGAACGTCTGCTGCAGATTCAAATCCACCTGCATTTCCTGGCAGGCCAACCCCAATCGGACCTGTTGGGCGAGGCAGGTGTTCGAACGGCCCGATTCCTGGGATATCACGACTCTCGTCGTCTGCCCGCGCTGGTATTGCTGGTGAGGGACACCCTGAGGCGGAAAAGGAAGCTGCTGGTCCTCTTTGAGGGTTACCTGGAGCGCAACAAGGCGGCCTTCCTGAAAGGAACCGAACCCTTCAAGTCCCAATATCTCCGGCTGGTTTCTCAACCGGAACAGGGAAGCGAAGAGGAGACTCCCCAACGCTGGATGAAGATTTTTCGCCTGAGTCAAATGGAGCCCGAGATTGTCCAGCCCCAAATGATTTCACGGCTGCAGTCCCAGATACACCTGTGGCCGACCCGCCATTGGCGCGTGCCTGCCATGCACGCCGATTTCCGGGCCATCCTCAAGAACAAGGGAAAGGTGGGATCGACACTGCGCCGAATGCGCGACCTTGGATTCCTGGCCCGTTACCTGCCGGAGTTCGGTCGCCTGGACTGCCTCCCCGCCATTGACCGAGGCCACGGATTTTCGGTCGATGAGCACACGTTGCGGGCCCTGGATCGCCTGGACCAGGTGGCCAATTCAACCAACCCCGGCCTGAAGGACTATCGAGGCTTGCTGGAGCAGGTGGAGGACCCCTCGATCCTCACCCTGGGTTTGCTCTTGCATGAGACTGGCTCGGGTGGGTTGGATGAACCGGCTCGCAACAGCCAGTCCATGGCGGTTCGCGCCTTGCAGCGCCTTAATGTGTCGCCGGAAGACCGGGAAAAGGTCCTGCTGCTGGTGCGAGAGCAGACCTTGCTGGCCCATGTATCGCAACGGAGAGATTTTGATGATCCCCAGATCGTCCAGGAGGTCAGCGCGGTCGTGGAGACCACCGACAATCTGAACATGCTGTTGCTGCATACCTTTGCGGATTTGCGCTCGGTCCGTGACACTGCGTGGTCGGATAGAAACCGCTTCCTGTTGTGGTCCTTGTATTTCAGAGTCATGGACCGTCTCATGTTCGGCCAGGAGCTCAGCGGGGCCGAACACGCCCGGGTCGCCGAGATTCAGCGTGGCGTGCTGGAGCAGTTGGCCGGGGAACTGTCCGTAGACTCGGTGCTGCACCATTTTTCTCTCTTGCCCGAGAAATATGCGCTCTACACGCCCCTTTCCCAAATCGTGGCCCACGTTCGTCTTTGTGAAAATCTCAAGGAACAGCCTCTGGCAAGCGAGTGGGTTGCCAACCCGGATGCCGGTTACTACGAACTCAACCTCTCCACCCGCGATCTGCCCGGGCGTTTTGCCCAGATCACCGGAACCCTGACGGCCATGGGCATCCGACTGCTGAGCGCCCAACTCAATACCCGCGAGGATGGCATCGTGATCGATACCTTCCACGTGAGCGATCAGGGCTGCCATCTGCTGATCGATGAGGAGGGGCGGCGCCGGGTGGACCAGGTGCTCGCCGAAATCATCCTGGGAGAGACTCGTCTCGAGGACTTGCTTCGGGGGCAGCGCTATGAAGCTCGTGACGAGCCGGGAGGCCCTGGCTTTGCCGTAGCTCCCCGAGTGCGAATCGACAACGACATCTCCGCCCACAGCACGGTCATTGAAGTGCAGGCCCAGGATAGCTGGGGTTTGAGTTACCGGATTGCCGGAATTCTGGCAGAGCTGGGTCTCAACATTATTTCCGCCAAATTGGCCACCGAGCGGGGCTACGCCTTTGACGTGTTTTACGTCCAGACAGACGAAGGAGAGAAGGTCGTGGATGGCTCGAGGATGACCCAGATCCTGGAGCGGTTGCGCCTGGAGGTGAAGTTGCAGGCCCCGCTCAGCGGTCGGATCCCGGCCCTGGGGCGCCCCGGGTGAGCGGTGGGCTCGGCGGCGGATTCAACTCCTTGAAAACTCGTCGAAGAAATGGGCCACGCTCACGATGCCGTTTTGAAAGTTGCCGAGGTCCAGTTTTTCGTTAGGGGCATGGGCATTCTCATCCGGGAGCCCGACCCCCATCAGCACCGTGGACAGACCCAGGGTCTCGGCCAGGGTGGCAACCACCGGAATCGATCCTCCTTCCCGCACAAAGACAGGCGCCGCGCCGAACCCCTTCTCGAAGGCCCGGGAGGCTGCTCGGATGGCTGGATGATCGATGGAAGCCAGCCAGGGTTTCCCGCCGTGCATGCGGGTGAGCGTGAGTTCTACCGAGCGGGGAGTGATCGTTTTCAAGTGTCGCTCGAAGAGGCGGGCTATCCGATCCGGGTCCTGGTTGGGGACCAGACGCATACTGATTTTTGCCATGGCAGCCGCCGGGATGACCGTCTTGGCTCCCTCGCCGGTGAAGCCCCCGCACAGGCCATTAACCTCCAGAGTGGGCCTGGACCAGATTCGTTCCAACGTGCCGTATCCTCTTTCGCCGAAGAGTTCGGGTGCGCCCACCTCCCGCCGGAATCGTTCCTGGTCGAACGGCAGCCGGGACAGTTCCTCTCTTTCCCGATTGCTCATGGGAACCACGTCGTCGTAAAAGCCGGGGATCAGGATCCGTCCGTCCGAATCCTTGAGTGAGTTTATGATTTGCGCCAACGCGAAGTTGGGATTGATCACCGTCCCGCCAAAGGAACCGGAGTGCAGGTCCTGGCTCGTCCCCTTCAGGTCCAGTTGAAAATAGGTCAAACCCCTCAACCCATAGCAGATGGAAGGAATTCCCCGATCGAACATCGCAGTGTCTGAAATGAGGGCGACATCCGCCCGCAGCAGTTCCTGGTGGCTTTGGATAAAAGCATCCAGGTGGCTGCTGCCGACCTCCTCCTCCCCCTCGATCAAGAGTTTGAGATTGAGGGGCAAGGCTCCTTGAGCCTCCAGGTAGGCCTCGATTGCCTTCAAATTCATCCAGACCTGGCCCTTGTCATCGACGGCGCCCCGGGCGTAGAGCTCCCCGTCGCGGATGGTCGGTTGGAAGGGTCCCGAGACCCAAAGTCCCAGGGGATCGACCGGTTGAACATCGTAGTGCCCATAGAAGAGCACAGTCGGTTTGCCGGGCGCTCCCAGCCATTCCCCGTAGACAATGGGGTGGCCCTGGGTTGGGAACAGCGCCGCCTTCTGCATTCCGATGCTTTCGAGTTGCCCTCTCAGGAATGAAGCACAGCGCTCCATGTCGGGACGGTTTTCGGCGTTGTTGCTGATGCTGGGAATGGTCAAAAATTCTTTCAGCTCCGCGATGTAGCGATCCCGGTTCCGGTGGATATGGTGCAGGACGGGTTCCATGAGCGTCGCTCCTTTGGCGGTTGTCTTTGTAGAGGTTCTGCCTGATGTGGCAAGTTCAATTTCTCGGAAACAACTACCTGCCAGCGAAATGGAAAAAGGATGACCTTGGAATTCGAGGTCAGCAGGACACCGGCGCCTTATTTTATTTGCAAACCGCCCCGCGGGCCAAATTTCCTCGTAACAGTGCAGCCACTGGAGCAAGCCGGGCGACTGCGGCTTGTCTGTGCCGGCCTTGTTTCCGGCCGCCCACCCCCCTGTCCCAGCCGCCAGGCATCCGCAGAGAGTTCACCGGAGCCATTCGATCGCTCGGAAAAAGGAATTTGCCGGGCGGGGAATCTAGGCTAAACTTCCATCCGCAAACCACTGATTTCGGGGCATAGCACCTGCCCGAGGTACCGATGAAAAAGGAATTTCAATTTTTGGAGAAGCGTTACTCCCTATCGATGGAGAGCTCGGCGGAGGCCGAAGGGAACTTTCATAAGTGTGCCGGAAACGTCCACAATGGACGAACCACTTGCAACGGTATTTTCAAATTGACCCAACTTGCCTGGGAGAAAGCCAACCAAAAGGCCAAGGACAAGCAACGGCCCCTGGACGAAGTCCTGGTCGATGGATGCGTCCAGGCGCTCAAGGCTGAACTCTACATTCGGGAGATCCCCGACGGATTTACCTACGTTACCGACCACCGCTTTTTCGAGAATCTCTAGCCTGTATTTCTCACCGGGAGAGCTGGGCATCAGCTGGGAAAGTGTTTGTCTTTAGCATCTTGCAGCGCTTTCTTGGCGAACCTTCAGGGTACAGACTGCGCTGGGCGCGCCTGGGCTTGCTTGGGATCGAACACCAGGGATGATGGCTGCCGCCGCCTACGCGGCTCGGGGGTGGAGTTGCCCTTTTCCATGGGCTTACGCCCACGGCTAAGTGCGGACGCCGCATTCGCGGCTTACTCGAACCCCGGGCTGGCGCCCGGGGACTATTCTATGAATCCTGTCCCCCTGCAGTGTCGTGATTTTGGGGAGAGCGGTGAAGCCGCGGTTGGCCTGGCTCACCCGAGGAAACGTTCCCTACAGGTCTTCCTTATAGAGCGGCGTAGCCGCGCCAGCATGTCGCCTCCCGGGAGAGTCTGGGGGAGCCCGGAGGGAGCCGCGTTCGGCCACGAAGGCAGTGTCCCGTTGGGGACGGAGGCCTAAGCCGGGCGCAAGCCAATGGACTGGGCTGGAACTACTCGTAGCGAAGGGCTTCTATGGGATCCAGAGCGGCCGCTTTGTGGGCGGGATAATACCCGAAGAAGATTCCGATGACTGCGGAGAAAAGGATCGAGATGGCGACGGAATGGAGCGAGACTATCGTGGGCCAGCCGAGCAATTGAGCGATTGCCCAAGAGATACCCACTCCTGCCAGTAGGCCCAGGATGCCACCCACCAGGCATAGGACGATCGATTCCGAGAGGAACTGAACGCGCACGTGACTCGGTCGGGCGCCGATGGCCATGCGGATACCGATCTCTCGCGTTCGCTCCGAGACCGCCACCAGCATGATGTTCATGATGCCGATTCCTCCCACCAGCAGCGAAATGGCGGCAATGCCGGCCAACAACAAACCCATCATGCGGTTGGTTGCTTCTGCAGCTTCACCGATTTCGCTAAGGTTGCGCACCATGAAATCGTCGTCCTGGAAAGGCCCCAGGCGGTGCCGCTGGCGGAGCAGCGCCCTGATCTGTTCTTCGGCGGCATAGGTCGCCCTGGCATTGACAGCCTGGACCAATCCGGACTCGACATGGAGCACCCCCCCCAGGAACTTCTTCTGCACGGTGGTGTAGGGAATGATGATGACATCATCCTGATCGCGGCCCCAGGAGTTGTATCCCTTTGCCTTGAACACTCCGACCACCTGAAAAGACAGGTTCTTGACCCGGATGGTTTGTCCGACCGGATCGCTGCCGGAGAACAATTCCGTCCAAACGGTGTTACCCAGCACGGCCACCCGGGCGGCTGCCTTGACTTGACTTTCGTCGAAGAAGCTGCCCTGGGAAATGGTCCAGTTTCGCATTTCTGGATACAGCTCGTTATATCCCTCGATCCGGGTATTCCAGTTCTGGTTTCCAAACACCACCTGGGCCATCGACCTGGAGCTGGGACTGACCGCCTTGACCGCAGGACACTCGTTCAACATGGCCTCGAAGTCGGTGGCTTTCAGATTGTTCATCGTTCCGGAGGCACTTCGGACCCCCCAGGAACGGCGGCTGCCCGCCCTCACCCAAACGGTGTTGTCGCCCAGGCTGGCGATTTCTTCCTGAATCTGGCGCTGCGCACCCTGGCCGAGACTCACCATGGCAATCACTGCTGCTATACCGATGATGATTCCCAGCATGGTCAAAGCCGAGCGAATTTTGTTCCGGCTCAGGGCCTTGAGCGATATTTTCAGGATCATCCAGTAATTCATTTAAGTACTCCGGATATGGACTGTGTCCGACCCGGGCCGACGCCCGCGGGGCGTGCGCTCAGGTCTTCTCGTCGCTTAAGATTTGACCGTCCCTCATGTGAATTCGGCGTGAAGCGTAGGCGGCGATCTCCTGTTCATGAGTGACCATGACCAAGGTGATCCATTTTTCAGAGTTCAGGCTCTGGAGAAAGTTCATGATCTCTTCCGAAGTGCCCGAGTCCAGATTGCCCGTGGGTTCGTCGGCCAGAAGGATGGCGGGTTGGTTGACCAGAGCCCGGGCTGCAGCCACTCTCTGTTGCTGTCCCCCCGAGAGCTGATTGGGTAGCGCTTTGGCTTTTTCAGAAAGCCCTACCACGCTTAAGGCCTCCTCGATTCGATGGATGCGCTCGGTCTTCGACGTCCCGGAATAGAGCATCGGGGCTTCCACGTTTTCCCAGACGGAGGTCCGGCTCAACAGATTGAAGGTCTGGAAGATAAAGCCGATCTTCTGATTGCGGATATCGGCTCTTTGGGAGTTGGAAAAGGTGGAGACGTCCACACCGTCCAGCCGATAGACACCGCTGGTGGGGTGATCCAGGCAGCCCAGAATATTCAGCATGGTTGATTTTCCCGACCCCGAGGCTCCCATAATGGCCACGAATTCCCCGCGAGCAATCTCGAGGGAAACCCCTCGCAGCGCCTCCACCCGAATCTCTCCCGTATCGTAAATCTTCCACACATCCTGCAATGCGATGACGGCTGCCGGATCCAGGTCCGGCGAGGATATTCCTTCAGCCACCGGGTTGATGAGATTTTGCATGGACTAACGGCCCCCCCTTCTCTGACTTCGCTGCTGACTTCGTTGGGGCGCACGCCGTCTCCCAAACAGGCCGCCGAAGGGAGAGGATGTGCTGCTGGCTCTGGCCTCGGTGGCAAGCTCCCCGCTAATGACTTGTTCTCCTTCCTCGAGATTCCCGTTAAGAACAGCCGTCGCCCGACCATCGGTGATTCCGAAGCGGACTCGCCGAGGTTCCGGCTGACCCTCCGAATTGAGTACCCACAACAGGCCTCTCCGAGATCGGGTCTTCTCTGCCTGAGGAAACCGAATCTTCAAGCCGGGATTAATGCCATACTGGGTCGTGTTAGCGGGTGCAATGACGGTCTTGGCGCCGTCGCCGGCGGGTCTGCCTCGTCCCATTCCCGGGCGACCTCCTCTTCCGCCCCCAAAAGGTCCACCTCCACCCGACTGGGCCATCCGCGCTCGGATGGCTCGCATTCGTTCCGGGTCCATGCCTCGCCGCCCGCCGGTGTCCGCTTGTGCCTGTGGGCCATCGGGGCGGCGGGACTGGGCCGAGTCACCCCCGGATCCGGGTGCGTCGTCGCGGAGCATGGCTCGAATCTCCTCGGGGCTCTTGTCTGACGGTTGGAAACGCAGAGCGACGTTGGCGACCTTCAGGACATCCTCCGCGCTGGCCACGGTGAAGTTGACGGTGGCCGTCATGGCGGGTCGCAATTTCAACTGGGGGTTGTCGACGTCGATCATGACGTTGTAAACCACCACGTTGGAGGCCCCGCCGGCCTGCTGGGCGTCGGTGCTGCTCGAGCCCGGCAGCTTGGAACTGAGACGAATCTCGGAGATTTTTCCCTGAAAGTTTTGTCCGGGGAAAGCGTCAACCGTGAACCCCACCTCGGCCTGTTCGGAAATGGCTCCGATGTCGGCCTCATCGATTTGAGCAATCACCTGCATTTTCGCCAGATCGTTGGCGATCAGGAACAAGATCGGCGCCTGGAAGCTGGCTGCCACCGTTTGGCCGATGTCCACGTTGCGTTCGATCACCACCCCGTCGATCGGCGAAATAATGTTCGTATAGTAAAGGCTGATCTCGGCCATCTTCAGTCCCGCCTTGGCCTGTTTGACGTTGGCCAGGGCTTGTTCCTTTTGGGCTCCGGCTGATCGAATGGAGGCCTTGATTTGGCTGATCTGAGCCTCGGCCTGTTGCAGCCGTGCGGCGGATTGGTCCAGGCCGGCCTGGGCCGTTTCCAGGTCCCGCTCGGGAATCAGACCGTCCTCAAACAGTCCTTTGGCTCTTCGCAGTTGCCGGCCTGCTTCCTGATGGTCCACCCGCGCCACCTGAAGATTGGCCTCGGCGCTCTGGAGTTCGGCTTGGCGGTTGACCAGATTGGCCTCCGCGTTCTTGACCGAGGCTTCCGCCGTGGCCAGGGAAGCGGCAGCACGGTCCCGCTGAGCTTCGAAGTTGGCGGGGTCGATGATGGCCAGGGTTTTTCCTTTCTTGACCACACTGTTGAAATCCGCATGCAATTCCTGGATGCGGCCGGAGACCTGACTGCCGACCTGTACGGTGACTACTGCTTGGAGCGTTCCGGTCGAGGTAACGGTTCTCCGGATATCGCCACGTTGTACTTCAACCTTCAGGTACTTTTCGGCGGGGTCGACCTCCCCCTCTCCCCACACCAAGAAGCCCAGAACTGCCAGGATGAGAATCCCGACGACCAGGAGAACCGGCTTACGTTGCAGTGTCATGGATTTTTACCTTTCCAGGATGCTTGGCCGCCACAGAGTCAACCTTAGAAACGCTGGCCTCCGGCGGCTGGTTTCAACATTTTTGTCCTGTGGACCGAGCGGCGGTTCGGCCGGGTTGGCCGACCCCAAGTACTCCTTCCAATGCAGCACCGAATGGCTGTTTTAACAGAGTCATGGCCGATGTCTGTTGCCGGTAGAGCGAGGGCCTGAGCGGGTCTTTACGGGCTCGGTGCCGGAAGGCCGCTTGGGTTGCAATCGGCTCAGGACCTCTCCCAGTTCCCCCACTTCAACCGGCAGGCCCTCCCGGATGGCGATCCACTGATGGGAATAAGGAGACACTCGAGCCCCGGGAGTGAGGATCCCTGCCAGGTTCAGGGGGTCTGCCGCGGGGACCAGCACAGTATCGTTTTGCGGTGTCCGCCCGCGCCGCAGCGCCCGGAGGGTGTCCACTGCCTCGGGGAGGGCAAATTGTTCTCCCCCAAAGGCGCTCACGAATCGCCCTCCGCGAATTTCACCCCGAGCCTCCATCCTCCGGTAAACGCTCAGCAGGGTTCTCCATCGGGGTGCATGAGCTTCGCGGGTCAAGAGCTCGCGGATGACGATGCCGTAGCGGCGCAGAAGCTGGTTGGCCATCCGGATTGCGAATTCGTCGGGATCCTGACGGGGAGCCGCCATCCGGCGGCCGGGCTCGTCCGGTCGGGGCAGGTCATCGGGCAGATTGTCCGGAAGGTGGGGGCGCTGCGGCTGCAATAGCGACCATCGTCCCAGCGGCAGCAGTCGACCCGGGGCGTTACCTCCACGTATGACTCTTAAACGGTGCTCCGGTCCGCGCCGCTTCTGATGCGGGAGCAACAGAACCCTCAGCCCGGCCATCCCGTCTCCGGTGACCAGACCGCGGCTCACCAACTCCCACAGAGCATCCTCGACCTCCGCGGCCAGCCGCCCGGTGCTTCTGGAAATGTCTGCCAGGAAACAGGCTCCCCAATGGCGCAGGGTGTTGGCTACCTCCACGGCCGCCCGAGACAACCCTGGAATTTCTTCCATGCAGAGGGGTCTCGATTCCAGCAACCAGGAGGAGTCCTGTCGTGTGAAAAAGGCCAGAGGAGCCGAGCGACCGGGTTTGGTCCGGCCCTGAATGGCTCCGGCTGAAGGTCCCTCCCGGTCCGATGAGGGGGGCGGAGAGAATCTCAACCGGCCCCAGGCCACCATGCCGGAGAGACACAGGGCTTCCAGGTCTTCGGGTCGATAGTCGGCAATCCGCTTGGGCAGTATGTCGCGCTCCCAGGCCGTTGCCGGGAGCTCCAGCCCCTGCAGTTGTTGCAGAACCTTCAGCAATCCCTCCCGACCATGGAGCTGAGTCCCGTCCTCCAGGTGCTGCCAATGCAGCAGGAAGCGGATGAATTCGGTGGTGCCGGCCGGCTCGATTTCCCGCCGCAACCGACCGAGCGTCAAGCGGTGGATCCTTGCCAGGATCCTGCGTTCGCACCACTCGGTGTCGGGACCCGGAGGGTCGGAGGAGAGGGAGCCTGTTGCACTGGACGCGTCTGAAATCGCCGTGGCCGCAGAGGAAGGAGGATGGTTCGGTGCGGGCAGACCGGGACTGGCGCGGAAACGACCCCGCAGAATGGTGCCGCTGGCCTCCAGGGTGACCATGGCGAGTTGGACCACCAGGCAGGTCAGGCCGAGTCGGTCGGCCAGTTCCGCCGCTGTTGCCGGTCCCAGGCATTCAAGCCATTCTCGCACCAGGAAGGCGGTGACATCCTCGGAGGTTTTGGGGAGTCTGCTTGTGGTCAGAGAAGTCGCCGGCAGCAGAGGCGAACCGGTCCCGGAATCCAGGGATCGGCGCTCGAAAGCAGGATCCACACCGACTTCGGGAACCACTCGCTTGAGCCAGGCCAGCCGCTCGGCGGCGACATAGGCTTGCCGGCGCGATCCCGTCGGAGCGGTCCAAGCCACAATTCCCGCGCGGCCGGCTTCGATCAGCTCATTCATGAATCCCTGCCAGGAGCCAACGGCATCGGACGGCAAGAGGACCAGATTGAGGAGGAGGTCGTGCAGTTCTTCGCGGTCCCTGATATCCGGCCACAATTCCGAGACCACCCCCTCAACCACCTCGGGATCCAGGATAGGATCGGCCTGGATGGGGTCGGTCTCCATCCGTCGCAGTGAAACAGCCCGCGCTCGTCGTTCCTCCAGGGGCGCGTCATCCAGGAAGGCATAGGGATTGGCGTTGAGGATCTCGTGGGACATGGGTGAGGGGGCGGGTGTGTCGCGCCCCACGAAACCGATTTCTCCCGACTCCAGGCGGCGAAGGACCTCCAGGAAGCCTCCCAGGTCCAGCGGCTCGTGCAGGCAGTCGTGCAGCGTCTGGTTTACCAGCGGGTGGTCGACCGGCTCCACCGGACCGGGGGCGTTGTCCTGACAGGCCAACTGGGCCGGAAAAACGGCGGCCAGCAAATCCTCTGCTCGCATCCGCTGAATCGGCATCGGCACCCGACGTCCATGCTGGAACCGCTGCAAGGCCAAAAAACGGGTGGCGTTCCAGCGCCAGCGATTTCCGAACATGGGAGAGGCCAACACCGCCTGGATCAGGTCTCGTTCGGTTCGATCGGGTCGCACCATGGAGGCGACACTCTGCAGGGGAAAGCTGTGTTGTTCTCCCAGGGATATCACCACCCCGTCGTCGGTGGCTGCCGCTTGTAGCTCAAAGTTGAAGGAGACGCAAAACCGCTTTCTCAGGGCCAGCCCCCAGGCTCGGTTGATGCGGCCTCCAAAAGGGGCGTGCAGTACCAGTTGCATGCCGCCCGATTCGTCGAAGAAGCGCTCGGCCACTACGGTTTGTTGGGTCGGAACTTCTCCCAGGACGGCCCGGGTCTGGGTCATATAGGCGACCAGTTGTTCAGCGCCGGACCGATCCAATCCACACTCCCGGGACAACCAGTCGACGGCTGAGGCTGGTTCCCGACCCAGTCGCTCCGTGACCCTGTGGCGGAGCTCCGAAACTGCTCCGGACAATTCTGCCGTGCGTGCCGGAGCTTCCCCCAGCCAGAAGGGGATGGTGGGTGCTGCGCCCTGAGCGTCTTCGACGCGGAGCTTGCCCGATTCCACGCGACGGATGCGCCAGGACTGGTTGCCGAGGAGAAAGATATCTCCGGCCATGCTTTCGATCGCAAAGTCCTCATTGACCCGGCCTACGAAAATCCCGGCAGGTTCCTGGATGACGTCGTAATCTGCCGTATCGGGGATGGCTCCCCCACCGGTGATGGCGGCCAGGGAGGCGTTTCTGCGAGGCCTCAGCCGGTGGTGGACGCCATCGCGGTGCAGGTAGGCCGAGCCTCGGCTGCGGCGGGTCGCGATCCCTTCGGAAAGAATCTCCACCACCTCTGCAAACTCGCCGGGGGTCAAGTGGCGATAAGGGAAGGCTTTGCGACACAATTCCCACAGGTCCTCCTCGGCGATCTCTCCGCTGGCGACGGTAGCGACCATCTGCTGAGCCAGGATGTCCAGAGGCTTTTCGGGGATGTGGATCCGATCCAGCTCTCCGGCGCGGACAGCCCGCACGGCTGCAGCGGTTTGCAGCAGCTCGTCCCGGGTGAGGGGAAAGAGGAGACCCTTGGGGATGGTATCCAGGCCGTGCCCGGAGCGGCCGATTCTCTGCAGCAAGCTGGCAATGGAGCGGGGAGCTCCGATATGGCAGACGAGGTCGACGTGGCCGATGTCGATGCCCAGTTCCAGCGAGGCCGTGGCCACAACCACCGAGATGGCGCCGGACTTCAGTTGCCGTTCCGCCGCCAGGCGGCTCTCCTTGGACAGACTGCCGTGGTGGGTGGCGACCTGATCTTCCCCCAGGCGCTGACTCAACTTGTGAGCGACTCGTTCCGCCAGGCGGCGGGTGTGGACAAAGACCAGGGTCGACCGATGAGCTCGAGCTTCGGCGGCAATACGCTCATAGACGGCTTCCCAAAGCTCCAGAGTCGCAATGGGACCAAACTCCAGGTCGGGAATGGCAATGGATAACTCAAGATCCCGCTGGTGGCCGACGTCCACAATCGAGCAGGCTACCCCACCCTTGGGCCTGAGGCCCGGAGTGCCTACCAGAAGGCAGGCGATGGCAGTCACAGGTTTCTGAGTGGCGCTGAGGCCGATCCTCTGCAGGCGCCGGCCGGCCAGATGGTCCAGGCGTTCCAGGGACAAGGCCAGGTGAGATCCGCGCTTGTCTCCGGCCACGGCATGGATTTCGTCCACGATTACCGTTCCGGCTCCCGCCAGGTAGCCGCGGCTCCCTTTGGCGGTGAGCAGAATATAGAGCGACTCGGGAGTCGTTATCAGGATATGGGGCGGGCGACGGAGCATGGACTGTCGTTCGCTGTTGGGAGTGTCTCCTGAGCGTACCGCCACTCGAATTCCCAACGGAGCCTCGCCCTGTTGTTGGGCGATGCGTCCAATTTGCGCCAAGGGAATCTGTAAATTCTTGTGGATATCGTTTCCCAGTGCCTTCAGCGGCGACACATAAACCACGTAGGTGCGGTCTTCAAGTTGGCCCTTCAAGGCGGCCCGCACCAGCTTGTTCAGGGACCACAGGAATGCAGCCAAGGTCTTGCCCGATCCGGTGGGGGCGGCGATCAGTGTATCTCTGCCGGCCATCACCGGGCCCCAACCTCTTTTTTGGGCGGGAGAGGGGGCAACGAAATGTTGTCGAAACCATTGAGCCAGGTAGGGGTGAAAACCCCGAGGCAGGGGGCTGTGAGGCGGGATGGCGGTCTTCATCGTGTGCCTTCTGAATAGGGGGAGCAGGGGGGGCTGGTGGTTCGGCCGGTGGAAGCCGCCACTCGGATCCGCCCCCGCAAGGCCTCGAACTTGCGACGACCGATTCCCCGAATGATCAGGATTTCCTCCACTCTCCGGAAGGGGGGATTCTTGGCACGGAACTCCAGAATTCGTCGAGCCAGCACGGGCCCGACACCCGGCAGCGATTCCAGTTCCCTGCGCCCGGCAGAGTTGATGTCCAGTCGATCGCCGAGCTCAATCCGGTTCGAGGGTGACGGCTGCCGCTCCTGCCGGGCAGGTGCTGCCGACTCCTGCCTGGCTTGGGGGGCTTGCCACAGGCAGCCTTCGGAGACCATCAACCAGGACAGACCGAGTCCAAGGCCGCACAGCCATCCCAACCGGATTGCCACACTACTTGTCCCTGTTCTTCAGATCGGCAAGAAGCCGACGGATATCACCCAGCCCCTTCCAACCCACGTAGAGCACAAGAAATCCATACCAGAGGATACAGAGCCATGTCAGACAAAACCAAACGGGATGGGATGGGAGCATTTGTTTAGCCGGGCCCCGCCCCATACGACGGGGCGGCTCATACAGGGTGAAACAGGGGTGCTTCAGACAGTGGTTAGTGGAGGGTTCCGGGAGCAGGCAAGCGCCTTATGACCTGGTTGCACTTTTTGAACGACTGCGACGAGATCGACAAGATGCTTAACGCGTCGATCAAATCACTATCCACTATCCACTATCCACTATCCACTTAGCCGGTTTCGTTCCCTTCTGCGGGCTATCCACGACCCCAGAATCATGCCGCTGGCGGCAAAGGTGAAGGAGAGCAATCCGCTGATCTCGCTTTGGCTCAACCACTGCGCGACCGCTGACCAAAGGCCGAAGGGTTGGCTGCTTTCAACCGCCGGAGGCTGGATTTGGCTGAGCAGCAGGAACGCCAGCGGAGGCAGCGCTCCTCCTACGATGGCTCCCACTCCACCTGCGGCACGGGCGCCCTTCCAGTAACAGCAAGCCACCAGCAGAACAAAGATGCTGGACAGGTAGATGTTGGCCGTGATGGACAAGTAGTCCCAGACTCTTCCGGGAGGTTGATACCAGAGTCCATAGAGCAGCAGGAATCCGGCAATGCCCACGACGATGCATCGGTTCAGGAGCAGTCCCGTTTTCTCGCTGAATGGTTCCTGGCGGACAGAGCAGATCAGGTCGTTGTAGAGAATGCTGCTCCAGGTCAACAGATAGCTGGAATCGGTCGACATCTCGGCGGCCAACATGGCCGCAATCACCAGTCCCACCAGTCCCGTGGGGAGCAGCGATGCCAGGAAGGTGGGCATGGCTTGCAGCGAGGCCGACGGGGGGTGGTCGGTTCCCAGGACGGCCAGGGCGGCCATACCCCAAAAGGCAGGGATCAGGAATCGCCCCACGAAATAGAAGCTGGTTCGGGTATACATCCGGCGGGCAGTCCAGCTGTCGCGGGCCGACAGAACACGCTGAATGACGGTTTGCCAAGTGACGACCACGGCCAGTTGATTGAGGGCCTGCCAGGCAACGTAGGCCGGGCCCATTCCCTTGCTGGTAAAGGGGTTGAACCCCCCCGACCCGTGCTCTTTTTCAACGGCCGACACCACCTGCTCCCATCCCACGTGGATCGCCACCAACAGGGAAACGATGACCAGGCCGATACCCATCACCAGAAACTGCAGGTAGTCCGTGATCAGGACCGAGAGCATCCCCCCCAGCACCGTGTAGATCAGTACCAGAACCACCAAAACCGTCATGGTTACTTCCAGATAGCCTTGGGGAATTCCGGTCATGATCACCAAAAACTCGCCGCCGGCTCGAAAGAAGACCCCCATGTTGAGAACTCCGCCCAGGACGATCACCAGGCCGGCCAGCCAGCGGACGCGAGGGCCAAAGCGCCGGTCCAGCAATTCCGGAATGGTGTAGGCCCCGGAATCTCGCAGAGGCTTGATGACGAAACCGGTGAGCCCGACCACCAGCATTGCGGCAGCCATCAGGATCCCCGGGGTGGCGCCCGCGAAACCGTTCTTGTATCCCAGCTCGGCCGTATACATGGCGGTGATGATCCCGAACTCGGTTGCCGCCAGGGAGGCCACTCCCAGATAGACATCCATGCCGCGCCCCGCCAGGATGAAGTCCTCGACTTTGCCGACGTATCGGCGCATGGCCAGACCCGCAGCCATGGTGGCAACCAGGTAGGCGATGATGATGGTCCAATCCACCGGGCTGAAACCGATCATTGGTCTTTTGTGTCTTGGGTGAGCTCGAAACCGGAGCACAGTTCCAACAGCCGGCTCAACGGCGAGCAGGATGAGTTGACAGGGTGGTGCAACATAGCAGGTTCCCTGGGTTGGCGCAAGGAAGCCGCCCTGCAGGAGGAAACCGGCGGCGGGGCATCAAACAGTGAACCGATGATCGGGCTCTTTGGCGGGGGAAGGCGATGGGGCCGCGGGCAGGACTCCAATCTAGCTGGGACTCCGGGAGGCGTAATATCCCTTGCGAGATTTCACTTTCAGCCTCTTGCGATCGGTCCTTATCTTGATGGAACGAAACGAGCCGTCCCTTCGGTTATTTGAGGAGCGATAGGCGAGAGAGTACTGGCTTCGAAGTTCGCTACCGATATCGGCGAAGCTTTCGCTCAATTCCTCCGATTTGAACGGGAAGAAGGCCCGCCCTCCCGTTTCCCGGGCCAGACGCCGAAGGAGCTTGTCGGACTTTGGCGCCTTGATGCTGAAGAAACCGCTGGAGTTGGTGCTGACGGCAAAGATCGAGACGTCCGAGCGGTGAACCATCTCCAGCGTGGAGGCCAGGTTTTGTATGCTGAGGTTGTCATCTCCATCGCTGATGAGAATGATGATTTTTCGCCTGCTGCCCGGTTCGGCTTTGAGCTTTTCCTGGCAAGTGAGGAAAATGCTGTCCAGCAGCTTGGTTCCTCCGCCGGGTCGGATGCGTCGGATCGACCGCGCCAGCACTTGGGGATCGTCGGTAAAGTCCTGGATCAGCTCAATGGCCGAGTCGAATGTGATCAGCAGAGCCTTGTCCTTGCGCGGCCTCAAGGTCTGGTAAAGAAATTCGATTGCCGCCTCCTGCTCGAACTTGAAACGCTCGGTAATGCTGGTGCTGGTGTCAATCAGCACGGCAACGGTCAATGGCAGGTCGGTTTCGCGGGAGAAATTGGTTATCTCCTGCTGTTTGTTGTCTTCATATAGCTTGAAGTTGGGTTTTTGCAGATCGGTGACCAGCCGTCCCTTGCGATCGGTGACAGTGAACAGGACATTGACGAGTTCAACATTGACTACCAGGTTATCGATGTCGTCCCTGATCTTCTTCTTGAGCGTTGGATTGACCGGGAGGTTCTGAGCGCGGATCTGATCCGTCGGGAGGGATGTGCCCAAGAGGAGCACCCCCAGGAAAAAGCAGAACCTGCGCGCCTGTCCATCCGTCTTCATTGCTGGAAACCTCCAACCCGATGCCTGCTCCAGGATTCTACAGACCGCAATTCCAGGGGTCAACCCTTCGACCCTTCGGGTGTGATGGCGGTGTAGGAACAGAATCCCAATTCTTCAGGAAAGCCCTTGACCCCAAACGCTTCCAAAGGGGTTGGGATGCAAACGGCGCGGGCCCGTGGCTATGGCTCGGAGCCCTTTTCCGGTGAAATGCCAAGAAACTGACGGTTCCGTGGTAAGCATGAACGGCTGGAGACCGATCATGGTGGGATCAAGAGAGGATTCGTTCGATCGAAAAAAGTGGCAAGCGGTGCCTGGCTGGGCTGTTTCTGGGCTTGACAGACCCGTTGACTTGTGCCAAATTTGTCCGTAAGAATTAAAAATTAAATCGATAAATGTAAATTAAAAAATTGAAAGGATATGGAAAATGAAAATCGAAGACATTGAGCGAGATATAGAGGAAAGCTTGGCCAACCTGTCCACTCTAACCGTCCCTCTTGGACTGGAGGGACTCAGACATCTGCCTGTGGCTGACCGCAACCCCCAGGTGAGCATTCGCAATGTCACCAGAAAAAGGAAAGTCCGCGGGGATGCCGACGCCAGCTATTTCGATCCTGACAGTTGCGAGGTGGTCATCGGCTTCGTTTCGATTGACGCCCCGACCGAAGAGTTTTCGCAACTCGAATCTGCTGCGGACCATTCGGACGAACCGCCTGGCGAGTTCGATTTCGAGCAGGCGACGACCCAGCTCATTGATCAACTCAATGCGGCGGAATTGAAGCGGCCGTTCGTGGGTCTGAAATGGTTCCGCGACCAGTTTCTTCCCCAGTGCGGCCACAGTTGGGCCCGTGACCCAAGGACGAGCGGGTCTCTGCTGCGCCATGCAACCGAGCAGCGGTTGATCCTGACCAGTCGGATCGCCAACCCAAACCAGCCACTGCGCCCCGTAACCGCGATAAGGGTCAATCGACGACATCCACGATTTCAGTCCGATTCTCCTGGGTTTAACGCAAGATTCGAGCCGGTACGCATTCGAGGCGGCTCGATCGCCGATACCATCCTCAGCGATAGACGTTGACTTGGGCCGATGACCAGCTTCTACTTCGATACCTGCGCGCTGGTCAAATTCTACGTCGAGGAAGAGGGAACTGCACGGATCCTGCATCTCGCGGACAACCTCGAAGGCGACCGGATCGTTGTCCTGGATGTTACCCTCCTGGAAGCTCGTTCAGCGGTTCGCAGACGGGAACGGGAGGGTGACATTTCGGGATCGGTCGCCAATCAAATCCTTCATCAGATCGAGGAAGACGCATCGTCGCTGTATCTGGTGCAACCTTTCAGCTCAGGGGTGATGGAGGAGGCGGCCCGGTTGCTCGACACCCACCCGCTCAGGACCTATGACGCCCTCCAGTTGGCTGGTTGTCTGGCGATCGGTCACAGCCTGCCGGCGCCGGTAACATTCGTTTGTGCAGACGCGCGCCTTTGCAAGGTGGCGAGTATGGAAGGGCTGGCCACACTGAATCCGCTGGAAGGCGGTTGAGTCCACGCGCCCACCCGGAACGGAAACACAAAGGCAGCGGTCAGTGGCTGGGGTGGGGGTTCCCGTCCACCGAATGCGGTGCTCTTTCAGGTCCTGACCTTACGGAGGAGTTGCTGGCGGCGCTTTGCAATTGAGCGGGGTGTGTCTCCCCAAAATCCAGCGGCCAGCGCCCGCGGCTACCGGCTGCCGCGGCTGGTGCCGCTGTCCATGCTGCAATGGTTTCCGAAGGATTCCATCGCCGTCAGCCAGCGTCAGTCAATGGATAGGGGCCACTGGCCGCTCACCGCATCATCCGTTGCCCAGCGGCCCGGCCTCTGCGATTTCTCCTCAAGGGGCGAGGGATGGCACAGCACAGCTCGGGCTCTTGCAGGCCATACCCCTCCGGCAGTTTCCTCCCGAATGATCCGCTCCGTCAGGAGCGGAAGCTACTCCGGGTCCCCCCGACAGTTGTCGCTGATGTACTTGATGATGGTCCGGGTTGAGGTCCCGGGCAGGAAGATTTCAGAGATGCCGCAATCCTTCAGCCCGGGGATGTCCTGGTCGGGAATAATGCCCCCGGCAACCACCAGGACGTCCTCCAGCTTCCTTTCCCGCAACAGCTCGGTGATGCGGGGAAGAATCACATTGTGAGCTCCGGAGAGAATCGAGAGGCCGATGCAGTCCACGTCCTCCTGCTGGGCCGCGTTGACGATCTGCTCGGGCGACTGGCGAAGACCGCTGTAAATCACTTCCATGCCGGCGTCTCGAAGCGCCCGGGCGATAATCTTGGCGCCGCGGTCGTGGCCGTCCAGGCCGGGCTTGGCGACCAGGACTCGGATGGGCTGCTCACTCATGGCTGCGCAACCGGTTGTGCTCGAAACTCAAGGTCTCAATTCCCCTTCGGTAGCGGCTGCTGCCGATTCGATCTAAAAAATGGGCTCTTCATACGTGCCGAACACCTGTCTCAGCTCCTCGCAGACTTCTCCCAGGGTTGCGTAAGCCTTGACGCAAGACAGGAGGAAAGGCATGAGGTTCTCATCGGTGGCAGCGGCCCGGCGCAGCTGGGCCAATAACCGTTGCACGGTCCCGGCGTCCCGGCCGGCCTTGACACGGTGGAGGCTTTGCAGTTGTCTGTCGGCCACGCCGGACTCGATGGTGAGGGTGTCAATCCGTTGTTCTTCTTCGACGACGAACTGGTTCACACCCACAATGACCTTCTCACCCCGTTCCACCGCCTGTTGATACCGATAGGCGGCATCCAGAATTTCCTTCTGAGGATAGCAGCGCTCAATAGCCGCGATCATCCCTCCCATGGCGTCAATTTTTTCGAAATAGTCCCAACAGCCCTTTTCCAATTCAAGCGTCAGCTTCTCGACGAAATAGGATCCGGCCAGGGGGTCGACCGTATTTGCAACTTCGCTTTCGGTGGCCAGGATCTGCTGACTTCTGAGAGCGATGGTGGCGGCCTGCTCGGTGGGCAAGGCGAAGGTTTCGTCCATGGAGTTGGTGTGCAGGGATTGGGTCCCGCCCAGAATGGCTGCCAAAGCCTGGATGGCGGTGCGCACGATGTTGTTGTGGGGTTGTTGAGCCGTCAGGGAACATCCCGCCGTCTGGGTATGAAATCGGAGCATGCAGGATCGCGGATCTTGACAGTGAAAGCGCTCTTTCATCACCCGGTACCAGACCTTGCGAGCTGCTCGGTACTTGGCGATTTCTTCGAAGAAATCGTTGTGGGCATTGAAAAAGAAGGAAAGCCGGGGTGCGAAATCGTCGACCTCCAGTCCGGACCGAACGGCTGCCTCGACGTACTCCATGCCGTCGCGTAGTGTGAAGGCCAATTCCTGCAGGGCCGTGGAACCGGCTTCTCTGATGTGATAACCGCTGATCGAGACGCTGTTCCATTGGGGGACGTTCCGGGCTGCGAACGCAATGGTGTCGGTAACCAGTCGCATGGACGGATGAGGAGGATAGATCCACTCTTTCTGGGCAATGTATTCCTTCAGGATGTCGTTCTGAAGCGTGCCCCGCAGCCTGGCCCAGCGATAGCCGCTTTTCTCGGCGTGGGCCAGATACATGGCCCAGATGACGGCGGCTGGGCAATTGATGGTCATGGACGTGCTGATGGACTCCAGGTCGATGTTCCTGAAAAGAACTTCCATGTCTGCCAGCGTATCCACGGCGACGCCGCATTTGCCGATCTCTCCGGAAGCCGTCGGGTGGTCCGAGTCCAGGCCCATGAGAGTGGGCAAATCGAAAGCGACCGAAAGGCCGGTTTGTCCTTGCTGAAGGAGGTAACGAAAGCGCTGGTTGGTGTCCTGGGGCGTGCCGAAGCCGCTGAATTGCCGCATGGTCCAAAGCCGGCCACGATACATGCTGGGATGAATCCCACGGGTGTATGGCGGTTCCCCAGGAAAGCCCACTTCTTGATCGGGGTCGAAGTCTTCGAGGTCTTCGGGGCCATAAAGAGCCTGGATGGGATGTCCCGAGATGCTGGTGAACTCAGAAAGCCGCGGGGGAAATCGTTTCCGGGAAGGGTGGAGAGTCTGCTCTTCCCAGCGACGCCTCAATTGGCTATGTCGGGTTTGACCGGTCGGAATCCTGCCCATGATGGTGCTCCACTTGCCTTAGGAACCGGCCCGACGCCAGCCCGCATTTCTCAGTGCGCCATGGAAAGGCGCCTTCTTCTAACGGGTGCGAAACCCGTCCAACAACTGTCGCTCCGGTTGGTAGCAGCCAGGGCGGATCATGGAGGCAACGATATGGTCTGAAGCACCCTGGTGTCAAAGGGCCGCATAAGGCGGTTCAGCGAACATGCGGGCCGGAACGCGAGTGAACGTCGAGCAGGCCTCGAAACGGGCAATGCGGGGGCCGACCCACCTGAGAAATGGGGAAGGCCGAAGACGGAGGGGGAAGCGAGCGACGCGGGCACCCCTTTGGACCCGCCGGGGTAGTGACGCTGGCACGCATGGAAGGGGAAGGAGGCAGCAACATGGGAAGCCCTGTGGGTGGTGAGGCACGCACCGAACCGGGACCCCGTGAGGGGGAGGCTGGGCCGGCAGGGTGGCGGAGAGGCTCGTAGTACTGGAGAAGCCGGGTAATGCCGGTGGAGGGAAGGAGCCTCAGGTGAGGAGCGGTGACCGAAGGGGGAAGGGTCCCGGGAGTGGCGAAAGCCTGAAACCCCGGTAAAAGGACCGGAGACTCCGGAAGCATCACATGCAAAAGTGAAGGGGTCGTCTGATGAGGACGGCGTCGTCAGGGCGTCAACAGGCCTGGCGGCACTCCGGGAGCGGACGTGGATGGAGTAGGGGACGGGTGCCAAACCCATGGGAGTCGTCCACGGATGCGAGCGGGGACCTGAGTGCGAGACGCATGATCCCACTGGAGAGCCGAGATGCGGGAAAACCGCACGTCCGGTTCGGAGAGCGGGGACTGGAAACGTGATAAGGGAGCCGGACTGAGGCCCGAAGCGAAAGCGACGGAATAGCCACCGGACCCTACAGTCAACGCGCCAGTCCTCGACTCTACCCGGGGGGCGTGAAAATAACAAGCCAGCGCGCGCCCAGCGCGGTCTGTACCGGCATGCCCTCAAAACAGGGCCAATAAGGTGTCGAAGTTGAACGGTCTTTCATAAGAGCCTTTTGCAAAATTCGTCGTGCAGCACTGGTATAGCGCTGGGGACGTTGTTGAATTACTGGAATAACTTCGATCAGCCGCTCCTATATTGCTTTGATTCAATAACATCTCCTACGTGCTCTCTACCAGTTATTCCAGTAATTCAACAACGTCCCCTATTCGCTTCCCTTACCCACGGAATTTTGCAAAAGGCTCATAATGTACCCAGCGACCCGGTGAGAAATGCGGTCTGGCATCGGGTGAGTTTGAGTGATACTAAAAGAGGCCCCTTGAGGTGTCAACGATTTCGCCGGGGCTCCGTTCTCGTAACCGCAAGGAGAGGGGGAAGCCCGATGCGTGTTGTGGTCCAGCGAGTTCTTGAAGCGTCGGTGATGATCGGTGAGGAGGAGGTTGGGCAAATCGGCAGGGGATTGCTCCTCTACCTTGCCGTCAAGGACGGCGACGGTCCGGCCGACACCGACTATCTGGTGGACAAAATCGTGGGGTTGAGGATTTTCGAGGATGACAGCGGCAAGATGAACCTGTCGTTGAAGGAGGTTGGCGGGGCTCTGTTGATCGTTTCCCAGTTCACACTCTATGGCGACTGCCGGAAGGGACGCCGACCTTCGTTCTCAATGGCGGCGCCGCCCGAAGCAGCCAATCGTCTTTACCAATCCTTCATCGACCGGTTTCGGCAGCAGCGGATCAGCGTCCAAACGGGTGTTTTCAGGGAAACAATGAGGATTCGGTCCACCAACGACGGCCCGGTGACGCTCCTGCTGGATAGCTCCAAAAGTTTCTAGCCCACCGGGTTCGAGCAGCTATTTCTTCTTGTAGCCGTCCAGGGTCCCTTTGTCGCGGTAGTATTTGCCGGCTTCGGTCAATTCCTCGGAACCATATTGGGTGTGACAATAGATGCAGGACTTGTTGGTTTTTTTGGCGTCGATGGGCTTGGAATAGTTGGAGGTGTGAAAGACGATCGCCGAGCCGCCCACCGCTATCGCTAGAATCAGTCCTTTGATCAGTCTCAAATGATGGAACCTGGCCTGCTTGGAAAACCCTGATCGGTATCGCATCGAATCATCTCACACAATCTAAACCAGGAAGTCTAACTTTCGGTGGGGGCATAGTAGCCGCGTTTGGTTCTGGCGATCCACTTCCGCTTGCCCTTGGGAGATCCCATCACTCTGACGGTGACGTCTCTCCAGGTTCCGTCCCGGCTCAAGTTGGTGGGCTTGTAGCCCAAAGTGTACTGATTGCGGATTTCGTGAGCCACCTCGGTGCAGATCGCATGCACTTCGTCCACGGATTCAGGAAAGAAATGCTTTCCCCCCGTTTCCTCGGAGAGCTCTTTCAAGAGCCTGGCGGCTTTTCTCTGTCTCCGGTTTCGCTCCGATTTTTTGTCGAACAGTCCAATGAGGTAAATGCTGGCGTAGGACTCCCGGGCTAATTCCAGCACCGAGTCGAACCGGTAACGGCTGTCGCGATCCTGCCCGTCAGTAATCACCAATATGGCCTTCTTTTCTTCTTGTCCCTCCCTAATGTGCTCCAGAGAAAGGTAAATAGCGTCATAGAGGGCCGTGCCGCCCTGGGCGTCGATGTGATCCAGGGCATCGGTGAGATCGTCGAGGCTACGGGTGAAATCCTGGTCGAGGTAAACCTGGTCATTGAAATTGATCAGAAAAATTTCGTCTTCCGGATTGCTGGTTTTGGCAAAGGTGATGGCGGCCTGATTGACCCGGTTGCGCTTGGTCCTCATGCTCCCGCTGTTGTCGATCACCAAGCCCAGCGACACGGGGATGTCCTCAACCTTGAAGAGCGAGATCTCCTGCTGAATCTTGTCTTCATAGACTTCAAAATGCTGCTGCTTCAACCCCTTCACCAACTGCTCCTTCCAGTCGAAGACCGTGACGTGGAGCAGTCTCAGGTCCACGTCCACCTTGAGCGTATAGTCGCCCTTGACCGTCCGGTCCTGCCGCTGAGCCATGACCTGGGTGCTCAGGAGGAGCAGCAGCGCTGCCAGAAGGATTCTTCCCGCCGCCGTATTCATCGGATCATCCCTGGGGGCCGTAGTAGCCGCTCTTGGTCCGGACCGATAGAGAATGGAGCCCTTTGGGGGTATTCATTTTTACTTTGATCTTGCGCCAGCGGCCATCCTTGGCTCGATTGGTGGAGGAGTAGCCCAGGACGTATTGGTTCTTGAGCTCGATGGCGATCTTGGTGCAGATGTCCTCAAGCTCGTACACCGAATTGGGGAAGTAGGCCCGGCCCCCGGTAATCTCGGTGATCTGTTCCAGAATTCCCCGCCCGGAGCGGCCGCGGGCCAAGTCGGAATAGTAGGAATTGACAATGCCGATGGCAAAAATTTGCACGTCGGCTTCCTTGACGGCATTTCGCACATTGATCAAGGAATAGCGACTGCGAGTGTCCTCGCCGTCGGTGATGAGCAGGATGGCTTTCTTGGGTTGGTTGGCCTGCTTCATCTTTTCCAGTGCCAGGTATATGGCGTCGTAAAGCGTCGTCGATCCCTTGGCTCTCTTGTGAACCAGGCGGTTTTGAATCTCGCTGATGTCGGAGGTGAAGTCCTCCTCGACTGAAGGTCGGTCGGCGAAAGCAATCAACAGGTATTCATCGGCCGGGTTGCTCGTTTTCAGGAAGGCTACGGCCGCGTCTCTGGCACGGGCAATCTTGTCCCCCATGCTGCTGCTGACATCGAAAAGCAGTCCGATGGAGGTTGGGACATCCTCGTTGCTGAAGTGCCGTATCTCCTGCTCGATCTTGTCCTCAAAGATGCGGAAGTGTTGTTTATCCAAGCCGGTGACAAAGCGGCGGCTGTGATCGGTAACGGTGGCGCTGACCAGAACCAGATCCACGTCGATTTTCAGCGAGGAAAATCCGTTCTCCGAGGAGGAGTCTCCCGACAGGCTACCTTGGCCCACCGACAATGGAGGAAAGCCGAGAAGCAACCCGAGGCCGAGCATTGCGGCAGTGGTACGGCAGTGGGTAGCCGTGAAAAAAGATCGTCCTTTCATAGAGCACCGCTCCAGCTCATGAAAGCTTCCGAGTGTATTATCTCTCAGCGTGAAACCCGGCCACATTTTGACCCAAGCCTGGGGAAAAGTAAAGGACAGAAGAGCCCTGACAGGCGGGTATCCGCGAGAGGATTACCGGCAACGGCTGAGGCCATTTTGCCGGAGGTGTCTCTGCCTCGAAACGGGTTCGGCTGCAGGGGCCTGCGGGAGTTGCAGGACTGGCGATCCGCCCTAAGGTGGGGAACCACCCAATTTAGGACTTGATCTCCGGCCGATTTTCAACAAAGATACGGGTGACCCTTCCAAAGGCCCGGTTTCATCCAGGGGCTTCTCATCGTCAGACTCTGATAAGGTTTTGACCAAGAATGATCTGAACGCTGTTGTTGTCATCCCCGCCCGTTTTCAGTCGACACGTTTCCCTGGAAAACCCCTCGCAAAAATAGCCGGAAAACCCATGATTCAACATGTCTACGAGCGAGCATCGGCCGCACAGGGGATCGCCGAAGTCATCGTAGCCACGGATGACAAGCGAATCGTGCGGGCGGTTGAGGCCTTCGGAGGCAAGGTCTGCCTGACCTCCGGGGCACACCGATCGGGAACCGAGAGGGTGGCGGAGGTGGGGCGGAATCTGGAGGTCGACGTGGTCGTCAACCTTCAAGGTGACGAGCCAATGATGGATCCGGGGTGCATCGAAGCCGTTATCGAACCGTTCCGGTCCGATCCGAGTCTGATGATCTCGACGCTGAAATCTGCCGCCAGCGCTCAGGAGATTTCCGATCCCAACGTGGTCAAGGTGGTCACCGATCGCAAAGGGAATGCCCTCTACTTTTCTCGCTCTTCAATACCCCACTTGAGGAGGGAACGGCCTGGAAAAGGGGAGCGGCCAGCCGTATTCAAGCATTTGGGAATCTATGCCTACCGCAGGGCATTTCTGGAAATCCTGCCCGATCTGCCGGATTGTTGGTTGGAAGCGGTGGAGGACCTCGAACAACTGCGTTTTTTGGACAACGGATTTCGGGTGCAGGTGGTGCAGTACGAATACCAAGGGATAGCGGTGGACACGCCTGAAGACCTGGTTCGAATCAATGAGCTTGCTGTTCAAGGTGAGCTCCCGGGAGTCAGGGTGGAGCAGACGGCGAGAAAGGGTCGGTCTTAGGAGGGGCAAGATGCGAGGAAAGGAGTCGGCATGGCGGCCAAATTCATCTTTGTGACCGGTGGAGTCGTTTCATCTCTGGGAAAAGGGCTGGCGTCAGCCTCGATTGGCCGGCTTTTGGAAAGTCGGGGTTATCGAGTCAGCCTGCAGAAATTCGATCCCTACCTCAACGTGGACCCCGGCACCATGAGCCCCTACCAGCATGGGGAGGTATTCGTCACCGACGACGGAGCTGAAACGGACCTTGATCTGGGTCACTACGAGCGCTTCACCGACAGCAAATTGACTCGGGACCACAACCTGACCACCGGCAGGATCTATGAATCGGTGATTCAGAAGGAACGGCGGGGGGATTATCTGGGGAAAACGATTCAAGTGATACCCCATATCACTAACGAGATCAAGGCTGCCATCAAGAAGGTGGCCACCGATGTGGATGTCAGCATTGTCGAGATCGGCGGAACCGTCGGCGATATCGAGTCACTGCCCTTCCTGGAGGCTATCCGGCAGCTCCGACAGGATCTCGGCCGCCCCAACTCCCTTTTCGTTCATCTGACCCTGGTTCCCTATATCAATGCCGCTGGGGAACTTAAAACCAAACCGACCCAGCACAGTGTCAAGGAATTGAGAGCCATCGGCATTCAACCCGACATTCTCCTGTGCAGGACTGAACGTTTCCTCTCCAAGGCGCTGAAGGCAAAAATCGCTCTCTTTTGTTCGGTGGCGGAGGATGCCGTAATCACCGCCAGAGACGTGGAGTCGATCTACGAAGTTCCTCTCACCTTGGCCGCGGAGGGTCTCGACCAGATAATTCTCAAGCAATTGGAAATGCCGATCAGAGATTCCGAGATGACCCGTTGGCGGGAGTTGGTGAAGCGCATCGAGCATCCCTCGGATTCAGTCAACATCGGCGTGGTGGGCAAGTATGTCGAATTCGAGGAATCCTATAAGAGCCTCAAGGAAGCCTTGATACACGCCGGGCTGTTTCACCGTCTCAAGACCGATATACATTGGATCGAAGCCGAAGGTGTCGAGGGAGAGGGCTGGTCTGAACAGTTGACTCCATTCGATGGGATTCTGGTTCCCGGGGGCTTCGGCAAGCGTGGAATCTCTGGAATGATTCGCGCCATCACCTTTGCTCGAACCAGGAAGGTGCCGTTTCTCGGCATTTGCCTGGGCATGCAGTGCTCGGTGATTGAATTTGCCCGCAATGCTTGCGGACTGGAGGAGGCTCATAGTTCCGAATTCAATCCCGCTACGCCCCACCGCGTCATTTACAAGTTGAGGGAACTGAGAGGCGTCGATGATCTGGGCGGCACCATGCGATTAGGAGCCTATCCCTGTATCCTCGATTCCGACTCGCAGGCGATGCAGGCCTATGGTCAGACCGAGATATCGGAACGCCACCGCCACCGCTACGAATTCAACAGGGAATACGAGGAGACACTGGCTGCCCATGGCATGAAGGTGGTGGGATACTCCCCTGACAACAGCTTCGCGGAGGTGGTTGAAATCGAGAATCATCCCTGGTTTGTCGGTTGCCAGTTCCATCCGGAGTTCAAGTCCAAACCCTTGGTCTCCCACCCGCTCTTCAAGGCCTTTGTGGGGGCGGCATACCGGAATCGCCGTGCCGGGAAGCCGAAGCAGCTTCGGGAAGTCGCCTTCGATCGCAGGCCGCCCCTCTAGCTAGCCCGCATTTCTCAGTGCGCCATGGAAAGGCGCCTTCTTCTAACGGGTGCGAAACCCGTCCAACAACTGTCGCTCCGGTTGGTAGCAGCCAGGGCGGATCATGGAGGCAACGATATGGTCTGAAGCACCCTGGTGTCAAAGGGCCGCATAAGGCGGTTCAGCGAACATGCGGGCCGGAACGCGAGTGAACGTCGAGCAGGCCTCGAAACGGGCAATGCGGGGGCCGACCCACCTGAGAAATGGGGAAGGCCGAAGACGGAGGGGGAAGCGAGCGACGCGGGCACCCCTTTGGACCCGCCGGGGTAGTGACGCTGGCACGCATGGAAGGGGAAGGAGGCAGCAACATGGGAAGCCCTGTGGGTGGTGAGGCACGCACCGAACCGGGACCCCGTGAGGGGGAGGCTGGGCCGGCAGGGTGGCGGAGAGGCTCGTAGTACTGGAGAAGCCGGGTAATGCCGGTGGAGGGAAGGAGCCTCAGGTGAGGAGCGGTGACCGAAGGGGGAAGGGTCCCGGGAGTGGCGAAAGCCTGAAACCCCGGTAAAAGGACCGGAGACTCCGGAAGCATCACATGCAAAAGTGAAGGGGTCGTCTGATGAGGACGGCGTCGTCAGGGCGTCAACAGGCCTGGCGGCACTCCGGGAGCGGACGTGGATGGAGTAGGGGACGGGTGCCAAACCCATGGGAGTCGTCCACGGATGCGAGCGGGGACCTGAGTGCGAGACGCATGATCCCACTGGAGAGCCGAGATGCGGGAAAACCGCACGTCCGGTTCGGAGAGCGGGGACTGGAAACGTGATAAGGGAGCCGGACTGAGGCCCGAAGCGAAAGCGACGGAATAGCCACCGGACCCTACAGTCAACGCGCCAGTCCTCGACTCTACCCAGGGGGTAGCACTCTTCTCAAGAGTGCAACTTGGCGCAGGATTTTCCTTTTCAGCGCGTGCTCGTGACCGAAGGGCGTAGCCGGAACACCATTTGAGGGAGCATGTGCGCGCTGAAGGGGAAAAGACAAGCGAGGGCGCGCCCAGCACAGGCTGTCCCCTGAAGACTCCAAACAAAGCGCCGCAAGATGTTAAAGACAAGCACTTTTCTACCTTATGCTCAGCGTCCTGGTGAGAAATGCGGGCTAGACTCAACTGCCTGGGAGACACGATGGCGACGTCGGTGGGTTTGAGTTTCGCGAAAATTCCGAAAATGCCGGCCCTCCTGTTGGACTATCTCTACCATACTGAGAAGGTTCAGCCCTTCTTTCCAGGGACGTCCTCCCTCGAGGTCGCCCGATTGTCGCAGGCCAATCCGCCTTCGCCGCGCCTGGCCCATCGAGCGGCCCTGGTGAGGACCCTCAAGCGCCAGAATCGTCTTTGGGGCGCTTCCGCCAAGACCATGGAGAACCTGGAACGCATGGCCGGCGACCAATGCGGGGCGGTGGTAACCGGTCAGCAGGTCGGTTTGTATACCGGTCCGGCCTATACGATTTACAAGGCCCTGACGGCGATCAAACTGGCCGAGTCCTATCGTCGCAACGGCGTGGAGGCCGTCCCCGTATTCTGGATGGCCACCGAGGACCACGATCTTGATGAAGTCTGTCGAACGTGGATCCTGGCGGCTGACTCGACTCTGAGATCGGTCCAATTTACTCAAAAATCAGAGGAGAATCGACTGCCGGTCGGTCCCATTCCCTTTGACTCTTCGATCCAAAGCCACCTTTGCCAGTTCCTGCAGGCTTTGCCGGACTCCGAATTCAAGCCCGTGCTGGCCGCCCGGTTGAAGCAGGCCTATCGGGAGGGGAACACCTTTGGGCAGGCGTTCGCCGAAGTCGTTTCCTTTCTCTTTTCCGAGTACGGGCTCATCCTGCTGGATCCGCGGGATCCGACTCTTAAGGAAATGGCCAAGCCGTTGTTTCTACAGGCCGCCGAGGCCTGGCCCCAACTGGATCGTCTCCTGAAAGGCCGCAACCACCAGTTGTCCCGTGCCGGATACTCCCCTCAAGTTGGCGGGGAAGCAGGGACAAGCTTTCTCTTTTGGGAGCAAGAAGGGAAACGCAGAGGGGTGGTGGGGACCAGCAACGGTTTTTCACTGAAAGGGAATACCGGGGTGTTAGCCGATCTGCAGGCGGTCATCGAGCAGTCACCGGAGCAATTGAGTCCCAACGTGCTATTCAGACCCGTCGTGCAGGATTTCCTGCTTCCGACGCTGGCCTACGTTGCCGGTCCATCCGAGGTTGCCTACCATGCCCAGATCTCCCCACTCTATAGTGTTCTGGGGAGAGCCATGCCCCGGATCGTTCCGCGTGCCAGCATCACGGTGATTGAAAAAAGGATCCAAAAATTGCTGGCCAAATACCAGCTTGAATTCTGTGATCTGTTTCAAGGGAGCCAGCCACTGCTGAAACAAATCGTCGAGAGGACCGTAAACCAGGAGGTCAGCGCCAGGTTCAACCGGCTCGAAAGAGAATTTGCCAATCGCCTCGGTGACATGGAGGAGCCCCTGAAATCCGTGGATCCCACCCTGGTTGCAGCATTGGGGACCACCCGCAAAAAAATCCAATATCAACTGGAGAATCTTCGAGCCAAGTTTGTGGGAGCGGAGTCTCGCCAACGGAAAGTCCTGACTCGGCAGGTCGATAGCCTGTTGAGGACGATCTACCCCTCAAGGGGACTTCAGGAACGTCAAATCAACATTTTCTACTTTCTGTCGCGCTACGGACCCGAATTCCTGGAACAGCTTTACGGCGCCATCGACCTCTCCAACCCGGACCACCGATTGATCTATCTGTAAGAGTCGGCCGATGTCGATCAGGCTGGGACTATACGTTCATATCCCCTTCTGTCTGTCAAAGTGCAGCTACTGCCATTTCGCTTCCGGGGTGTTTCCCGGGAGTATGATCAAGCCTTATTTCGAGGCGCTACGTCGGGAGATGGAAACGCTGCCCGCGCTCTTGCAGAGATGGAGTACCAACGGAAGTTCCGCCTCCGATTGGATGATCGACACCATATTTGTGGGTGGTGGTACCCCGTCCCTGGTAAATGAGCAGGAGCTCGGGCAAACCTTGGATTGGATTCGGAGTGCTTTCGCCCTTGTTCCTGTCCCGGAGATCACCCTGGAAGTGAATCCCGGCACCTTGACGGCTGACAAGCTGGACTGCTACCGGGAGGCAGGTGTCAATCGAATCAGCCTTGGGGTGCAGACTTTCCAGAATCGCCTGCTGAAAAAGGTCGGCCGCCCTCACAGCGTGCTGGACTCGGTTTCAACCATCGAGCTTTGCCGCCGGCAAGGGCTCGACAACTTGAATTTGGACCTGATTGCCGGCCTGCCAGACCAGACGGAAGACGATTGGCAGGAAAACCTGCGCCAGGTGGCCGCCCTCTCACCGGAGCACCTCTCCCTATATCTTTTGGAGATCCACGAAGATGCCCATTTGGGAAGAAAAAGAGAGGGCTCGGCCGATGACTCCTTGCCTGATGAGGACCTGGTTGCCGATTGGTACGAGGAATCGGTGGATTGGTTGCGAGACGCCGGCTGGGAGCACTATGAGATCTCCAGCTTCTGCAAGCCGGGCCGCCAGTCGCGCCACAACTTGAAGTATTGGACAGATCAACCTTTCATTGGCTTCGGGTGCGGCGCCCATTCCTACTGGGCCGGGATGCGGTGGGGCAATGAGAGAGATCCCTACCGCTATGTCGATCTGCTGGAGAGGGGAGAGCCTGCGACGGCCTTTCGGTCCGAGGTCACTCCCAGGCAGCATCTCGAAGAGGTGATGTTTCTGGGGTTGCGGCTGAATGCCGGCCTGGACCTGTCGCGGTGTCGCCGAATATTCGGGTTTGACCTGCTGGAACGCTTCAGCCGGGAATTGGGTCATCTGATCCAGGAGCGGCTGATCGAAATCGAAGGAGACCGTTTGAAGCTGACTCGCAGGGGGCGGCTGTTTTCCAACGAAGTCTTTGTCCAATTCATGCAGTAGGAGTGGGCCTAACTCAGCGGATTCCAATCCGACCAGAAGAGTTCCGGCTTTGCCTGGAAGATGGCAACTCTCCCGGGCAGGACGCGATGGCCTACGCCTCGGAATGATGGCCTGAATGGCATGAAGTAGCCTACCTTTCGGCAATGAAATGCACAGGCTCTTCCAGCCGGTTGCTCGCAGCCCAGCGGAGTTGAGCTTCGTGTTACACTCATTGCTTAGGCGGTGACTGCGGCGGTTTTTCCCCGTAAGAGGATTACAACATGGAAGAAGTAACACCTACGGCAGTAACCGTCAGTCTGATCAATATGAAGGGTGGTGTAGGTAAAACGACAATTACGTCGCAGTTGGCTCATGCTGCCTATATGGATGATCTTAGGGTACTGGCAGTGGATCTGGACCCGCAGTCGAATTTGAGTCAGTCGGTGATGGGCGCCCGTGGCTATGCGAACCACCTGAAGGACAATCGGCCTACCATTGTTCAGGTCTTCGACGAATATGTTCCCGCTGGTGGAGGTTATGGGTCGCCCCGTCCAATCGATGTCAATAACGTTATCGTGAAAGAGGCAGAGATTCGGAAGTACTGGTGGCCGAACAGGCCGAATAGTACGCTCGACCTGATTCCCTCTCGGCTGGAGCTCAGCCGCAGCCTCAAGAATCCCACGGGGAAGGAACGGCGACTTGCAAAGGCCCTGGGGCAAATCAGCGATCGGTACGATCTCATACTTATCGACTGTGCGCCGACGGAATCAATTCTGACAGACGCTGCTTACTTTGCGAGCCGGTATGTAATCGTCCCGGTGAAGCCGGAGTTTCTGGCTACAATCGGCTTGCCCTTGCTCGCACGATCCATCAAGGAATTCCAGATCGAGAACGACGACCACGACATCGAAATCGCTGGTCTTGTCTTCAATCGTTCTTCTTCCTACTCGAAGGGACCGGAAGGGCGGAGTTCGATCAATGAAGTTAGGGAACAGGCGCAGATACATGGTTGGCACATTTTTGAGAATCAGATCAAATATTCCGCGTCCTACGCGAGAGCGGGACGAGAAGGGACGTCTCTTCGGCAGACAAGCAATGTTCGACAGGATGTCATTGCAGGATTTGAACGACTCAAGAACGAAGTCTTCGCGAAGCTTGACATCAGAAGGAGGACCACATGAGCCGGAACGAGACTCTTCTCGATCTTGAACTTCGCCTGTTGATTGCACGGCACGGAAAAACACGGGTGAGCGAAGTTCTCTCAGCGATCGGGGATGTCGATCTTACTGTGATCGATACCGGGATCAAGGCTTATGAAGAACAAGCTAAAAGGAACAAGACGCAGCGCCGACCCAGGAAGAGTATTGAAGAGATGGTTCGGAGCGCCAATCCGGATAGCCTTGATGCCGAGCGCCTCATCGAGAAACTGGCCCGTGCGTACGAAAATAAGGAGTTCTTGCCTGAACTTCGAGAGGTCAAGCATTTCCTGGAGTCTCGGCGTGTTCCGGTTGCGAAGTTTCGATCTCGCGCAGATGCCCTCCCCACCGTTCTCCGTGTACTCGCGCAATACAAGCTCGATGATTTACAGGTACTTGATGAGAACAGGCGGGTTCGCGGAAGTGATCTCGGAATAATCACCGATCAGATATTAGGCCGCGGAAACGACTCCGGCAGGCGCGTTTGAATGTCAATACTGCCTCAGTCCAAGCCTGGTATCCGGCTCGTGTATGAGTCCAAGTGGCCCGTATCCCGCCTCGGGTCGTCTTCTCGCCCTGGCCCCTCGCAAGTTGCCTCCCGTAACCCAAAGCTCCATACTAGTTGGTGGCGGCAGCATCGCGCATGCATGTTCGTTGCCTGACTTGGATGGGGTATTCGGAGAGCCTTGTGGAGGCGAAACAGGTGGGAACTCAACGCAGGGACACGCTTTATTTTGACTGCTTCTCGGGAATCAGCGGAGACATGATTCTGGGAGCGCTGCTGGACCTGGGACTCCCACCGGAATATCTCGCCGGCGAGCTGGAAAAGCTGAATGTCAGGAACTTCCGTCTCAAATCTTCCCGGGTCAACAAGTCAGGGGTGCTGGCGACCAAATTTGATGTGGAAACCGGCGAAGAGCATCACCACCGACACTATTCGACCATCGAGAAGATCATCCGCAGCAGCACGCTTGCTCCCTGGGTTCAAGACAATGCCTGCCAATCGTTTCTCCGACTCGCCGAAGCCGAGGCCAAGGTTCATGGCACCACGGTGGAAAAAGTTCACTTTCACGAAGTGGGCGCGGTTGATGCCATCGTCGATATCGTCGGGGCCTTTGTCGGATTGCACTGGATGGGCGTGCCCCAGTGTCTGTCCTCCCGTCTCAATGTGGGCTGGGGAACGGTGGACTGCGCCCACGGGACCATGCCCGTTCCCGCCCCGGCCACGGCAGAGCTGCTCAAAGGACTCCCCGTATACTCCAACAAGGTTGAGGGGGAGCTGGTTACGCCGACGGGAGCGGCTATCCTGACCACCATCTGTCGGAGTTTTGGAGCGTTGCCGGGCTTTCGAGTGGAGGGAATCGGGTATGGCGCCGGCACCCGTGATCTGCGGGAAGGCCCCAATGTGCTCCGGGTGTTGAGGGGCCAACCGGTCGATTCCGATACAGCTTCCTCGGATTCCAGGGTGTTGGTTCTGGAGGCCAACATCGATGACATGAGTCCCCAGATTGTTGGATATGTGCAGGGGAAACTGTTTGAACTGGGAGTACATGACGTGTTTTCCTGTCCGGTCCAAATGAAAAAGAGTCGCCCGGGAGTCCTGCTCACCGTTGTGCTTCCGTTGGAGCTTTTGGATGGCGTCTGCAAGGTGCTTTTTGAGGAGACCACCACCCTGGGTCTGCGTTATCACCAATGCCATAGAAAAGTGTTGGACAGAACCGTTGAGCCGGTAGAAAGTTCGCTGGGCAAAGTGTCCGTGAAAGTGGCGCGGCTGGATGGCAGAATCGTGAGTTTTTCTCCGGAGTATGAGGAATGCAAGGCCCTGGCCCATCGGCACCGGGTGCCCTACAAGCAGGTGCAGTTGCAGGTGATTCAGGAATTCATGAACCGACACGGAAAACAGTTGGGATAGGAACGGCGTCAGCTGGCCACCACCTGAGCGGATTCGATGGACACCTTCTACATCACCACCCCTCTCTACTACGTAAATGCCCGGCCGCACCTGGGACACACCTATACCACCCTGGTGGCCGATTGCTTGAGCCGCTACAAGAGAATGCAAGGCTACGATGTGTGCTTTCTCACCGGCACCGACGAGCACGGCCAGAACATCGAGCGGGCCGCCGCTAGCCATGGTGTCGCCCCGGAGGTGCTGGCGGATCGGAATGCGGGGGCCTATCGCAAGTTATGGTCGCGGTTCGGCGTGGAGTATGACCGTTTCATTCGCACCACCAGCAAGAGTCACTACGCTGCGGCCACCGAGGTGTTCCAGCGTGCCTTCGACAACGGTTTCGTTTACAAGGGCGAGTATTCCGGCTGGTATTGCATTTCCTGCAATCTGTTTGCCTCGGAAGCTGAAGCGGCGCCCGACTGTGAAGTCTGTCAACGCCCTACCGAGCGCGTTACCGAGGAGAGCTACTTCTTCAAGCTGTCTGCCTTTCAGAAGCATCTTCTGGACCTCTATGAAAAACATCCCGAGTTCATCAACCCACCCTCTCGTCGCAACGAAGTGATTCGCTTCGTGAGTGATGGTCTCAAGGACCTTTCCATCAGCCGCACCTCTGTCAAGTGGGGCATTCCCGTTCCCGTGGCCGAAAACCACGTCATCTATGTCTGGTTCGACGCCCTGGTGGGCTACCTCTCGGGAATTGGATTCGGCAACAGGCAGGAGCAGGACCAGTTCCGCAAGTACTGGCCGGCCCAGGTTCAATTGGTGGGAAAGGACATCATTCGCTTTCACACCGTCTATTGGCCGGCCTTTCTGTTGGCAGCCGACCTCCCGCTTCCTGAACGGGTCCATGCCCACGGCTGGTGGCTCAAGGACGAAGCCAAGATGTCCAAATCTCGCGGCAACGTGATCAATCCCCATCTGTTGCTCAATCAGTTCGGTTCGGATGCGGTCCGGTATTTTCTGTTGAGGGAGATCCCCTTTGGCGCCGATGGAAACTTTTCCTACCAGGCCATGATTCAAAGGACCAACAGCGACCTCGCCAACGATTGGGGCAACCTGGTTTCCCGGACACTGGCGCTGATCTCCAGGAATTTCGGAAATACCATTCCGGCCCCCTCCACCCAATCTTCTTCCTCCCTGGAGACCGAACTGCAGGAACATGTCCTGGCGACCATTGAGGCCTATCGAGGCCATATGGACCAGTTGGCCTTCAGCCGAGCGTTGGAGGCGATTTGGGAACTGCTCTCCCGGACCAACAAATACATCAATGTCTGTGCTCCCTGGACCATGGCCGGGGACGAGGCCCAGCGGCCCCGCCTGGCTACAATCCTGCACACCTGCGCGGAAGTGGTCCGGATCGTCACCATCCTGTTGGCTCCGGTGCTACCGGCCAGTTGCGCGAACGTCTGGAAGCAGTTGGGGCAGCAGGAAGCATTGAACCGTCAACGCCTGGACCGGTTGCAATGGAGCCGGGAATTGGCGGGAAACAGGTTGGACGAAATCACGGCCGTTTTCCCGCGTCTGGACAGGAAGGCTCTCTTGGAGACGCTCTTTGGCTCCGGTAGCGGGGGGCCAAAGAAGCCGGCTGACAGGGGGAAACAGGGAAGGCCCCCGGCACTCCGGGAACAGGCGGGGAAGGCGCCGGCTCCTGCAGAGACTTCGGCCCAGGCACCCTCCGGCAGAAGCACCCTCACCATTGAAGACTTTTCCAAAGTCGATCTTCGGGTTGGCCAGGTGGTTGAGGCCGACAAGGTCAAGGGCGCCGACCGCCTCTTGCGGCTGACCGTGGATCTGGGAAGTGAAACCCGTCAGATTCTGGCTGGAATTGCCCAGGCCTATCCCGCTGAGAGTCTGGTCGGAAAGAAGATCGTGGTGGTGGCTAATCTCCAGCCGCGCAAGCTGCGGGGACTGGAATCCAACGGAATGCTGCTGGCGGCGTCGGTCGGAGAGGAAGACAGACCGGTGTTGGCAACCTTTCTGGAGGAGGTCCCCAACGGGGCTCGCCTGAAATAGGACTGGGAGCAGGCCGGTAGGGCTCCGATCGGACCGAGCCAGCGCGCACCCAGCACAGTCTGTAGGCTCAGGCCCTCGAATCAAGGTTAATAAAGGAGCCTTTTGCAAAATTCGTCGTCGGGCGATCCTTATTCGGATCGAGGCTTTTTCCTCCCGAGTCCCTCAAGGATCTGGTGACACTGAACCCGTTTGTCGTCTGAATCTCAATGGCCACAAAAGGCACAAAAACACAAAAAGAACCATCCGATCGGCAAGTCTCGAAATCAAGAAACTCGTTTTGTGCCTTTTGTGCTTTTTGTGGTTTCTATTGTCTCTTGTGCTTATCGTGGTGAATGCTGGAGCCTGCAGCACATCATCCTTGCCGCCTCAATGTCATTCCCGATTGCGATATTTGCAAAAGGCTCATAATAAACATGGATGCACAGGATGCACAGGATAACCAGGACGGGACGCTGCTGCACGAGAAGCCGGCTCCGGCAATGATCGTGTGCGGATTTGCGGAAGCTCAGGATTACAAGCTAGCCGTTTCCTGAAAAAATCCTGTGCATCCTGTGCATCCATGTTAATCAAAACCTGTTCCGAGCCTCCATAAAACCGTTGGCTGCGGAATTTTGCAAAAGGTTCCATTGAAAATAAATACACTTTCATAATTTCACCGGCGGCCCGGTGAGTAGTGCGGGCTAGAGCCCCCCAGAGGTTTCTTGGAAGCGATTCTCGAGTTTTTCGCAAGTCTATACAACCCGGACAAGCTGATCGGCCTGATTCGGTCGGGCGGTTACCTGGTGCTGGCGGTCATCGTCTTTGCCGAAACGGGCTTGTTTGTCGGTTTTTTCCTGCCCGGGGACTCCCTGTTGTTCCTGGCGGGCCTGGTGGCCGCGAAGGGATTTTTTAACGTTGCCTTTCTGGTGGCGCTGCTGAGTGTCATGGCCATTGTCGGTGACGCTGTGGGTTATGGCATTGGCTACCGAACCGGAGTCGCTCTCTACAAAAGGGAAGACAGCTTCTGGTTTCGCAAGAAGCACCTCCTCTACGCCCGCGAGTTTTACGAAAAGCACGGAGGAAAGGCGATTGTACTGGCCCGCTTCGTGCCCTTCGCCCGAACCTTTGCGCCGGTTGTGGCGGGCATTGGGCAGATGTCCTATCCCCGCTTTGCCGCCTTTAACGTGTTTGGTGGTATCTTCTGGGTGGTGTCGATGGTCTTGGCCGGATATTACCTGGGGCAGGTGGCGTGGATTCGCGACAACCTGGAGAAGGTGGTCCTGCTGATCGTTTTTTTGTCGATCTCGCCCATTCTCTTTGAAGTCGCGCGAAACCGGTTCAGAGATAGATCAGAGGCATCGTCGGGGAGGGAGTTGCCGCCAAGCTGATGTTCATTGATTCCCACTCCCATCTGGCGGAAGCCGAGTTTGAATCGGACCTCCCGTCAGTCCTGGATCGAGCCCGTTCGGCCATGGTGGGACGGGTGTTGGTGATCGGAGACGGGGCCGACGCGGCCAAGACCGAGAAGGCCGTTCTGCTGGCAGAGCGCGAGCCAGACCTGGATGTGGCTGCCGGGATTCATCCACACGAGGCAGGCTTGGTCTCGGAGTCAAACCTGGAAAATCTTGTCCGGCTGGCTCGGTCGGGCAGGCTGGTTGCCTGGGGAGAAATTGGATTGGACTTCCACTACCGCCATGCCCCACAGGAAGAGCAGGAGGCGGTATTTGCCCGACAACTGGCTCTGGCCCGAAGGGTGGGACTTCCGGTGGTGATTCACACCAGGGAGGCCGAGGTCCAGACGCTCAAAATACTGGGCGAGCACTTTGGCAATGGCGGTCCGGCGGGTGTGATGCACTGCTTCACCGGCAGCTTGGCCATGGCCCAGGGCTGCTTGGAGATGGGATTCCATATCTCGTTTTCTGGTATGCTGACCTTCCCCAAGGCGCACAACCTCCGTCAGGTTGCCCAGGCCGTGCCCATGGACCGGCTGTTGATCGAGACGGATGCTCCCTATCTGGCTCCGGTACCCTTCCGTGGAAAGCGTAATGAGCCGGCCTTCGTGGTCGAGACGGCCAAGGCCCTGGCAGCGGTCAAGCAGGTCAGTCTGGATGCTGTGGCCCGGTGCACCGCAGAAAACTATCAGCGCCTGTTCCACTCGGACCAGCCGTCCCGGCGGATTGAGGGTTCGGTGGAGTGACAGCCCGAAACTCCCTTGACGTTGAAATCAAGGTTTATCGAAGGCAATAATCGGAAGGGTTTGAGTGCAGCCTCAAGAGATTTTCAATCTGGTTAAAAAGGAGTTGCGTCAGGTCGAGGGGGAGTTTGCGCGCCAACGCCATTCTCCGGTTCGTACCATCGAGGAGATCGGCAAATACCTGCAGGAAGGTGGCGGGAAACGGATTCGCCCCAGCCTGCTGCTGCTCTGCACCAAACTCTGCGGCCAGGTCAATGAGTCGGCCATCAAGCTGGCCGCCGTGGTTGAGTTCATCCATACCGCCACTCTCGTTCATGACGATATTATTGATGGAGCCAGGGTTCGCCGGGGCCGCTCCAGCGTCAACCACAAGTGGGGCAATCAGATCACGGTGCTGGTCGGCGATTGGCTTTACATGCAATCCTTCTACGTGGCGCTGCAGGAACGCAACTTTCGCATTCTGGACATCCTGATCGACTTGACCCAGAGAATGGTGGAGGGAGAATTGATTCAGCTCACCCTCGATGGCAGCCCCAAGGTCACCGAGCAGGACGTTCTGGATATCGCTCGGCGGAAGACAGCTTATCTGTTCTCCGGCTGCGCCAGGATCGGAGGGTTGCTGGGAAGGGTGAGCGACGATCAGGAACGGGCGCTTGGGGAGTATGGTCTGAGCGTGGGTTTGGTCTTCCAGGTCACTGACGACATCCTCGATTTGAGCTCTTCGGAAAGGGTTCTGGGTAAACCGGTGGGAAGCGACCTCAAGGAGGGAAAGATGACCTTGCCACTGGTGTACGCCCTGCAGGCCTGCAACCGGGATGAGTCCCGAAAGATCAAGACCGTCCTGCAGGAGAAAGCCTTTCGGTCCATCTCCAAGGCGGAAATCCTTTCCATTGTGACCCGGTACCGCGTCCTGGAAAAAGCTCGAGAACGTGCCGAGGAGTTCGCCAGAAGAGCTGAATCGGCTCTGGAGTCTTTCCCCCCCTCTCCCTACCGGCAGGCACTGCAGACGATCCCCCGAATGATCCTGGACCGAGACCGCTAACCAGCGCAGTCTTGAGTCACGAAACGAAAGATGATCTCAGCGCAGTCGCTCAGATCCTCAGCCACCACATATTCTTCCAGGGAATGGAGCCCGGCTCCTCGAGGGCCGAAAACCAGGGTTGGGATGGAGGCGGCCGCCAACAGCGCGGCGTCGGTCCAGAATGAAACGCTGCCCCAGCGGACATGCCGGGGACGGTGGGACCGGGCGGTCCGGTAGAATCGCTGCAGAACGGCCTGGTCGGGGTCCGCCTCAAAGGGTTCTCGGGAGCAGACCAGTGAGGCCTCCCCCTGGAAGTGACGATCCTGTTGGCGGCAATCCCGCAGGATCCGTTGAATTTCAGTTTCGACGCTAGCCCGAGTTTCAGGCGGAACGGTTCTTCGCTCGTATTTCAAGTGGCAGCGGTCGGGGTAACTGCTCCATTGGCGGCCGCCCTGGATCAGAGAAGCATGCAGCGAGCCCGATCCCAGGTGGCGGTGGAGGGGACGGCGCTGCAGGTCTCGGTCCAGTCGGTCCAGGTGGCCCAGAACCTGACCCATCAGGCCAATGGCATCCACTCCGTCGGCCGGACGGCTGCCGTGGGCAGCCTTTCCGTGGGTAGTGACCTCGACCCAGGCAAATCCCTTGTGGGCCGTGGCCACCTGAAGATCGGTCGGTTCCAGCACCAATGCAAAATCGAAGGGTCTCTCCTTCGGCCAATGCCGCAGCAACCAGGAGGTTCCCAGGCTCAAGTCCTCCTCGTCGGCCACGGCGGCCAGCACAACCTCTCCTTGCCAGTCCTCCCTGCGCCGAGCAAGCGCCAGCAGGGCCGAGACCGCTGCCGCCAGCCCGCCCTTCATGTCCTGCGATCCTCTGCCATAGACCCTGCCGTCCTTGAGGACGGGAACCAGGGGCTGCTTCATCCCGGCGATACTCACCGTGTCCAGGTGTCCATTGAGGAGTACCCTGGGTCCGGGCCGCGACCCTTGCACCGCGGCTACCACATTGAATCGCCCCGGAGCAACCCGCTGCAATTCGCTCCGGATCCCCTCGCTTTTCAAGAAGCCTGACAGAAACTCGGCAATGGCTTGCTCTCCGGCCCCTCCCGACACCAGGGCAGGGTTGACCGATTCGATCCGGATCATTTCGAATAGAATTTCCAGCGATCGATTGAAATGCTGTTTCAGGGAGGTCACTGCGAGGATTATAAGGGTTGATTTTCCTGGACGAAAGATCTTCCGATTGAGGGGTTATCCACGAAGGACATCCGGGCGCCTTACTACGCGGTACCCGGCAATCCGGGGAGAAACGTGGGCTATACTTTGGTTGCGGGATGAAAGGGACTACACTGTGGTTTTCTGCTTTGCAGGTGAGTCATCGTCGTGCTGCATCGACCGGCTCGATCGCACCGGGCTGGGATTCAAAAGGGGGAATTGAATGTCTGACCGCCGGCATCATGTTTCCATAGACCGCCGCAGCTTTCTGAAGAATTCCGTGGTGGCTGTGGCCGCTGCAGCCTCCCAGGCGGGGGCTCCCGCTGTCATCCCTGCCCGGAGCCTGGATTCGCCGGTGGTTTACGGCCTGATCGGCGCAGGCTCTCAGGGGAGAAACCACTTGAGGAATTTGAGCACCCTGAAATCGGGGCGGTGTGCCGTCCTGTGCGACACCCATGCACCCAACCTGGCCAAGGGAGTCCAGGCGATCGGCGGTCGACCGGATACCGAGTCGGGCGACTACCGCCGCGTCCTGGAGCGCAAGGACATCGAGGCGGTTTTCATCACCACTCCCTACCACCTGCACGTTCCCATGCTTCTGGAGGCCCTGAGCGCCGGGAAACACGTCTTCGTTGAAAAGTGCCTGATGAAAGAGGAGGCCGAGATCCCAAGGGTCTACGAGGCCAAACAGCGCCACCCCGAACTGGTATTGCAGGTGGGGCTTCAGCGGCGCTACAGCGGGGTCTACCGCAATGCCATGCGAATGATTCACACCGGGGTGTTGGGTCGGGTGATGACGATCCGGGCCCAGTGGCACCGAAATACCAGTTGGCGCCGCCCCGTACCCGATCCCGGGCTGGAACGAAGGATCAACTGGAGGATGTATCGGGAGTACTCGGGAGGTCTGATGGCCGAACTGGGGTCGCATATGGCAGATGTAGCCAATTGGGCCTTTGAGTCGGAGCCGGTCAGCGTTACCGGAGTCGGAGGCAACGACTACTGGAAGGACGGCCGTGAGATCTTTGACAACGTGGCCGTAATTTACGAATACCCCCAGGGACAGAAGTTCCTCTTCAGTGCCATCGGGCACAACCGGCATCTGGAATTCGCGGAAACCATTTTGGGAGACCGGGGGACCCTTGAAATCACGCTGGGCCGCAATGATCCCAGAGCCACCTTCTATCCTCAGAAACTGGCTCCGGGTGCTCCAACCGCGAAAGAGTCCTCCAGTATTCCGAAAGAGCTGGACTGGATGGCCGGAGCCACCATCCTTCAGAAAGCCCAAGGGGTTCCCATCCTGTCGGAGCCTCCGTCCGGGTCCGAGGGATTTGTGTCTCGCGAAGTCGAGCATGCTCGCCGCTGGCTGGTCGAGATGGGAGTGATCGAGGTCGAGCGTGAGCGCAATCCCATTCAGGCCGAGGATGAGCATTTCTTCGAGTGCATTCGCCAAGGCAGGAAGCCACTGGCGGATCTGGACGTGGGCACGGCCGACTCCAGGGCGGTGATCTATGCCAATCGGGCCATGGACCGGAAGGAACGAGTGACTTGGCCGGGGGGGCAGCCCGGGGAAACCAATCCGAAGCTGGTCACCCAAAAGGTCTAGCCCGCTGTGCCCGCGTTCCGGGCCGCATCGACCGATCCCACCCTAAACCCGCATTTCTCACCAGGGGGCGTGATCATGGCGCAGGATTTTCCGCTTCAGCGCGTGCTCGTGACCGAAGGGCGTAGCCGGAACACCATTCGAGGGAGCATGTGCGCGCTGAAGCGGAAAAGACAAGCCAGGGCGCGCCCAGCACCGTCTGTACCCTGAAGACTCCAAACAAAGCGCCGCAAGATGTTAAAGACAAGCACTTTTCTACCCTATGCTCAGCGTCCTGGTGAGAAATGCGGGTTAAGCAGTCAGAAAGTCAGCCGACCGCGGAAAGAGTGTCCTGCAATGGTGAGGAAGGCCCTGACCCCGGTGTTGGTGGCTGTGGTTGGGGCACTTTCCGTTTTTTGCGGCGTCGGTTCTTCCAGCTCCGGTCCGGTGGTGACGCACTACCGCGGCAGTCACCTCTCCATGGGCACGACTTATGGGATTCAGCTCTATGGAGACGGACGGGATGACTTGCCGCTGGTGGCGGAGAGGGCCTTTGATGAAGTGGACCGCATCGACCGCTTGATGAGTGTCTACAAGCAGAACAGCGCCATCTCCTTCATCAACCGGCGAGCGGGTCGGGAAGCGGTCCTGGTGGAACCGGAACTGTTTGACTTTCTACAAAGATGCCTGGCGTTCAGCCGGCAATCCCGGGGAGCCTTTGACGTGACTGTGCAGCCGTTGATGAGGGTTTGGGGATTTTTCGGCGGCCAAGGTCGCGTACCGCCTGCGACAGAACTTCGCGACGCCCTTCAGAAGGTGGGTTACCGCAAGCTCAGCCTCGATCCCGGCCGGCGTACCGTACGATTCCGGCGGGAAGGCATGGCTCTCGACCTGGGCGGCATTGCCAAGGGATATGCGGTGGACCGGGTGGTGAGCCTCCTGAGGGAATACCGAATCAAAAGAGCCTTGGTTAGCGCGGGCGGCAGCACGGTCTTTGGGTTGGGGGCTCCTCCCGGCAAGACAGCCTGGAAAGTCAAGGTTCGAGATCCGGTTTTTCCTCGGGATCCCCAAAAGAGTGCCCTCACTATCTCACTGGAGAATCAGTGCTTGTCCATTTCCGGCAGTTATGAGAATTCCTTCAGCCTCGAGGGGGTGACCTATTCCCATATCATGGATCCCAGAAGAGGCCGTCCGGTTCAGGGTCTGCTCAGCGTCGCCGTTGTGGCCGGGTCCGGAATGAAGGGCGATGCCTTGGACAATGCACTTTTTGTGATGGGACCGGAGAATGCCCAAAGTTATTTGAAACGATATCCCCGGGTACAGGCCTATTACTTTTTGCCTCAAAAGGAGAAAGGTTGGAAAATGCTGTATTTTCCCCCGGCGGCGGGGTCCGAACCCTCCGACTGAAATTGGATTCAGGTCCGTCCGAGGGCGCTCCTTTGCCGGGGTCATTTGTGGCGAGATTGATCCCCGATAGCGACGATGAGGATTTCATTGAACCGAAAAAACTGGATGTTGTGGGCCATTCTGCTGGTGCCCGCTGTGCTGTTGCCGATCGGCAGGTGGCATTTGCAGTCCTCCGGAAAAGCAACGGCCACTGGCGCCATTACCTCCGAAGGGCTGATGCCCCACATCCGATTTCTGGCCTCCGATGAGTTGGAGGGGCGACTTGCCGGAAGCCCGGGAGCGGAAAAGGCGGCGCAGTACATTGCGGAACAGTTCGCGCGGCGGAATCTATTGCCGTTTGGGGAAGGGGGGAGCTACCTTCAGGAATTCTCCTTCGTCTCGGGGGTGCGTTTGGGTTCCGGCAATGCCTTGGAGGTGTCTTGGGGGAACGGCGGCTCGTCGAGTCCATCGGGTGGGGGGGAAGGTCTGGAGCCGGGCGTCGACTTTACACCCGTTTCCTTCTCGATGGGAGGTCTGTTTGAGGGCGCGGCTCAATTTGTGGGGTACGGCATTTCCGCGCCGTCGCTCCAATACGATGACTATCGGAAAGCGGATGTGAAGGGCAAATTCGTCTTCGTATTGCGCTACGGCCCCGAGGGGGACGATCCCCACGGACAATTCGGACGCTACCACGCCTTGCGGTTCAAGGCCAAAACGGCTCGGGATCACGGTGCCAAGGGCATTGTTTTCGTAAACGACTCGGAAGATTTTTCCAGGAGTTCACTCTCCAAGCTCCGGTCTGACCGCTCTTTCGCCGATTCGGGAATCGCTGCCCTGGCCATCAGTCGTCCTTCCGCCCGTCAGATCCTGGCTGGAGTCGGATTGAGCCTGGAAGCTCTGGAAGGAGCTGCCCGAAGCCGGAAAGGCAGCGCCGTCGATATGCCGGGTGTCCGTCTGAAATTTCGCTCGGACCTGGTCAAGGAAACCCGTTCAGCCCGAAACGTGGTGGGGTTTTTGAAGGGGGCTGGCGACCTCAGTGAGGAGGTCCTGGTGATTGGGGCTCACTTCGACCATCTTGGACTGGGGGAACTGAGCTCGCTGGCAGCCAAGCCCGGGAGCGAGGTCCACAACGGTGCCGACGACAACGCTTCGGGTACGGCTGGGCTGCTGGAACTGGCCGGGGCACTGGCTTCTCGAAAAGATCAGCGGCGTCGCAGTGTCCTCTTCCTGGCATTCAGCGGCGAAGAGCAGGGCTTGCTGGGTTCTCGGCACTACGTCAACCATCCGGTCGTGCCCTTGCAAAAGACCGTTGCCATGATCAATATGGACATGATCGGACGAATGCAAGGCCAGCGGTTGATCATCGGCGGTACCGGGAGTTCGCCGGGCTGGCGGGACCTGCTGACTCAACTGAACAAGGATGCGGACCTGGAGATCAAGTTTCGAGAGGGAGGGTTCGGTCCCAGCGATCACTCCTCTTTCTACGGGCGGGATATTCCGGTGCTCTTTTTCTTCACCGGGGTCCACGGGGACTACCATAAGCCCAGTGATGACTATGATAAAATTGAGCCGGCCTTGACCGCCCGGGTCGTAGAGTTCATCTTTCAAACAGCCAGGTCCATCTGTGGGATGGACCAGCGGCCTGCCTTCCAGCAGACGGCCGGTGCGCCCCCGGAAACAGGCAGAACGGGATTTAGAGTTACGCTGGGGATCATTCCCGACTATGGCGAGGAGGTCGAGGGGGTCCGGCTCACTGGCGTTAGAGAGGGCAGTCCGGCGGCCAAGTGCGGATTGCGGTCCGGCGATCTCATGGTGGGGTGGTCGGGGAAAAAGATCACCAACATATACGACCTGACCTACCTCCTGCAGGAGCATCGACCGGGGGATCGGGTAGAGATTTCAGTGGTGCGTGACGGCGAGGAGTTGGGATTCACCGCCACTCTGGAAGGGCGTTAGTCCGACAAATGGACGAGTGTTCGGTCATGAATGTGCAGGACAGTCTCACCCGGGCTGAGGAAGAACGTCTGAGTCCGCTGGCCTATGGCCTGCTGGCAGAGCAGGCTTCCCTGGCCCAATTGGGGGAGACGGCAGACCGCATCCGGCGTCGGCTGCATCCGGACAATGTCGTCACCTACGTGGTGGACCGCAACATCAACTACAGCAATATCTGCTCGGCAGTCTGCACCTTTTGCGCTTTTTACCGACCGCCCGGTTCCAGCGAAGGTTACGTCCTGAGCCACCAACAGATTTTTGAAAAAGTCGAGGAGACCCTGGAGCTTGGCGGCAGCGGCATTCTCATGCAGGGCGGGCTCCATCCCGACCTTCCGCTGGAGTGGTACGAGCGGCTCCTGAGCGAGCTGAAGCGGCGGTACCGGATCCACCTCCACTGCTTCTCTCCTCCGGAGATCCATGCCTTTACCCGGATCTTCGGCATCGACACCCGGGAAGTTCTGCTCAGGCTGAAGGCCGCGGGATTGGACTCGATTCCAGGGGGCGGGGCCGAGATTCTGGTGGATGAGGTCAGGAGAAAGAACACCAACAAGTGTAACACCCAGCAGTGGCTGGAGGTCATGGAGGTCGCCCACGGCTTGGGATTGCCGAGTACAGCCACCATGATGTTCGGGATGGGGGAAAGCCTGGAGCATCGCATCCAGCACCTGGAGCGCATCTACGAGCTGCAGCAGCGGACGGGCGGCTTTGTGGCCTTCATTCCCTGGACGCTGCAGCCCGATAACACCAAGATCAGTCGCAAGGTCCCGGATCGGGAGTCGAGCGAGGAGTATCTGCGCTGGTTGGCGCTGGCCAGAATTTGCCTGCCCAACGTCCCCAATATCCAGGTTTCCTGGTTGACTCAAGGCGTTGAGGTGGGAAGACAGGGGCTCCACTATGGAGCCAACGACATGGGCAGCATCATGATCGAGGAAAATGTGATCACCCCGGCCGGCGCTCATCACCGGGCTACGGAAGAAATTTTACGTGAGGCCATCCTGGCTGAGCGGTTCCAGCCGGTAAAGCGAAGGGCGAACTACGTGCGTTTGGAGGAGACGGTTGAGACCCTATGAGACGCCCAACAGCCGGAGGGTGGCGGGCAGGGCGCCCCGGCCGTCCGCTTCCGGATTCTCCACCATGGATCTGCCGCGGCTGAGACGTCGGCTTCTGAAGAAGGTGGGTCAGGCAATCGCCGATTTTTCCATGATCTCGGAGGGTGATCGGGTCATGGTCTGCCTGAGCGGAGGTAAAGACAGCTACACCCTGTTGACGCTGTTGAGAGATTTGCAGAAGCGGGCTCCGGTCTCCTTTTCGATGGTGGCCGTCAATCTGGACCAGAGGCAGCCAGGGTTCCCCGCCGAGGTGCTGCCCGGGTATCTGCAACGCTTGGGGCAGGAGTACCGCATTCTGGCCAAAGACACCTTTTCCATCGTTCAGTCCCATATTCCGGAGGGCCGGACCACCTGCGCGCTCTGTTCGCGCCTGCGTCGAGGCATCCTTTACAATGCCGCCGTCGAGATGGAGTGCAATAAGATTGCCCTGGGCCACCACGCCGATGATATTCTGGAGACGCTGCTTCTGAACCTGTTTTATGGGGGGGTGTTGAAAGCCATGCCTCCCATTTTGAGAAGTGACGATGGACGGAACACCGTTGTCAGGCCGCTGGCCTATTGTCGTGAGGTCGATATCGCCCGCATTGCCTCTCTCATGCGCTATCCCATCATTCCCTGTGACCTCTGCGGCTCTCAGCCGGACCTCAAGCGTCAAAGGGTCAAGGAGTTGATCACCCGGCTACAGGCAGAGAATCCAGGAGTCGGGGACTCCATGCTGGCCGCCCTGAAGCATGTGATCCCTTCGCACCTGATGGATGCCAAGCTGTTCGATTTCCGACACCTGGCCGGGACTTCCGGTTCGGTGGAAGTAGAGCTGGAGGCTGTCCAGAGATAGGATCCGGGGACAGGGGGTCAGGGTTCCGTTTCGACGGGGGACTGCCGCCGCTCGGGGCGACCGGGCGCCGTTAACCCGCATTTCTCACCGGGGGGCGTGATCATGGCGCAGGAATTTTTCCCTCAGCGCGTGCTCGTGAGCGAAGAGCGTAGCGGTTACTACGATCGAGCGAGCACGTGCGCGCTGAGGGAAAAAGGCCAAGCCAGGGCGCGCCCAGCGCCGTCTGTATCCGCAGGCCCTTTAAATGGGGCCAATCAAGGTACTGAAGAAAAACTGCCTTTCCTTATGTATCCAGCGTCCCGGTGAGAAATGCGGGTTAAGGTTGAGGAGGACGGGAATGCAACATGCAGAGGCTTTTTTGCGCCTCGTTCAAGATGCCAAATCCCGGATTCGAGAGGTTTCGGTGGCCTCGGTGCGGGAAAAGCTGATGCGGCGTCAATCCCTCTACTTCATCGACATCCGTGAGGATCATGAATGGTCCCAGGGGCATGCGGAGGGCGCCGTCCATTTGGGGAAGGGAATTATCGAAAGGGACATCGAAGCGCTGGTCCCTGACCCTGAAGATGAGATCATTCTCTATTGTGGCGGGGGGTACCGGTCGGCGCTGTCTGCCGACGCCTTGCAGCGCATGGGTTACCGAAACGTGTTCTCCATGGCGGGAGGCTACAAAGAGTGGATGAAGGCCGGGAATCCGGTCACCTAGCCCGCAGTTCTCAGTGCGCCATGGAAAGGCGCCTTCTTCTAACGGGTGCGAAACCCGTCCAACAACTGTCGCTCCGGTTGGTAGCAGCCAGGGCGGATCATGGAGGCAACGATATGGTCTGAAGCACCCTGGTGTCAAAGGGCCGCATAAGGCGGTTCAGCGAACATGCGGGCCGGAACGCGAGTGAACGTCGAGCAGGCCTCGAAACGGGCAATGCGGGGGCCGACCCACCTGAGAAATGGGGAAGGCCGAAGACGGAGGGGGAAGCGAGCGACGCGGGCACCCCTTTGGACCCGCCGGGGTAGTGACGCTGGCACGCATGGAAGGGGAAGGAGGCAGCAACATGGGAAGCCCTGTGGGTGGTGAGGCACGCACCGAACCGGGACCCCGTGAGGGGGAGGCTGGGCCGGCAGGGTGGCGGAGAGGCTCGTAGTACTGGAGAAGCCGGGTAATGCCGGTGGAGGGAAGGAGCCTCAGGTGAGGAGCGGTGACCGAAGGGGGAAGGGTCCCGGGAGTGGCGAAAGCCTGAAACCCCGGTAAAAGGACCGGAGACTCCGGAAGCATCACATGCAAAAGTGAAGGGGTCGTCTGATGAGGACGGCGTCGTCAGGGCGTCAACAGGCCTGGCGGCACTCCGGGAGCGGACGTGGATGGAGTAGGGGACGGGTGCCAAACCCATGGGAGTCGTCCACGGATGCGAGCGGGGACCTGAGTGCGAGACGCATGATCCCACTGGAGAGCCGAGATGCGGGAAAACCGCACGTCCGGTTCGGAGAGCGGGGACTGGAAACGTGATAAGGGAGCCGGACTGAGGCCCGAAGCGAAAGCGACGGAATAGCCACCGGACCCTACAGTCAACGCGCCAGTCCTCGACTCTACCCGGGTGGCTGGATGCACCCGGATCCATGATGAAGGTCCTGACGACAGTTTGGTTGAGCCTCAAGCCCGGTCGGGTCTTGAGGCATAGTTCCAAAGCGTTTGAATAAGGAGAGACTCCAATGTTGATGAAGATCTCCATTTTGCTGGCATTCCTGTTGACTCTCACCTGGGGTCAGTCCCTGGCGGCCGACCTGAAGCAGGGGGACATGGCGCCCGATTTCTCACTTCCGGGTTCGGACGGGAAGACTTACGGCCTGAAGCAGTTCAATGGAAAGCAGGTGGTGGTGCTGGCCTGGTTCCCCAAGGCTTTCACGGGGGGCTGAACGGCTGAGTGCCGGTCATTCCGTGAGAATGGCCAAGCCTTGCGATCCTTGAACATCGCCTACTTTACGGCAAGCTGCGACACCGCTGAAGAAAACCGCCGGTTTGCCCAATCTCTCAACGCGGACTATCCCATATTGAGCGATCCCGGCAAAGCGACGGCCCGGGCATACGGCGTCGTCCACGAGAACCGAAGCCTGCCGGAACGATGGACGTTTTACATCGGAAAGGATGGAAAGATCCTTTATGTGGATCGTCAGGTCAAGGCTTCCACGGCCGCCGAGGACGTGGTTTCCAAACTCAAGGAGCTGAACCCTCAGTAGCTGCCTCGGGGTTGTGGGAGTGCTTCCCAACAGGCCCGCGGCAGGGTCCCCAACCGCCCTAACGGCTTTGACCTGAAACCATGCTTGCAGGCAGAGGCATCGATGGCCGGGTCGTGGGGCTGGTACCGACGAGATATTCCAGAGTCGCGGTAGAGCGGGTGTTCCCGGTCACCCTGGGCTCTCCTGCCAATCCTGCCCATGCGGTTTTCCAACCTGGCCGACCGTTTGCCGGCAAAACGCAATCGCCTCTATGCGGAGTACGAGAAGGCCGCCGCCTCCGGAAAACCCATCGTTGATCTGATATCCACCAACCTGGCCGAACAGGGGTGGGTCTTCCCCGAAGAGCGGCTGCAAGCCCTCCTCGCCGACGCAGCCCGCCAGGCTCAAATCTATCGCCCCGACCCGTTGGGACTGCGGTCCGCCCGGGAGGCGATTGCGAACCACTATCGGTTGGCCGGCATCCGGGCCTCGGCTGACCAGGTCCTCATCACGCCCGGGACCAGTCTTTCCTACTTCTACTGCTTCAAATTGTTGGCCAATCCAGGCGACGAGATTCTCTGTCCCACTCCTTCCTACCCTTTGTTTGAATCCATTGCCGAGTTGGGCGGCCTCCAATTGAGGTATTACCGGCTGCGGGAATCACGGGGATGGGAGATTGATCTCGACCATCTGGAATCTCAAATCAGCACCCGAACCCGTGCCCTGGTATTGATCTCACCCCACAACCCCACCGGAATGGTGGCCGGCAGCCAATGGTTGCAGGAGTTGGCAGTCATCGCGTGTCGCCATGGACTGCCGGTCCTTGCCGACGAAGTCTTCAGCGAGTTTCTCTACGGTCCGGAAGCCCTGCCGCGACCCGCTTCCACCGCTGCCCCCCTGGTTTTCACCCTCAATGGATTTTCCAAGATGGTCGGGCTTCCCGGACTGAAGCTGGGGTGGATATTGGTGAGCGGACAGCAACCGTGGGTTCGAAGATCCTTGGAAGTGATGGAACTCATCTCGGATACTTTCCTGCCGGTCAACGATGTCGCCCAGCACATGGTCAGCGGCATTCTTGAGAACCGGGAAGCATTCGGATCTTCCTTTCGGCCATGGATTCTGCGCTGCCGCCACATTGCCGGCGCCATACTCTCCCAATGTCCGGCCGTGCGCTTCACCTTGCCGCGCGGCGGATTCTATCTCACCCTGAAGGTGGGAGAGGCGGAGGTCGACGAGGAAGCTCTCTGCATCGAGCTTGTCAGGGAGTCAGGGGTCCTGGTGCATCCCGGCTATTTCTACGACATGGCCCCCGCCCATCTGGTCTTGACCTTTGTTCTGCAACACGAACTGCTGGGCCGGTCCCTGAAGGCGCTGTGTGAGGGGATCCAGGGATGGAAAAAGCGGCAGGATCTCTGAGTTTGGGTGTTCCTTAACCGCTGTCAGCGGGCTTGTCCAGGACATGGCGCAGGGCGGCTTCCAGCGTCGGGTACTGGAAGGAGTAGCCTGAGCCCGCCAGCCGCCGGGGTTCCACCCGGCTGCTCGCGAGCAGCAGGGCGTCGGCCATCTCTCCAAGGGCCATGCGAGCCGCAAACGCCGGCATGGGGAAGAGGGTGGGGCGAGACAGCACCTTGCCCAGGGTCTTGGTGAATTCCAGGTTGGTGACGGGGTGGGGCGCGACCGCGTTGACGGGACCGCTGAGGTTCGAGTCCGTCAGAGCGTGACCGATGGCCCCCACGGCATCATCCAGAGCGATCCAGCTCATGTATTGTTGACCGGTGCCGATCCTGCCGCCGGCGCCCAGCTTGAAGGGCGGCAACATCTTGGCCAGGGCGCCGCCCCGGGGGGACAGGACGATGCCGAGCCGCAAATGGACGACCCGGATGCCTTTTTCTGCCGCGGGGAGGGAGGCTGCCTCCCATTGACGGCAGACTTCCGAAAGAAAGTCGTTGCCGGAAGAGCTGTCTTCGTTGAGAAGTTCTTCTCCGCGGTCCCCGTAATAGCCGATGGCCGAGGCGGCGACCAGCGTGGCCGGAGGCTGGGTGAGGTTTGCCAGCCGCTGGCTCAGGCGTGCCGTTCCCTGAACACGACTGTCACGGATCCTGGCTTTCTGCGCCGGCGTCCAGCGCCGGGCGGCGATGTTCTCGCCCGCCAGGTGCACCACTGCCTCGATGCCCTCAAGCCGACTGCTGTCGATTTCTCCGGTTTCAGGGTTCCATTGAACCGTAGAATCCTCTGGACCAAGCGGTGCCGACGGGCGCCGTACCAGCCGGGTCACCTGATGTCCAGCCGATCTCAGTACCGGCAATAGGGCCGAGCCGACCATGCCTCCTGAACCTGAAACAAGGATCTTCATGGTTTTCCTCCTGAGTTCTCAAGGGTAGTCTCCACGCTTTGTGCAACTTGTGCGATGCCGTCCAACTTTTCGCGAATCTCAGGATCGATCTCGCCTTCAGGAACATGGTCGGCCAGCTCGTAGAAGTTCTTCTTCGCCATCAGGCTACGGAGGTCCAGTTTTTTAAAGTAGGCGCGAAAGAGAGGATCGAGGAAATCGTCGCTTGCCTTGACTTCAGGGGACCAGGGAGATTTTCTGCCAAGTGCTTTCAATGCCCCCTCGATCTCGGCGATGGCTTCGCGCATTGCATGGACTCGCCTATCGGCTTCGGCCGTCGTAAACAACGGGCCCCAGCGGTTCGGAGACGATGCCCTTGCATAGGCTTCCAGAGTGGACTGTGAGCACAGATAATTCTCGATCTCTCGCCGCTTCCAGACCAGACATTTGACCGGCGCGACGTCGGGAGTTCCGGCTTGGAAGCGATCGAAGAGCGCCACGCCCTGGAGATGGGGAATAGCCTCTTTGAGGCCATGGTAGTGGCGCCGAACCGCCGAGGAATCGTTGCCGACATAGCGCACAAAAGGTCGTTCAAGTGCGTGGGTCGCTGCGTCGTGACCGAGCCGGTGGGCAAGGGCTTGTAGCACAGAAAGATCAGTGGAACCCTCGAGGTAGAGCACCCAGCCCGTCTGCTCGGCTTGGGAGTACTGGTCGAATCCAATTTCCTTAAGTGCTTTCGATACCTGACTGCCTTGGTCGTCGATGCGGTGCGGTCGGCCAACGAAGGCAACGACCATATCCTTGCCGGCAGCCTCGGTCAGCAGCACCTCTGAATGGCTGGCGGCGATGATCTGGCTACCGTTTGCCCCGGCGACGTCAGTGAGCAAACGGTAGGTTTGGCGTTGGCGAAGGATCTCCAGGTGTGCGTCCGGCTCGTCCAGTAGAAGGACTGCCCCGGGGTTTGCATATAAGTAAGCTAGAAGGAGCAGCGTTTGCTGCAGCCCTCGGCCCGACGAAGAGAGTTCCAACTGGACCTTATTTTCCTGATAGGTCATCAGAATCTCGCCGCGCTCTGCCACGTACCGCGGAGGGGCAAGTTGAGAGCCGAAAAGACGCTGGATATGAGTCACAAGTTCCTTCCACAACTCAGGCTTTTCCTCTTGAACTTTGTAGCATAGGTTGCGCAGCACATCGGCGGTGCGTCCCTCCCCAATTCGCACATTGACCGCTCCCTGATCGAGCCGGGTCTCTGTGGCGGCAAGCCCGGACATAGGGGGAAGGAAGGCAATCTGAACCGTTCCCGCTTCCTCGGGAACCGGCATGCGCGCGGGGTTCTTTCCCGATGCAAGTCGCAATGGCCGGCAATAGAACGACTCTTCATTGGCATAGTCGAACTCCAGGCCACAGGTCCAGGATCTGTCCTTGGTCACGCCCTCGACGATGATATCGATTCGCACGTTGCTGGTCTGCTGCCGACCTTCGACCCTGCGCACGTCCCGCACGTGCAGGTCATGCCACAGGAGATTGGCATCCGGGGCGGGAACGGCAATCAGATCGCGACGGTTGACGGTGACCCCCGGGCGCTTCTCCGGCGTACTCTTCCCCAACCGTTTCTCGTTCCAGCGCTTGAGTCCGATATCCCAGAGGGCCAGCGCCTGCATGGCGGAGGTTTTCCCTGAGTTGTTGGGGCCGATAAAGACCACCGGATTGCCCAGTTCGATCTCCACTTGGCCAAAGCGCTTGAAGTTGCGGATGGTGAGCCTGGTGAGCATCAGAAGTTACCCTTCGATCCGGCAACAGCTGAATGGTCGGGCGCGTGAAAACGCTTGGCAAGAAACGATTAAGTTAGCATACGGGATTCCTGCCGTGATTCGCAACGGCTCAGCTCGATGCGAATTGGATGCTGATGCACTCCGCCATACTTGATTTCTGTACCTTACTTGGATAAGATTTTTGTAAGGAGGAACGCCATGATCGTTAAGATTACCTCAAAGCGACAGGTTACCTTTCCGGCACGGGTGCTGGAAGCGCTAGGGGTAGGCCCCGGCGACCAACTCGAACTGGCAGAGGGTCCGGACGGCTTCATTCTGCGGCCGCGCAGGATCGATTTGTCTCTGCTCGGGGGGCTGCGCGACAAAATTCCACCTGGCCACCCGCCGTTCGACATCAGCAAGTTCCGAGAGGAGGGATATGACCCGGCGCTACGGGATTGATACCTCGGTGCTGGTCCGGCTGATCACCGGTGCGCCTCCCGACGCATATGCGCACTGCGTGAACCGGCTGAGCGCGCTGGTTGCCGGTGGTGCGGAGATATTTGCGTCGAACCAGGTTATCGGGGAAGCGTTCGTCGCGGTTCGGCACCACTACGGCGTAGCTGCGGTCGATGCCCGCTCCGAGTTATCGAAGGCGCTGCGCAGCGGTCTGGTGACACCCATGAACGGGCGGGCCATTATCGAGGCTCTGGAAGCATCCGGCGGCCCCGGCCTTTTCGACCGCCTCATCGCCGACGACTACACACGCCACGGCTTGGCAATCCTGACATTGGACCGGAAGATGGCCGGCTTGCCCGATGTCCGTCCGCTCTAAGACCGACCGAGGCCATTCCGAGTGCCGACCCATCCGGGCCGAACCGGAGCTGGGAGCCTGTGGCGCAGACTCCTGGCGGAGGTATACGGGCTTTCGAAACGAGGAGTTGGACTTCATCATCAACCATGACTTCAAATACCGCATGGGGCGGGAAGCAGTGGGAAGCGATGTGTAAGGATAGGGTGGAAAGCCGTGGAAAAACACAAGCCCTTATTGAAGATTCCATTTGACGGGCAGAATTTTTGGGAATCACCAACACTGGATGAGTTGGCAAGGTCCCAGAACGTACAGCTGATGGCAAACGCTCGAGAACTCTACGGCACGTGGCCTGGTGAAGTGGACGACGGCTTCGAAGTGGCCATTGAAGCACTGCGTCATTCTAGTCCTAAGAGAAGCAGCCGGTCATGAGCAACGGCAAGATCATTTTGGATACAAACGTTGTATCGTACTTGATGAAGGGCGGGCCTTTGGCCCAAGCCACACCGTATTGGAGCGCCCATAGGTACTTCAAATAGGCCTTACCATCTGCTCGAAGCACTAGAGAAATCCTGGTTTCTTGTCTACGGGGATTGAAGTTGTCAGGGTCATATCCGCGCCAAGCCAGGATGAACGATGCAATTAGATTTTCCCAAAATCCAGCCATTGACTTCTGTAGCCTTGCAGCAGACGGCCTAGATGCGGCAAATCCGTGGACGCGACCATTAGCGAGATCGCCGAGCGTTTCCCCGACCGCCTCCTGGTCCGTACACGACGACTCGGCCAATGAGGGTTAGTCCGTCCCAACCCGCTCCGTTGGCCAATCCTCGCCATATATGACCGCTGGCTTCTGTCAGCGACGGCGGATCTTCCGCGTCCGACGACCGGCGGTTATGACCGTACCGTCGGACGCTTCGACGAAATAGGGCGGATTCGTCCGCTCGCAGTTGCGCTGTACGGCCTTTATTCGTCTCAGGATTTCCCGGCGGGCTCGTTTGTTTGCAATCCAGATTTCTGAGTTGTTCGCGCTCCTGACCGAATGTCCGAAGCTCTTGATCAGCATGATCGAGAAAGACTCAATACTACGTGAACTGCACCGGGACTCTGCGTGTTTGCTTAGCTGCATAGTGGGCGCTCCTACGGTATAGGCAAGTATTCTGGATCAGCAATCATTGCCTACCTCGTTACTTCCAATTTGGATGGTTGAGAGCAATACGTGGAGCGGTTAATCAATGCGAATAACCAGCTTGGCTCCAAGGGCATCGGCGATGTCTCGCTGGAATTGCAAATTGATAGCTGCTATTTTTTCTGCAAATTTCTTTTCATCTTCTGCTGCCAAGGCACGCAACTCTTTTCCCAGACCTTCCCAGTTTTCGTCGAGCATCTTCTCGTATTCAGAGAAGACAGAACTTTGCTGGAGTTCCTCGACGCTAGAGAAGACCTTGTATGTGGCTTGATATTCTTGATCCGTTCCATAATCGTGATATGCCTCGTAGACGACAAGTCGCCCGCTCTTCATCTGATAGACGCTCAGATTTGGTACTGATGAGTCTTCGTACCGTGGGCTGCTGGCGAGAAACCGTCCGGTGAAGACAATCTTGTGGTCCTCTTCTACCTGGTCATCGGGGAGATTTGCGCTGAGATCTGTGTTACTTCCAACCCACAATTCGATCTCAGCAAACTCCTTGACGCTATTCATGGCTTCATGCCTTTTCCTGTCTACTACCCATTTGGCAATCAATCGCATGATGACTCCTGAAAGTCCCTGATGGCCAGCCAAACGACTGGCTTCTTCCCAAAGCTGCATATCCTTGACGTAAAGCGTTTTCGTGGGCATAACGGTTTCCCTTCTTTCAGAGCCGAACAGGGAGGCCCTTGAGATAACGATATGTTAGAGACATGTTATATTTGTGTCAAGGGATTTTTTTCAGATTTCGGTCACTTTTTAGCAGGAAGAGCCTTGTGTAAAATTCCGCACATGCTAAATGGGGCGTTAAGACATTCGAATCGTAAGAAAACTGAACAAATGGAAAGTCGCAATCGTCCCACTACCCCCCACCAGTTGACATCACTGAAAACAGTTGAGTATCTCAGTTCAGGGTAGCTCGCACTGTCTTGCCCGCCTTGTCCGAGCACATCGACGTTGTGGGCTGCGCCAAGGTCAATTCAGTTAAGATCGTAAAGACTGTCGGTCCGGACCCGTACCTGAAATCCCAATGAAGATTGCAGATATTGATTTCCCCGATCCGCTGTTGGCCGCCTTGCGGGACGGGAAGCTGGTGGTTTTCGCCGGAGCCGGCGTTTCTATGGGCAAACCCGCCTGTCTACCCGATTTCGAAGGATTGGCGGACAGGGTCGCAACGGGCACCGGCCAAACCAGGCAGGACTCGGAGCCGGTGGATCGCTTCCTTGGAAGACTGCAACATGCAGGGGTAGACGTTCATGCTCGCGCCTCACAAGCTCTTTCTCGGGGTGACCTTGAACCGACGGAACTGCATCGGGACCTTCTGCGGCTCTATTCGGGCGCCGGCGTGATTCGCATCGTCACCACGAACTTCGATCGGTTGTTCGAGCAGGCATCAAAGGATGTCCTGGATTCCAGCCCCGAGGTATTCCGAGCACCCGCGCTGCCTTTGGGGAACGATTTCAACGGCATTGTCCACGTTCATGGCGCCGTCACCCATCCCGGCGGAATGGTGCTCACGGACCAGGATTTCGGCCGGGCATATCTGACCGAAGGATGGGCGCGGCGTTTTCTGGTTGCATTGTTCCGCCAATTCACCGTCCTTTTCGTTGGCTATGGACACAACGACATGGTGATGAATTATCTGGCGCGTGCCCTCCCCGAAAGTGCGGCCAGCCGGCGTTTTGCTCTGACGGGGGAACATGACGCCGACCTGTAACGCTGGCGCATCCTTGGGATTGAGCCGATCCAATACTCACAAGACAACGATGCTGACTACAGCAAGCTCCATGAGGGCATTCGTCGCCTGGCCGATTTCTCCAGGCGCAGTGTGCTGGATTGGAAACGCGAAATTACTGAACTTGCCCGGAAGAATCCTCCGCTGCTCGGTGACGAAGAAGCAGGTTTAATCGAAGAAGCGCTCAAGGATGAAACCAGGACTCGTTTCTTCACTGATGCGGCTTCATCGCCTGAATGGATCGACTGGCTGGACAAGCGCAAGCATCTGGACGCTCTCTTCAGCAACGGTAATCTCAGTAAGCGGGATGTAATTCTGGTTTGGTGGTTGGCCGAACGTTTCACATTCTCCTGTGCAGATAAACTGTTCCTGCTGATTGCCCGGCATGGCACACACCTGAATCCTTTTTTCTGGCAAATACTGGGACAGACAATCGGGCTTGGTAAGCAGGACCCTCTGGACAAAGGAGTCTTATCCCGCTGGATTTTGCTGTTGCTGGCTACCGCTCCGGCGGATGTAGACAAGCAGGTGTTACTGTGGATGGGGGAGCGCTGCGTCAAGCATGGAATACTGGAGAGCCTGTTACGGAAATTTGATGCGATGGCAAAAAGCCGCCTGGAGCTCAAACAGAACCCTTGGGAGCGGATTGTCGACAATGACGGTACCAGTACACCGATCGATGTGGATTTATCATTGTCTGGTGGGCACTATGAGCTAAGCGAACTCTGGGAAAAAGGCCTGAAACCAAACTTGGCTCAAGTGGCCGAACCTTTGCTTAGGTTGGTTACCAAGCGACTGGAAGAGCGGCATCTCACACTGCGCGCTTGGCAGAAGGCAAACAGAAAATGGGATCCGGAGAGTTATGACCGCTCGGCCATCGAACCACACGAGCTGGACACGTATCCTGAGGCTGTCGACGTATTGATCGATGCAGCACGGGATTGCCTTGAATGGTTGGCGACGGATCAGTCGGACGTAGCGAAGCACTCGTGTGCGCAGCTTGTGGGTTCGGAAGCGCCGCTGCTGTGTCGTCTGGCCGTGCACGCATTGTCCGCATGCAGAGACCTGATGGCAGACGCCCAAATCACATGGCTACTGGAACGCATTGGCCTGCACGATTTTTCGGCTCACCATGAAATTTTCCGGGCCGTAAAATTGGCCTACCCCAAGTCCAGCCCAAGCAGCAGGGAAGCGATCATTGATGCCGTACGAGCCTACCGTTGGCCGGATGAGAAAGATCCCGACAAGGAACGACGTGCTGCCTACCATCAATTGGAATGGCTGCATTGGCTCCATGGCGCGGCCCCTGATTGCGCCCTGACCAAGCAAGCCCTGGAGGACGTCTCGACGCAGTGCCCGGAGTTTGAGCCAAGTGAACACCCCGATCTAACCCATTGGACGGGCTCGTCTCAGATTGTTACTCCACTAAGTCCCTGGACAACCAAAGAGCTACTGGCCAAACCGGCCGCCGATTGGCTCCGGAAACTTTTGTCGTTTCAGCCGAAGCAGGAGCCTTTCAGACTTGAGCGTGAGGGGCTTGTAGATGCCGTTCGGGAGGCAGCAAAGCAAGAATTCAATTGGGGGCTTGACTTGGCAGATGAGTTGGCCAAAGCCGGCGAGTGGAGTGTTGATCTGTGGTCCGGTTTGATCCGCGCATGGTCGGGAATGGATCTGGACGAGGCCAAATATCGTGAAGTGCTCAATCGGCTGGGCAGAATTGAACTTTACCGGGAGCACACCCGCGAGATCGCCGATGCGCTTGAAGCTCTGGTTGAGAATGACGGCAAGCCTTATGCATTGAACTTGCTCCCGCAGGCCAACGAAATCGCTGCTTCCCTGTGGCGCCATCTTGACAGGGACGTTCGCCTCGAAGAAGTGGGTTGGCTCAATACGGCCATTAATCACCCCGCGGGAGTTCTCGCTCAATTCTGGCTGGGAAGTCTTTCACTCTGGCGAAGACATCAAGAGCCCCTGCCCAAGGCCATGAGCGATGAGTATCGCACGGCGCTGTCAGGCATCGTGCAAGACCCTACGGTGCCAGGCAGGCTGGGCCGGTCGGTCCTTGCAGGCCAATTCGCCTTCCTGCTGGCAGCCGATGAAAAATGGACGGAGGACAACCTGGTTCCGCTTTTTGGAAACCGCGACAATATCGCTGATTTTCAAGCGGTCTGGGATGGCTTTCTGTCCCGGGGACGCCTCTATCCCACCGTGGCTGAAAATTTGCAAGATGCGTTCCTTGAGGCCGTTCAGCAAATCGACGGTGATCTTGCCAGTCGCCGCGACGACTTTATCAAGTACTACGTGACCATGCTTGGGTACTTTGCTGCAGATCCTCTCGAAACATGGGTTCCGAAGCTTCTCGGTCATGGGCGCGAGGAAGCCCGGCGTCGTTTTGCGTTTGAGGTGGGGAGCCATCTGCGCCGCATGGATGAGACACAGCGAGGGGAATGGTGGGGTCGCTGGCTCAAACGCTACTGGGAAAATCGCTTGGACGGTGTGCCTGCTCGTCTTAAAGCCGATGAGGTCGAATCCATGCTTGGCTGGCTGCCGCAGTTGACAGGAATCTTTCCCGAGGCCGTTGCTCTGGCCGTCCGGATGCCTCAGGTTCCGTTACAGCACGGATATGGCCTGATTGATGAGTTCGGTAAGAGCGATTCATTGCTGGGGAAGCACCCCCGAGAGCTGGCGCAATTATTGATTTATTTGGGGCGGTCCGACTCACCCGGATATGTCTGGGGGGATCGAGGGCGGCAACTGATCGATAGGCTTCTCCAATCGGACCTCTCGAACGAAATGGAGCAAGGATTGAAGGAACTAAAAGTTAAGAAAGGGCTATAGGACCAGACAAGCAACCGACTAGAAACGAAACCTCCGGCCCGGAATTCGGGACATTCGGGCACGGTTCACTTGAAATGATGTTTCACGGGCGAGCTTTTGGAGGCAACTTCAATGGCGCGGCCATTATCCAGCGAAGGAACCTTCGTAGATTCCATTCTCTTGCCGGTCAGTCATCATGCCAGGGGATCCTGAATGTCAAGAAAGTCAAATCTTCGGTAGTCTCGGTCGTGGGTGTGCAATGTCTTGATCCCGTGAAGACGCAACAGCGCTGCGAGGTGTGCATCCGGCACCAGGTTTCCTCGTGCGGGAGTCTCGTCCGTGGTAGCTCGATAGCATTCCCAGAATCCCTCTTCTTCTGCGAGGCAGCGGGTGTTGGGCAGTTTGAGTAATGTCTCCACGTTGGCCGTCGCCTCTTCCGACGTTAACGGCTTGTCGAAAATCGATGGATGGGTAGCAATCCTCAGGTAACTCATGATCGTCGGCCAAGTCAGATAGATGACGTCGCGCCGGCTCATGCAGGATTGCAGGAAGCGCTTGGCCTTCACGTGGAGCGGACTGGAGGAGTCCGACGCGTAGAGCAGCAGATTGACGTCGAGGGAATAGCTCATGGTCATTCTGCCTGCAAACGGTTGTTCTCTGAGGTCATCGATCCAAGGCCCGGTACAGCGCCTCTTTGTCGGAGAGGTCGACGCGGGCGTCCATTGGCCTTGAGATCCAGACAGGAGGAGGTCCTGCGGCAGGCCCCGCATCCTCCCGCAAGGCCTGCGCCAGCAGCTCGGACACGAGCCGCCCCATGGACTTGCCTTCTTTCTTCTTGAGTTGCTTCAGGTTCCGGAGGATCGGATCATCGATATCAAGTGTCGTTCTCATGTTGAGGATGATCCGGAGAAAAACATCAGATGTCAAGCAGTATGATGTCTGATGCGACTTCCTGGAAGCGCGGGCGTCCCGCCGGCATCCTGTCCCTTTGGCCGCCGCTGAGCTTCCGTATGGAGTGCTGCGGGTTTGGGTGCGGCGGATGAACATGGGAGGGACCCTAACAGAGGGGGCCGAGGGGGTCAAGCCCCCCCCCTATACGATTAGGGCACTACATCAGCTCCTCCGACCAAGCATCAACAACTTACGGGTGATTTTAGGCCAAAATGGGGGTAAAATCCCCTAAATTGCTGGTTCTTTTGTTAAAGATGGGCTAAAGCGCATCCTAGCACTTCGCGAGCGCGACCGACTCTTTGCACATTCTCTTGCCTGTCTCCAGAGCGTGTCTTTGAACGGGTTTTCGCCCTCGGACGTCAGATAGATGAGCGCACAGTTCTCACTCATCTTCTACGCCGAGCGCTTGCTGAATGCTGCGTGGGGGTGGGAGGATTTGCGGTTTCTGCGGTACTTGGAAGTCATCACTCATTTCGTATGCTCATGGATTACAACCCCAAATGGAGTTTCACGGCCGCGTTTAAATTTTCAATGTCGCCATCAGATAATTTTCCAAAGAAAGCCCCGATTCGTGCCTTGCTCACGGTAGTCAACTGATCGGCCATGGCTTTATGCGGCCTGTCGTTGATGACAACCAGGGTCTCGCCGGGGTATACCCTGCTCACATGGGTCGTCAGGGGTACAACCTGAACCCGGTTCAGGTGTGAGATAGCCATATCGTTGGTCACGACAACGGCCGGCCTCCGCTTGCGGATTTCTCCGCCAACAGACGGCCCGAATCTCACCCACCAGGCTTCACCTCGCTTCATCCCTGATGTCCTCGGCCGTACCCTCTATCCACTCCATCGCCTCGGCTTCTCGTTCGGTGTCTGCAGCCATCCGACGGTAACCTTCCCGAATATCGCCATAGATGACGTGAGGCCTGACCAACGACTCGATGAACCGGCTGATCTTGCGTTTGCCCACAACTTGGTAAAGACCTGCGTACACATCTTCGTCTATGGTGATTGTCAGCTTCTTTTGCATATTCATTCCTTACACGTATACTGCACGTATATTACCACTCGGATCAGAAGAGACACAACCAGCTTGACCAGTCGTCAACCTTCACACGGCCAGCGGCCTGCTTGCCGGACCGGACGTCTTGTCGGCCCGTTTCCGCGAAAATACCGCCACATCCGAGCGGTGCCTCGATCTTCCCTCGGAGACTTCTACCAGCGGAGCAGGGCGTGGATCACCGAGTATCCCATCATGAGGGCCATGATGAGGGTGGATCCCCAGAGGGCGGTGGTGATCCAGCCCTTGGGTGCGATCTCCGGGGGGAGATAGGTCTTGCCGAGGTAGAGGATGGCAAAGCCGATGCCGGGCAGCAGCAGGGCCTGGCTGATTCCGCTGACCTTGATCATGAACACCGGCTCCTGCAGGTACAGGAACAGCAGTGTGGGGATCAGCGGCAGCACGACCACCAGGAGTCGAATCGCCCGTAACCTGGCGGCGTAGTCCTCTTTGTCGTACAGGCCGAGCATGCCTGCAAAGTCGGCCAACATGCGGCTCAGGGCGGCGATTCCGGAAAAGACGGTCGAGTAGAGGACGGCCATCGAGCCGATCAGGAAGAGGTAAAAGGACCAGTTTCCCAGGGTCAGTGTAAACATGTGGGAGAGCGTTCTGACCATGTCGAGTCCCTTGGGCACCAGGCCCAGCCCGGAAAGGACGCCTGCACCCAGAAAATAAAAGGCCACCGTGGCAAACGTGTAGATCAGACAGGCACTGAGCACGTCCGTTCCCATCACCTTGATCCAGCCTTCAGCCCTTGCTCTCCAAGCTTCAGACCTTTCCCGAATACCGGTGAACCGGGCGTAACCCTTCTCGATGCACCAGTAGGGATAGGCGATCAATTCGATGGCTCCCACGCCGGTGGCCCCGAAGACGGTGACCGCCGTGCTCATGCCGCCCCGCGGGGGGTGAAAGGAGAGGCCATCCAGGACACTGGCCCAGGAAAAGTATTGTGGATCCTTGGAAAGCAGATAAGCGCAGCCGACGGTCAGAACCGTAAAGGTCACCACCATGGCTACCGCTACCCTTTCTATCAGCGAGTAGCGGCCAACCACCAGCAATCCGATGGTGAAGAGGTTGAGGATCAATAACCAGGCGTTGAAGGAGATCCCGGGGAGCAGCGTGTTGAGAACTTCCGAGATGCCTCCCAGCATCCCACCAATGGAGAAGAGCCCCAGGAGGACCACCAGGAACCAGAGCCAGACCACCCAGGAAACCCGCCAACGGGGTCCCGGAAGCCGGTTGAAGGCCTCCAGGGTGGTTTCGCCCGTTCCGATGGCGTAACGTCCCAACTCGTTCTGGACCACGATCTTGATGACGCAACTCACCAGGATCAGCCAGAGCAGCGTATACCCGTTTTCGGCGCCCAGAACGGTGGTTGCAATCAGTTCGCCCGATCCCACGATGGTGCTGGTCAGGATCAGTCCGGGACCGATGCGTCTGAGAATTGAGAGAAATCGCCCGGGGGGCGCCAGAACGGAATCGGGGTGCAGCCGATAGGGATCACGGGGAACTTCAGGCATGGGACCGATCCTACTTTGACGGCGCGACCCACTTCAAGGACATAGTACTGTTTTTGCCTGGTCCCGACTCCACCGGGGGTTGGTGCGGACCGTCGGGATCAAGCCTCCAATGGGCTGAGGCGTGCCCGAGGTCCCCAGGTCGAGTCGCATTCAGCCATGGGCCGGAGCAGGCAGCGAGCCCCCGGATGGAGCCGCGGCTCCGGGCAGCCCATCCATCCGATCATGACACCGAAAGCATAGGGGTTGGCGGGTCTTCTGGTGTAAAGTAAGTTCCTCAGAGGCAGTTCCGAGCCTGCTGGGGCGCTTTTTCCAACGATCCAAGGAGGGTTTCCATGAGTGAGAGGATGAGGAGGTTTGCCGACTTTTTCAAGGAGTTGGGCGCCGCGGAAATCGGCCATTCCGCAAATACCTACCTGGCGCATGCCTCCGGGGTCTACAGAGACCTGAAATCCTGGGGTTGCAGCCAGGAACTGTGCGATGCCGGCATGTTTCATTCGATCTACGGCACCGAGCTGTTCCAGAAATTTACCCTGCCGCTGGAGCGCCGGAGTGAGGTGCAGGAGCTGATTGGAGAGCGGGCGGAAAGGCTCGTTTATCTCAACTGTTGTATGTTGCGGGATTCCCTCGATGAGAGCCTCAAGCGGGAACAGGGGCCCTACATTCTGAAGGATCGTTTCCTGCAGCAGGAGATCGAGCTCTCGAAAGAAGACTATGACGACCTGTGCCGAATTCATTTGTGCGATTGGCTGGAGCAGGTGGTGCGGGGGGATCGTTGGGATCTGCGTCGCCAGGCTTTCCGGAGCATGGCGGAGAGACTTGGGGGAGTCGCCCGGCAATCCTATGACCGGGTTTTCTCGATGGAGCCCGCCAAGGCCCAAAGTTGAGGAACGGCTGGACAAGGTCAACCCCGAACGATCCCGTTGGCGGAGAAGCCCAGCAGGTATCGCAGGGTAGGGGAGAGTCCGGCCAGTTTTTGCCTGGAAAAGCAGGTGCGATAGTCGCTGAAGGGTTTGACCCAGGAACGGGAATAGTAGCCGAGCAGAGCCCGGCGGGGGCGGTCGGTGGTATTGGGCCCCGAGCGGTGCCAGGTGTTGGACAGCCAGACGGCCACGGATCCGGCGGGAGCGGTCAGAACAACTTCGTTGCGCTCCTGTTGGGGGGACCAGCTGGGTTTCTTCCTGAGCTTGTGGCTTTGGGGCACAACGCGAGTGGCGCCGTTTTCGGCAGTGAAATCGTTCAGCATCCAGGCATTCTGCACGGTCAAGGGAAAATCGGGCAGGGGTTCGGACAACTGACCCAAGGGTACATCCACGTGCCAGGCGCCTCCTTCGGCTGCATGGGCGCCGATGCTGGTGGCACTCAGGTCTGAGAGGACGCAATCCTCACCCAGGACCCCCCGGACCAGCTTCAAGATGTGGGGTTCTTCAATGAGTTGCAGGGCCGCATCCGACTTGGCCGGCAGATTCATGATGCGTTGGGACTGATCTTCATCGAAAAGCAGCGGGAGATGAAAGAACAGCTTCATGACCTGGTTGGGGGGCACCGGCCAGGAAGTGTTCCCGTTGAGAGCGCGGGTGTGGCGGATCCTCTTCATGATTCGGGTTACCTCGGCTGCCGAGGCGCTGTAGTTCTCCGAGATAAAGGCTTCGATGGAGGTGTCGTCGGGTTCCGCAGGGCCGTCACCCGGATCGAAGGGCGCCCGTCGTTCCCGCTCGAAGAGTCGGTCGACTTCCTGTCGAATCCGTTGTAGCCGCTTCTGGTCCAGGACACGTTCGAGCACGACGTAGCCGTGCTGCTCGAGGTGTCGGACGGCCCCCTCAAGATCGATCGATTTCATCATGTATCCGGCAACTCGGTAAGCAATGCGGGCCAGAATGCGTTCACTGCCCATTGGGCGCCCCGGGGAGCCTGGGATCCCCTGAACCCAGGGGCATCTTACTGTTAAATCCGCCAGGGGAAAACACCTTTTCCGGGGACGAGGTCGGGTATTCCCTGTTTCCCGACACGGGGGGGATGGCATGGCCCAGCATGACTGGATTGTCGCAGGGGGCCGGGTCATGGACCCGGCCAATCACATCGATGGTCAGATGGACCTGTGTATCCGGGATGGCCGTATTTCCCTGTTAACCGGGTCGGCCCGGGCAGAGTCGTCCATTCAGCGATTTGACGCCAGGGGGTTGCTGGTAGTTCCCGGCCTGATCGATCTGCACATGCACGGGTATGAGCACGTCACCCCTCTGGGCATCGCCGTGGACCACTACTGCCTGGGGCGAGGAGTGACGACGGCAGTCGATACCGGGAGTGCCGGTTGCAGCACCTTTCAAGGCTTTCGAACCTATGCCTGTCGGCCCAGCCAAACACGTTTGCTGGCCTTTCTCAACATCTCCTGCGCCGGTCTGGCCTTCGCCCGGCTGGGCGGCGACCGAGCCACACCTGGCGAGCTGGATTTGCTGGAGCTGGCCGACCTCGAGGGCTGCATCGACTGTGTGAATGCCAATCGAGACCTCATTGCAGGCGTCAAGGTCCGTCTTTCGGCCTCATTGGCCAATGAGGGCTGCAACGAGGCCGAAGCCTACCGGCGGGCCCTGGCTGCGGCTCGCGCGGTCCGGCTTCCCCTGATGGTTCACCATACGCTTTCAACGGTGAGTTTGTCCGACTGCCCGGGCAGAATGGCCGCGGGCGACATCTATACTCACACCTACCACGGATTTCAGAGCACCATCATCCGCTCGGACGGGCAGTTGGATCCCGCGGTCCGAGCGGCTCGGGAAAGGGGCGTGTTGTTCGACGTCGGTTTTGGACAGGGATCGTTCAACTGGACGGTTGCCGAGTTGAGTTTTCAGCAGGGGTTTTGGCCCGACACCATCAGTAGTGACCTCCACAGCGGAACCTGTGAAGGCCCGGCCTACGATCTGCCAACGGTCATGACCAAGCTGCTTCATCTGGGTCTGCCGCTGCCGGAAGTCATTCGGCGAACCACCAGTGAGCCGGCCAGGGCCATGGGATGGGAGGAACGCATTGGGAGCCTGGAGGTTGGGAGGGAGGCCGACGTGACGGTACTTTCCCTTGACACGGTCGACACGGAATTGGAGGACTGCCAATCGCAGTTGCGCCGAGTTCGAAAGCGCATCAGGCCTCGAGCCGTATGGCGAGCGGGAGTACCGGGCCGGATCACCTCGCCCGCTCAATGGCCCAATTTGGCAACCATCGCCAGACAGAGAGCGGCCTGGGACCTCCTGGAGGTGCGAGACCCGCATCCGCCCGGGGAGATTACTTGATCAGCCGGGTCTCGGGGAATTGAGCGAACCATCCGAACCAAAAGGCGCGATGGGCCGGGACTCGAGGCAATACCCGGTCGGGGTTTTCCTCGGAAACAAGATCGTCTTCGGTCATTTTCCAGGCTTTTCCGCTGTCGTCGACCACGCGGTCACCCCGCAACAACCGCTGGAACCCTTGCTTCCCGGTCTTGAAGACACGGTTGGCGCCGGCTCGGGTCGTCAGGATGGTCAGGGAGTGGCCGGCCAGCTCGGTCTGGAACACAGGATTCTTTTTCAGGAATCTTGAGCTGACAGCCAGAGCCTGCTCCTTGCCGTTTGGGGAGTAAGGAGAGAGCACAATTCCCAGGATTTCAGCCTTGTTTCTCAGGCGCTTGTCCCTCCTGGCCACCTGGAACATCAGCGAATCGGTCGAAAAATACTCCTTGTAGGCCTGACCTTCCCGGTAGTCACGCTCGTGTCCCGTTTCGAGAGATAGGACGGTGGTGTCGGGATGTTTTTTCCGCCATTCCCCCCAGCGGGTGGTCACGATGGGAAGCGACTCCAGCTTGAGCCCGGATCCCGCCAGTTTGCCGATCACGGGTGTTCCCAGCAGGGTGGACCACAGACTGTTGGACTCGTGATCGAACATCAGCTTGTTGGCCCGAAAGATTAGTCCGCTGGTGCCGAAGGTGCGGTGCTGCCCCCCGACGACGCTCTTGTAGGGGATGGCGGTACCGCAGAGGGTGCAGTAGACCAGGGTGATCTCGATGCCGCCCACTCTGTCCAGCGCCATCTCGTGCCACGCCAGAATCCGCTTGGGGTAGGCTCGAGCACTGCCCTCCACCGATAGACCGAAGACGACGTGGCTGTCCTTGAGGTAGTCGGCCTGACTGGCCGGAATGTTCTTCGGGTGGTCCAGAGGAGGAATGCCGTTGACCTTCACCCCGCCCCACTGGACCTCGTCCAGCCGGACCAGGGAGCGGGCGCCCGGCGGGAAGAACTTGACCATGCGCGGATCAATGATCTTGTAGAAGGACCGCTTGAAGATGAGGTACTCAGGGTGGGGATCGTAGGGCTGCTTCCAGACCCACCTCATCCAGCGTTGGTGGTCCTGCCCGAAGAATTGGCCGGTCTGCTTGCTGAGGAAGCGAAAGAGGCGATTCTTGATTTCCGGGTAAGTAGGCCCGCTGAGCTCGACCAGCATTGCCGTATAGGCGTCTCGCCAGGAACGGCTGATGGACTCCAGCGCCGGTTCGGCATCCTCGTTCTTGATGGCTCCGGCTTGAAAGAACAACTCCAGGGGAGGCACCTCCCCGGAGTTGTCGTTGGGCGGCTCGGCTCGGCTCGGCTGGATGGAGAGAGCCGCCAGACTGAGCGTCAGCCCCAGCAGGCAGACCTGCAGCGGTCTGTTTTTCCTGTTGGAAAATTGAATTCTCTCGGAGATTTCCGTTTTCCAGGGTTCGTTCATGATCCCGCCGGCAGGGTGGCCGGCTACCGCATCGCAGGGAAACCGAGCGGCAATCCAAGGGAGAGGATGCGGGCGGGACGCCCGCGCTCCCGGGGGGGTGTCGTCCCGATGGTGCGGTGCGGGGTATCCTGCGGGCGATTTCCCTGAAAGCCGACCGGCGCCCTTTGGTAAACTCCCGCTTGCCCGCGAGTCCTGCCCCCGCCCCCCGCAACCGGGCCGATCATACAGAGTTGTATCTTGCAAATGGCACGCTCAACAATCCGTTTATTGGTGTTCATTCGTGTCCATTCGTGGATCACTCTTTTTTTCGTTTGTTTCAGGTAAGTCCGGCCCCCGCCCTGGTGTGCGGATCATACAAGAGTGAAACAATCAGAAATCGATCATCCCTTCGCGACCTTGGCATCCCGTCGCGGTTAACCTCAACGCCTTAGTGGCCCTTCGTCGTTCTTCGTGGCCCTTCGTGGATAAATCTTTTTTCGTTTGTTTCAGGTAAGCCGGTGAGCTTGCCGAGTCCGCGAGATCGGGCTGCCGCCCTTTCAGGGAGGGAAGGCTTCCGTCGCCATGCTCAGGTCGCGGTCGGATCCTTTTCCCCGCTCGTGGATGACCAGGCGGCGGTTCCGATAGGTGAGTTGGGCGACCCCCTGGTAATCTTCGGGGATCTCGAACAGGAAGGCCAGATAAGACCGTACGGCGGATTGGCCTGTATCCAGATGTACATATAGAGGTCGATCGAAAATGCGGCCCTTCTCAACCAGGATCGGGAAGGGCTGGTGAAGCCCGGTGGTTCCAAACTCCAGGCCCCGCCACTGCGGCTTGCCGTTTTCCGAGTGGCGCCAGGCATTGAACCAGGGATATTCCGAGGTGCTCCACAGATACCCTATGAGCAACCCTTGCGAGGGGCTGCTGGCGGTGACCCAGCCAAGGTCCCCGTCAAAGGTAAAGGAGACCACATTGGGGTCCGAATCTTCGCGGAGCCGGCGGAGGGTGAGCGCCTGACCGTCTTTCAGAGCTTGAGGCCAAAAGACCGCCGGCTCCTCGGGATTGGGAAGTGGGCTGGTCTGCATGAAGCCCTTGCGCGCATTGCTGTCGACCAGGGTGCCTTCATCCAGAAACGGGGGACCGATGGTGGGATGCTGAACCATATTGTAGATACGCCCCAGCTTGTTCCTGTTGGTAACCCTTTCGGAGACGGTGCAACTGGCCGAGGAGTCGGATAGGCGAATGGTCCGTACAACCTCCAATCCGGCCATGGGGAGCAGGGCGGACATTGCCGTCTCAACGGCGTCGCCCTTGCGAGCCGGTTTCTTGAGAACCCTCCACTCGACCCGGCTGGCCTCACCATGAAAGAACATTCCGTTGCGTTCTTCGGCTTCCGTGGGGGCGCCCCAGCGATCCAGGCAGAGAAAGTGGCCCAACGGCTTCAGGACCGCCGATTCCCGGGGATCGAATTGAAGGGGGTTGATGGAGTGGCCGCTCAACCGGAAGTCCACCAATGAACCTCCACCGAGGTCCACGACCAGCCGAGCGGCTTTGCCCTCCAGAAACAGGGAAGGACGGCCGTTAAAGAGGGTTTCGGCCTGCATTGGTAAGCTGATTGCCAAGAATGTGATGGCGATGGAGGTCCTGATCACGGCTCGGACTCTGGAGCTTGCAGAATGAGTTGCCGGCGGCGGGCCGGCGCCGGTCGAGGTTGGGCTTGGCCCGCGCGAACAACTCTCACAGAATTCACAGCTAGCTGGTGCCGCCGGCCCTCCGGGGTCAAATCTCCGAGAGAAGCTGCAGTTGGCCGTTGCTGTCGCCGATCGACTCGGGATGGACGCCCATGTGACTCAGCAGAGACATGTAAAGATTGGTCAAAGGTGTTTCGTCGGGGTAACGGATGTGGCGGCCGGGATGGAGACTCCCCGCGCCTCGTCCGGCTACCATCACGGGCAAGTCTTCGTGCAGATGTTGGTTGCCGTCGCTGAGACCGCTACCGTAGACAATCATCAGGTTGTCAAGCAAGCTGCCGTCACCGTCGGATATCGATTTCAGTTTTCCCAACCAATGGCCGAACTGTTCGATGTGGTAGCGGTTGATCCTGCTGATATGCTCGATCTTGGTTTGATCCCCCTGGTGGTGGGTGAGTCCGTGGTGCGCTCCAGCCACACCGATTTCCCGGTAGGTGCGATTGCTGCCCTCCCGACCCACCATCAGAGTCGTAATGCGGGTGAGGTCGGTCTGAAATGCCACCGTCTGGAGGTCAAACAGGAGTCGCAGGTGTTCGGCAAAATCGATCGGGATGCCCTCGGGCCTGTCCATGTCCGGGTCCGGCGCGGGCTCACCCGATGCGCTTTGGAGAGACTCTATCCGTTTCTCGATGTCCCGGACCGCAAACAGGTATTCGTCCAGCTTGCGGCGGTCCACCGGACCCAGCCGGGTGAAGAGACTGCGAGCCTCTTCCTGAACCAGGTCCAGAATGCTGTCCCGGTACTGCTTGCCGGTTCCGCCGGGCTGGGTCGTATCCCAGGGAGCACCGAAGAGTCGATTGAAGAGCGAGCGTGGGTTCACCTCGGGCGGCATGGGACTGGTGGGGCTGCGCCAGGAAATGCTGTTGTTGTAGGCGCAACTGTAACCGGAGTCGCAATTGCCGACCAGTCGGGTATGTTCGGTCCCCAACTCCAATGAGGCAAACCGGGTCTGGCCGCCGATGGCCTGCGCCGCAATCTGGTCCACGGAGATACCGTTCCTGATATCCGCTCCCTGAGTCTTTTTGGGATGGACTCCGGTAAGATAAGAGGCTGCTGCACGGGCGTGGTCGCCGGGACCGTCGCCGAGTTCACGACCGTTGTTGTGGGTCAATCCGCTGAGCCACAGACAGTCGTCCCGGTAGTTTTCCAGAGGCTGCAGGATGGACGGCAGTTGGAAGTCGGAGCCCTGGCTGGCCGGGGTCCAGTTCGACATGATGATCCCGTTGGGAACATAGACAAAGGCCAGGCGGGTCGGTACGCCAGCCGAGAGAGGCGGCTTGGCTGCAAAGGCGGGGACCATGGCATCCAGCCATGGGAGGCCGATGGCTACTCCCATCCCACGCAAAAAGGTTCGCCGTGGAAGGGTTCGAGGCGTCATGATCCTCCTCCGTTGGTGGTCCTCATTTGAAACGGCAGGCTTTCGACAATGGATTGCACCAGTTGGTTGAACCTGAAGCCATTGTTCTCCAACTCCCGGCAGATCCGGTCGACCGCTGCTTTGTCGTAGGGCTCCAGGCCTCTTCCCAGGGCGTAGGTTAACATTTTTTCGGTGAGACAGCGAACGAATGCGTCGCGCTCCGTCTCCGCCAGCAGCGCCTTGAGACCCTTCGGTCCCTGAAAGGAACGTCCCCCCGGCAACTCGCCGGCGGCGTCCACCGGGAACCCGCCGTCTTCCGTCCGCCAGGCTCCAACAGCGTCATAGTTTTCCAACCCGAAACCCAGGGCATCCATCTTCTGGTGGCAGGCGGCACAGGCAGGCCGGCTCCGGTGCTTCTCGAGCCGCTGCCTGAGGCTCATCGGCGAACCGTTCGGTTCCTCCTCGAGTGTCTCCATCACGGGTGGGGGCGGCGGTGGGGCGCCCAGGAGGCTCTCCAGGATCCACTTGCCCCGCAATACCGGGGAAGTTCGGGTCGGATAGGAGGATACCGTCAATATGCTGGCTTGAGTAATCAGTCCTCCTCGCCGTTCACCGGCAAGCTCAATCCTCCTGAAGTGTTGGCCTTCGACTCCCGGGTGCCCGTAATGACGGGCCAGTCGCTGGTTGAGGAAGGTGTAGCTGGCGTCCAGAAAATCGAGCAGGCTGCGGTCTTCCTGCAAGATCGATCGGAAAAAGAGCTCCGTTTCCTGGCGCATGGCGTCCCGCAGCGGTTCATCAAAGTCGGGAAATCGATCCGGGTCGGGTCGGGCACTCTCCAGATTCCGAAGTTGCAGCCACTGCCCGGCAAAATTCTCCACCAGGGCCTCCGACCTGGGATCCTTGAGCATCCGCCCCACCTGTTGCCTCAGGACCTGGGGATCGTGAAGTTTGGCTTCTTGGGCCAAGCCGAACAGCTCGTCGTCGGGCAGGCTGCTCCAGAGGAAGTAGGAGAGACGAGAGGCAAGTTCGTAGGGACCAACGGGGTGAACTGAATCCGCAGGGTCGGCTTCCGGATCGAATTCAAGTCGAAAAAGAAAATAGGGCGAGACCAGAGCGGCTTGAAGGGCAATCCGGATTCCTTGTTCCAGAGGCTCTCCGTCACTTTGAGCCGACGTTACCAGCACGCGCAATCGGTCCATCTCCTGCTCGGTTGCCGGCCGGCGGTAGGCTCGCAACGTCAGGTTCCGTAGAATCGAATCGGTGCAGTCGGGCAGGTGCTCCCCCGGCTGGTGACCGCAGATCAGGACCCGGCGATGGCTGTCGGTCAAGGGCTCCGGCGTCACGTTGAACGGACCCAGAATCTCCATGGAATCGACAAAGACCGGACGGGCCGGGGGAATGTCCGCCAAATCCTCGATAACCGGCTGGCTGAAAGAGGTGCCCAGAGACTCGGAATCCAACCGAGGCAATGCCTCCAGCAGGTGCACCCCCGAGTTGACCCGGGTGCGGATGTCGAAGGTGCCCCTATCGTATGCGTTGGGCCGGACGTGAAAGGTCTGAAGGTAACTGCCGTCAAGCAGGAGGGCCAGCGTGGCTGAAGGCAGCTCGGCGGGCACCACCTCTCCCTCTTTGGCCGGCGGTGATTTCCTTCTGTCCACGACCTGAACCTGCACTTCGTACTCTCCCGACGAGGGGAAGGCATGCTCGGTGCGGAGCCTGCCTTCGGGCGAGAAACGTACGGTGTGGACGCCTTCCGGAGCGGAGGGGAGTTGCTCGCTTCGGGAGGCCAGGTAGCGGGCCAGCACCGGCTTGGCGTTCCTCCGGACCACGACGGCGCGGCCGGCGACCTTCTCGGCAGCCGCCAGGTATTTTTCCAACAACAGCGGAGAGAGCGAGAGCACATCCCCGATGTTGTCGAAGCCGTAACCGGTATCATCCAGCGGAAAGTCCTCTGACAATTGGAGATCCAGGCCCAACCAGTCCCGAATCGTATTGTCGTATTCGGTTCGATTGAGCCGCCGGGCCGTGACCCGTCCGGGGCTGGGTGAAATGCTGGCGGCTTCTTCCTCGAGCCGCGCTTCGATCCACCGGTCCACCCGCCTCAATTGCTCGACCGTAGGACGAGGGTTCCCCGGCGGAGGCATGCGGCCGCCGCGAAGCTCCCGCAGCACGGCCTGCCAGAGGTCTTGCTGATTCCGGACCGGATGCTCGGGATCGAAGTCGCCTAAATTGATTTCGGCGGTCCTGAGGTTCGCGTTGTGGCACTGCAGGCAGTGCCGGGTCAGGAAGGGTTTCACCTCCCGGTCGAAGGTGGAAGCCTGAACGAAAGGCGAGCCGACAACGGCAAGAAACCCCAGCAGCCATGGGAGGCGGGCTTGCCTGAAACAATTGAGGGTTATCCACGAAGGCCCAAAAAAAAGAAATCCACGAAGGGGCACGAAGGACCACGAAGGGGCACGAAGGAAACTGAGGTTTTCCACGAAGTGCACGATGTCACACCAAGGTCACGAAATTATGTTCCGCGCGTTTGGTCTCGGCCTCGAGCATGAGTCGATCCCTGTTTCACCCTGTATTAGCCATCGGATCATTTCGGACGGAGCCCGGATAAACTCTAGCCCAAGACGGACTTCGGGGCGCGAAAGGATGGATATCACCGCGAGCGTGCTCACTTAACCCGCATTACTCACCGGGGGGCGCGATGATGGGCAATCGATAAGCCCGGGCGCGCCCGGCGCCGGATGTAGGTGGGAGTCTTCCAAACAGGGCCAACAAGATGCTGAAGGTGGACTGTCTTTCATGATGTATCCGGCGACCTGGGGAGAAATGCGGGGTTAACCAAGGGCAGATTGAGTATAAGTGTTTGAGGTCGCTGGGACAAGGCGTTCCCGGCGAAAGCCCAGCAGTTTCGGAAGTAGGGGGTAACCTGGGGGATCAGGTGTTGGCGGGGCGGTGGCAAGGGCACACTGGGGGTGAGGCTGGGAAGCGTTTCTATTTTCGCATTTGTAAAAAACAGTGGCACTGGCGCAATTCTGGATGTATTATTACACCTAGTCATGAAAGGTAACCACGCCAAGGGTGCGGACGCATCCCGATTACGGCAGCGCAAGTACCAACGGCTGCGCCAGTTTCCGATCCCCGAGCAGTTGCTGCCCGGGTCGCTGTCGGAAAGCCACTATCGGTGCGGAAAGCCCACCTGCCACTGCGTGACCGATCAGGGGCATTCGGGTTGGACCTTGACGTTCATGGTGGAGGGTCGGAAGCGGGTGGAACGGATTCCGCGCGAGTGGGTGGATGAAGTGCGGCAGCGTGTCGATGCGGGCCGAGAGTTCCAGCAGGCGGTGCGGGAGGTGCTGGCGGCGAATGCACAACTGCTGGCGTTGGAGCGGCGTCAGCGACGGAAGCCGAAGAAGCGTTCACGGCGATGAGCAGACCCAGCGCGCGAGGCGTTCTGAAGTATGCAGGCCGATGTCTGCGGTTGAAGGAGTACCTGAGGCATCCCGGCGATGGCCGGGTGCAACCGCAGATTGCCGCACGGCACCTGCTGTGGGCCCTGGTGTTTGGGTACCTGCTTCGGGAGCACAGTTACCATGGTGTGGAGTGGCTGGTGAGGTCCTCGGCCCGGCGGGCGATGGGGGTGGGCCGGAGGTTCGGGGATGACACTCTGGCGTACTTCACCGAACGGCTGGACCCGGAGCCGACCCGTCAGGCGTTGTCGACGGCCTGCCGTCAGGCGAAACGGAACAAGGCCTTTGATGACAGCCGATTCATTGGCTTGGCCATCGATGGCACCGGAGCGGGAAGATCGCGGCATCGCCGCTGCCAGTTGTGTGTTCCCGTCCGCAATGACGAGGGTGAGGTTGGGTGTCACTTGCATCACCTGGTCATGGTGACCGTGGTGGGCAGCGGACTGACGCTGCCGGTTGATATCGAGCCTTGGCGTGAAGACGACAGCGAGTATGGCGCCGGGCAACGGGTTCTGCGCCGTGCCGTGGGCCGGCTGGGGCGGCGTTTCGCCGATTACGTGGTGGTTGACGCCAAGTTCGCCAGCGCGCCGTTTCTGCATACCGTCGATGAGCTGGGCCTGAAGGTGGTCGCCCGCTTGAAGTCGAATCTTCCCGAGTTGTTCAAGGCTGCCCAGCAACGATTCGAGCATCAACGGCCGCATCGGGTCTTCAACCATGGCCAGGACCGCATCGAGGTCTGGGATGCGGAGGATTTCGATCCCTGGGAATCGCTGCGCTGGCCGAGTGTCCGTGTGATCCGTTATCGTCAGTACCGAGGGGATCAGCGGGTTGTGGAAGCCTACTGGTTGACCAACTTCCCCACCTCCCAGGTCGGGAGTCGGTCGCTATTCACCCTGAGCAAGAGCCGCTGGGAGATCGAAAACCAGGGATTCAATGATGCCAAGAACCTCTACGGCATGGAGCACATTGCGCACCATCACACCAACGCCGTCCTGATCAACTGGCTCCTGTTGATCCTGGCGATGACCATCGAACGGCTCTTCCGCCTCCGCTATCTGCATCGCGGGTTGCATCGGCCGCCCACGGCCATCGAACTGGTCCGCGCCCTCCGCCTCCGCCTCGGCGCAAAGCCCCCCTACGATTCCAGTTGACCCACGCCCCAGGCGATCTGCCCCCCCCTCCCACGGATCTGAGGCGCCCTACCCATCTCCCAATTCCGCCCTCGGGCCACCGCCCGACAGGGAGTTCTTTCCCCCAATGACAGTCCTCACCTCCGAAACCCTGTCTCCAGATCCACTTTCCCTTATCCCTGCCTCTCCCAAACACCCTCTTCGTCCGAAGTTCCGAAACTGCTGGCGAAAGCCCGCGGGAGTTGAATGCTTTGCCCGCACAATGCTATACTCTACCCGTGCAGGATGTGACTCCCATGTCATTCGTCGATCCAACACACTGATTCAGTGCCGCGAATGAAATGGGGTTTCGAAATGACCAACGCCGGCTGCCAGCCTGTTGATAACTCCTCTCAGTTTCTTCTTGCCGAAAGACCTGCCGGTGCCAGTGGCACCCTTGCCATTTGTTGTATCGAGGATCACGGCTCTTCCTGGCCAAGTTGCGGGCGTTCTGCCCTAATGCGAAAGGGGTGAGGCCATTTGCTGGAGACAACCTTTATTCGGGTAGTATTTTGTGCGGTTTTCATTTTTAGTTGCGGGTACTTTCAGCCCTTTGGGTTGACCAGGCCTCTGGCGTTGGCTGTCGGAGCCGTGGCTTCCGCGGCGATCATCGTATTCGAGGTCCGCCTGAGAAAGACCTCGTTGAAACAGCTCATCGGTGCTGCTATCGGGTCCATTCTGGGTATCAGCGGCGCCACCATGATCAGCAGCGTGCTGAACGAGACCACCGTGGACCCGGAAACTTTGTCGTTTGTTCAGGTCAGCCTGTTCCTGTTCATGGGTTACGTCGGTCTGGTGATGGGAGCCAACAAGGGGGATCTTCTCAATCTCTCGGCTTTGGGAGGTTTTTTTGGCGGTGAGAGGCGCAGCGGAAAAAACTACAAGATCCTGGACACCAGCGTGATCATTGACGGGCGTGTGGCCGATGTTTGTGAGACCGGCTTCATCGACGGAATTCTGCTCATTCCGCAGTTCGTCCTGCGAGAACTCCAGCAGGTGGCCGATTCAGCAGATTCCCTGAAGCGGAATCGGGGCCGACGCGGTCTGGATATCCTCCAACGCATACAGAAAATGGCCGGGATTGAGGTGCAGATTCTTGAGAAGGACTTTCCTCACATCCGGGAAGTCGATTTAAAGCTCATTGAGCTGGCCAAGGACCTGAAAGCCAAGATTGTTACTAACGACTTCAATCTCAACAAGGTAGCTCAGTTGCAGGACGTTCCCGTGCTGAATATCAATGAGTTGGCCAACTCGCTGAAGCCTGTTGTCCTTCCCGGCGAGATCATGAAGGTATTCATTCTCAAGGAGGGTAAGGAGTATAACCAGGGGGTGGCCTACCTCGATGACGGCACCATGGTTGTGGTGGATAACGCCAGGAAGATGATCGGAAAAACCATCGACACTTCGGTCACCAGCGTCCTCCAAACCACAGCGGGCAAGATGATTTTCGGTCGCTACCATGACCGGTCTCACAAGATGGAAGCCGTTGGACCATGAACGTAGCTGCCATCGTTCCCGCGGCGGGAGTAGGGACTCGGATGAAGTCCTCCAGCCCCAAACAGTTCATCAAGCTGGGGGATGACTCGGTACTCATCCATACACTGCGAAAGTTCGCGGCCTGCGGACGGGTTCCAAGCGCCTGCGTCCTGCTCAGAGAAACAGACATGCCGGCATTCCGGCAGGAGTTGGAGCAGCGGGGGCTGGCAGACTTTGCCCATCTGGTAGCAGGTGGAACCCATCGCCAGGAATCGGTCCACAACGGCTTCAGGGCCCTTGACCCTAGCACCGATATCGTGGTGGTCCACGACGGTGTCAGGCCTTTTGTAGAGGTGTCAATGATTGAAGCCGTCATTGAGGCGGCCGCTGAGAAGGGCAGCGCCATCATGGCCCTCCCCTGCACCGATACGGTCAAGCAGGTCGAACGACAACAGGTGGTGTCCACCCTGCCGCGCGACAAAATCGTTATGGTTCAGACTCCACAAGCCTTCCGCTACGAGATTTTAAAAGAGGCTTTCGAACGGGCCAGTGCCGATCATTTTTATGCGAGCGACGAGTCCTGTCTGGTGGAACGCCTGGGTTTTCCGGTCACGGTACTGCTGGGCAGCGAGCGGAACATCAAGATCACCAAGCCTGCCGATCTGCCGCTGGCCGAGTTCTTGGTTCAGCAGTCGTCCCTCCCGGGCGTTGGCGGTTGAGGACAGTGGCGGCATGGCTGGCTGGGCCGCCAGGTTGTCGCTTGCAACATTCCGAACCATCACTATCGCGTCCTGATCCAGGAACCGCAAACCTTTTGGCTCGCCCCCTGGTGGGTTAATAATGCCCAATCGTCTCCGTTTTGCTCCGAGCCCGACGGGCGAATTGCACGTCGGAAATGCCCGTACCGCCATCTTCAACTGGCTGTTCGTGAAGAAGTATGGCGGAAGCCTGGTCATGCGGATTGAGGACACCGATCGGGCCCGTTCCGAAAGACGTTTTGAGCATCTGATTTACAAGAACTTGAAGTGGCTGGGCCTGGATTGGCAGGAAGGGCCGGACTGCGGCGGGCCGTTCGGGCACTATCGTCAGAGCGGCCGCACGGCGATTTATGCAAGCAATGCCGAAGCCTTGTTGGAGAAAAGGGCGGCCTACCGCTGTTTTTGCAGTGAGGAGGAACTGGCACGTCAGGCCCTGAAGGCACGACAGGCCGGAGTGACCTGGAAGTATCCGGGAACCTGTCGGAATCTTGTCCCTCGGGAGGTGGCCGAGCGGCTTGCCGATGGACATGCGTCGGTGATTCGCCTGAGGATTCGCTCCGGCAAAGTTGTCTTTCGAGATCTCGTCCATGGCGAGATGAAGTTCGACTGTAAAGTGTTGGGAGACCCCATTCTGGTTCGGTCCAATGGGATGCCGACCTACAACTACGCAGCGGTGGTTGACGACGGCTTGATGGAGATCAGCCACGTCATCCGGGGGGATGACCACCTCTCCAACACGCCTCGCCAGGTGCTGATATACGAGGCCTTGGGTTGGTCCCTGCCCGTCTTCGCCCATTTGTCGACCATACTTGGGCCTGACCGCACCCGTCTTTCGAAGCGGCACGGGGCTACCTCACTGCAACACTTTCGAGATCAGGGAGTTCTTTCCGAAGCCTTGCTCAACTACTTGACCCTTTTGGGATGGGCCCCCGGGGAGGAGCAGGGTGAGATTCTCTCGCCGGAAGAGCTTGTTGCAAGCTTCGACATCAAGCGGGTGTCGAAGAGCCAAGCCATTTTCGACGTCGACAAATTGTATTTTTTCAACCGGCACTACCTGAAGGAATGCGAGCAGTCCCGGACTGTCGAGTGGGCCAGCGCTTACCTGAGGGAGGAGGGTCTGCTGGGCGATGTGGATTCCAGAGTACGCCAATGGGTGGGGCTGGTGGTCGATGCCTTCCTCCCCGGATTGGACCACTTGAGCCAGATTTCCCACAAGGCTCCCCAGTTGTGGTCCTTTCAGGCGGAGATGGCCGTTCAGGAAGAGGGAGTTCGCCAGGTGTTGTCCTTGCCGGGGGCGGCAAGAGTCGTTGAGGAACTGCGGAATCAGTTGTCGATTGACGGGCGCGACGTGATCCGGGAGTGGCCATCCATCGTGCGGAGCGTGAAGGCCGGCAGTGGTCAAAAAGGTCGGCGACTTTTCCATCCCATTCGGGTGGCGCTGACCGGCAAGGATTCGGGGCCTGAACTGGACAAGTTGGTGCCCATCTTCGAAGGTGGCAGTCAACTTGAATTGCCCCTTCGAATCAAAGATTGCCGGTCCAGGAGCAGCGAGTTCTATAGCGCGATGCGTTGCCGGGGACTGTGTAGCCATTGATGGAGCATCTGATCTACGGTATCCATCCGGTGCGAGAGTGTCTGAGATCCGGTTCCAGACCGATCTCATGTCTTTATATCGCCCGTGGAACCGGCAGCCCGGGGCTTCAAGCCATCGTCCGTCTTGCAAAACGTCAGGGACGTGCCATCCGGTTTGAAACCCGAAACGTTTTGGATCATCGGGTGGGTGGGGCCAATCACCAAGGGGTGGTGGCGGTCTGTACTGCCCAGCTCTACGTTGAGTTGGAAGATCTTTTGGACGGTCTGGGACCGGCGGCCCTGGTGGTTGTGTTGGACTCTGTGGAGGACCCGCGAAACCTGGGCGCTGTCTTGAGGAGTTGTGCGGCCGCCGGGGTCGATGGAGTGATTATCACCAAGGACCATGCCGCCGGACTGACCACGACCGTTTCCAAGGCGGCAGCCGGTGGATTGGAATACCTGTCCATCGCTCGGGTGATCAATCTCGCCAGAGCCATAGATCAGCTCAAGAGGAAGGGAATTTGGGTTGCAGGGGTAGAAACGGGACAACCGCTGGCTTGCCAAGACCTGGATTTGACCTTGGCCACAGCATTGGTTCTGGGCAATGAAGGGGTAGGGTTGAGGCGACTGGTTCGGGAAAAGTGCGATTTCCTGGCCTCGATTCCCACTCCGGGGCCCCTCCAATCGTTAAACCTGTCAGTTGCTGCCGGAATTGTGCTTTATGAGGCCATCCGGCAACGAGGTTCCGAACGAGGTTCCGAAGGAAACAGGTGAAATCGAGGTGGCCGTCAGGTAATTGTTCTTGCGTATTGAATGGGTTTTTGCTACGTTTCGAGGTTTGCCAACGGGCTGGCGTAGCTCAGTTGGTAGAGCATCTGATTTGTAATCAGAGGGTCGGGGGTTCAAGTCCCTTCGCCAGCTCCAGTGATCGAGTTCGTTGGGAGAGATGGCCGAGTGGTTAATGGCAGCAGACTGTAAATCTGCCGCTCCTTGCGAGCTACGGAGGTTCGAATCCTCCTCTCTCCACCACATTTTAAGAGTTCGAGGCGGGAGTAACTCAGTGGTAGAGTCACAGCCTTCCAAGCTGTTGGTCGCGGGTTCGAGCCCCGTCTCCCGCTCCAGAGTTATGCCCACGTAGCTCAGATGGTACGAGCGCGTCCTTGGTAAGGACGAGGTCACCAGTTCAAGCCTGGTCGTGGGCTCTGCCTTCCGTTGCGTAGTCCGTCTGCACCAATAAAAGAGGTCCAATTTCACTTTCATGTTGGGATGGCTTCTGAGGCTGGTCCCGTGATTGCAAGGAGAGGATGCGATGTCGAAGGAGAGATTTGATCGAAGCAAGCCGCACGTGAACATAGGGACGATCGGGCACATTGATCACGGGAAGACGACGTTAACGGCGGCGATCACGCGGGTATTGGGAAAGAGTGATCCGAAGGTAGCGTTTCGGAGTTTCGATTCGATTGACAATGCGCCGGAGGAGCGGGAGCGAGGGATCACGATCGCGACGGCGCACGTGGAGTATTCGACGGGGAAGCGGCACTATGCGCACGTGGACTGTCCGGGGCATGCGGACTACATCAAGAACATGATCACGGGAGCGGCGCAGATGGATGGGGCGATATTGGTAGTAGCGGCGACGGACGGGCCGATGCCTCAGACGCGGGAGCACATTTTATTAGCGAGGCAGGTGGGGGTCCCGAGCATCGTGGTGGCGATGAACAAGGTGGATGCGGTGGAGGATGAGGAGTTATTGGATTTAGTGGAGTTGGAGGTGAGGGAATTATTGGAGAGTTACAAATTTCCTGGGGAGGAAGTCCCGGTGGTGCGGGTATCGGCGTTGGGGGCGTTGAATGGAGAGGAGGAGTGGGAGGGGAAGGTAGAGGAGTTAATGGAGGCGGTGGATGAGTACGTTCCGTTACCGGAGCGGGAGGTGGACAAGCCGTTTTTAATGCCGGTGGAGGACATTTTTTCAATATCGGGGCGAGGGACGGTGGTGACGGGGAGAGTGGAGCGAGGGAAGGTAAAGGTTGGGGAGGAGATGGAGATCGTGGGGATGAGGCCGACGCAGAAGCGAGTGGTAACGGGAGTGGAGATGTTCAAGAAGTTGTTGGATGAGGGGGTTGCGGGGGACAATGTGGGGTTGTTGTTGAGGGGAGTGGAGAAGCGGGATGTAGAGCGGGGGCAGGTGGTGGCGAAGGTGGGGAGTATCACGCCGCACACGAAGTTCAAGGCGGAGGCGTACATATTGACGAAGGAAGAGGGGGGCAGGCACACGCCGTTTTTCACGGGGTATCGGCCGCAGTTTTATTTTCGGACGACGGATGTAACGGGGGTGGCGAGTTTAGGGGAAGGGACCGAGATGGTGATGCCCGGGGACAACGTGAGTATGGAGATTGAGTTGATCACGCCGATAGCGATGGAGAAGGGGCTGAGATTTGCGATCCGTGAGGGAGGCCGAACGGTAGGGGCCGGTACCATTACTGAAATCCTGGAGTAGCAGCGCAGGGAGTCTTTTGATCGGGATGCCGGGAGCGGAAGGTCAAGCAGATGCGAGACATCATTTTGCTGCAGTGTACCAACTGCAAACGAAGAAACTACTCGACCACCAAAAACAAGAAAAAGACTCCTGCTCGATTGGAGATCAAGAAGTTCTGTCGCGCTTGTCGAGCGCACACGGTCCATCGAGAAACTCGATAGGAGGAGCATCGTTCGGTGCTGTCGGTGTAAGAGACCCGCAGTGACAAGGGAACTCTTGCCATAGGGTCCTCACTACAGGCCAGTAGCTCGAATTGGTAGAGCGCCGGTCTCCAAAACCGGATGTTGGGGGTTCGAATCCCCCCTGGCCTGCCATCTATCCTCAATGGATTTTGCGATCGCTGCTGTCATGGAGGTGGCTCGTTGCTGGAATCGTTGAAGGTGTCCAGAATCAATCAGTTCTTTGGCGAAGTCAAAATGGAGATGCGGAAGGTCTCCTGGCCAGGGCGAAAGGAAGTTTACGGGACCACTTTTGTTGTCCTTTGTGCCGTTTTTTTCTTTGGGGTTTTTCTGGGTTTGGTCGATACCATCCTGCAGTTTGGGGTTCAGGGTTTGTATGGTTGGTTGGCCAGCCAATAGCAATCATCGGGTTTGATTCCCATGGAGGGACTGGCTTGAACGAGGGATCTGGAATGGCCAAACAGTGGTACATCGTGCATACCTATTCCGGGTTTGAGCGCAAGGTCGCCGAAAGTCTGAAAAGCCGGATTGAAGCATTTGAGATGGGAGAAGTATTCGGAGAAATCCTGGTTCCAACCGAGGACGTGGTCGAAATGAAGGGTGGAAAGCGAGTCACCAGCTCCAAGATGACCTTCCCGGGATACCTGCTGGTGGAAATGCAAATGACGGATCAGGCGTGGCATATCGTCAAGGATACTCCCAGGGTCACCGGTTTTGTCGGTTCGGGACGGACTCCTTCGCCCCTCAGCCAACAGGAAGTCGACCAGATCATCTACCACGCTGAAGCTACGGCGGAAAAACCCAAAGTCGAGTTGACCTTTGAGCACGGCGAGACCGTCAAGATCATCGACGGCCCCTTCAGCAATTTCACCGGCACGGTTGAAGAGTTGAACGAAGACCGGAACACGCTCAAAGTCAATGTCACTATCTTTGGACGCCAGACCCCGGTGGAATTGGATTATCTACAGGTTGAAAAGTCCTAGCGAGGCCGCGCCTCAGACCAACAAGCCAAGGAAAAAAGATATCCACGAAGGGGTACGAAGGGACACGAAGAGATTGATTAATGAATTGTTGATTGCCGATTGTTGATTGGGGGGGTAGGCCCACTGATTGTGCCCGAAATCCACAATCTACAATCGAAATTCGCGATACTTGACTCATCTGTCAACGTTGTTTCGACTCAAGAGATCTAGCCCACGGTTGCTGGACAGCTTTCCAGTCAGGTTCGGCGTCGACAGCCGGCGGAGGCCTTGATGGCGAAAAAAGTAATTGGGAATATCAAACTGCAAATCCCTGCCGCCAAGGCGACCCCCGCCCCCCCGGTGGGCCCGGCATTGGGTCAGCACGGGGTCAATATCATGCACTTCTGCAAGGCCTTCAATGCCAAGACCTCTGGCAAGGACCAGGAGGGTCTCATCATTCCGGTGGTGATCACGGTTTTTGCGGATCGCTCCTTTGCATTTATTACAAAAACCCCGCCGGCAGCCGTCCTTCTGAAACGGCTGTGCGGAATCGCCAAGGGGTCCGGCACTCCCAACCGGGACAAGGTGGGTAAGGTGACCGAGGAGCAGGTGGAAGAAATAGCTAAGCAAAAGATGCCGGATCTCAATGCCCATGATCTAGCCGGGGCTGTCGCTATCGTTAAGGGCACGGCCCGCAGCATGGGAATCGAGGTGGTCAACTAAGGAGCCCGAATGGTGAAGACGAGTAAGCGCATGGCCCAGGCCAGAACGGAGATTCAAGGGCAGGCCTACCCTCTGCAGGAGGCCCTTCCGCTGGTTCAGAAGCTGGCCTCCGCCAAGTTTGATGAAACGGTTGAAATCTCCCTGCGATTGGGGGTAGATCCCAGGCACGCCGATCAGATGGTACGTGGAACGGTGGTGTTGCCTCACGGTTTGGGGAAAACCAAGAAGGTCTGCGTGATCGCCAGTGGGGAAAAGCAGAAGGAAGCCGAGCAAGCCGGAGCGGAACACGTGGGCGGCGAGGAACTGGTGGGCAAGATCAAGGGTGGCTGGCTGGATTTTGAGGCGCTGGTGGCCACCCCCGATATGATGAAGTTCCTGGGAAGGCTTGGCAAGATCCTGGGTCCCAAGGGTCTGATGCCAAATCCGAAGACTGGAACGGTTACCTTTGAAGTCGGCAATACGGTGAAGGAAATCAAGGCCGGGAAGGTCGAGTTTCGGGTTGACAAGACTGCCATTATCCACACTCCTCTGGGAAGAGTGTCCTTTGGTGGCGAGCAACTCCTGGAGAATGCCAGGACGCTTATCGATTCCGTCATCAAGGCCAGGCCGTCCGCAACCAAAGGTAAATACCTGCGCAGCGTCTACGTATGCTCCACCATGGGCCCGGGGATTTCCGTGGAATTGACATCGCTTGAAAAATAACTCTTTCGGAGGATTCAACCGTGCGTCGCAACGATAAGGGAAAAGAGATCGAAAACCTGCGAAAGGACTTCACCGATGCCAGGAACGTGCTGTTGGCGGGTTTTCAGGGATTGACGGTGGGACAGGATACCGAGTTGCGCCGAGCGATTCGAGCTGTCGGTTCCAGGTACCGGGTAGTCAAGAACACGCTGGCAAAGCGAGCCGCCCAGGGGACCGCCCTGGAGCCCATCAAAGAGCGGTTCACCGGGTCCAGTGCGGTGGCCTACAACGCCGAAGACCCGGTAAGCCTGGCCAAGGCAATCACGACCTACGCCAAGACCCATCCCCGACTGGTATTCAAGGCAGGTGTGGTGGAGGGGCGGGTCATCGATCTGGCTGATCTGAACCAAATCGCCAGTCTGCCGAGCAAGGAGGAACTGATCTCCAAGTTGATGTTTTTGCTCAACACGGGAGCCCAGAGGCTGGCTGGTGTGGTCCAGGCAGTGCCCCGCAACCTGGCCGTGGTGATGGAACAGGCTGGCAAGGAAAAGAAATTTGCAGAGTAGGATTTTGTTACCGCAGAGGAGGAGGACTCGATGTCGGAGAAGATTCAGAAGTTGCTCGAAGAGATTCAGCAGTTGACGTTGTTGGAAGCCTCTGAGCTTGTTAAGGGTTTAGAGGAAAGGTTCGGAGTATCTGCCGCTGCCGCCGCACCTGTGGCCGTGGCCGGGCCGGCCGGGCCGGCAGCCGAGGAGGTTGAGGAGCAGACGGAGTTCAACCTGATTCTCACAGGTTTTGGTGCCAACAAGAAGATCAATACAATCAAAGTGGTTCGCGAAGTGACCAGCTTGGGTCTCAAGGAGGCCAAGGATCTGGTGGACAGTGCTCCCAAGCCCGTTAAGGAAGGTATTCCCAAAGACGAGGCAGAAGCCCTCAAGAAGAAGTTTGAGGAGGCGGGAGCTACCGTCGAATTGAAATAGTTTGAGAACCACGAGTCCCCTAATTCGAATTTCCAAACCCACAATTCTGTACCTTTCTCAAGAGTGCAGCCCACCGGCGAGAAATGCGGGCGAAGGGCTTTCTAATGCAATCTGAAGGAGTTAAGCCAATGGGCACTGCTTCGAACGGACAATCCAGGGAGCGGGTGAATTTCTCCAAGATCCTCACTTCCATTCAGATTCCCAACCTCATCGAGGTTCAAAGGAAGTCGTATGAGCGATTCCTTCAAATGAGCCTGTTGCCCGATGAGCGTGAGGACATCGGTCTGCAAGCCGTGTTCAATTCCGTGTTCCCTATCAGCGACTTTCGGGGTGTCTCCTCCCTGGAGTTTGTGGACTTCTCGATCGGCAACTGGGAATGCAAGTGTGGTCAAATCAAGGGATTGCAGCACTTGAGAGTCAAGTGCCAATCCTGCGGGACGGATATTGTGACCAACCCGTATTCCATCGACGACGTCGTCTGTGGCCAATGCGGAACCTACAACCGAAACGCAACCAAATTTTGCGACGACTGCGGCGACCCCGTCAGCCTCAAGCTGAAGTACGACATGGCCGAATGTCAGGAACGGGGAATGACCTATGCCGCACCGCTGAAAGTTACCATCCGGCTTACGATTTACGACAAAGATCCCGTTTCGGGCGGCAAGGCCATTCGGGACATCAAGGAGCAGGAAGTCTACTTCGGCGAGATTCCATTGATGACTGACACTGGAACCTTCGTGATCAATGGCACCGAGCGCGTCATCGTCAGCCAGTTGCATCGATCTCCCGGTGTGTTCTTCGAGTCGGCCACCGCCAAAACCTATTTTCTGGGCAAGATCATCCCCTATCGCGGTTCCTGGGTGGAATTCGAGTACGATCAAAAGAATATCCTTTATGTGCGAATCGACCGGAAACGGAAATTTCTGGGGTCCATCTTCTTGCGGGCACTGGGATTGAAGAACGACGAGGAGTTGATCCGTGCTTTCTACAACACCGATACCATTCGCATAGCGGAGCAGCGGTTATTGCGGAAGGTGTCGGAACGCCTGGTCGGCATGAAGATTTCCCATGACGTGGTTCATCCCGAAACCGGGGGCGTGCTGAGTCACGCCGGTAGACGAATCTCGCACGGCCAATACAGTCTCATCACCAAAGCCCGGGTCGGCCAGGTAGAGGTTAGTGCCCATGACCTGGAGGGATGCTTTACCGTGGCCGATGTTGTGAATCCCGAGACCGGCGAAGTGCTGATTGAAGCCAACGAAGAGCTCAAGGCGGCCGACATCGCAGAAATCATTGATGCCGGGATCTCGGAGTTTTCCGTTTTCGATCCGGAGCGAGACGATGTGGGCGTGGTGCTTGGCCAGACTATCAAGAAAGATAATATCAAGACGACCAACGAGGCCCTGATCGAGATCTATCGCAAGCTCCGTCCAGGAGACCCTCCCACCTTGGAAACGGCTACCCATCTGTTCCAAGGCATGTTCTTTGATCCTCGAAAGTATGATTTTTCCAGAGTGGGTCGCCTGAAATTCAACATCAAGCTGGACCTCGATACTCCGCTGGAAAAACGCACGCTGGATCCCAACGACTTCTACGCCGTTATCGCCTATCTCCTGAAGTTGCGGAAGAGTATCGGAAACGTCGACGATATCGACCATCTGGGCAACCGACGGGTTCGGGCGGTGGGGGAGCTGTTGGAGAACCAGTTCCGAATCGGTTTGGTGCGCATGGAAAGGGCCATCAAGGAAAAGATGTCTGTTTATCAGGAGATCTCCACCGCCATGCCCCATGATCTGATCAATGCCAAGCCGGTGATGGCTGCGGTGCGAGAATTTTTCGGTTCGAGCCAGTTGTCTCAGTTCATGGATCAAACCAATCCGTTATCGGAAATTACCCACAAGCGGCGCTTGTCGGCGTTGGGGCCGGGGGGCTTGAGTCGAGAGAGAGCCGGGTTCGAGGTTCGGGACGTTCATACCACTCACTATGGGCGCATCTGCCCCATAGAAACTCCCGAAGGCCCCAACATCGGATTGATCTCTTCCTTGAGTTGCTATGCCCAGATCAACGAATTCGGGTTCATCGAAAGCCCCTACCGGAAGGTGAAGAAGGGGAGGGTCGTGGATTTCGTCACCGTCACCAACGGCGCGGGATCCGGTCTCAAAATCGGGGAACATCTCGACCGCTCGGTGGTTGACAAGAAAAACCGCCAACTCAAGGCCCAAAAAAAACGCTTGGTAGAATTCAAACCCTATTCCTTCCGCCTCACCGCCTGGGAGGAAGACCGCTACGTCATCGCTCAGGCAAATGTGGAACTGGACTCTCAGGGACAGATCTCAACGCTCCTGGTGAATGCCCGGCAAGCCGGCAACTTTGTGCTGAAAAATCGGGAAGAGATCGATTTCATCGACGTTTCTCCCAAGCAGTTGGTCAGTGTGGCTGCTTCTCTGATCCCATTCCTGGAGCACGACGACGCCAACCGTGCCCTGATGGGTTCCAATATGCAGCGGCAGGCGGTGCCTCTCCTCCGGGCCGAGGCCCCCTACGTGGGAACCGGGATGGAACGGGTCACCGCTCACGACTCCGGTGCCGTGGTGCTGTGCCGTCGGTCGGGTGTGGTGGACAGCGTCGACTCCGAGCGGATTATCGTGCATGTAGAAACGGGAGAAAACGGTCCATTGTCTCGAGAAGTCGGAGCTGACATTTATCAACTCAGGAAGTTTCGTCGCTCCAACCAGAATACCTGCATCAACCAGAGGCCGATCATTGCCAAGGGCGACCGGGTGCGGGCCGGACAGGTCTTGGCTGATGGGCCCTGCACCGACTTGGGCGAGTTGGCACTGGGACGGAATATCCTGGTCGGATTCATGCCCTGGCGAGGCTACAATTTCGAGGATGCGATCCTGGTCAGTGAGCGACTCATCAGGGACGACTACTACACCTCCATCCACATCGAAGAGTTCGAAATCGAGGCCCGAGACACCAAACTGGGCCCCGAGGAAATCACGCGGGATATTCCCAATGTGAGTGAAGGTTTCCTTCGGGACCTGGATGATAGCGGGATCATCCGCATCGGGGCCAGCGTCAAGCCCGGCGACGTCATTGTAGGCAAGGTCACCCCCAAGGGAGAGACCCAACTGACCCCCGAAGAAAAGCTGCTGAGGGCTATATTCGGGGAGAAAGCGGGCGATGTGCGCGATGCCTCTCTTATCACGCCGCCCGGGATTGAAGGCGTGGTGGTGGATGTCAAGGTCTTTTCTCGGAAGGGTCAGGAGAAAGACGAGCGAGCCAAAGCCATCGAGGACCACGAAGTCGAGCGGATCGAGAGAAACATCAACGATGAAATACGGATTCTGACCGATGAGCGTAACAAGCGGCTTTGCGAACTGCTGGAGGGAGAGGTTCTGGCTGCCGATCTGATCCACGAGCGGAGCGGAAAACGAATTCTGACCCGCCGGACCCGGTTGAGTCGGGAGATTATTCAGCGCCTGGGTGCCAGGGATCTGTGTCGAGTCGAGATTGGCCGCAAGGATCCAAAACTGGAATCGCAAGTCCTGCAAATCGAGAAAATGACGGCACGGCAGATCGAAGTGCTGCAGGCACTCCATGAAGAGCGGGTCGCCAAGTTGAAGAAGGGCGATGAGTTGCCACCCGGAGTTATCAAGCTGGTCAAGGTCTATGTGGCCATGAAGCGAAAGCTCTCAGTGGGCGACAAAATGGCTGGGAGGCACGGCAATAAGGGGGTCATTGCACGGATTCTGCCCGAGGAGGATATGCCTTATCTGCCGGACGGAACGCCAGTTGAGATTGTCTTGAACCCCTTGGGAGTCCCCTCTCGCATGAATGTGGGGCAGATTCTGGAGGCCCATCTGGGTTGGGCCGCCAGTGCTCTCGGATTGCATTTTTCCACCCCCGTGTTTGATGGTGCTTCGGAGCGGGAAATCAAGTCTCAGTTGGACGCTGCCCGGCTCCCCAATTCCGGGAAAACTTATTTGTGTGACGGTCTGACCGGGGAACGCTTCGAGCAGGAGGTGACCGTAGGCTATATCTACATGTTGAAGCTCTCTCACCTGGTGGACGACAAAATCCATGCCCGTTCCATCGGACCTTACTCTCTCATTACCCAACAGCCGCTGGGGGGCAAAGCCCAGTTCGGAGGCCAGCGATTCGGGGAGATGGAAGTTTGGGCGCTCGAGGCTTATGGCGCCGCTCATATCCTGCAGGAACTGCTGACCGCCAAGGCCGACGATGTTTTTGGGCGCGCCAAGATCTACGAGGCCATTGTCAAGGGTGAGGCGGCCGTAGAGCCCGGTTTGCCGGAATCCTTCAACGTCTTGATTCGTGAGCTGCAGAGTCTCTGTCTGGATGTGGAGTTGCTGAAGAAATACGAGCAAAATTAGAAACGGAATGCAGTCTTCTGTCGTGGGTTTTCCGATATGTGACCCATGGCTGAATCGAAAAGCAATACCAACTACGCGGAGCCGGCTTTTCAAGGAGGCGATAGTGTTTGGACCAAACCCTCATGATCGAGGAAACTTCACCGCGGACTTTGACAGTATCCGGATCAGTCTGGCTTCGCCGGACACGATCCGATCGTGGTCCAAGGGTGAAGTCACCAAACCTGAGACCATCAACTACCGAACCTTCAAGCCGGAGCGGGACGGTCTGTTCTGCGCCAAAATCTTCGGCCCCGTCACCGATTGGGAGTGTCTTTGCGGGAAGTACAAACGGATGAAACACCGGGGAGTGATTTGCGACAAGTGCGGGGTTGAGGTCACGCTGTCCAAGGTGCGGCGGGAGCGTCTCGGCCACGTCGAGTTGGCAAGTCCCTGCTCCCATGTCTGGTTCTTTAAGGGGTTGCCGAGTCGGATCGGGCATCTGCTGGACCTGAGCTTGAGAGACTTGGAGCGTATCCTTTATTTCGAGGCTTACGTGGTTCTGGATGCCGGCGAGACCCCTCTGAACGAGAAGGAAGTCCTCGGCGAAGAGAAGTATCGACAAATGATGGAGGAGTACCCTGATAAATTTACGGCCCTGATGGGTGCTGAGGCGATCAAACAACTCCTGAAGCAGCTCGATATCGAGGAACTGTCCATCGAGCTGCGCCATCGTATGAAGACGGAGACCTCCCAGCAGAAAAAGCTCAAATTCTCCAAACGCCTCAAGGTGGTGGATGCCTTTCGAAAGTCGGGGAACAAGCCGGAATGGATGATTCTGGATGTGATTCCGGTGATCCCACCGGAGCTCCGCCCGCTCGTGCCGCTGGACGGAGGACGTTTCGCCACTTCCGATCTGAATGATCTCTACCGACGGGTGATTAATCGCAACAATCGATTGAAGAAGCTTATTGAGCTGCACGCGCCCGACGTGATTGTTCGCAACGAAAAGCGAATGCTTCAGGAGGCCGTGGATGCGCTCTTTGACAACGGTCGAAGGGGGCGCGTGCTGCGTGGCGCCAACAACCGCCCCTTGAAGTCCCTTTCAGACACGTTGAAAGGCAAACAGGGCCGTTTCCGCCAGAACCTGCTCGGGAAGCGTGTGGACTACTCCGGACGCTCGGTGATCGTCGTGGGTCCCGACCTCAAGTTGCACCAGTGCGGGCTCCCCAAGCGGATGGCCCTTGAGCTCTTCAAGCCGTTTATCTTTAACCGTTTGGAGCAGGATGGGCATTGCACCACCATTAAAGCCGCCAAAGAGTTGGTAGAGCAGCAGGACCCCATCGTGTGGGATATCCTGGAGGAAGTCATTCGGGAACACCCCGTGTTGCTCAATCGTGCTCCCACCCTGCACCGTCTGGGAATTCAGGCCTTTGAGCCCATTCTCGTCGAGGGAAAGGCCATCCAGATCCATCCTCTGGTGTGCACGGCCTTCAATGCCGACTTCGATGGGGATCAGATGGCTGTTCACATCCCGCTCTCGCCGGAAGCTCAGATCGAAGCCTCGGTTCTGATGCTTTCAGCCAACAACATATTATCGCCCTCGAACGGCATCCCGATCGCCGTTCCCTCCCAAGACGTGGTTCTGGGCTGTTATTACCTGACCATGTCCAAACCGGGAACCCGGGGAGAGGGGCGAGCTTTCGGCAGCAGCGAGGAGGTGTTGCTGGCCTTGGAAATGGGTGAATTGGAGACGCTTACTCCTATTCGCTTTCGCTACAGCGGGGAAGTGATTGACCTCACCAACGCTTACGACGACCAGAGCGTCCTGCACACCGAATGCTTCACTCTGAAGCGGGGTTTCATCAATACGACCGTGGGTCGGGTCATCCTTAATGATCATCTTCCCCGGGCTTTGCCGTTTGTGAACGGACTGCTCAAGAAGAAGGGATTGTCCCAACTGGTGCAGTACTGCTACCTGAAATTGGGCTTGGAGAAGACTGTCCAGGTGCTCGACGAAATCAAGGCCCTTGGATTTTCCTATGCCACCAAGGCCGGGATTTCCATTGGAGTCGAGGATTTGCTCATTCCGGAGTCAAAACCCAAACTGGTGGACAACGCCGAAAAGGAAGTTCTCAGCGTTGAAGATCAGTATCAGGAAGGGGCCATCACCAAGGGCGAGCGCTACAACAAGGTGATCGAAATTTGGTCCGACGTGACCGAGAAGGTCGCCGACGAGATGATTCACGGAATCGAAAGGAAGAACCGGGAAGGAAAGGAGTTCAATCCGATTTACATCATGGCGGATTCAGGGGCTCGAGGTTCCAAACAGCAGATCCGTCAGCTGGCGGGGATGCGGGGCCTGATGGCCAAGCCCTCGGGCGAGATTATCGAAACCCCGATCAAGGCCAATTTCCGTGAGGGATTGACGGTATTGCAGTACTTCATCTCGACCCACGGGGCTCGTAAAGGATTGGCCGACACTGCCTTGAAGACGGCTGACTCGGGATATCTCACCCGGCGGTTGGTAGATGTGGCTCAAGACGTCATCATTTCCGAGGAAGACTGCGGGACCTTGGATGGCATTTGGGTTGGCCCAATCGTGGAAAGCGGTGAAATCATCGAGCCGCTGCGGGATCGGATCGTGGGTCGAGTATCGTTGGAGCAGATCAAGGACTACGAAGGCCGCACCATTGTCGGCGTCAACCAGGAGATCACCGAGAGCCTGGCCAGCGAGATACAAGGGGCTGGGGTGGAACGGGTCAAGATCCGGTCGGTGCTCACCTGCGAAACCCGCCGGGGGGTGTGTGTGAGATGTTACGGGCGCAATCTGGGGACGGGCAACATGGTTGAGTTGGGCGAAGCCGTGGGAGTCATTGCGGCTCAGTCCATTGGAGAGCCGGGCACCCAGTTGACCATGCGCACCTTCCACATCGGCGGTGCCGCCAGCCGGATTTCGGAGCAGTCTACCCTGGAAGCCAGGAACAAGGGGATGATTCGATTCATCAATCTTGCCACGGTGCGTAACAAGCAGGGTGATCTGGTGGTGATGAATCGGAATGGCCTCATCGCGGTCGTGGATGACAAGGGACGAGAGAAAGAACGCTATTCAGTGGTATATGGCGCCAAGATCAAGGTCGAAGATGGGCAGGCCGCGCGGATCGGGGAGGGCTTGGTGGAGTGGGATCCGTATACCTACGCCATTCTCACCGAAGTGGGTGGGTTCGTCCAATTCAAGGATCTGGTCGAGGGTGTGACCATGAAGGAGGAGGTGGATGAAGTCACCAGCCTGTCCCATTGGATGGTGACCGAGTCGCAGGATGAGAAGAGACAGCCCCAGATCACTATCAAGAGTGGCGACGGGAAGGGCGGTGTCAAGGCCCGCACGGTGAAGAAATATCTCATGCCCTCCCGAGCGCACCTGATGGTGGTGGATGGCGAAGAGGTGCACCCCGGAGACATTCTGGCCAAGATTCCCAGGGAAACAACCAAAACCAAGGATATTACCGGGGGATTGCCCCGTGTAGTCGAGCTGTTTGAAGCTCGCAAACCCAAGGAAACCGCAGTTATCACCGAGATTGACGGCGTGGTTAAGTATGGCGATATCTCAAAGGGGACTCGTAAGATTTCGGTAACCAGCGACAACGGGATGGATCGAGAGTACGCGTTGCCTCGAGGGGTTCACATCAATGTTCAGGAGGGAGATGCGGTCCGAGCCGGGGAGTCCCTCATGGACGGTCCCCGCAATCCCCACGATATTCTGGCCGTGCTTGGGGAAAAGGAGTTGCAATCCTACCTGGTCAACGAAATCCAGGAGGTCTACCGGTTGCAGGGAGTCAATATCAATGACAAGCATATTGAAGTGATCGTTCGCCAGATGATGCGCTGGGTGAAGGTCGAGGATGTTGGCGATACCGAGTTTCTGCTGGAAGAGCAGGTGGATAAATTCCGCTTCCAGGAGGAGAACGAGCGAACCATGGCGGCTGACGGCAAGCCTGCGGACGGTCGTCCCTTGCTGTTGGGGATTACCAAGGCTTCGCTGTCAACCGACTCGTTTATTTCGGCAGCCTCGTTCCAGGAGACCACCCGGGTCCTGACCGAGGCCTCCATCAGCGGCAAGGTGGACTATCTGCGGGGTCTGAAGGAAAACGTCATTATGGGGAGACTGATTCCTGCGGGGACCGGGATGGACTACTACCGGAACGTGAAGCTGAAGTCCGAGGTCCCGGAGGAATTGGACCTCGATACGGAAGGTGAGGCCGGGGAGCGAAGCCCGGCTTTTGTTGAAGAGACGGTCAGGGATCAGGTAACGACCTAGTGCGCTTTCTCTTCACCTTCGTGTCTTTTTATCCTTCGCCCTGGTTGCCCTCAGCGGCCGCCTTGGCCTGATCAATGATTTTCTCGGCGATCTGGGCCGGAACGATCTCGTAGTGAGAGAACTCCATGGTGTAATCCCCGCGGCCCTGGGTCAGTGAAGTGAGGGTGGGCGCATAGGAGAGCATCTCGGCCATCGGGACCTGGGCTTTGATGACCTGCGTGCCGGGACGTGAGTCCATTCCTTGAACCCGACCACGGCGGGAATTCAAGTCTCCCATCAAATCGCCCGCATAGGCTTCCGGCGCATAGACTTCCACATTCATGATCGGTTCCAGCAATGCCGCGGAAGCCTGCTCCATCGCTTTCTTGAATGCCAGGGATCCTGCTATTTTGAACGCAAGCTCGGAGGAGTCCACGTCGTGGTAAGATCCGTCATAGAGCGTTACTTGAAAATCGACCACCGGGTATCCCGCCAGGTAGCCCCGAGAGGCTGATTCCAGAATCCCTTTTTCAACAGCCGGGATGTAGTTTCTGGGGATGGATCCGCCAAAGATTTTATTCACAAACTCAAAATTTTCTCCCCGCGCCAAGGGTTCCATACGGATCTTGCAGTCTCCGTATTGCCCGTGGCCACCAGATTGTTTTTTGTGCCGCCCCTGAACATCCGCCTTTCCACGAATGGTTTCCCGGTAAGGAATCTTGGGTGTCTTCAACCCGACGGCGACAGAAAACCGCTTTTTCAGGCGTGCCACGATAATTTCGATGTGAAGCTGTCCCATGCCCGACAGCAGCATCTCGTTGGTCTGCTGATCCCGGCCAAAGCGTAAGGTGGGGTCTTCTTCCAGAATCTTGTGGAGTGCGTTGCTGATCTTGTCCTCGTCCCCCCGTGACTTGGGCGCGACGGCGAAAGAGATCAACGGTTCCGGGAAGTTCAAATTGTCGTAGAGGATGGGGTGGTCTTTGTCCCCCAGCGTGTTTCCGGTGACGGTTTCCTTGAGCTTTGCCACCACACCGATATCTCCGGGAAACAGCTTGGAGATTTCCACGGCAGATTTGCCTTGAGGGACGGACAGGTGGGCCATTCTTTCAGAGAGTCCCTGGTTGAAGTTGGACAGCGTAGCGTCGTTCTCCAAAACTCCTGAAACCACTTTGAGATAGGACAGTCTTCCTGCGAAGGGATCCGCGACGGTCTTGAAGACATAAGCCGAGGCGGGTTCGTTTTCCGTCCCCTGACGATGGCCGGAGCCCTCCCCGTCGCCCCCGAGTCGGAATGTGGATTCGGCCGGGGAGGGCAGATAGTCGACGAGGGCGTCCACCAGATCGCTGGGTCCCACGTTCAGGAGGGCCGAGTAGCAGTAGACTGGAAAAAGTTGTCGCTCCGCGACGGCACGCTTCAACCCCGGAACCAGATCCTCGTTTGGAATGGTGCCCTGATCGAAAAACTGCTCCATCAATTGGTCGTCACCTTCGGCAACCATCTCCACAATCGTCTCATGGCCCTTTTCGGCTGCTTCCTTGAGAGACTCCGGGATTTCCATGGGGGTTCCGTTTCCATCACCATCGGGCTCATACCGGGAAGCTTTCGACTCAACCAGATCGATCACTCCGCTGAAGTTCTTTTCATTGCCGATGGGGATCTGCATCGGAGTGACTGTGCGTCCGAAGTGTTCCTGCAAGAGGGAGACCGCACGTTCGAAATCCGCGTTCTCGCGATCGAGCTTGTTCAGGACAAAGCCGACCGGCAGATCAAACTCTTGGGCAAACTGAAACACCTTCTCGGTTTGGACCTCAACCCCGGCCACGGCGTCGACGACGATGAGGGCGGCCTCCGCAACCCGCATGCTGTTACGGGCGTCTTGAATAAAAATGCCTTTTCCCGGAGTGTCCAGAAGATTGATCTTGGTCTTGCCTCGTTCCATGAAGGCGAGACCGGAGGAGATGCTTATTTGTCGTTCAATCTCCTCCGGATCAAAGTCGGTAAGAGTAGTCCCTTCCTCGACCCGTCCCAGCCGATTGCCGACACCGGCGACGTAGAGACAGCCCGCCACCAAGGAAGTCTTTCCCGAGGACCCGTGTCCCGTCACGGCGACATTGCGTATATCCACAGGCGGATAGACCTTCATGGTGAATTCCTTTCCGAACAGGGCTTGAGGGCTTGACGGTTGCCAGCCTTGAACCGCTCACAAAAACCCTGGATGCTACCATACCCCGCGCGACCCAGGCAACCGGGGCATGGCGCTCACGAGGCCGTTTTTGGACGGCTTGCGCTCCTGTCTGAAACCCATTTAGGGGTAACCACTAACGGCATCCACAAAGGGGTACGACGAACCTGAAGAACCACGAATGGACACGAATGAACACCAATTAACTGATTGACCAGTTGTTGATTGGGCGAGCCCTCAGGCGAAGGCTGATGCGGTGGGGGAACCCCAGGCTGGCGCCCGGGGATCGACATTTTTTCACAATTGACATGGATGCACAGGATGCACAGGATAACCAGGACGGGACGCTGCTGCACGAGAAGCCGGCTCGGGCGATGATCGTGTGCGAAATTGCGGATACTCGGGACTACAAGCTAGCCGTTTCCTAAAAAAATCCTGTGCATCCTGTGCATCCATGTTAATAATCCGTTTAAACGATACGCGGGATTACAGAACGCCGGACTCCTGAAACCCAATCCTGTAAATCCTGCGCATCCATGTTAATAATCCCCGCAAATCACGAGGCTGGCCCCCCACCGGCTCGACCGCGGGCTACGCCCCTGTCGACTCCCCCTCCAGGGGCGAGTGATCTCGGTGTGAACCGGACACCTTGCCCTCTTCCGACCTTTGGCGGATCCCACTCGAGCCTTCTCCAACCCCTTCGTGTCCCTTCGTCGTCCTTCGTGTCCCTTCGTGGATAACTCCTTTTCCTTCGTGAATAACCTCTTCAATGGGTTTCAGACAAGTGGGGCCCCTGCCCTGCCGGGCAGATCATCCGAGAGCAAAACAATCTGAAATCGACTATCCCGTCGTGACCTTGGTATCCCGTCGCGGTTAACCTCAACGCCTTCGTGGCCCTTCGTGGATAACTCTTTTTCTTTTGTCTTTTTTCTGTTGTTTCAGACTAAGGCTATGAGGAGGAAAGGAGGGACCGAATCCGCTTGAGGTCTTCCCAAACATCCCGCTTGGCAGCCGGATTCCTCAGCAGGTAGGCCGGGTGATAGGTAGCAATCAATCGGGCTCCCTGGAAGGAGTAGATCTCTCCACGGAGGCGACCTATCGGAGTCCTGACCTGCAAGAGGGTTTGGGCCGCGGTAAGGCCGAGGCAACAGACCACCTCGGGCTGCAGGACCGCAAGCTGGCGCACCAGAAAGGGCGAACAGGCGGTGATCTCATCTTCTTCGGGCGTGCGGTTCCGGGGTGGCCGGCATTTCACCACGTTGCAGATGTAAACCTCATCCCGCCGCATCTGTATGGATTCGATCATCTTGGTCAGCAACTGTCCCGCCCGTCCCACGAAAGGCAGGCCCTGCCGGTCCTCGTCAACGCCAGGTCCCTCGCCGACGAAGACCAGGCGGGCCCGCGGGTGGCCGGCTCCGAACACAATGTGAGTGCGTTCCTGACAGAGCTTGCACCTTTGGCAGTCCCCCAGGTCCTCGCGAACCTCTTCCAGGGAGGTGTCTCGAACGCGAACCGGGCTGGATTCGGCGAACAGGGAGGCCTGGGTCGACGGCGCGGACTGGGGCGATGGGGGGACCCGCCTGTTCCTTCCTCTGCTTTCCGCTGCCGCCAAACTGACAGCGCCGGTCACCGCTTTCGGGACGAAACGGTCGATCCCTGTTTCGCCGAAATACTCCAGGTGAGCTTTCAATTGTTCCAATAAGGCAAGAGCGGGATTGTCAGGCATGGTGTTTCTTCAAGGCAACCACTTGGTCCAGGATGGCGTGAGCAATCTCTCTTTTGGAACGTTTCCCCAGGGAGATTTCTGAACCCCTGCCGGTGATCATGGTGACCACATTGGTGTCCCCGTCAAAACCGGCTCCCTCCTGAGTGATGTCGTTCGCCACCAGGACGTCCAGTTTCTTGGCTGTCAATTTTCTGCGGGCGTTTTCCAGCACATGCTCGGTTTCGGCAGCGAATCCCACCAGAATCTGAGTACGCTTGTGGCGGGACAACTCAGCCAGGATGTCGGGAGTCGGGACCAGCGCCAGGTGTTGGGGGGCCTGTCCCTTTTTCAGCTTCTGCCCGGAACGGCTGGCGGGTTTGAAGTCGGACACGGCGGCTGCCTTGATCACAATGGTTGCCCTGGGAAAATGGTGCAGTACCTGGGACTTCATTTCCTCAGCGGAACGCACCCGAAAACATCGGACCTCAGAGGGCGGGGGAAGCTGGGTAGGACCGCTGACCAAAATGGTTGTGGCCCCGCGAGATTGAGCTGCGGAAGCGATTTCGTAACCCATCTTGCCAGAGGAACGGTTGGTCAGATATCTGACCGGGTCGATGTCCTCACAAGTGGGGCCAGCCGTGACCAGAACGGTCTCTCCGGTCAGATCCTGGGGGCCTCGGGCAGCTCTCACCACGGTGCCCACAATGGTTCCCAGATCGGCCATTCGACCTTTTCCCTCGATGCCCTCGGCCAGGTACCCTTCTTCCGGCTCCACCAGGATCACTCCCAGAGAGCGAAGCCGCCTGACATTTTCCCTCACCGTTGGGTGGTTCCACATATGCACGTTCATGGCGGGAGCCACAACCACCGGACCGGCGGTCGCCAGGTAAAGGGTTGAAAGGAAGTCATCGGCGATGCCGCCGGCAAACTTGGCCAGACAGTTGGCGGTGGCGGGAGCTACCAGAAGAGCGCTGGCAGCCTGGGGAAGCTGAACGTGTTCTATGGCGACATCTTGGGGGCCTTCAGCATGCTGTTCCTGTTCGTATAGGCTCGTGATGACTCTGCGCCGGCTCAAGGCCGCCAAAGTCATTGGGGTGACGAACTTCTGAGCATGCTCGGTGAGGACCACCTGCACCTCAAATCCCTGCTTCTGAAGGAGACGCAGAAGCTCGGCGGATTTGTAGGCGGCAATACACCCGGTCACACCCAGCACAATCAGGCTCGGATTCATGTGATTTGATGGCCTCTGGAGAAACGGCTTCCCAGGGGTGCTGCTCAATGGGAGACCGTGGCCGCCTCGATCGACACGGCCTCTTCTTCGTCTTGGGATTCATCCCCGACGATCTCAAAGTTCACCAAGCCCGAAGCGACTTCCTGTTGGGCAATCCGGGTGAATTTTTTTGACTGGCCCTGAATCAGAGGGGTGGAACCGGCTTGCAGTTGCCGGGTTCGTTTGGCTGCCACAATGACGTATCGAAATTTGCTGTCAATTTGTCCGATGTTACTGGTCAATGGAATCTCCTCCAAAGGATTTCAGGATGGTTTCGATCTGGTGAAGTGATCGATCTTGACGGCATCTCTCCGCTTGGACGATAGAGCGCAGTCGATCATGGGATTGGCTGAGCAGGTCGTTGACCACTACGTAGTCGTAGTGGCGGTATTGATAAATCTCCTTCCGGCTCGCCCATTCCAGTCGCCGCCGGATGGTTTCGACACTGTCAAGGTGGCGTTTTTCCAGGCGTTGTTTGAGAGCTTGGAACGAAGGAGGCAGGATGAAGATGGAAACGGCCTCAGGCAGTTGCTTTTTTACCTGAACCGCCCCATCGGTGTCGATATCCAAGAGCAGATCCGTGCCGGCGGCGATGCACTCCTCCACGTATCGCCGCGAGGTACCGTAGTAGTTGTCGAAGACCCTGGCGTACTCCAGGAATTGGCCGAGGCCGATCATAGCTTCAAAATCCGCCTCACTGACGAAGAAGTACTCCTTGCCGTTACGCTCCCGGCCTCTCGGTTTTCGGGTCGTGTGGGACACCGAGAAACTCAACCGCTGATCTTCCTCCAGGAGTTTTCTCAGCAATGTAGTCTTGCCCGATCCGGATGGCGCCGACACAATAAAGATCTGACCCTTTGCCTTCATGCCCTAATCAAAACGGTGGTGGATCCTTTGGTCTCGAATCGGGACCAAGCTCATTCCACATTCTGGATCTGCTCACGAATTTTTTCGATCTCGGTCTTGATCGCAATGGCTGCGTTGGTAATGTCCATTCGGTGCTTCGCGAAGCCGGCGTTCTTGGACAGAATCGTATTTGCCTCGCGGTTCATTTCCTGCATGATGAAATCAATCTTCTTGCCCACTTCTCCCGAGCCGGACAACAGGACCCGACACTGCGCCCCATGGCTGATCAGTCGAGATACCTCCTCTGTGATATCGCCGCGGTCGGCCTGGTAGGCAGCCTCTTGAAGCAGACGGGCGGGGTCCGTGCTGATGTCGGCAAGGATGGCTTCCATGCGAGCCTGCAAACGCTCTCGATGCAACTCCAGCAGTCCTTCCGACTGCGTCTCTATCCGTTGGGCCTCCGTCTGTATTGCGTCCAGGCGCTGCTGGATTTCCGCCTCCAGGACCTGGCCTTCCGCCCTCCTCATGGCTGTCAAGTCGCTCAGAGCCCGGGAGACAGCGCTGGCAATACCAACCTCCAGAATGGCCAACTGCGCATCCGAAAAATGGACCGACTCCTGTGCCAACATCCCGGGCGTTCGCAGAAGCTGACTCGGGTCGATGCTTCCCTTGATGGAATGGTCCATCTCAAGAAGCTTCAGGGCATCCAGATAGCCTTTCAACAACGGCCTGTTCAGGCTGAACCCCGAGTCGTCACTTTTTTCGATCTTCAAAAACAGGTCAATGCGTCCTCGCTTGATTCGTTCCTGGATCCATTTTCGAACCTTGCCATCCAGGCCTGAGAGCTCGGAAGGGAGCCGGTTGTGGATGTCGAGGAACCGGTGGTTGACGGACTTGACCTCAACCCGGCAAATCCAACTCCCCTCCTGCCATTGTCCTCGACCATATCCGGTCATGCTATGCATCATGGGCATCCGATCATCGCTTCCGGCACCGGAAGCTGCACGATACAGGTCCTCTCGGTGAAGAAATGCGGGCTAGGTGGGCAATGCGGCCCCATCGCCTTCAACCTGGAGATCGTGCAACCTTTGATACATTCCTCGCTTTTCCATCAGGTCGGAGTGGGTCCCGACCTCGGTGATCTGTCCCTGCTCGATGACCACAATGCGATCGGCCCGTCGAATTGTCGAAAGCCGGTGGGCAATGACAATCACCGTTCTGCCGCGCATGAGATTGGCCAGTGCTCGTTGCACCAGAATCTCGGATTCGGTGTCCAGGGAAGAAGTGGCTTCGTCCAGAATCAGAATGGGAGCGTTTTTCAGAAGCGCACGGGCAATCGCCAGCCGCTGCCGTTGTCCCCCCGAGAGTTGCTGACCCCGCTCGCCGATGTTGGCGTCGTACTGACGGGGTAGCTCCAGGATGAACTCCTCGGCCAAGGCTGCCCGCGCCGCAGTGCGCATCTCGGTCTCCGTCACTTGGGTCCTGCCGTAGCATATGTTGTTACGCAGCGTATCGTTAAAAAGGATGGTCTCCTGGGTCACCATCCCCATCAAGCCACGCAGGGAGTCCAGCTTCAGTTGGCGAATGTCGATGCCGTCGATCAGCACCCGACCCTCGGTGGGATCGAAAAAGCGGGGGATGAGATTGACCAGGCTGCTTTTCCCCGAACCGCTGGGTCCAACCAGGGCTACCACTTCGCCGCGGCCGACCCTCAGGTTCACCCGTTGCAATACCGGGAGGCCACTCTCGGGATAGTTGAAGCTCACTTGTTGGAACTCAATCTGACGTTGAAAGTCGGACAGTTCGGCCGCATCAGGCTTTTCCACCACCTGACGAGGCTCGACCATGATCTGAAAGACCGTTCCCGATGCGCCTTTGGCATGTTGAAAGTTCATGTAGATGCCGCTCATGCGCCGCATGGGTTCGTACAGGCTCACCAGGGCCACAAAAAATACTCCAAAATCTCCCTGGCTCATCCGGCCTTGGCCGATCGCCTGCTGGGCATAGTAGAGCAGCGGCACCAGCAGCAAAGCTCCCAACAACTCCATGAGGGGCGACGGAAGCGCCTGCAGACGAAGGTGTCTGAGATTGATCCTGGCCAGTTGTCGAACGGTGTACCGAAACCGGTCCAACTCAAACTGCTCCATGGAGAATGCTTTGACGATACGATGGCCGCTGATGCTCTCCTGAAGAATCTCGGCAACCTGGCCCAGCTTTTCCTGGCTGGCCCGGCTGAGCCGTCGGACGAACTGTCCCAGGATCCTGGAGGGCAGAACAATCAACGGCGCTGCCAGGAAAATGATGAGGGCAAGCTTCCAGTCGAGATAAAACAGAATGCCGAGGAAAATCAGCAACGTCAGCGTTTGCTTCAGTGCATCGGCCAGATTGGTGGAGAAAGCAAACTGAATCTTTTCGATGTCGTTGGTGATCCGGGAGATCAAATTTCCGGTGGTATGGTTATAAAAGAAATGGGACGACTGATAGACCACATTCTCGTAAGCAGTCGCTCTCAGGCGGGCCACGCAGGACTGCCCAACGTAGTTCACGAGATAGGTCGAACTGTATTCGGAGACTCCCTTGGCGAGCGTGGCCAGAACTCCCAACAATCCCACGACCAGCCAAGGGACGTCAAAGGGAAACGGATTGATCTGTTCCAGGTAGATTTCCTTGGAAAGGAGGGGCAGCGTTCCGAGCAATACCCTGTCTGGGGGATCGGGAACGAGTACGTAATCCATAACCGGTCCAACCAGGATGGCCAGGAAGCCCTTGAGTCCCGTTGCCAGACCCATCAGCAGGGTGGCGGCTGCGATGAGCGGAAGAAAGGGCTTGATATGGCTGAAGAACGGCCACTTTTCCATTCTGGATAGTCTCGAGCCCTCCGATTGCCCGGTCGCGGCAACCTAGCCGCTTTTGCCATAAATGTCAAGGATTTGTGCTCGGTCGGGTGCACGTCAGAAAAGTGATGTCATGGGATGACGGCTTCCTGGGAGCGCGGGCGTCCCGCCCGCACAATGATGGCTTCCTGGGAGCGCGGGCGTCCCGCCCGCACCAAGCCTGTCACAGCTCCGGCCATCTCCCCCACTTGGATCAACCGGGAATGGCGCCATGGCTCTCCTTCGGCCTGGCCGATGCTGTTCCCGCCGACAGGGTGGCTGCCTGCAGCATCGCACGGAAGCTCAGCGGCGGCCAAAGGGACAGGATGCGGGCGTCCCGCCCGCGCTCCCAGGCGATGCCGTCCCGGCGATGCCGTCCCGGCGGTGCCGTGGGGGGTGTCTGGCGGGCGACTTCTCAGAAAGCCGACGTGCACCCTGCTCGGTCCGCATTCGTGAGACATCGAGTTGAACGTCCTTTGCGGAAATCCGACAGCAACGGTCTTCGTCCGGGACTTCCCCGTGAAGGAAGCCGCAGCGGTCGGCCCCCCGGGTGAGAGCTGATGGGGTTGAGGGCCGAAAGCCGATCCGTTCCGGCCCTGGTTGAAAGGAGACAAGGTTCGGAGTATTCTTTCCACTCGATCCAGTTGCGGCAGCCCGAAGATCAGGAAAGGACCCAGCCCATGGACTCACCCAAGCTGAATGGCAAGGTAGCCCTCATCACCGGAGCCAGCCGCGGCATCGGTCGATCCATCGCCCTGGGGCTTGCTGCGGAAGGCGCCGGCGTGGCCGTTACCGCACGAAGCGTGCAAGACCTGGATTCATTGGTTCAACAGATTCGGGCCTCAGGCAGGGCGGCTGTAGCCATTCCGGCTGACCTCCTGGATTTGTCCACGGTTCCGGGCTTGGTGGGCTTGACAGAAAAAGAGTTGGGAAGCCTGGATATCCTGGTCAACAATGCCGGGTTGGGCAGCAGCTCGAATCCGAAGCCACTCAGCGATTTTGACGACGAATTCTGGGATCGCTCCCTTGCCCTGAACCTGACCGTTCCCTACCTGCTTTGCAAGGCTGCCCTGCCGTCAATGATCAAGAGAAAACAGGGGCGCATCATCAACATCGCCTCGGTGGCCTCCAGGATGCCTCAACTCCACGGAGTGGCCTATGCCGCCTCCAAGCATGGGCTGCTCGGGCTTACCCGCACCTTGGCCCTGGAAGTGGCCAAGGATGGCATCACCGTCAACGCCATCTGTCCGGGTCCCGTGCAGACCGCGATGAACGACCGCCGAATCCGCTATGACGCCCAAAGAATGGGGGTCGAGCTCTCGCAGCTGGAGGCGGGGCTCACTCCGATCGGGAGAAGACTGCAACCTCAGGAAATCGTTCCGATGGCGATACTGCTGGCCTCTGACGAGTCGGCCGCCATTACCGGACAAGCCTTCAACATTTGCGGTGGGATGGCCATGTCCTGACCCTTTCGTTCTGATTTCTCGGGTAGGGCAGGGGCAGGGAATCAACGGGAGAGCGCCGGAACCACCTGGTTGGCCAACAACTCCATGCAACGGAGCCACTTGGCTTTATCGTCCCAGTCATGGGTGATCATCAAGAGGGTCCCGAAGCCGCCCGTCTCCTCCCGCAGCGACTGGATCTGGGCGATACATTCCCGGACATTGCCGACAATGCAGACATTTCTGATGAAATACTCGGGCGTCAGCTCGGCGTCCGGCATGCCGGGGTCGGCCTTCATGAGGTGGGACATCTCTACTGATTTCATGAGTGTGGTCAGATACTTGTAGGAGTCGTAAAAGGTGCCGCCGAGGACATAATCCCAGGCCTCCTGACTGGATTCAGCCACGAAGATGGTGCGTGACACGCGCCAGATGGAGCGATCCGGGGAGGGACGTCCGGCCTCCTCGGCGCCGGCGCAATAGAGGGGCCAGTGCTTGGCTACGGTCGAGCTCGGCACCAGATTGGAGCTGATGGGCATGTAGCCCCGTTGTCCCGCCATCTTTCCGGCCAGGGATTTTTCCTTGATGACACTCATGCCGATGGGGGGATGTGGCCGTTGGTAGGGCCGCAACATTTCCCCGACCCCCAGTTCCTTGATGGTGTGCTCCATCTTGATGTGCCAGAACCTCCCCTGGAAGTCAAAGGGAGCCTCCGCCTGCCAGAGCTTGAGGATCATGTCCACTCCCTCAACGGTCATAAGACCCTGCATTTTGGGGTCGGGCAGATCGAAGAGTTCCCAGTCATTGGGTGTCCCGCCTTGACCGAAGGCACAGTTCAGCCGCCCGTGGGACAGGTGATCCAGAAAGGCCAGGCGCAGGGCGACGTTGACCGGGTGGTGCTGGGGAACCAGGGTCACGGCGCCGCCCAGCCGGATGCTGCGGGTGCGGGCCAGCGCATGGGCTATGAACAGGTCGTTGGATGGAATCGGCTCCCAACTGTTGGAGAGATGCTGGCCGATCCAGCCCTCGGTGAACCCATAGTCCTCAGCCAGAAGGGTAAGCTCAATATCCTCGTCGAAACACTGAGTGCGGGACTTGGCCGGCGGATGAAGCGGCATCATGAAGAAGCCAAGGTTCATTCTGGTGACCTCCTATACCGATTGATCCGGTGGGATTTGTCGGGCCATGTCCCGTTCTTCTCCAGCGGATCTGCTACCATAGGGCCCCCGTCCCGCTCCTGGAGAATATCCCATGGCAACTCTGATCCTTGAGAATGTTCCCGAGAAACTGATCCAGGCCCTCGGCCAGGCAGCAGAGCAGGAGCGGCGCTCGCTGAACGTCCAGGCGCTCTATTGGCTGGAGCAGAAGGCCGACCATTGGTCCGGCTGCCAGGAGAGAGAGAGAATACTGCGCCGGATGTGCCGGAAGTACCAGGACATTTCGCCTTAGATCGATCCTCCCGCATTTCGGCGCGATCATTCGGGAGAGAGCCTGACCAGGTACTTGCCCAGGTGACGGCCTTCCAGCATCTCTATGAAAGCCCTGGGGGCGTTATCGATACCCTCCACCAGGTGCTCCCGATTGCGAAGCTTGCCAGCCCGCAGCCATTCCCTCAGTTGCTTCAAGGCTTGAGGGTGCTCCGCCGCGAAATCCCACACCAGAAAACCTTGGACCTTGGCCCGCTTGACAATCAGGTTCCGCAACCAGCGGGGCCCGGGCTCGGGATGATCCAGATTGTATTGAGAGCTCTGGCCGCAGACGGCCACGCGAGCCTTGAGGTTGAGCAGCGTCACCACGGCATCAGTGACCGCTCCTCCCAGGTTGTCGAAGTAGACGTCGATGCCGTCGGGGCAGGAGGCCGCCAGGCGGTCCGGGTCCTTCCGGTCTGAGCCCCAAACCAGCGCCGCATCGAATCCCATCTGCTCCTTCAGGTAGCGCGCCTTGGTTTGAGAGCCGGTCACACCGACCACGCGGCATCCCTTGATTTTGGCGATCTGTCCGACAGTGGACCCCACGGCTCCGGCGGCACCCGAGATCACCACCGTCTCTCCAGCTTGCGGTTGGCAGACGTGAAGCAAGCCAAAGTAGGCAGTCAGGCCGGTCATCCCCAAGATGCCCAGCGCCGCGGAAAGCGGTTCCGGCTCCGGATCCACTCGGGCCAATGACTTGGCGGGGGCGACCGCCTGATCCTGCCAACCCAAATCTCCCACCACCAGATCGCCCGACTTGAGACCCGGATCCTGCGAGGCCACCACCCGTCCCACCACCTGACCAACCATCACCTGGCCCACCTCTACGGAAGCCGCATAGGACTTGCGGTCGTCCATGCGCCCGCGCATGTAGGGGTCGAGGGAGAGATAGCTCCCCCGGACGAGACACTCCCCCGGAGCCAAGATCGGAAGCTGGGAGTTGACCAGTTCAAAGTCCGACAACTTGGGCATGCCTTGGGGGCGGGCTGCCAGGATGATTTTTCGGTGGGAGGAAACCACTTCTTCCTGCACTCTTCCAAGACCTGAATCAGACAGGTCGCTGCTCCGGCGGCCCAAAACCGGACTGGATCCCCGTTACGAATCTATCTCGAGTTGGATTCCGGGTCCGAAGGCGCAGGGCGAGCCCAGCACAGTCTGTACCCTGAAGACTCCATACAAAGCGCCACAAGATGATAAAGACAGGCACTTTTCAACCTTATGCTCAGCGTCCTGGTGAGAAATGCGGGCTTAGATCTGTTTTTGCGTTCAACCGCCGGGAGTTGACCCCGGGTCGGAGGGCCGGGAATCGGCCGGCGCCGGAGTTGTCCGATGATGAGGGTTCGCAGACAAGAGAAACTGGAGGCGAGGAGGGGATTCGAACCCCTGAATAAAGGTTTTGCAGACCTCTCCCTTAGCCACTTGGGTACCTCGCCTGATCGAATGCCCGAGCAATTTATACACGTGGCCGACTTGGGCGTCAAGCCGCCGCCGGGAAGCGCCATACCCGGGCTAGACCAGTAACGGAGCGATCACCAGAGACACCACCGACATAAGCTTGATAAGGATATTCATGGAAGGACCGGAAGTGTCCTTGAAGGGATCTCCCACCGTATCTCCCACCACCGTGGCTTTGTGAGCATCGCTGCCCTTCTGCTCTCCGGCCACGTCGCCTTTTTCAATGGCCTTTTTGGCGTTGTCCCAGGCACCGCCGGCATTGGCCATCATCAGCGCCAGCAACACACCCGAAACGGTGGCCCCGGCCAGCATGCCTCCCAGGGCGGCCGGCCCCAACAGAAAGCCCACGATGACCGGGGCCACCACGGCCGTAACGCCGGGAAGGATCATCTCACGCAGGGCGGCGCTGGCGGAGATGTCCACGCAACGTGCAGCGTCGGGAACTGCCCCTTCCTTGCCTTCCAGCAGGCCGGGAATTTCCCGGAACTGGCGGCGAATTTCCTCGACCATGTTTCCGGCCGCCTTACCCACCGAAGTCATGGTCAGGGCGCCTATGAAGAAGGGCAAAACCCCACCGATGAATAGTCCGATCATCACCGTGGGCTCGGTGATCACGATCTGGAGCGGTGTCTCACCGTCGGCCAGCAGGGCTGCATACCGTTGCCAGCGGCCGGTCAGTTCCATGTTTGTGCTTGTGAGTGCCTCCAGCTTGCTTTGGATCGCCCCCACCACGGCCTGAGAGTAAGCGGCAAACAGAGCCAACGCCGTAAGGGCGGCCGAACCCACGGCAAAGCCCTTCCCCATGGCCGCCGTGGTGTTTCCCAGGGCGTCCAGGCTGTCGGTGATCTTGCGCACCTCGGGCCCCAACCGGGACATTTCCGATATTCCCCCGGCATTGTCGGCGATGGGGCCGTAGGCGTCGACGGACATGGTAATGCCGACGGTTGCCAGCATCCCGACCGCCGCAATCCCCACCCCGTAAAGGCCGGCCGTGTCGTTGGCGACGAAGATCGCCAGGCAAATGGCCAGGACCGGCAACGCGGTGGACTCGAGACCCACGGCCATTCCACTGATGATGTTGGTTGCCGCCCCTTGTTTACTGGAATCGCAGATTCTCCGTATGGGTCTGCCGGAGGTGTAGTACTCGGTAATCAACCCAATGAAGATGCCGGCCAGGGTGCCCCAAAGGATCGCCCAGAACACACGGTCGCTGACGGCATAGGTGGAGACCAGGCCGTAGGCGCTCACCAGGAACAGGGCAGCTGAGATGTAGGTCGCGTAGCGAAGCGCCGAAGCCGGGGAAATCTGTTTGAGGACCTTCATGGAGAAGATGCCGACAAAGGAAGCAATCAGACCGGTGACCGCCAGCATCAATGGCAGGGCCATCAGGATGGTCCTGGCTTCCGGATCGCTCAGCTGCGGTGTTGCTTTCAGCGCCACCAGCTTTTCGCTGGCCAGCGTGGCGCCAATAGCGATGGTTGCCACGATCGAGCCGACATAGGACTCGAAAATGTCCGCCCCCATGCCAGCCACGTCGCCCACGTTGTCACCGACGTTGTCGGCGATCACGCCGGGGTTCCGCGGGTCGTCCTCTGGAATATTGGCTTCCACCTTTCCCACCAGGTCGGCGCCAACGTCGGCTGCTTTGGTATAGATACCGCCTCCGACTCGGGCAAACAGCGCGATGGAGCTGGCCCCCATGGCAAATCCGTTGATGACGCTGGCGGTTTCCGGCTTTCCATAGATCAGGAACAGGACACCCAGGCCGATCAGTCCCAAACTGGCGACACTCACTCCCATAACGGCGCCACCGTTAAAAGCGGTGAGCAATGCCTTGCCCTGTCCCTCCTCCTTGGCGGCTTGGGTGGTTCTGACGTTGGCGTTGGTGGCTGCCCTCATTCCGAAGAAACCTGCCAACGCCGAGCAGAGAGCACCTGAAACAAAGGCAAGCGAGGTTTGCCACTGCAAAAACAGGCCCAGCAGGACGGCGACAATGGTGACGAAGAAGAACAGAGTCAGATATTGGCGCTTCAGGTAGGTCATGGCCCCAATCTGGATCTGCTCCGAGATACTGCGCATCAACTCGGTGCCGGCAGGTAGTCGTTTGAGGGAAAGAAAAATGACCAGGGCAACGGCCAACCCAATGAGTCCTGCAATCGGAAAGAAGGTCATCCAAGTTTGCATCATCCAATCAGCTCCTCATTCAAATGGGCTCTAAGAATCAATTCTGAACACAATTCCCGCGGGCGAATTTACACACTGGAGTGGTATTCAGGGGAATGCAACCCCCCGGAAAACGTGCGTTTCGGGATGGGGTGCAGCCAACTCGCGGTTTTCTTCAGGGTTCCGGTGGCCAGGCTCGATCACGCCCGCCGGAATTCCAGGTTCCAGGTGGATGGCGGTCGTCTCGTGGCGCCCTCGGTCGCCTCAGCAGGGATGGATGATTGACAAAAAAGGCGCAGATGTCAAGTTGCCCGAAGCGGTTTCGGCCCAAGACGGTTCAGCCGGCGGTCGACGGAAACTACCGTTGAATCGCCGCCGGCCCCGCAATCTGAAAGAATGCGTCAGGCCTCTGAAAGTCGCAGGGGTGCAGGCCTGTGCCGCTCGGTTGCGGGGTCTTCAAAGGCCAAGGGTTTCGTGGTAGAGTGTGCGGGTCGCTGGCTGCGGCTTGCCGGTCTTCCGGGTTCGGCAAGCCGGTCGGTTGCCCTCGTGAAATCGGCGAGATTCTTGCTCCTGCAGAGCATGGTGCGGATGCCGGGCGCCGATCTCACCGCCTGCATGGAACCATCCCAACCAAACCCTTGCAGATTATGGCGTCTCGATCGGCAGTCTCGTCGGTGGTGAATTCCGCCGAATGGAGTGTGGGGGCTTACGGCCAAGGGGGCTTGCGGTGACCGCCGATTCCATACAACCCCGCCAATCGGTGGATCCTGTCTTTCGCAGCTCACTTCGAGAATGCATCTTCATCCTCCTGCTGTGGCTCGCCTGTTGCCTGTACACGGTGACCTACTGTTACTTGAGCGGTTACCTGGTGCACGAGCCGCACCCCAACGCCACGGGGCCCTCCATCGGAAAGCTCATCGGACCCTTGGAGGCATTTGACAGGCATCCTCAGTCCCTGACTACCCCATTCGGACTGGGGGTGCCGGACTGGGTGTTTTACGGGGTGATAACCCCCTGGGCGGTGGCGGTTGTTATCACTGTCCTGTTCTGCCTCTATTTTTTTTCGGAGGAAGATCTGAGCCCGTCAAGCGCGGAACGCGACCAGCCAGGGAAAGTCCATGACTGAGACCAGTCCTGCAACCATCATCACCTTTATAGCCTACATCGCCTGTGTCTTTGTTCTGGCTGGTCTCTCCCATCGCCTTCTGGCCACCAAGTCGTTCCTGGGCGAGTATTTTCTGGGGAGCCGGGGTCTGGGAAGTTGGGCCCTGGCTTTTACCTTTGCGGCCACGGCGGCTTCCGGCGGGAGCTTCACCGGGTTCCCCTCCCTGATTTACAGCTACGGGTGGGTACTGGCCTTCTGGATTGCAAGCTATATGGTCGCCGGAGTTTGCAGCATGGGGGTCTTGGGCAAACGGCTGAACCAGTTTGCTCGCAAGACGGGAGCCATCACCATTCCCGATGTGCTTCGCGACCGTTACGAATCGACGGCTCTGGGGTTGTTTGCGACCGCTACCATTATTTTCTTTACCGTTTGCAATTTGATTGCTCAATTCAAGGCGGGAGCTCTGATCATCGAGGAGACATTCAACCTTCCGTCCGATTGGGGTTACAGTGCGGGGCTGATCATCTTTGCAGTCACGGTGGTCTTTTACACGGCCTATGGAGGATTTCGAGCGGTCGTGTGGACCGACGTCTTGCAAGGTGTGGTGATGGTGGTGGGTATCGCCATCCTGCTTCCCGTGGTCCTCAAGCAGGGCGGGGGGATGGAGGCGATTAACCGCAAGCTCAGAGAGCGGCCCCCGACGCTGGTCACGTCGGTAGCGGGGTCCTATAACGATCTGGTGGTTCAAGCCCAAGGACAACTGGATACCGCCGGACTGCTCTATCGCCACCCGCGGCGAGCCAACTCCCCCTTGGAGATCAAGTGGGATCCATGGGTCGCCGAGGAGCATCGTTTCATCGAGGTCTGGCTGGCCACCAACGATGAAGGCCAAACCACCAGTACCGGCAACGATGTCAAACGAGCCATTGAGCAACACCCCAAGCTGGGCCCGCGCTTCCGGGTCAGCTTTCCATACGAAAACAATGAGGTGGCCACGGATGCATTCGGGCGGCGGAACGAAATGGGAGCCACAGGAGTCATTGGGCTGGACAGTAATCGGGGTACGGAACGCTTTCTGTTCCTGCGCGGCGACGAAGTGCTGTTCGGACCCGGCCGCTCTGCCCAGGGAGTCCCCTTTCATCCCTTGGGAATGGCCATTTCGTTTTTTTTCATGTGGGCCGTCACCGGTATGGGTCAGCCCGGGACCATGCTTCGATTGATGGCTTTTAAGGATAGCCGGACTTTGAAGCGGGCCATCCTCACTGTCACCGGGTTTTATTCCATGATTTATCTGCCGCTGGTCTTCATTTTCGTGGCGGCGCGGGTGCTCATTCCCGAGTTGAACGCCGAAAATTCCGATAAGGCCATGGTCCTGGTGACCACAAGAGTCGTGGGGGATATGGGGCTCGCCTACCAGATCCTGGGCGCCGTTCTGGTGGCGGCGCCCTTTGCCGCCGTCATGTCGACGGTCGATAGTTTTCTTCTGATGATCAGCTCCGGTTTGGTACGAGATATTTACCAGCGTACCATCAACCCTCAGGTCAGCGATCAAACGGTCAAGCGAGCCAGCTACGCCACCACGGTGATCGCAGGCATCGTAGTGACACTGCTGGCTACCCGGCCACCCGACTTTTTGCAACGAATCATCGTGTTTACCGGCAGCGGATTTGCCGCCACCTTTCTTTGTCCGGTCGTGCTGGGACTCTACTGGAAAGGAATGACTCGACAAGGGGCATTGAGTGCCATGGTCGGCGGTTTTGTAGTGATGGTGGGATTCTTCTTGCCGACCCTGTTTGGGGGAAGTCGTATCGATTTGCTGGGTCTGCACCCCAACCTGTGGGGATTGGTTGTTTCGTTTGGATTGGGGCTCCTGGTCAGCAAGGGAACCGGTCCGGCGCCTCCTCATTTGGTAGCGCGCTATTTCTACAAGTTGCGTTCTCCGCAGCAGAGTCTTTCGACTGAGGAGGGGAGTCAGGCAAGGGGGCATGGCTCCCAATAGGTGGCTTGGTTGATTGAGGGATTTCACCACACCGGGATCGTGGTCAAGGACTTGGAGGGAATGGTTCGGTTCTACACCCAAGTCCTTGGATTGCACATCCTGCGTCGCATCGACTCCCTGGCTCCTGCGGAGGGTGACCACACCGGTGTTCCCGGCGCCCACCGACAATTGGTGTTTGTCGGGTTTGACGGCGATCATCAGATCGAGTTGGTCCATTTCGTCAATCCGCCGGCCCGGCAGGGGTATCTGGACAAGCATCAGCTCGGTGCCAGCCATGTTTGTTTTGACGTGAGGGATCTGCGGCAGACCTATGGGGAATTGCGAAGCCGCGGGGTTCGATTCGTCACCGAGCCAAAGTTTCGATCCTACCGGAATGGTGAGTTGGGAATCGTTTACGCTCAGGATCCGGAGGGGAACTGGCTGGAGTTCGTTCAGGGTTTGCACTGATCCCCGGCCAGGCATGTCTAGATATTGTGGAGGGAAGGTGGCTGGATTTTGGGAAAATCTTATTGCATCGTTCACCCTGGAATGGCGCGGATATGATCCTGACAACATCAATCCTGACAGACAAGAAACCGAGATTTCTCTAGTAATCCGAGCGGATGGTCCGAGCGGATGGTAACGCCTATTTGAAATACAAATGGGAGATTGTGCTAGTCTCTAGGCAAGCAAGAACACCATGACGACCTACACCCTCGATACCCACGCCACGATCAAGCAGCTTGAAAACGCCGGCATGGATTCCCGGCAGGCCGAAGCGGTCGTTGCTGCCATCAGCCGCTCGGATGCCGAGTTAGCGACCAAGGCTGATCTCAAGGCAGAGATCGCCGGCGTCAGTGCTGACATCGACAAACTCGAAGCCAGGATATGGAAGATCGGAATCACCATTGCCGGTCTTGCGGTCCTGCTCGACAAATTCCTCGACTGGATGATCCGATAGGCGGTCACATCTCATTCCGCCATGTTGAGCCAACTGCCGTGCTTGGGCGTGTAGTGGATCTCGAGGCGTTCGGCCAGGCTGCGGGCCTCCTGCGGGGCAAAAGTCTCATACAGCGATTCGATTCCGTGGGTGTTGAGGTTGTCCAGGATCAACACGACCCGCTCCGCCTGCGGGTATCGGGTGCGCAGCATACCCTGGATCCAGCGGGCCCAGTCCCGGCGCGTGCGACGCTCTCCGGCCTCGACATGCCGCCGACCGGTCAAGGGTTCCCCATCGAAGGTCACTTCCCGTGGCGGGCGCTGCCGCTGCTTGCGCTGCAAGGCGGCCGTGAGGCCCTCTTCGACGAAGCGCCGTTTCAAATGCTCCACCGTCCGTGCGGTGACGCCCATCGCCTCGGCCGTACGGGCGACCGTCCAGCCCGGTCCGCCCGGCCCCTTGTCGCAAAGCAGCAGGGCTCGTGCGTAGAGGAACCTCTTGCCGCTCGTCTTGCCGGTGCGGGTCAACGCTTGGAGTTCTTGCCGCTCTTGCGGTGTGAGTGTCACTCGGTAACATCGAACGCACCAGCACACCCTATGCTCCCTGGAGCATTGTGGAGGCCGAAGACAAGCTCTGGGCTCGGGTGAAAACTCTGTCCACCCTGGTGGCGACCCTGGAGAAACACCTCGGGGTTTAGCTGGTGGGTCTCACCGTGCGACAAACCCGGACCCAAACCGATGCTTGAAGTTCTTGATCTTGACCTGAATATCAGCAAGGAGGAATACCAAGAGGCAATCCCCCGTTTGCGGGAGGACTTGCGGGAATTGCAGCATGCAGTGAGGGCCTGTCGAGTCCCGGTTGTTGTCCTGTTCGAGGGTTGGAACGCAGCAGGCAAGGGAGACTCGATCAATTCGTTGGTACGCCCCCTCGACCCGAGGGGATTCAAGGTCTATACGACCCAGGCGCCCACTCTCGAAGAGCAGCTCCACCCTTTCCTTTGGCGCTTCTGGACCCGGCTTCCGGCTCAGGGCGAATGGGTGTTTTGGGATCGCTCCTGGTATCGACAAATGTTGGAGGAGCGCGTCGACGGACACCTGGACCGGGAAGCTACGCTGGCGGCCGGAGGTGAAATTCGTGAGTTCGAGCGCCAACTCTCGGACGATGGTGTCGTGCTGATCAAGTTTTGGCTCCACATCAGCAAAAAGGAACAAGAGCGCCGTCTGGCGGGCATGCAGAGCGATCGGTTCGAACGCTGGCGCTGGAATCAGGCGGATTGGAAGAAGGGACGCAGTTACAAGAAATATTTGGAGGCCGCCGAAGAGATGCTGGCCCTGACCAGTACGGCCAATGCTCCCTGGAAGCTGGTCGAAGCCGATAACCGCCGATTCCGCCGAGTGAAGGTCTTCGAACACCTGATTGGCGCTCTCACAAGCCATCTGTCCAGGCAACGCGGTGGTCGGAAGAAAGTCGGGCCGTCATCGGGGACGGTGAACGACATTGACCCGGAAATTCGGAGTCGCGCACTCCGCATTGAGGTTGACTCCAAACCCACTGTGCTGGATCGGTCGGACTTGAGCAGGCACCTGGATCGGGAAACCTATGAGAAGCAGCTTGCCAGACTGCAAAGACGGCTGAGAGATCTGGAATTCGAGTGTTATGGGCGAAGGGTCGCGAGTGTAGTGGTTTATGAAGGCTGGGACGCGGCAGGCAAGGGAGGAAACATCAAGCGACTGACCCAGGAACTGGACCCAAGAGGTTACCAGGTGGTTCCGATAACTGCGCCTACCGTCGAGGAAAAGAACCATCACTATCTATGGCGGTTCTGGCGACAATTGCCCAAGGCCGGCCACCTCACGATCTTCGATAGAAGCTGGTACGGCCGAGTACTGGTGGAGCGGGTGGAGAGATTGGCAAGTGAGGAGGAATGGCGCCGCGCCTACCAGGAGATCAATGAATTCGAAAGGCACCTCACAGCCGCAGGTATGGTTTGCGTCAAGTTCTGGCTCCACTTGAGTCCGGAGGAGCAGTTGCGCCGCTTCCAGGCACGCGAACGCACTCCGCACAAGCGGTTCAAGATAACCACCGAGGATTGGAGGAATCGGGCCCGATGGAATGACTATCGGGCGGCTGTCTCGGAGATGATCGAGCGGACCAGCACTTCCATGGCCCCCTGGACGGTCGTGGAAGCCGAAGACAAGCTCTGGGCCCGCGTGAAGACTCTGTCCACGCTGGTGGCGACCCTGGAGAAACACCTCGGGGTTTAGCTGGTGGGGCTCACCCTGCGACAACCCCGGGCTAGGGACTTGGCGATCGAGGCCCGTCATCAAGGGCCGCAAGGCCCCGGTCATAGATGGCCAGAACTCGCTCTCGCCCCTCAGGCGTGGCAAAGAGTGCCTTGCGGGCCACTGTAGCTCTCGCCTCTTGAATCTGTCTTCTGAGATATTCCACCGCGGCGGGTTGGCGAATCGATTGTCCCGCGACCTCGAGATAAATTGCCGAGGTGTGCCCGAAGATGGGCAACCCGTACTCGCTGTTGGCTTGGCTGGAGACTCTCAGCGCCATCCAACCCGGCTCTTCCACGGCGACTTTTTTCTGAAGACTCGCCGAAAAATGGCCTCCCGACGCTTGGGACCGGATGCGGTCGACCACCTGGCCGTTGTGGACCAGTTCCAGGTGGCCGAAGTCGATGCGCCCCGACACCCGACCGTCGATTCTGACCTCTCCGGGTGATTTCAATGAGACGGTATCTCCGATCGATTGGTCCTCAACCAGGAAGTGAAACAGGGGGCCATTGGTGATGAAGGATCGGCCCTGCTTGAGTTCCTCCAGCCAGGAGGCGATCCCGAGAGGCGCAGCAACCCGGGTGTAAACTCTGGCGAGGTCGAACAGGAACCAATCGGTACCGGTGGAGAAGGGAACCCTGAGTCCGGCATTCAGGTAGTGATAAAAGGTGTCCTCAAATTGGGGATAGTTCTCCAGCGACAGTCCGTCAAAAATATTCTGGGCATCGACCTTGCCCAAAACGAAGTTGACCACCCGTTCCAGTCCGAAGTCGTTGTGACACCAGATGGCTGTGCCGCCTTGGCGATGAGCCTCATCAATCCCCTGTTGCAACGGCGTGCCATCGCTTGCCCGATCCGGTGATGCCCGGACCGATGCTGACCGGCTGGATGAGCTTCCGAATGTTCAGCAGCATCACGTGGCCGTAGCCTCCACTAAAGGGGGTCAAGTTGTGACGATGCTCCTCGCCCTGGTTGACCAGCACTCCAGTGGAACGGAACTGGGTGAGATCGCCTACCGGATAGCGGTTGGTGATGTAGTCGGCATCTTCGGAAGGGCGGATCAGATAGGAGGTGAATAGAAGGTCCAATCGGTCGGCAGCCGGGATTTTGCGCAGGTAACCATCGGCTTCTTCCGGGTCGAGCTTGAAGAGATGCAGGTGAGTGTTTCCGCCAAACCACTTCTTTTCTTTTATTTGGCTAAAGGACTTCAGGGGAAGAGTCAAGGAGGCTCGATCCCTCTCGCTCAGGTTGACCTCCAGAGTCGCCATCTCCGTTTCGAGCCCCGAAAAAGCTTCCAGTCGCAGGGGCTTTTTGGGAAGCGTCACTTCCTCGGGCCCCGACAGAACGTACCAGTCGTGGATGGGACGCCGGGGCGGACGCTTCCCGAGTTGCTGCAGGGCGACCGATCCCACTCCTTGTCCCCGTTCCGGCAAGCCATGAATGGGAACCGCTTCCGCCTGTCCCTGGACAAAACATCGAATCACCCCCGGGACGGACTTGCCGGTCCTGCTGTCGACCAACGAGAGTCGGACACGGCAGAGTTCTTCCTGCAACAGGCCGCACCGGGTGGCGGCCATCACGCCCAAGCCCCAAATCAGAACGAGTAAAAGACGGCGGTTCATCGGGTGGGTAACTCCTGAGTTCCTTGCTTTAGCGCAGGCACTCCGTGATCGGCCTTGGGGAGACGGCCGCAATCACTCTCTTGCGCGGCGCCTCATTTCGGGTTCCGGGTCCACTCCCAACCCGTCGGCCACACGGTTAATGTAATTGAAGTACGCAATCACTTCGACGGCATCCAGGATATCTCGATCGCTGAGGCCCACCGTTCTCAACCGTTGGCAATCCTTGGCCGTAATCCGGGAAGGGTGCCGGGTGAGCTTGTCGGCAAATTCGCACAGGGCCCGCTCGCGAGGGCTCAATGGAGCCTCCTGGTAATTTCGTTTCACCGTCTCGGCCAACAACCGGTTTCCCGTCGCGATACGGAGATCCTCCCCGTGGGCTTCCACTCAGTAGAAGCAATCGTTGAGTTGAGAGACCACCGTGGCCAGCATTTCCCGCTCGGCCCTGGAAAGACCGGAGGGCCCGTGCATGGTGGCCAGATACATGGCCATGCTTGCGTGAAGTACGGGAGCATTGAGGCTTTGGATTTTCAGGATGTTGAATACCTTGCCCGACCGCTCCATTGCGGCGGCATATTCGGCCTTGAGAGCGCCGTCGGCTGCTTCCGGTTCGATAGTTCTAATGTGAGCCATGCTGCCTCTCTGAGTTGAGGCTCTCGGGCAAACACAGACCAATCAAGACGATTGGTCCGGTGAAGGGGTCCTTTCTTGCAGGCTAGCCAAACAGCAGGTTCACGATGAGCACCGCCGCCAGGATGCCGGTGACATCCGCGGTCAGGCAGGCTGGCAGGGCGTGGCGTGTTTTTTTGATGCCGACCGAGCCGAAGTACACCGCCAGGATGTAGAAGGTGGTATCGGTGCTTCCGTTAAAGGTACAGACCATGTAACCGGTGAAGGAGTCCGGCCCCTGGGCGTTCATGATCTCGGTCATCACTCCCAGAGCCCCACTCCCGGAGAGTGGCCGCACCAGAGCAACGGGCAACGCTTCGGCGGGCATGCCGATCAGGTTGGTGAGCGGGCCGATTGCCTGGGCCAACAGTTCCAGCCCTCCCGATGCCCGGAAAATTCCAATGGCCACCAGTATGGCAACCAGGTAGGGAATGATTTTGACAGCAACCTGAAAACCCTCCTTGGCTCCTTCCACCAGAGATTCATAGACCTTGACGCCGCGAGTCCATCCGAACAGCACCAGCCCCGCGATCAGGGCCGGAAGCATCCAGAAAGACATGATGCTCCGTACCAGGTCCATAGCCGGGGTGGAATTCACCTCTCGAAAGATATGCATCGCCAGAGCGGTCAACAATAACGGGTAAAAGAGAAGGACTGCCGGCTTGCCCCAGCGAGGTGGAACCAGTTCCGGTTGGGACCGGGGTGTCATGGACACATCCTCTGCCTGGGCCTGATCAAAGGAAGATGTTTCAACCCGACGGTCCTGGATAGCCTCGGTAGAAATCGATTTGGCCAAGCGATAGCGTGAAGTGCGAGCCAGCAGGGTCGCCGCCAGAATGGCGGCTACGGTGGCGCATCCACTGGCAAACCAGGTGGTTGCCAGGATTCCTGCGGCATCCTGAGAATCGGCCGCTGCCCTCAAGCTGATGACACCCAAGGGCAGCAGTGCCAGCCCGGAGGTATTGAGGGCCAAAAAAAGAACCATGGCGTCGGTGGCGGTTCCCTTGTCGTTGTTGAGTCGGTCCAGTTCCATCATGGCCTTGAGTCCGAACGGAGTCGCAGCGTTCCCCAGCCCCAGGAGGTTGGAGGTGATGTTCAGGATCATGGCGCTCATGGCGGGATGATCCCTGGGAATGGCGGGGAAAAGGAATCGAAGCACGGGATGTACGGCGCGGGCCATCATTCGCAATAGCCCGCCGTCGGAGGCCACTCGCATGAGGCCCAGGAAAAAGGCCATCACTCCAATGAGACCCAGGGCGAGGGTGACTGCCGACCGGGCCGACTCCAGCACGGCCTGACTCAGCATCTCCATGCGTCCCGAGAAGGCCGCCATCAGGATGGAAAACAGGACGATACCGACGAAGATTCCATTCAGCATGAGGCTCCTCAGGAGATGTGGAGAACCGGAATCATTTGATTGGTCGAGTGCGTCCGCTCACGGAGGCTGGATGCTTTAGAGACCCTTGTCTGAAGCGCAGCCCGCTTGAGGATCAAGCATTCAATCCTTCAGAACAAAGGTGTAGAGGGAATGCCCGGCCACGATGGAGAAGTGCTGTTTGTCGTCGACCAGGTAGGTGATGGGTGAGCTGATGACCCGCCCGCCCAGGTTACGGCTCCACAGGAGGCTGCCGTCGAAGACGTCCAGGGCGAAGACATGCCCCTCCATGTTCCCCGAGAAGAGGACGTCTCCGGCGGTGGTCAGGACCCCGCCCTCGGTCACGCTGGTCATTTTGTATTCCCACTTGCGTTCGCCGGTCTTGGGGTCCAGGGCCCGCACGGCGCCGTAACCCGGGTCGGTGTCCACCATGACGTCCGGGTAAACGCCCCTGGGGAAGCTTCCGATGTAGCGATTCCCTCGAACGTAGGTGGGATCGCCTTTGAAGTAGACGCTGGCATATTCCCAGGCAGACAAGTAGAAGAGCCCCGATCTGGGGCTGTAGGAGGGCGAGTACCAGTTGGTTGCACCCTGCACGCTGGGGTAGGTCAAGGTGCCCTCCACACTGGGTTCGGCCCCAGCCCTCTTGATGGGCCGTCCGTTTTCATCCAGGCCTTCGGCCCATGTCTGGTGGGCGAAGGCGTTTCCCAGCAGGAAGCGGCCATCCGTTCGGTCCAGAACGTAGTAGAAACCGTTCCGGTTCCCCCACAGCATCAGCTTGCGCTCCCGGCCGCCGAATTCCATGTCGACCAGGACGGGAATCTGCACGGCATCGTAGTCCCAGAGGTCGTGGGGAGTGAACTGGAAATGCCATTGAAGCCGGCCGTTGTCGGGATTCAGGGCCACCACCGAGTCGGAATAGAGATTGTCGCCCTTGCGCACGTCACCGTTCCAATCGGGTCCGGGGTTCCCGATTCCCCAATAGAGCAGGTTCAGTTCCGGGTCGAAGGAGCCCGTCAGCCAGGCCGACCCCCCGCCGGTTTTCCAGGAGTCCCCCTCCCAGGTTTCGTTCCCCGGTTCGCCGGGGCCCGGGATGGTGTGAAAGCGCCAGGCTCTCTTGCCGGTCTTGGCTTCGTAGGCTTCCAGGAAACCGCGAATGCCGTACTCGCCCCCGGCCATGCCTACAATCACTTTGTCCTTGACCGCGAGCGGGGCCATGGTGACCGCATAGCCGTCCCGGAAGTCCGCCAGCTTCACGTCCCACACCAAGGAACCGGTCTTGGCATCGATGGCTTGCAGGCGGGCGTCCAGCGTGCCCAGGAAGAGAAGGTCGTCCAGGATGGCCAACCCTCGGTTGACCAGGCCGCAGCATACGCTGACTTCCTTGGGAACCTTGTGGTGGTAGGTCCAGAAGACGCGTCCGGTCCGGGCATCCAGGGCGACCACCACATTGGGCGGTCGGGTCAGATACATGACCCCATCCACCACCAGAGGGGTCGCCTCGAAGTTCTCGAGGGACTTGGCCTGGAAAACCCACTTCAGCTCCAGGTTATTTACGTTGTCCTTCCGGATCTGATCCAGGTGGCTGTACCGTTGGCTGTTGTAGGTTCTGGAATAGGTCAACCAATTGCCGGGCTCGTCGTCGGCGTTCAGGAGCCGCTGGTAGCTGACCTGCCCCAAGAGGCTTCCACTCCACAGAATAGTGAGCGCGACAGTTGACAGTATCTTCACGGGGACACCCCCTTTCCGCGAAGCGTGTAGAGGTAGGCCACCAGGTCATCCAGCTCGCTTTGACTCAATTGACCGGCATAAGGCGGCATCGCGGACGACTTGATGATCCGATAGCTTTCCAGGTCGCTCTTGACCAGCGAGATGAGTTTGTCGCCGGAGACCAGCAGTTGCAGAGAGTGGGTGTCTTCGTTGAGCCGCACTCCTTCCACCGGCACACCGCTCCTTGTTTTGGCCTGAATCTTCCAGTCGCGGGGATGAACCCATTGGTCGGGGTCAAGGACGGCGCTCCGCAGGTGGCGAAGCGAGCGCCTGGCGCCGACGGTTGTCAGGTCCGGGCCCTGGCGTCCACCCTGACCATCCACCATGTGGCAGTTGACGCAGGCGCCCTTCCCCCGGAAAAGAGCGGCGCCGGCGGAGGAGTCTCCAGGGGGCCTTGGTTCCTCTCGCCGGAGCGATTGCACGAATGCCACAATTTGCCAGAGCTGCTTCCCATTGAAGAAGAACAGTGGCATTGACGTGCCCGGGATCCCGGTCGAAATGGTGTCGGCCAACGCGGCATCGCTGTTTCCGTAGCGCAGGTCTCCCCGCGTTATATCCGGCCCGCGGCCGCCCGTCCCGTCGCGGCCATGGCATTCGACGCAATGGGAGCGATAGATACGGCCCCCGGCGGCAACGTCTTCCGGAGTGGTGTGGGGATTGGTGTTTTCTGGCTCTTCGGCGCCACCGACAGTTATCCAGGTGAGGAAGAAGACTGCGACAAGGAGTAATCGCGCCGCCAAGCTCGCGGGGCTGCTGAACCGATGGTTGTGAAACCTCTCATCGGAGGCCGGCTGACGTTTATCCCCGGGGAGTGTGCCGGGCACGGCTCTCAAGCGGAGATTCCCTGGAAATGGTCGACTAGATACTGAAAACATGCCCCTTTTCATGATACACCCCGGCTCCGGTGAGAAATACGGGCTATCGGTTTTCTCCCAGCGCGTGGACCTCATCGGCCACGGCTTTGGCGCCCTCAAAAAAGTGGACCACGTCGTCACCGAGGGCAAACCATTGAACCCCCTTCCCATACCAGTCTTTGACCGTTTCGAGGTTGCAGCCGATCGAGGCCCCCAGAAAGAGATCGGTCTCACGAACCCTGGCGAAGACACTGTCGATGGTGCGGAGCACTTCAGGGTCGGTGTGCTGGCCGAGCTTGCCCATGGAGCCGGTCAGGTCGTTGCGCCCGATCACGACCCCATCCAAGCCGGGGGTCGCCAGGATCTCGTCCAGATTGTGCACGGCTTGGATATGCTCGATCTGGACGAAGACCATGATTTGCTCTCTGGCTATGGCCAGGTACTCCTCCATGCTCTCGATGCCGTACATGTTGCGGATGGGACCGAATCCACGAACGCCTTGGGGCGGATAGCGACAGGCGCCAACGGCCTTGGCGGCCTCTTCGCCCGAGCAGACCATGGGCACCACGATGCCGGCCGGCGCCAGATCCAGGATCGGCTTGATCAGGACGGGATCGTTCCAGGCTACGCGAACAATGGGCGCCGCCTGGGTGCCCCGCAGCGCCACCAGATGTCCCAACAGTGCCCGGAGATCGAGGTAGGAGTGCTCCATTTCGATCCACACCAGGTCATTTCCCGCTTCGGCTGCCAGCTCGCTGACGATGGGGTCGGTGAGCGAAACAGAGGTTCCCACACAGATTTTGCCTTGCTGCAGGCGCTGCCGGAACCGATCGACGTTGTTGACGGAACTCATCCACTTTTCCTCGATTGAAGGGAGGAGACGGGCGGGCAAGGGCAATCCCCACCGCTGCGCCCCGAGGGTTGAAGGAACCATGAACCAATGCTGGCAATTTAATCAATGGCCGCGCAGGTGTCAAGAAAAGCGGGCTGGAGGGCATCCTTTCCTCTCCTGGCACTTGGTTTCCCGGTCCGCTAACATACCGGTGGAGCCGTAAGGATCCGCCATGGGAAACCGGACCCCAGGTGGCGAAGGTCACCTGTCCTTGTCTGAAACAACCCTGTTTCACCCTCGGATGATCTGCCCGGCAGGGCAGGGGCCCCACTTGTCTGAAACAACCCTGTTTCACCCTCGGATGATCTGCCCGGCAGGGCAGGGGCCCCACTTGTCTGAAACAACCCTGTTTCACCCTCGGATGATCTGCCCGGCAGGGCAGGGGCCGGACTTGCCTGAAACAATTGAGGGTTATCCACAAAGGCCAAAAAAAGATATCCACGAAGGGCCACGAAGGACTACGAAGGGCCACGAAGGGGTTGGAGAAAACTCAAGAGGGATCCGCCAAAGGTTGGGAAGGGAGAAAAGATTTCCACCAAGGGCGACAAAGGATCTGTTAAGAGGGCAAAAGATGAATCCGCGAAGGGATTCCAAGGGGTTGGAAAAGACTCGAAAGGGATTCGTGAAGGGCCACGAAGGACCCTGAGGTTTTCCACAAACGCGCACTCGAAAATCGAACCAATCAGCTTCTTGTGCACCGGCTTCTCGTCTTGTTTATCCTGTCTATCCTGTGTATCCATGTTCAATGATGCAGCCAACCGAATTAGCGAGACATGGCCCCTGCTCCCGATAGGTATAAGGACCGGTTGTTTCACTCGCGTATGATCCGCCCCGTCGTGGGGGGCGGGGGCCGGACTTGCCTGAAAAGGCTCACCAACCCCTGTTTCTCATCGGAGGTTGCACTCCCGAGGCGAGTCAAGGCTTGAGAAGAGCGCAGGCAACCGGGGCGGGCCCGGCACAGCCTTTGCCTTGAAAGCTCCAGACAAAGGCTCACATGAAACGGAATGATCGGAGGAAACGAGATGAGTGACTTGTATTGGGGCCGCAGTCTTCTGCTTGCAGCGGCGCTTTGGTTGTCGTCGGTTCTCGTTCCTGTCGCGGTCTTTCCTGACCGACCTCAGAGGACCACTGGCGGCTCACCCGAGGCTCTCCCCGGGGCGGTCGAAGAGGATGGGGCTGCCGAGAGCGAAGCGGCGAAATTCAGCCGCGAGCAGTTGGAGGTCTTTCGAGTGAACCAACGCTTTTACCGGGCGTTGTCCAGCCAGAGCCTCCGAGCCATGGGAAAGGTCTGGCTTCAGGAGTCCTGGGTCAAATGCGTGCACCCGAATTGGGAATTGTTGACCGGCTGGAAAAGGATCCGCAAGAGTTGGGCGACCATCTTCCGCAATACCGAACACATGGTGATCCAGGCGAGCGAGGTTTCGATCCGAGTGAACGGAGACTCTGCCTGGGTGTCCTGTCTGGAGAACATCGAGAGTTACCGCAACGCCAACTTCAGCCGTTCCCAAGCCCAGGGCACCAACCTCTTTCTCCGAGTCAAGGGAAAATGGTACCTGGTCCACCACCACGCCTCACCCATTACGGTCAGGGTAGGGGAGGCGCTCTGAGAGGATTCCAAGCGCTTCAGATCAACTCCTCAATGGGCTGACCCGTCTCGTCGTCCAGGGCATTGGCAATCTTTACCGGCCGGCCTATGGGGCTCATATATTCCTTCCGCCAGTCGATGCCCAGAGCCTTGTAGATGGTGGCGTAGAGGTCACCCATCGAAACCATGCGTTCGGCCACATAGGCGCCGCGCTCGTCGCTGGCGCCCACTACCTGGCCTCCACGAATGCCGCCTCCTCCAATAGCCAGTGACCAGCAATGGGGCCAATGGTCTCGTCCCGCCTTTGAGTTGTGGTGGGGCGACCTGCCGAATTCTCCCATTACAATGACCACGGTGGTATCCAGCAGCCCTCGTTGCTTGAGGTCTTCCAGAAAGGTGGGCAGGGCTTGGTCCAGGCCTGGCACCATCTTGTCCTTGTGGCGTTGATCGTTGTCCGAATGGGTATCCCAGCCGTTCAATTCATGACCGGCAGCCGTGACGAAGCGGGCGCCGGCCTCGATCAGTCTGCGAGCCAGGAGCAGACTCTGGCCAAAGCTGCCGCGGCCATAGGCCTCTCTGGTCTTTTCAGACTCCCGGCTCAGATCAAAGGCCTGCCGGGCTTCAGGCGTCAGGATCATCTGCAGGGCCTGTTGGGTGAATCGATCCATGGCCTGGTGCTCAGCCCTTTCGATCTTGCTGCGATAGAATCCGTCGACCATTTTCAGCATGGAGCGCCGGTCCTGCAGGCGTTCAGTCGTCAGCGATTTTGGTAGCGCCAGGTCCGAGATCTGGAAATCCTCCTTGCTTGGATCGGGAACCACCATCGGGTCGTAAGCCGGGTCCAGGAAGGCGCCTTTGACATATTCTCCGTAGGAAGCTGTTTTCCAGGCATCGGGAACCAGCACGTTGGCGGGAACGTTGTTGCGCGGCCCCAGTTCTTTGGTCACGATGGTACCCAGACTGGGAAACTGCATGGCAGCCGTGGGACGGTGTCCGGTCATGGCGTAATAGGTTCCCTGACCGTGGTTGTTTTCTTCGGTGTGGACGGATCGGATGAGAGCCAGTTTGTCCATCTGCCTGGCTACCCGTGGAAGCAGTTCGGAAATTTGAATTCCCGCCACCTTGGTTGGGATGGGCTTGAAGCTGCTGTTGGGTTTGGGGTCCCAGGTGTCCACGTGGCTGGGACCTCCTTCCAACCAGACCAGGATACAGGCTTGAGCAGTCCCCGGCCGGTGGGTGTCCTTGCCGGCGGCCGCCAGCAGGCTCTTGAAATTCAAATATTGGGGCAGGCTGATTCCGAGAAGGCTGAGAGAGCCGACCCGAAGGAAGTGGCGTCGCTTGAGAAGCTCGTCGGTAACGGTCAAACACCCTGCTCGTCGCATCATTGCTGATCTCCTGGCACCCGGGTCCGGTTCCATGAAGGTGTCATCAGTGGTTGAAGGCAAACTCTCGGGAGGTGACCAGGCTCCAGATCAAATCTTCCAAGGCCTTCCTTTTTTCAGACCTCTTACTCAAAACCGATTCCAGTTCGGCTAGCTCCGGCGGAGAGGGAAAGCGTGAGAAAGCTGCCAGATAGAGTTCCTGAATCGCCTCCCGGTGGGAAGCGTCATTCCGGATCAACCGGTCGATCCGTCCACCTTTTTTGGAAATCTTTTCCGTGTAGGTCGTTCCTGCCAGCATGTGAAGGGCCTGGCTCAGACTGGGGGAGGCGTTGATTTCCGGGATCTGCTGGCGGTTGGGTCGCCCGTACATCTGCAGAAAATCCGAGGGGTAGATGTCGGGAACCTCCAGTTGAATGGCTCGGGTCCCCAGCGGAGCCTGCCCCCCTTGGCCGTTTTCGAAGATTTCCGGGACGCCGGATACCTGGCTGATGGCATCCAGAAGCACCTCCGCTTCCAGCGGCTTGGGGATGAAGCATGAGTAGTTCAAGGTGTCATCCCGGTTGGCCCTATGGGGAGTCGAAGAAAGCTGATAGGTTCTGGAACGGGTGATTCGCCGCAGGATCTGTTTCAGGTCGTACCCATGGAGCCGGCAGTCCTCGGCCAGGGCCTGCAATAGATCGGGATGGCTTGGCGGATTGGTCGAGCGGAAATCATCCACCGGATCCACCAGGCCGCGTCCAAAGAGATAGCCCCACATCCGGTTGACCAGGGTTTCTGCAAAATAGGGGTGAGCCGTGACCCAGCGGGCAAACTCCCGGCGCGGATGCCCGTTGCCCTCGGAGGAGATGGCTTGTCCATCCAGGAAAGCGGGCCGGACGATCTGCTTGCGACGCGGGTGAATCACCTTCACGGTGTCCGGGAGTTCTCCAAAATCCGGTTTCCGGCCGGAGGGATCATCAAAGACAACCGTCGCCCCAAATCCGGTCCATTCGGTTCGGCTGATCTGGCCGAAGAAGGCCGCCAACCCCCAGAATTGATCCTGGCTCCACTGCTCATAGGGGTGGTTGTGACACTGAGCGCAATCCAGCCGTCTTCCCAGGAAGATGCGTACCTCTTCCGGCATGATTTCCGCCGGCCGGGCCTCTTCTCCGTAGGGGAGGAAGTGCCTTGAGGCCCCCTCGTAACCTTGAGCCGCCAGCCGTTCCAAGGCAATCTCCCGATAGGAATTGTTCCGGGCGACGTTTTGCCAGACCCAACGCCAATAGACGTAGGCATGCTCGGCCCCTCCAGTGGCTCCGGCCGCCACCCGAAAGAGTTGGCCCAGGCGGAAGGTCCAAAAGTCCACGTATTCGGCAGAATCCAGCAGGGCGTCAATCAATTTCGCTCTTTTTTGAGGGTCCTGGCTGGCAAGAAACTCCCGCACCCGACTGGGTGGGGGAAGCGTTCCCGTCAAATCCAGGCAGACTCGGCGCAGGAACTCCGCGTCGCTCGAGAGGGGCGAGGGGGGGACATGAAATCGGCTCAACTTGTCAAAGATGTAGTCATCAATAAAGTTGTGAGGCGGAGGGACGGGATGGGGCTGCAACGGCTTGGAGATGACTCCGAATCGAGCGCTACGGGTATGGCCGGCCGTCCGGACGATAATGGTCGTCTCTCCCTGGGACAGAGCCCGGACTCGACCGGTGTCAGTCACCGTCACCACCTCTTCATTGCTGGACTCGTAGGAGGCCTGATGGGTCAGGTCCCGGGTGCGACCATCCGATAGATGGGCGGTGACCAGCACCTGGTGAGTGCCGCGAGCGTCCAACACCCTTTCCTCAGGGAAAAGGGTCACCCGCTCGACTTTGCCCACTGAATCCTCGTGGCCGTAGGGGGCGCCGGCCCGGATCCAGCCCAGCAGGGTGCGGTAGTCGGAAGACTCAGTGGTCAGGCGCTCTCCACCTCCATGGGGCAAAACGAGGGTGGGTTTGCGCAGCAGCAGGCTGTTTTCGGGTTGGCTCAGGTCGATGCGTGGACTCTCCGGACCCGCCGATTCCAGGCTCATGACCTGGTAGGTGCCGCCTTGGACAATCCAACGGTAGTCCTCCTTCGGATCCAGAGCGTTCAGGGAGAGTTTCATACCGCCTCGCCCCTTGACACCCGCATGGCAACTGCTGTCGTTGCAGCCTCGCTTGGTTAAGATTCCACCGATGTCTTGCTGAAAATTGAAGGGCGGTGGCTCAGCCAATGACCGGACCGTCAGTTTTGCCCTGGCTGCCTTGTTGGCCACAGCTGCTTTCAAAGTGGTGTTTCCGTCTGCAAGGGCTGTCAATCTGCCTTGACTATCGATGGCCGCTACCTTGGGGGAGTCCACCACCAGGGGCGAAGCACCCGTCAGGTCCCGTTCCAGACCGTTGGTATATCTGCCCAGCACCAGCACCTGCTGGGAGGCATTGAGACCGGAGAGCCGAATATGCTCCGGTACGATCCGAAGCGAGACCAGAGTTGGGGGCTCTGCGACTGCCTGGCTGTAGGCCGAACCGGAACCCCACCCGAAACAAATCAATAGAATGGCCAGGCATTTGACCATTGAGTGGTGAAACTGCGGAGTCGGCAACATTCCTCCTGTAATCAGCGACTGGAGGTCATGACTTGAGTCTTCTCGGCCGGCTGGATAGCCAGGAAGGGGATCCTTCCCGCAGGCACTGCAGGGCCGGCCCTGCCATCGACAACCGGCCGGGCCACCAGGTGAAGAAAACGCGGCATGCCGGTGATAGGCGTGTCGGGACTCGCCCAGAACAAGAGCGTGGTTGCGCTGCGTTGCGGGCGGTGGTGGCGGGGGGACATCACCTCGACATCCAGCGGTCGATACTGGATGCCCCGCATCAACGTCTCCGTCCAGCCGGCCGCGGTACTGACCCAGGCCTGCACACCGGGAGGGAGGTTGTCGACCGTCAGGGCAACCTCCCCCTGAAAACCTTCTTCCTTCTCGCACACAACCACCATTTCTTTAGCCTGGCCTGCCTCCAGATTGATTCGGTCGGTCTTGTCAATGAGTGTGGACAGGGAGGGTGTGACTCCCAGGCTGATTTCAATCCGACCCAGATGGGGGACCTGGGGGCGCGCCAGGAGGCGATACACGAACCGGGGTCCTCCTTGCACGGAGGTCAGGTCGCGGACCTGCACGTAGTAGCTGCCTGCTTGCTCGATGGTGAAGATCGTCTTGCGTTCAACCGTCTTGTTGACGTCGTCGCCATCCCCGCCATATTCCATGTAAATGTTGGAGACCAGCTCGTTGCCGCCCTCATCCAGAAGCTTGAGCCAGGGGTTGAAATGGGGCGGTGAGACCCGGGGAGTTTCAAGCTCGAAGGCGAGTTGCTGTCCGGCTTTGCCTTGAAAGCGGTACAGGTCGACATCGCCGGGCTTCTGGATTCGACCCTCGACAAGGCCGGGGATATTCACAGTGCCGGGTCGGGCAACGGAATCATTCGGCTCCACTTCGGGTGCTGGATCGAGCTGGAGCGGATGCGGAGGGGGAAGGGTCGAAGGATTGCCTTCGGCAGGTGCGGGTTTGGCAGATGCAGGGATCTCCCCATTGGCAGGCATGGTACCGGAACGAAGCTGCAAGAGGGCCAGACGGTTGGACTCAAGCGGTCGTTGGAAACTCCCCAGTTGTCTCAGAGTGGCTGAATCCCGTTCCAACCAGTCGCCCGGGTCCGGGTGAGCCAGCTTGCCCAAGACCCACAAGGGTGCCGGGGACTGGCGGCGGACAATTCGTAGCTGGTATCCATGATTGGGGTCGCCACTTCCAACGAAGGTGCCGACTGAAAGAAAATAGCGTCCTGGAGATTCAAACCGGTGAGAGACACGCTGGAAGAGGGTGAATCTGCCGGTTGACCTCGTTCGCTCGTATCGATGAAAGGGCTCCCAGGACAGGGCGGGGCCGTCAACGGCCAACCGGACTACACGGTTGGGATCGAACCAACTGGCCGAGCGCTGGTAGAGGGTAATGCCGGCTTGGGCCTGGTAGGTACGGCTGGGGCCCAGATCGGAACGGACGGAAAAGAGCAGTTCCTCCCCTGGAGAAACCTGGAACGCATAGTAGTCTCGTTCGCCCTTCTCCGAGAGTCTGCCATTGACGACGGTAGGGACCGACAGGGATTGCGCTTCTTCCGCGGTGTGGTGCGGGCGGGTGGTTTCCCGGACGACCGGGGCCGAGACTACTTGCAAGGCCAGGGCATTGGAGAGGCCGCGCGGAGTGACCAGCCGGAACAGGTGCAATCCGAGCGAAGCCGTTTTCGGTACCTGGACCTGAAAGACGGCTCGGTGATCGGCCTTCACCGCTTTGGCCAGGTAGGTGTCCGGTTCCTTGTCATTTTCTGCCGAGGTGGTTTGGAGTTTTTCCAGCTTCAGGATGGAGGCGGAGAGTTCTCCCCCCTCAAACCAGACGGTGTGGGCGCCTTGCAGGGCCTTGCCGGAGACCTCCAGTTCAAAAGTAGTCCCCTGCTGACCGCCAATGGGGAAATGGGAGAGCAGCTTGGGCTCAGTGACTGTTTCAGTATCCTGGGCGATCAGCGGAGCCGCCAAACACAGGATCGCGGCAATCAATTTCAATAACACGGGAACGCCGACCTCAACACCACCGTCCTGACCAGCAGCACTCGCAAGGATAACATAGGAGAGCGGGTTGAGGGACTGCTATCCCACTGGAAAGCACTCGCACCTGTACCCCTGTTTCAAAGGCTTGGAAAGCCGGTGTTTGAGCCGCGGGATGAATGATCCGGACTGTCAGGTCGGGTTCTCGCAGATTGGCCACTTGCGGCGGTCCGCTTTTCGGAAGGGGATTTGCGCCAAGTCGCTTACCAGCGCTCCCGGTGTGTCCACATACAGAATCTTCCGGGCGAGGGGGGCAAACGCCGCATGGAAATGCTGCATCGACTTGACCACCAAGATCCGCTTGGTCTGGGGATCGATACCCAGATTGGTGAAGGCGTCGCTGCCCAGGGTTTGAGTTCGAATGGAGTTGACCACGATATCGATGCCGCCGGTGCGTAGAGCGACTGCATCTCCCAGGGGTGAAACCGACCGATTGGCACCGCTGGCGAAGGTTTGATGGGCATCGGGGACCACCTTGGTTACCGTCACGGGAAGATCCAGTGGGCGGCCCGAACTCGGCCCCATTTTACCTCCCAGCCGAAGATCGAATTGGGATCCTTCTCCCGCTTCACTGGCTACGGCTACGGCCGTCGGATCCCAGATGCAGGCCAGCCCGGCATTCTTGACTTGGCGATCGATCAGAGCCTGGAGAATAAAGGTGGAATCTCCGGGGGCCCCGCCACCCGGGTTGTCGGCCACGTCCGCCAACACCACCGGTCCCTGGTCCTGGCTCAATGCCTCTGGCAGGGCCTCCTCGATGGTCTTGTAGTCGGGCCAAAGCTGATGACGCAGTTGAAACAGTTGGCCGCCCAGGGACTGTGCCAAGTGAGCTCCTTCCCGGGGTTTTCCGTCGGTAACGACCAGGGTCCGAGTTCCCATGTCGGGAACATCCCCCCAGAGAAACCCGTGGGCTATGGAGATCGAAAGAATCTCCTCCTGCTGCTCCAGACGCTTCACTTTGGCCAGATAGCTCTTCATCGGTTCAGAGGTGGTGTGGTAGATACCCATCATGCGGCAATCGTAGAGAGCCATGTGAGGCTTGAGAGTGCCTGAGGCGGTCGAGGCCAGTATTTGAAAGAGTTCCCGGGCCCGGTCGGCAGCGTCGGTGTGGGGGTATTCCTTGAAACTGACGATGGCGGTGGCCTTCTCAACCATCTGACGGGTCAGATGGCAGTGGAGATCCAATTCGACCCCGACCGGCACCGTCGGGCCTACCTGGTCCCGAATATGAGCCAGCAGATCTCCTTCGCAATCGTCGTATCCCTCGGCGACCATGGCTCCGTGCAGACTGAGCAGAACCATGTTGACCGGCATGGCCCTTCGGAGGTCCGCCAGGATTTCTTCTCGGAAAGACTCGTAGACGCTGCGGAGCGTCACGCCGGAGGGTTGGGCAAAGGCGCAGAGGCTCTCCACCACCGACCAGCCGCGCTGGGAAGCCAGCCGGCGCCAGAGGATTAATGGCACCGCAAAGAGGAACGGGTTGGGGCCGTGGTTCCCGCCTCTGACCAGACAGGTTTCCTCAAAGGTGCGGTAACCGGTGGGGAAGGGAGAAAAGGTGTTGGTTTCCGTGCCCAGGCAGGCGAGAAAGAGTTTCACTGGTCCACCTCCCCTGGATCACTCGCGTTGGGCGGAGTCGAGCATTTTCGATTCTGCGGATTTGCAGGAAAGGACTTCCCAAGGTCCCCTTGGGATGACCGGTCGCCGCTGGCGACTATATTCCAGACGGGATTTGAAAACAAATGAGGTGTTTTCGGACCGAACTTTGGATCCCGAAGGAGTACCGACGCAAGTCCGCGCGAGGTGATATGATTTTCCTGGCTCGGGTCGTGATCGAACCTGTGCTCTGGTTGCCTTTCCTGAAGGCCTATCGGGTTGATGTTTTGTCCCTGAAAGGAAGAACCGTGAAACCGAAGACGCTTGCATTTTCCATTGCCGTCCTGCTGGCGGTCACTGCGGGCTGTAACCGCAATGACGATCCCGGTGATTTGGCCGCGTTGGAAGAGGACTTCCGGCAGTCACTTTCCGGAGCGACTCTGGTCGGCTACTTCACGGTGGGGGATCGAAAAGATCTCCGAGGGGAGAAATACACCATTACGAAGGTCTCGAAAATTCCCGGGGGTCTCTGGCTCTTTCAGGTCCGGATTCAGTACGGTTCTCGTGACGTCACGCTGCCGCTACCGCTCAATGTCCAATGGGCCGGGGACACTCCGGTCATCACTCTGACCGACTTGAGCATCCCGGGACTTGGAACTTACACGGCCAGGGTCCTGATCTATCGAGATCAGTATGCCGGAACCTGGAGTGGCACCGATGTGGGCGGGCAGATGTTTGGGCGAGTGGTTCGGGAGACGAATCCTTGAGCTAGCGAGCTGCTAGCGGTAGCGCACCGTCAGTTCGACTTTTTCCACCCGCATCCGGGGCTGGGCATCGGCTACGGGGCGGGTCCGCCGAATCCCCAGCAGATTGGTTCCGGCAACCACCTGTTTCCCCCGCGGCCGGAAAGTCAGCCATCCCCTGCTGATGGCGGGCCGATCCAGTAAGGCCCCGTTCAGTCTCACCTCGACCTCCCGGTCGATCCCCTTTTGGGGCGGCAGGTTGTAGTAGCTGTCGGGAGGCTGTGCCTTGCGCGCCCGGATTCTGGCCTGCATGAACCTCTTGATAAAGGTTCGCTCCAGCTTTTTTGCTTCCGGCAGCGGCCGGGCAGCGGGGTCCGACAGCAAAATCCTCAGGCTGAGATCTCTGATCCGGTCGGGCTCCCGACCCAGGTTGTCCGCCACCTCGAGTCGAAGCAGCGTATCGGCCTTGCCATCGTTGGCCAACCCGGCTGGAAGTTGGGACAGCATATTGGAATTGGCATAGAAATATCGGGGGGTATGCCATTTTTCAGGCTCCAGTGAGGGGTGTCCGCCTCCACCCCGGCGCTGTATTACGAAGGTCTTGTCCTTGGTTCTCAGCTTTGGGGGGCTGCCCATCTCCCGGTAGGCCTGCAGGTGGGTTTCCCAGACCGGGGTTTCGCTCCACTGAGCCGAACGCCAGACGTTGACCACCGGGTCGGGGAAGGGAACTCCGATTCCGGCTGCCTTCTCGGGCCGTCCGTAAGAAAAGTTGAAGGTGTGGATGCCGTCAGCCCCCTGCCTCCACCAGTTGGCGAAGATCCCGCGAAATATTTCGATGGGCGGCCATTGGTAGCCGTCACTGCTGTGCCAGTCGTCCAGGCTGGGATAGAGCTTGATGTTGCGGTGCCGGGTGAAGACCCGGTAGCCCTGAATGTCGACCTCGAAGGAACGCACCCCCAGGGCGAATAGATCCACAATTTGCTCCCGGGCCCAGGTTTCCACGTCCAGGCCGTCGAAATGAGCGCCCTCTACCGTTTCCGGAACCCTGGCCGCCAACAGGAAGGGCCGGTTGCGCTTGCGCTCGAACTCCAGGAGCATGGAACGGAGCTCACGCATGAATTCGGTGAGGTGGTGGCGCAGCTGCCACTGCCTGCCGGGAGGCAGCACCGGAGGGGCGCGGGCGAAGTCGATATCAAAACCGTCGAAATCGTAGTTTTCAGCCACCTCCCTCAGGATACTCAACTTGTAGTCCCTGACGCCCTGAACGGCAAAGTTCCACAGCCCGGATTTCCTCCAAGGTAGATGGATGAGCCAGTCCGGGTGTGCTTCCTTCAGCGAGATCTGGCGGGTGGATTGCAGGTGCAGGTCGTTGTCGCCGCCATTGATGCGATAGGAATAAAAGGCTTCCAGCTTTCGCTTCCGGGTTTCGTCCAAGAAGATCCGGACGGGATCGATGCCCTCGTCCAACCATTTCTGGTAGCCGGGATGGTTGTAGGTCTGGGCGTAGTGGGGCAGGATCTTGCTGGGATAGGGCGCCTGGTGGCCCTCTCCCCAGTTCCACCACAAGCTGTCGATATGAGTCGGGAAGTGGTCAATGAAGTCAAACTTGTAATCGACCAGATCCTGGATCTCCGGGTCGGTGAAGGTGGGGTCCCCGTGTATGGCGTCCCGGTTGACCACCACCCTGCGACGACGGTTGACTGCCGCCAGATGTTGAGATGAAAGCTCGAATGGCACCAGTAGATCCTTCTCTTGATTGGGGGAGTGACAGTCTGACCCGTCGAATGCGAACAGGATTGAAGATTAAACGCATCGGTGCACGGACACAAGACTTTCCTGGCGGAATGTCTGAGACTTGTCCGGCGCCGGGTCTCGATCAGCCGCCGAAGGGGAAACGAGTTATCCACGAAGGGACACGAAGGATCACAAAGGGCCACTAAGTGGTTGGAGAAGAGTCACGAGGGATCCGCCAACGGTTGGGCTGGGGGCAAGGAGTCCGATTCACACCTCGAGATCACTCCCCCCTGGAGGGGGAGTCGGCAAGAAAAGGGCGCAGCCCGCAGTCGAGCCGGTGGGGGGTGCTTTCCCCGGCCTCGTGAGTTACAGGGATTATTTACATCGATGCACAGGATGCACAGGATTTTTTCAGGAAACGGCTAGCTTGTGATCTTGGGCATCCGCAAGTCCGCACCGGATCATCGGCCGAGCTGGCTTCTCGTGCAGGAAACTCTCGTCCTGCCCATCCTGTCTATCGATGTTCGTAATGGAAAAAATTGATCCCAGCGCGCCGGGCCGATGCCCCCCACCGCATCAGCCTTCGCCTTCCGGCTCGGCTTCTGCGACTCCCCCTTAAGAGGGGAGTGAAGGGTCCTGGGAGCGCGGGCGTCCCGCCCGCATCCGGTCCCTGCCGACGCTTCCGCTCGCCCGGCCCCTCCGGGCCACCTGATCCCCCCATAAAGCCAATCTACTACCCGGTGACAACCGGGGGCTGGTTCTGTTGCGGGGTATCGGAAGCCATTGGCGCTAACGCCTTTGAGATCGGCTTCGTGACTGGCTCCTGCTCGAACTCCGCGATTTACTGCTTCGGTTGGAGGAGCTTGACTTCGAGCGACTGGGGGTAGAGGCCCTGGAGGAGCTTCGGCTGGAGGATCTGGAGGCCGAAGGTGACGGCCGGCTGCGGCTGGGAGAGCTGCGAACCCTCGATGGGGACCGGGACGGTGAAGGCCGTGACGGCGTCGAGACCCGAGAGGAGCTTCGGCTGGAGGATCTGGAGACCGAGGGTGACGGCCGGCTGCGGCTGGAAGAGCTGCGAACCCTCGATGGGGACCGGGACGGCGAAGGCCGAGAAGGGGTTGACACCCGCGAAGAGCTTCGGCTGGAGGGTCTGGAGACCGAACGGGAAGGCCGGCTGCGGCTGGGAGAGCTTTGCCCGCGGCTGCTGTCGACTCGAGAGGAACTTCTGGGCACAAAGCGCGGAGACGGCTGCACCGGAGGGACCGAAGGCACCGAAGGGGAAGATTCGGACACCGATTCAGCCGCGCGCCGAGTCGAACCTCGGGAGGGGGTTCCGCGCGGGGCCGTACCTTGGGTGGCGGCGCGGCGGTTTAAGCGTCGCCACCGCTCGAGCGAGTCCGGCCGGTTCCCGCCATCCGGACGGGCAGCCGTTGGACGTGGAGAATTCACGGGCCCTGTGGGGTTTCGATCGACGTTACTCCGCCCGCGGACCGCCGCCGGACTTGACCGTGACGGCCGGCTGCGCCGGTTGGTGGATCCTACCGTGGATCTGGTGGTGGCCGTCCCCGGTGGCCGTAAACCTGGCGCTGAACGACCCGCCGCGGGCCTGGTGGAAGAGCGGGACGTGGCTGGACGAAGGGGCTGGCTATCGCTTCGACCCAGTGAATCGACGAATCGGGCCATCTCCTGACGTTGCTGGACGAAAGAGTTCCTGGCGACGTTGCGGCGTGAACGGCCGGTCGAAAAGAACCGGGTTTGAGTGGTCGGGTCCCGCCCTTGTGTCAATCGGCGGGACCTGCGAACGAGTTGGCCCTGGCTGGCCCGATCGGGAACGACTGGGATTCGGCCACGCATCAGGCTGGCGCCTCGCACCTCGGAGGCCTGCAGGGAACGCGCATTCAGAATTTGTCCTCGGGAGAAATGTCGGGCGGCGACCAGGGTGGTGCCATTGCGATGGCGGGCATTGCGATAGTTGTTGTAGATATTGATCCGGTTGTCGACCAGGATGGTGGAGCCGCCCCTGCCCAGCCCTCGGCGGCGGTGAGAACGACGACCATACCAGGGATAGTAGGGCTCCCCGGGCGCCAGGGCAATCCAGCCGTAGTGTCCGAACCTCGACCCGAAGCCGACCCGAAGCCCGGGGCGGCCGTCATAGCCGAAGAAGGCCACCAGCGCCGGTTGCCAAGAGTGACGGGAGTAGTAGGAGCCGGGATACCAGCCCCAACCATGACGGGCATGGCGGAACCAGCGCCCGTAGTGGTAGGGCGCCCAGCCCCAGGGGTCTTGACTGACCCAGGTCCAGCCATAGTAGTCCATCCATGACCATCGACCGTACCGATAGGGCGCCCAGCCGACAGTAACCGAGGGAAACCAGCAGCGGCCATAGCTGGGAACATAGGCCCAATGTCCATAGTCGTCCAGGTCCTCAGCGCCGTAAATGCTGGTGCTCACATAGTGATAGGCCTTGGACTGCATGAGTTGCCGGTCCCGGCGCAAGTTCCAGAGGTCCCAGTCGTCCTTGGGATCGGCCTTGGCCACCTGGAATTCTATGCCCTGGTTCCCCTTGCGGACGATCATGCGTTGACCCGCTTTGAGTGTTTCCTTGCCATTGGCCGAGGCAACCTCGGCCCGCCCCTTCTGCACGGTGATCGTTACCTTGTCGAGACCGACGACTTCGATTCGGTAGCGCCCGTTCTTTTCCGGGCGCACCGCCGCCAAGGGGGTCTCAATATCGACGTCAGCATCGCCGCCCCTCAATTCACTGTAAGTGACGATGCCGCGCTCGAGTTGAACCCGGAAGGTTCGATGGCCCAGGTTGGCCAATCGGACCGAAGAGTATTCATTGAGGCGCAGAAAATTGGAGTAGTCCAGTTGGACCTCGGCACGGGAGGCCAGTCCGGAAGTCAGAATATCGGCTTCCACCAGCGCCATATTGGCTGTGGCCTGAATCGAATCTCCCGATTCACCGCGCTGCACGGCAACGTCGCCTTTGGCCAAACTGAGTCTGGCGACACCCAGCGCCGGCCCCTCATCCGGCGGCTGTGCCTTTGCCGACTGACTGAAAGGCATGGCACAGAGGAAAAACAGAACCAGGATTCCGCGTAGGCTTGTCATGGTTGATGACCTCCGGGTCGTGGCTACAGGCTTCTCTTGACTGAAGATAACGGACTCGGCTGAAAGGCTTCCACCCGACCAGGATACCGCGAGAGAAATCGTATTTCCATGATCAGGTACTTCCTGCTTGAGCGATTTCCGGGGCAGGTGGCTGGCTGACGAGAACCGGGTCGAGTGTCGTAAATGAGATGCACACGGCCGGTAGAGGTGTTGCCTGGAGGCTGACGGGAAGCGCTGCCAGCAACGGTCCTTATATTCCGTGTTTTGAGATAGGATAGACAGCTGACCCGAATTCCCGGCAGGGAGGTCGTACCGGCTTGGTAGGCGGCCGACTGGGGGATTTGACGAGGTCACGACGCAATCCTGTGTGTTCAAATAAGTTGAATCATTGGGTAAGTTAGCATAACGTTGCGTTTTGCTTGCAGGATAATTGCCCCGCATCTCCGGTCCATGGGAGGAAATGGGGGTGAAGGCTGCCAATCGAGCCCGGAATTCGGCAAGGAGTGCATGATGAAGCATCCCGCCCTCGTTCTTCTGTTTTCTCTGTTCCTATCCCTACTTGAACTGCCCGCTCAAGACGAGGACTGGCCTCAGTTCAGGGGTCCGGGGGGCCAGGGTCACGCTTCCGCTCGTGGTCTCCCGTTGGAGTGGAGCGAAACCAAAAATATCGCCTGGAAGGTCCCCCTTCCGGGAAACGGCTGGTCGTCACCGGTAATTCAGGGTGAGAAGATCTGGTTGACGGCTTCCGTGGATGAAGGACGTTCGCTGCGAGCCTTGTGCCTGAGCAGGAGCGACGGAGAAGTGCTCCACGACCTGGAGATCTTCCGCCAGGAGCAGGTGGGACGCATCCATTCCAAGAACAGTCATGCCTCTCCGACTCCAATCCTGGAAGGGGACAGAATCTATGTCCACTTTGGAACGTTCGGCTCGGCCTGCCTTCGCAGCGACGGCAGGATCCTTTGGAAGAACCATTTCAAGTACAATCATCGCCACGGACCGGCTAGTTCTCCGGTCCTTTTCGGGGACCTTGTCATCTACAACTGTGACGGCACCGATGTACAGTTCGTGGCCGCCCTGGACAAGCATACGGGCGAGTTGAGGTGGAAAAAGTTTCGTGAGGGGCGGATGGCTTACTCAACGCCCTTGACGATAGAGGTGGACGGTAAGCCCCAGTTGGTCAGCACGGGTGGCGATAGCGTCGTGACCTACCATCCGCTTACCGGAGAGGAAATCTGGTGGTTGCGGTACGATGGGTTTTCCTTGGTCCCTCGCCCCGTTTTCGGCCTGGGATTGGTCTTTATCTGCTCGGGGTACCAGCAGCCGGTGCTCTACGCAATCCGCCCCGATGGCCAAGGAGATGTGACCGAAAGTCATGTTGCCTGGACCTTGAAACGAGGGGTGCCGCTGAACCCTTCCCCCCTGTTGGTGGGAGAGGAGCTCTACATGGTCAGCGATCGAGGCATTGCATCCTGCGTGGACGCCCGGACCGGCAAGCACCACTGGCAGGAAAGGCTGCCGGGAGAGTACTCGGCTTCGCCGGTGCATGCCGATGGGAAAATCTATTTGCTGAATGAAGAAGGAGAGGCAACGATCCTGAGCGTCGGCACGGAGTTCAAGAAGCTGGCCACCAACCGGTTGCCGGGCCGCACCTTGGCCTCGTTTGCCGTGCACGGCCGTGCCATATTCTTGAGAACCGACAGCCACCTCTATCGGATCGAAAAGCCAGCCGGTTAGTGGGTTCTGTCCTAAGGAGTCCGAAGATGACCAAGCTCCAACTGGAAAGACTTGGGGGGGTCTGGTCGGCTACACCGACACCATTCACCAAGGATTTAAAAGTCGACACGGTGGCAGTCAAGAGGATGGTCGAGCATCATCTGCGGCTGGGTGTCCGGGGTCTTTTCCTGGCCGGCACTTGCGGAGAGGGCCCTTGGATGCCGGAGGTGGAGCGACGGCGATTGGTGAGGGCAGTCACCAGATTTGCTCGTCAGCGACTGATGATTGCGGTGCAGGTCACCGACAATTCGGCCAGCCGCGTGGTCGCCAATATTCGAGCGGCCAAAGCCGATGGAGCCCAAATTGCTGTGGTCGCGCCGCCGCTATTTTTTCTCAATGCGAATCCCCAGACCTTAACCAATCACTACCGCCAGATCCTGAGAGAGAGTGAGTTGCCGATCGGCATCTATGATCGAGGACGGCACAGTTCGGTGGTCATCCCGGAGTCGGTTCTTGCCACCATCTATGGCGACCGGCGTGTGATCATGGTCAAGGACAGCTCTTCCGACAATCAGCGACGAGAGATTGCGCTGGCCGCCCGGAGGAAGCGCCCTCGGTTGCGCCTGCTCAACGGCAACGAATTTCAGTGTGTGGATTATCTGAGAGCCGGATACAACGGCCTGCTGCTTGGTGGTGGAATCTTCACCGGCCACCTGGTTGCCCAGATGGTCCAAGCGGTCGCGGCTCACGACTATGCCCGCGCCGAGAGAATACAGGTTCGCACGACGCGCATGCTTTACGCGGTCTACGGGGGCGACCGGCTGGCCTGCTGGCTTTCGGGCCTGAAGCGCCTTCTGGTCGAGTTGGGCGTGTTCCGAACCTGGTCGAACTACCTGGGCTACCCCCTGGAACGTTCTTGTATCCGTGACATCAAGCGGATTGTTGCCGAGAATCGGGACGTCCTGCTGCCATCCTAGTCCGGACGAAGCCAAGAGACGATTGCCCGTTCCAGTTCTGAGAGTCGGCCCACCCCGAATCCAGCCTTCAAACACTGCTTCTTTCCTCCATAGAGTTTGGCCATTGTCTGACTCGATTCATGACCTCTGAAGAAGACCGCCGCCTGAGAGGATTTCCTCGATTTCAGGAGGGGTAGTGTCGGTGAGTTTGAGGAGCATGGGTTGAAAGCCGAGAGGACCTCCAATGTTTCCCGCGAGGCCATACGAATCGGCGCTGACGTTGGGGGCACCTTTACCGATGTGGTGGTTGTGGACGGGCAGGGGAATTTGTCCAGTCAAAAGGTCCTGTCGACTCCGCCGCACTTTGAAGGGGCCGTCATCGCAGCTATTCGAGATTGGCTCGGTGCGTCAGGGATTGCCGGCCGGCACGTCAAGGAAGTCGCCCACGGTACAACGGTAGCGACGAATGCTGTGCTGGAGCGCCGGGGGGCGAAGACGGCGCTGATCACCACCAAGGGGTTCCGGGATGTTCTGGAGTTGCGACGAATTCGGGTGCCGGTGCTCTATGATTGGTTCTTCGAAAAGCCCAAAGAACTGGTGGAGCGCTACCTGCGTTTTGAGGTGGACGAACGCATCCTGGCCAACGGGGAAGTGCAGGTTCACCTGCAGGAGTCGGAGCTGTGGGCTCTAAAGGAAAAGCTCGAAAAAGAGGCCGTGGAGTCAGTGGCCATCTGTTTTCTCCATGCCTATGCCTATCCTGAACATGAGATGTTGGTCGGTCGGTTTCTCCGGAAGCATCTCCCCCATCTAACGGTTTCGCTCTCTTCGAAAATACTCCCCGAGCGCAAGGAATACGAGCGCACGGCCACGACTGTGGTCAATGCCTATGTATGCCCGGTGATGCGTGGCTATCTGAATGCGCTACGGAGATATCTCCGCGAGATGGAGATCGAAGCACCGCTGCTCATCATGCAATCGGCAGGTGGCTTGACGCCTGAAGACGACGCCGCCACACGTCCCGTTTTTGTTCTGGAGTCGGGACCCGCGGCGGGAGTGCTGGCCGCAGCAGCCGCCGCAGGCAAGATGGGACTGCCCAACGTGATTACCTTTGACATGGGAGGAACCACGGCCAAGGCCTCCATGATCGAGGAGGGTCGGCTTGGCTATCATCCCGAATATGAAGTCGGGGCCTCCTTGTCCACCGGCAGCCGGCTCATGGGTGGCAGCGGAGAGCTCATTCGTGCACCCAGCCTTGACATCGCCGAAGTGGGAGCGGGTGGAGGCAGTATTGCCTGCCTGGATCGGGCGGGCGGGTTCCATGTAGGTCCGCGAAGCGCTGGAGCCGTTCCAGGACCTGCTTGCTACCGGCAGGGCGGAAGTGAGCCGACGGTTACCGATGCCAACGTGGTCTTGGGTTATATCCGGCCGGGCCCTCTGGCCAACGGGGAGGTCCAGGTCGATCCGGAGGCTGCTCGACGAGCCATTCAAGATAAGATTGCCGGCCCACTGGGAATCAATGTTTTCGAGGCCGCCGAGGGAATTCATCGCATTGCCAATACGCGGATCATGAAAGCGCTGCGTGAGGTTTCAACCGAGCGGGGACGGGATCCCCGCGAGTTTGTCCTGATGGCCTTTGGGGGTTCCGGACCCGTCCACGCGGCAGGCCTGGCCGCGGAACTCTCGGTTCAAAGGGTGCTGGTTCCTCCATTGCCGGGATTGTTCAGCGCCCTCGGTTTGCTCTTCTCAAACATCGAGCACCATGGAGTTCGTAGCTGCCTGCTCACCAACGAAGCCCTCTTTCCCCGGGAAATCGAGCGACTGAGAGAGACACTGAGGAACGAAATGCTGGCCTGGTTCGACAAAGAGGGTTATTCCGCAGACCGAGTGCGACTTGGCTACAGTGTGGACATGCATTCTCGAGGACAATCCTCGGAAATCAGAATTCCGCTTCCGGCCAAGCCACTGACCGCTCAGGCGGTCAGCGCCCTTCGCGAGGCTTTTGAGGATGAGCACGAGCGGCTCTACGGACATCGGTCCGAGGCGGAGAACACGGTCGAGGTGCTTGCAGTGCGCTTGGTGGGGGAAGCAATGCGGGACCAGACAGAGGGGTTTCTTCAGCCTTTGGATCTGAAGGGTGAGACGCCGCCGAGCCGTATGGCCTATTTTGGTTCGCGATGGGGGGCGATCGACACTCCCGTGGTTGCACGAGCCTCGCTCCACGGCGGCACGACAGGACCGCTGCTGATCGACGAGTATGACTCGACGGTCGTTGTGCCGCCTGCCACCCGGGTTTGGCTGGACGACCGTCAGAATATTGTGATGGAAGGATTCGGCTCCCACCGATGACCAAGGGTGACCCGATGCCCAAAACCGATCCGATCACCTTGGCCATCATGCGACATGCTCTGGCATCGGCCGCGGACCAGATGGCGCTCAGCCTTTACCGCACGGCCTGTTCCACCATTGTTCGGGATTGCCTGGACTTTTCCACCTCCCTGTGTGACGCGCAGGGGCAGATGATTGCCCAGGGCGTTACCCTCCCTCATCACATCGCATCGGTGCCGTTTGCCATGCGCACCCTCTTGAAAAAATACGGCGAGGACATCAATCCCGGGGACGTGTTCATTCTCAACGATCCCTTCGATGGAGGCATGCACATACCCGACATCTTTGTGGTCCGCCCCGTCTTTTGGGAAGATCGTCGGGTGGCATTTGCGGTCAGCACTGCTCATCACGCAGACCTGGGCGGACGGTTACCCGGCAGCGCTGCCTGCGACAACACCGAGATCTTCCAGGAGGGACTGCGAATCCCCTGGCTCAAGCTTTACCGGCGAGGCCAGCCGGACGAAGCCATCTTCGCGCTGCTGGGCGCCAACGTCCGGATTCCCGAAATGACTCTGGGAGATCTGAGAGCTCAACTGGCCGCCACCCATATCGGAGAAGACTCCGTCCTGAAGCTCATCAGGCGGTACGACCTGGCGACATTCCAGGGGTGCTGTCGAGACCTTCTGGCCTACACCGAGCGCCTGGTTCGCTCGGAGATCGCCTCCTGGCCGGACGGATCCTCCGGTTTCACCGACTATATGGACAGCGATGGAGTCGGCGGTCCTCCGGTGCGGCTGCAGGTGACCCTTACCGTCAGAGGCGATACCTTGACCGCCGATTTTACCGGCACCGATCCGCAAGTTCCCGGCGGCATCAACTGTACGCTGTCATTTACCACCTCGGTGGTGGCCGTCTGCCTGCGAGCTGTCATTCAAGCGGATATCCCCAACACTGCCGGCATGTTCAAGCCCTTGAACGTCATTGCCCCGGAAGGCACCGTGGCCAACGCCGTCATGCCGGCCGCATCGTCCATGCGAGGGATCACGGGATTCCGTCTTTCGGACACCGTGCGGGGCGCCCTGGCCGGGTTGCTGCCCGACCGCGTGTTCGCGGCCGGAGAAGGGGGCAATTCCCTGCTGATTTTCGGGGGTAAACGACCGGACGGCAAGCCCTATGTGTTTTATGAGCTGGTCACCGGAACTTGGGGCGGACGGCCCGACAGGGATGGGAACGACGGATTGTGCAATCCATCCAATGTCGCCAGCAACATACCGGTAGAGCAGGCTGAATGCGAGTACCCGGTGTGCATTGAGCGTTACGGGCTGGTCCGGGACAGCGGCGGGCCGGGCCGGTTTCGAGGCGGCCTGTCCATCGAACGGAAGTGGCGCCTCCTGTCTGGTGAATCCACCCTGTCGATTCGCTCGGATCGACGAACTCATCGGCCGTACGGGCTGAGCGGAGGGAAGCCGGGCGCACCCTCCCTGAATGAGTGGGACGGGGCTGATGGGGTTGAAATCCTGCCCACCATGATTTCCACCTCGATCAAGGCCGGAGACTCGGTCTATCATCGATTGGCGGGCGGTGGGGGATGGGGAGATCCTCTGGCCAGAGAACCGATAGCCGTGGCTCGAGACGTTAAGAATGACAAGGTCTCGTTAGGAAAGGCCCGACAGGACTATGGCGTGGTACTGCATGTCGCCAGCGGCGAAGTGGACCCGGTGGCTACGGCAGACCTGCGGGAGAAGATGAAAAGTCGGTTGAGGAAGGGATCTTTAAAATGAGTTGCGACTTGATTCTACGAGGTGGAGAGATCGTGGACGGGACAGGGAAACCGCCTTTCCGGGCCGATCTGGCCGTCAAGGAGGGGCGGATTTCGGAAGTTGGACTCATCGGCGAGGCTGAAGGCGTTACGGAGTTGGATGTTGCCGGGATGTGGGTTTGCCCGGGAATTATTGACATACATAGCCATTCCGACTTCACCCTGATCGTCGATCCCAGAGCCATGAGCTCGGTCATGCAAGGGGTTACCCTGGAAGTGGTCGGCAACTGCGGTCACGGCTGCGCCCCCATCGTGGATCCGGAGCGCGCCCGGTCCAACATCTATGGCTGTCAGGCCGCGGACGAGATCAGTTGGCGAACCATGGCCGGATATCTGGAACGACTGGAAGCGAGCCGGCCAGCAGTCAACGTGCTTACGCTGGTACCGAACGGTCTGCTTCGACTGGCGGTGGTTCGGGATGTCAGCAAGGCCTCCACTCCGGAGGAACTGAGCCGGATGAAAGGGTTGCTGTCGCAATGCCTGGAAGAGGGCGCTTTCGGTCTTTCAACAGGTTTGGAGTATGGTCCCGAAAAGGCCTGTCCCGAGGAGGAAATCGTTGAGTTGTGCCGTCTGGTGGCCGAGGCCGGCGGCTTCTATTCGACCCACACACGGAATCGGGCCGGTGAGGTGGGAGAAACCATTGCGGAAGCCATTCGAACGGGCAGGGCTTCCGGGGCTCCGCTGCAAATCTCCCACATTCAGGTGGTGGCCAGGCTGACCGGTGATGGACGCAAGGCCTACCGGCAGTCCCTGGCAATGGTGGACGAAGCTCGTCAACAAGGCCAGGATGTGGAATTCGACATGCATACCCGCTTGTTCGGAACCACCAATCTGAGAACGGCCTTGCCGCCCTGGGCCCTGGAAGGAGGCCCGCAAGCCATCGCCTCCCGTTTGCGGGACCCCGCATCCCGAAGGGAGCTCAAGACCTACCGGAGCCATCTTCGTTCACTGGTCCAGGATGATTGGGAGCGGATTCTCGTATTCGAATGTCTGGCCTACCCGGAGTTTTCCGGAAAGAGTATCGGCGAGATCAGCCGCCAGATGGGTGTCGAGCCTCTTGACGCGGTGTATGATCTGTTGCTGGCGGAAGTCGACGATATCCATCGACTGATGGTGATGGCCCTGACCTACCGACTGGAAGAAAACAAACTGGCGTTTGAGCATCCCCGTTGTATGGTGGGCTCCGACGCCACCGCCCTGGGCACCGACGGACCTCTCCGGGATCGATCCTTTCACGGAGCCTACACCTGGGCCTCCTGGTTTTACCGGTACTTTGTTCGGGAAACGGGGACGCTTCGCCCCGAAGAGGCGATACGCCGACTGACCTCACTTCCGGCCGGCCGCCTGGGTTTGAAGGACAGGGGCCTTATTGAGAAAGGGGCTTGTGCGGATCTGGCAATCTTCGATCCGCGGACCTTCAGCGAACGAGGTACCACCTACGAGCCCAACCGGACCGCTATCGGTATGATTCATGTGGTCGTGAACGGCATTCTGACTGTCCGGGACGGTCGATTGACAGGAGATCGCGGGGGACGGGTCTTGCGCCGGAATTCCCCGTATTGAGATTGAGCCTTTTGCAAAATTCTGTAGGCGACGGTTTTAGGGGTCGGGAGAGGGGACAGGGAATGCGAGGGGCAGGTCGGCTCTGTGCCTGAATGGCCACAAAAGGCACAAAAGCGGGAATCGGCAGGTCTCAAATCTCATTGAGGCATCCGGGCTCACAGAACACGGCTCTCCGTCGAACGGCCACAAAAGGCACAAAAACGGGATTGGGCAAGACTGGAGCCCTGTTTTGTGCCTTTTGTGCTTTTTGTGGTTGAGCCGTTTCCCCCATTCGCCGGGCAGCGGGAGCTTTCCCGGGAGAAGCCAGGGGAGAGGTCAGTCGCGGGGCAGGTATGTTCTCTATTGTTTCATGGAGATGCCCCATTCCGCATTTTGCAAAAGCCTCACAACATCAAATGCTGGGAATATTGCAGATAAAGTCTCCATGCAAACCAACGAATTTCATGTAGATTTCATGCTTACATGGGTGCCTGCCCCTTCAAACAGGTAGTTGTACATCTCCTGTTCGAACTGGATGATACTTCAATCACTTTGGAGTGTCGTATCTCCTATTGACACAAATGACGATGGATGCCAAAAAGAACCCACGTCCCGCCATCCTTTGCGTGGCCCCAAACGGGGCTCGCAAGTCCTATCGCGATCATCCAAATCTTCCGATCACACCGGCTGAACTAGGACGAGCCGCCGCCGAGAGCCTGGAGGCGGGAGCAGCCATGATTCATCTGCATGTCCGGGACCGGAATCTGGCCCACGTTCTGGACGTGGCCGCCTACCGCGCCGCCATCCAGGCCATTCGCTCCCAGGTGGGAGACAGGCTGGTGGTCCAGGTCACCACCGAATCCTGCGGCCTTTACAGGCCGGAGGAGCAGATGGGCCTGGTCCGGGAACTCAGGCCGGAGGCGGTGAGTCTTTCCATCGCGGAAATTCTCCCCAACCCGGCTTTTGAAACTCCGGCGGCCGAATTCTTCGCCTGGCTGCGGGCGGAAGGGATCTTTGCCCAGTTGATTGTTTTCGATGCCGATCAGATCAGATTCCTGGCAGGGCTCATTCATCGTGGAATCGTTCCGCATGCAGATCCCTGTGTCCTCTTTGTTCTGGGACGTTATACCCCCAATCAGATGTCGGTACCCTCCGACCTGGATCCCTTGCTGGAAGTCAGCCCCTTCCAAGAGGCCTGGTTCCTGAGCGCCTTCGGGAAGCATGAGTTGGCTTGTGTGGACCGTGCCCTGGGTCGAGGAGGACACGCCCGGATTGGATTCGAGAACAATCTCTACAGACCCGATGGCGCCCAAGCCGCCAGCAATGCGGAGCTGGTAGGGCTGGCGGCGACCCGCGCGCACCAACGGGGGCGGCGTCCGGCCAACGCCGATCAAGCCCGCGAGCTGTTCTCGCGTCTCTGTTAACTGTCAAGTTTCAGTGTGTTGCAGGCAGGGAATTCAACCGGAAAAGGAGGACAATCATGCCCCATATTCTAGGAGACAGAGTGTATCTCAGGGAGTACCTGTTGAGCGATCTCGAGGCCCTTTACCAGTGGCGCACCCTGGATGAGATCGTATGGTGGACAGGCTCCTACGTCTGGCCCGAGTCTCTGGAGCAGGCTCGAGCCTTCGTGGAGGCCCAGGTCAACAACACCGACCCCGCCAATCGAAAATTCGCCATCTGTCGTCGGGAAGACCACAAGTATTTGGGGCATATCGGCTATGAGCATCTGGATCTGCGGCGACAGAACACCGAGGTCGGGATTGTGATCGGAGACGTCACTTCGCTTTCGCGGGGCTTGGGTGAAGAATCCCTACGGCTGTTCCTGAAAGTCTGCTTCGAAGAGTTGAACCTGCACCGGGTCGGTCTGAGAGTGATTCGACCCAACAAGCGGGGTTATCGCTGCTACCGGAAATGCGGGTTCAAGGAAGAGGGAGCCCTGCGGGACTGGCACTACTCCCGGGGCCAGTGGCACGACCTGATCCTCATGGGGATCCTCAAGGATGAGTATCAAGCCACTTCCAAGTCCTGACGGAGGTTGCACTCGGCGTCGTTTGCCGGGAAGAGGCCGGTCCGCTTGGACCGGCTCCGATTGTTTTGGCGAGGGAAAAAGCAATGGAAATGAGGCCACTGGGTAACAGTGGCATCGTGGTCAGCCGGCTCGGGCTGGGCTGCGCCACCTTCGGTCGGGAAATTGACGAGGCCAGTTCTTTTCAGATCATGGACGCTGCCTTGGAGAGAGGTATCACCCTTTTCGATACCGCCGAGTCCTACGGTGGCGGGCAGGCCCGCCAGCATCGGCGCGACCGGTTGGGTGTTGAGGACGTGCGCGAGGTGAGCGGCGAAATGCACTCCTCGGAGAAAATTCTGGGCCGTTGGATCAAGTCCCGCGGCGTACGCTCCCAGGTCACCATTCAGACCAAGGTGTCGGCCAACAGGAGCGAGCAGGAAGTGCAGGAAGCCCTGGAGGCCAGCCTGCGTCGTCTCCAGACCGACACCATTGATCTTTACCTGTTCCACAAGTATGATCCCGAAGTCCCTCTGGAAGAAGGGTTGGCGGCGCTGGATCGAGGGGAACAGGCCGGCAGGATTCGTTGCAGCGGATGCAGCAATTTCTCCACCGCGCAACTGTCGGAAGCTCTCGAATTGAGTCGCCGGAAAGGCCTGCCCCGCCTCGGAGTCATTCAACCCATCTATAATCTGGCTTGTCGCGAAATCGAGACCGATCTGCTGCCTCTCTGTCAACGGCAGGAAGTCGGAGTGGTGACCTACAGTCCTCTGGGCGCGGGATTCCTGGCCGGAAAGTACACTGCCGATCGGGGCAAGATTCCAAAAGGCACCCGCTTCGATGTGATTCCCGGCCACGTGGACATCTATTTCCGCCAGCGCAGCTTTCGGATCGTCGAGCAACTTCAGCGGAAGGCGGCGCGGACGGGTCTTTCCATGGTTCAATTGGCCATGGGGTGGGTCCTGAACCGGCAAGGGATCGGTTCCGTGCTGATCGGAGCCCGCAACACCAGCCATCTGGACAATGCCTTGCGGGCCATGGAGATGGATTTCCCCCCGGAATGGATGGCGGAAATGGATGCCTGGAACTAGCGAGGCCCTGCCTCAGGCCGACGATCCGGAGAAAAAAGATATCCACCAAGGGGCACGAAGAACTACGAAAGGACACGAAGAGTCTAATTGATGAATGGTTGAGCCTTTTGCAAAATTCCGCAGGCAACGGCTTTACGGGTCGGGTAAGGGGACAGGTCAATCGAGGGACAAGTCCGCTCAGTGCCTGAATGGCCACAAGAGGCACAAAAACGGGAATCGGCAAGTCTCGAATCTCATTTTGTGCCTTTTGTGCTTTTTGTGGGTGTGTCTTTTTATTTTTGATTTACATGGATGAACAGGATTTTTTCAGGAAACGGCTGGCTTGTAATCCCGAGCATGCGCAAATCCGCACACGATCATTGCCGGAGCCGGCTTCTCGTGCAGCAGGGTCCCGTTCTGGTTATCCTGTGCATCCTGTGCATCCATGTTAATGATGGAGCCTTTTGCAAAATTCCGCAGGCAACGGTTTTATGGGTCGGGAGAGGGGACAGGTCAATCGAGGGACAAGTCCGCTCTCCGCTGTATCATGGAGATGCCCGATTCTTCTTCAGATCCAGGTATTTCCGTCCCAAGTCCATATTTTGCAAATGGGTCGGATGAAAGGGAGGGCAACTTCTGATGAAACGCGTTGGTGTGATGGGATTTATCCACGAATCCAATACCTTTGCAGTCACCCCGACAACCTACGAGCACTTTGAACAGGTCAGCCTGTCCCGGGGCAAGGGGCTGATTGAGCGCTGGACGGGAGGCAATCATGAGCTGAGCGGTTTTCTGGAAGGAGCCCAGTCCAATGGCCTGGAGCCCGTTCCCCTTGTGGCGGCCTTCGCCATGCCGAGCGGCACCGTTGTCCGGGATACCTTCGACGCCATAGCGGAAGAGACGATCGACGCTCTGAAGGCGGCCATGCCGGTAGACGGGCTCTATCTGGCATTGCACGGGGCCACCGTGTCCGAGGAATTTCCCGATGCCGATGGCGAGATGGCTCGGAGAATGCGGGAGGCCGTGGGACCGGATGTGCCCATCGCCATGACGCTGGATCTGCACGCCAATGTCTCTCCAAAAATGATTGCCAATACCGACGCTGCCACCATCTATCGCTCCAATCCGCACTTGGACCAGAAGGCCCGCGGTCTGGAGGCTGCCTCGCTGCTCGGTCGGACGCTTCGGGGAGAGATCCGACCGGTGCAAGCTCTGGAATGCCCTCCTCTGATCATCAGCATCGCCAAGCAGTACACCGACGAGGATCCGGCCAAGGGGCTGTATGAGGACCTGGAATCGGTCTCGCAGTGGCCGGGAATTCTTTCCGCCAGCGTGGCCATGGGTTTCTCCTACTCGGACGTCGAGGAATTCGGCGCCAGCTTCCTGGCCGTGGCCGATCGAGACCGGGATCTGGCCCGCAAGGCGGCGCGCTGGATGGCCCAACGGGCCTGGGACCGGCGGGAGGAATTCCAGGCCGACCTGCCCACCGCGGCCGAGGCGGTAGCCATGGCCATGCGGGCCCCCGAGGCCCCGGTGGTATTGATGGATATCGGCGACAACGTCGGTGGCGGCAGTCCCGGGGACTCCACCATCATACTGGCCGAAATCGTGGCGCAGAAAGCCTCCAATGCCATGGTGGTCCTATTCGATGCCGAGTCGGTGGCTCGATGTGTGGAAGCCGGGGTTCGCAATCAGGTGAGTCTGGAGGCCGGAGCCAAGACCGATGGCCGGCACGGCTCCCCGGTCTCCATTCAAGGCCGGGTGCGGATGATCTCGGACGGCATCTTTCAGGAGTCGGAAGTGAGGCATGGAGGATGGGGTTCCTTTGACCAGGGGGTGACGGCTGTTGTGGAGACGCCGGAGGGGCACACCCTGGTTCTGACCAGCGTCAAGATGGCTCCGGTGAGCCTGGAACAGGTCAAGAGCCTGGGGATCAAGCCGGAATCCAAGAAGATCCTGGTGGCCAAGGGCGTGATTGCCCCAAGAGCCGCCTACAATCCGGTGGCGGCCCGGACCATTCTGGTGGACACGCCGGGGGCCACCTGCGTGAATCCGGCCAGTTTCACCTACCACCACCGCCGGCGCCCCCTCTATCCGCTGGAGACGGAGGCGCAGTATCCCCTTATTTGAAACAAAAGGCTCAAAGAAAAAAGAGTTATCCACGCAGGGCCACGAAGAACGGCGAAGGGCCACTAAGTACACCGGTTCATAAGTATTACGACGTATATTAGGCGGCCAAGTCGAGACGTGCAAGGAGGTCGCGAAGGTGATCCCTGGTGAACTTCCATTGAAAGGGTCGAGCCAACCGTTGGTAATGACGTTCGAACCGGCGCAAGCGTCGGGAGAGAGCCGACAGGGAGGGAAAGTCATTGGGAGTGAGGACCTTGCGTTGGACGATGGAGAAGTAAAGTTCGATTTGATTGAGCCAGCTGGCGTGGATGGGGCCGTGAATCAGGCGTAAGTTGGGATAACGCCCTTGCAAGCGTTGAATCGAAGCGGGACCGCGATGACAGGTGCCGTTGTCGACAATCCAAAAGACCCGATGGGCGTTGCGGTAAGGAGCTTGGTTCATGACTTGTTTGACCAAGCGGTCGAAGGTGACAATGGTGCTGCGGGATTCGCAACGGCCATAGACCTTGGCTCGGTGGACATCCCAGGCAGCCAGATAGGCCCAGGATCCGAGGCGACGGTACTCATGCTCGATCTTGAGGGGCGAGTGAGCCCGGGGAGGCAGAGAGGGGTGGCAACGCTGGCGGGCCTGGATGGAGGTTTTCTCATCGGCGGACACGACGAACTCATCCGGGCGCAGGGGCTGACCCTCCCAAAGACCTTGGTAGAGATCCAGCAGGCGGCTGGCCTTGACGAAGAAGTCCCGGTCGCGGGGAAACAGCCAGCAACGATGCTGCCAGGGCCGGATGGCGTCCTGATGGAGCCAGCGCCAGACGGTGGTACCGCTGATGGAAGCCACCAGGCCGGATTGACAGACCTGTCGGGCCAGATCGCGGTGGCTCCAGCGTGAGAGCGGAACCCCCTGACGGGCAGGCAACTCGCAGGCCAGGGCCTTAACCTGAACGACGATCTCTGGGGGGAAAAGCTCGGGGGCGGCCCGAGCGATTGAGGTCCTCCAGAGCGGCCAAGCGCTGTTGAAAGAAGCGCTTACGCCATTTACTGACGATATCGCGGCCGACATGCAGGTGCTGAGCAATCTGGTGATTGGACAGACCTTGGGCAGCAAGCAGGATCATCTGAGCGCGTCGAACCTGAAAATACGGCAACGTATACTTATTGGCTCTATTGCGAAGCTCTCTGGCCTCGGACTGGGTCAATCGGATCTGATAGGGGCTTTTGCGAGGCACTTCGGACTCCTCCCGGCTGTCCATTGTACCTCAAGTAGCCCTCTACAGGCTAGCTATAATACGTATTAATACTTACGTTCAAATGTACTAAGGCGTTGAGGTTAGCCGCGACGGGATGATCGATTTCCGATTGTTTCACTCTTGTATGATCCGCACGGCAGGGCGGGGGCCCGGCTTGTCTGAAACAAACGCTCGCGCCTGGTGGCTGGAAACCGGTTCATAGTCAAGCACGGGTAGATTTTTGATCACATCGATGCACAGGATGCACAGGAATTTTTCCGGAGACGGCTGGCTTGTGTTCCCGGACATCCTCAAATCCGCACGCGATCATCGCCCGAGTCAGCGTCTCGTGCAGCAGCCTCCCGTCCTGATTATCCTGTGCATCCTGTGCATCGATGTTCCATTTATAGTCCTTCTGGATGGATCTGCCCAGTCGCGGGGGGCGGGGGCCCGGCTCGCAGGCAAACGGGAGTTTCCCCAAGGGGACAGGCCGGCTTTCAGAGAAGTGGCCGGCCGGATACCCCCCACCTCTCCATCGGGACGCCCCCCCCGGGAGCGCGGGCGTCCCGCCCGCATGCTGTCCCTTCGGTTGCCGCTCAGTTTCCCTGCGATGTTGCAGCCGACCGCCCTGCCGGCGGGAACCGCATGGGCCCGGCCGAAGCAGAGGCAGGGCGCCGCTGCCGGTTGATTCCGGTGGAGGAGATGGGTGAAGCTGCGGGAGGATTTGTGCGGGCGGGACGCCCGCGCTCCCGGGGGGGCTTCCTCCCATGACAGGGTCACACCAACGGGACAAAAGTGCAGAAGCATTTTGGCGCCAGTTGTCGTTGAAGGAGGTCCATCAGTCCTCGTGCCTTACTTGAAACACCCCTGTTTCACTCTCGTATGATCCGCCCCGTCGTCGGGGGCGGGGGCCGAACTTACCTGAAACAACCCCCTGCGCCTGGTGGCTGGAAACCGGTTCATAGTCAGGCATGGGTAGATTTTTGATTCACATGGATGCACAGGATGCACAGGATTTTTTCCGGAGACGGCTGGCTTGTGTTCCCGGACATCCTCAAATCCGCACACGATCATTGCCCGAGTCAGCGTCTCCTGCAGCAGCCTCCCGTCCTGATTATCCTGTGCATCGATGTTCAATTTATAGTCCTTCTCGATGGATCCGCCCAGTCGCGGGGGGCGGGCGCCCGGCTCGCAGGCAAACGGGAGTTTCCCAAAGGGGACAGGCCGGCTTTCAGAGAAGTCGCCCGCCGGATACCCCCCACCTCACCATCGGGACGACACCCCCGGGAGCGCGGGCGTCCCGCCCGCATGCTGCCCCTTGGGTTGCCGCTCAGTTTCCCTGCGATGTTGCAGCCGACCGCCCTGCCGGCGGGAACCGCATGGGCCCGGCCGAAGCAGAGGCAGGGCGCCGCTGCCGGTTGATTCCGGTGGAGGAGATGGCTGAAGCTGCGGGAGGATTTGTGCGGGCGGGACGCCCGCGCTCCCGGGGGGGCCTCCTCCCATGACAGGGTCACACCAACGGGACAAAAGTGCCGAAGCATTTTGGCGCCAGTTGTCGTTGAAGGAGGTCCATCAGTCCTGGTGCCTATTCGTGTTCATTGGTGGTTCGTCTTCATTGACGAACGGCTGTTTTCCCTCTGAGTGATGCGCACCGTCGTGGGGGGCGGGGGCTGGACTTGTCTGAAACAAAACCTGTTTCACTCTCGAATGATCCGCCCCGTCGTGGGGGGCGGGGGCTGGACTTGCCTGCAACAAATGAGGGTTATCCACAAAGGTCATAAAAAGAAATCCGCGAAGGGCCACGAAGGACTACGAAGGGCCACTAAGGAGTTGGAGAAGACTCGAAAGGGGTCCGTGAAGGGCCACAAAGAAAGACACGAAAGGAAAAGAGATATCCACGAAGAGGAACGACGAACCACGAATGGACACGAATGAATACCAATAAAATGATTGATGAGTGAGGCGTTTGCAAAATGCGGCAGCGGGATCTTTGCCGGGAATGGCCACAAAAGGCACAAAAACACAAAAAGAGCGGAACGATGAGAAACGACCAAGGCATGCGGGCTTTGTGTGATCAGATTCGGCAGACGGCCTTCGACCTGCATGGATATCTTCGCAACCGGCATCTCGAGAAGGTATAGGAAAACGGGATGGCCCACCGTCTGAGAAAAATCGGCTTGGCTGTCGAGCGACAAAGAGCCCTGCAGGTGCGAGAATTCGTTTTGTGACTTTTGTGCTTTTTGTAGTGAACTCGCATTTCTCACCAGGTCGCACCCGATATTGAACAAGGCAGAACATCACGTTTGCCGGCAAAATGACCTGCCCCGCTACGAATTTTGCAAAAGGCTCGAGGTGTTGATCGAGGGGTTATCTGCGAAGGACACGAAGTCATACCAAGGGAGCCTTTTGCAAAATTCGTCAGGTAGCGGGATTTTTTACCAGGAAAGGTAAGGGGACAGGTCAGTCGCGGGACAAGTCCGATCTCTGTTGTATCATGGAGATGAGCAATCGACATGATGAACGGAGGTGGAACTTGTCCCTTAAACAAACCCTATCACGACACTGGTTCAGGTTTCAACGGGAGCTGTTTCCGTGGCTGGAGGAGACCCTGGGTCCCCTGGGCGAGCGCTACGAGCGGCTCGTCCGGGTGCTGGAACTGGTGCGAGTGGAGGAGTGGCTGCCCTACAACAGGGGCTGGCGGGGCCGGCCGCTGAAGGATCGTGCCGCGCTGGCGCGGGCCTTTCTGGCGAAGGCGGTGCTGGACGTGCCCACCACCCGGGGGCTGGTGGAGCGGCTGAGGACGGAACCTACCCTGCGCCGCCTGTGCGGCTGGGAGGCGGCGGGTGGGGTGCCGAGCGAGGCAACCTTCTCTCGCGCGTTTGCGGAATTCGCCGCCAGCGACCTGCCGGGGCGCCTGCATGAGGCGCTGCTCGACAGAACGCTGAAGGGCCACTTGGCGGGCCACGTCTCGAGGGACTCGACCGCCATCCCGGGACGAGAATCGCCGGCGCCCAAGCCCGCAGCGACGGCCAGGCCGAAGCGCCGACGGGGTCGGCCGCGCAAGGACGAGCTACGGGCGAAGGAGCCGCGCCGCCTGCAGCGGCAGGCGTCGATGACGCTGGAGGAGATGCTGGAGGACCTGCCGAAGGTCTGCGACATCGGCGTCAAGCGCAACGCCAAAGGGCATCAGGAGAGTTGGACCGGCTACAAGCTGCACATCGACGCCATCGACGGCGGCATTCCGGTCAGTTGCCTGCTGACGTCAGCCTCGGTGCATGACAGTCAGGCGGCGATCCCGCTGGCGAGGCTGACCGCGAGTCGGGTCGACAGCCTCTACGACCTGATGGACAGCGCCTATGACGCGCCTGAGATCCGGGCCTTCAGTGAGCAGCTGGGCCATGTGCCGATCATCGACCTCAATCCCCGCAGGCGGCCGCAGTTGAAAGCCGAGCGGAAGCGGGAGGCGCTGGCTCAGCGCCGCATCGGCCAAGTGCCTCCCGAGGTGAGGCGCTACCGGGAGCGCTCGACTGTGGAGCGGGTGAACGGACGGCTCAAGGACGAGTTTGGCGGGCGGTACCTGAGGGTTCGCGGCCCGGGCAAGGTGTGGTGCCACCTGATGTTCGGCATCCTCGCGCTGACGGTGGAACAGTTGATGCGCCTGACGCTCTGAAGACTTGGCCGCCACCCCGAACAGGACAGCAGGTTTGCCCGCCGTAGGGCAGGGAGAGGGCAAGCTGTGCCCGCGCACGGCGACCGCCTGCGATCCGGCCCTCAGATCCGGGCATTTCCGCTTGAAAGTGTCCTTGCTGTCGGGTAATCACAAGCGGAACATCACGTTAGCCAGCAAAATGTCATGCTCCACTGCGAATTTTGCAAAAGGCTCAAGGTAACAAAGTTGCAGAAGCGTTTTGGTGGCGCTTGTCGTTCGAGTGGGTCTGCCTGTCTTCGTGTTTATTCGTGTTCATTCGTGGTTCGTCTTAATTACGATTGGGTGTTTTTCCTCCAATGATCCGCACGGCAGGGCGGGGGGCCGGCTAACCACTGACCAACATCCACTTAGCCAGGCCGGAGCCATTGGTTGCAAAGAGGTTTCCGATGTTGATAAGGTTAGCAGCCGCAAATGCCAACGAACACGGGCTGGCTTCCCGGCCATCAGAGAGGTCCTGCGAGGTTTGAATCGATGCGCCCCAAACGGTTTTTGAGTCCTTGTCCGCCATCCGGTGCTCCTGTCCTGTGGAAGGTCGTCTCCGCGGGCCTGGTCTTCCTGGGCTGCCTGGCCGGGGGCCTGCAGTCGGGCCGGGTTCAGGCAGAGGAGTCGGCGAAACCGCGGTTCGTCGACCTTTCCCTTCTGGTCGCCCCCGAATTCCCCTGCAGTTGGCCCGGAGCGGGACCGGGCTTTCAAATCAACCACTACCGGCGGGTCGGTCCCTTCAGCGCCTACAACTCGGAAATTCTGACGCTGGATGAAAACGTGGGGACCCAGTTTGATGGGCCGACCCATTCGGTGGCCCCGCCCGATTCCGGGAAACCCAACGCCGGCCGGTATGGCCTGATTTCCGGGGACAAGGTGCCGGCCTGGCAGTTTGTGGGAGAAGCCTGCGTCATCGACAATCGGGAGCTGCTCGACGCCGCACCCGACGGGCACAGCGCTCTGGTGGAAGCCAAGCACGTGCAGGCCTGGGAAAAGCGGCATCGCCCCCTGGGATTGGGTGATGTGGTGCTCTTCTACAGCGGATTCAGCGACCGGTACTACCGTTCCTTCCCCTCCGGTCGTGGATTCATTGCCGATGCCCTGGAGGGAAGGAAGCCGGGTTGGCCGGACCCGTCCCCCCAGTGCATGGAGTATCTGGCGACCCGAAAGGTGATGACGCTCGGCACCGACAGCCCCAGCATGGGGCCAATCCCGGGCGCCATCGCCGAGGACACCCATTTTGCCGGTCTCAAGCACGGGATGATCTGGACCGAAGGGGCGACCCAACTTGGAAAGCTGCCGGTAACCGGGGCCTTTTACTGTACCGTCGGCCTCAAGCATTCCGGTGGCATCGGCGCCGAATCCAGGGCCTTCGCCATCGTGGGCCAACCCTTGGCCGGGCAGTTGATCGAGTCGGCCAGGAACAAGCGGGTCGTCGACCTGTCGGTTCTGCTGGCTGACAATCTCCCGGTGTGGTGGCCGGGAAGGGGAGTCGGCAACAACCGTCATCCCTATCTGCGGAGTATCATCCCTCCCTACGGGATGAAGCTCCACCACCTGGACAGTCATACCGGAACCCACCTGGTCCCGCCGGCCTACGCCTTGCCCCCACCCGGTTTCGACAACCAGACCTACGCCCCGGAGGTGCGGCAGTGGCTGTCAGCCTACGAGCGGCAGTTCGGGAAGAGGGGGACCAGTCGGGTGACCACCGAACAGGTTCCGCTTTCCCAGACTTGCGGCTGGGCCCGGGTCATCGACGTCCAGCATCTGATCGGAACCACCTCCAAGGACCGGTGGCCGGCGTCCCCGGAAATCACTCCCGGGGATATTCAGGAGTATGAAGCCAAGCACGGGTCTCTCAAGAGGGGGGAGATCGTCATTTTCCGTAGCGGCTATAGTGACCGCTATTTCAAGCCCTTTCCCGAAGGCAACCGGTTCATGGCGGATCCCTTGAACGGTCGGAGCGAGGGATGGCCCGCGCCGGGACCTGAGGCTGTCGTCTACCTGGCTGAACGCGGTATCGGTTGCATCGGCACCGACGGCCCGACTCTGGGAGGGGCCGAGGCCCGCCGGGCACTGATGACCTACTGGGCCCTGGGGAGCCGCGGTCTGGTGGGGATTGAATCCTTGACCGGGCTTGGCGAGGTGCCTCAACGAGCCTACTTCATCTTTGCACCCATCAAGATTCGCGACTGTCATGGAGGCCCAGGCAGAGCCCTGGCCTTGTACTGAGTCAACGAGAGACCGAATCGCCTGTCGCCGGCCCCTGGCGACGGGCTGAGAATCCAAGCCGGAGTGGAGGAATTATGTCGGTGAAGGTGGAATGGGTGGGACATGCTTGCTTTCGGGTCTGGCGGGAGGGGGGACCGGTCATCGTCATGGACCCCTACACGCCCAAGACGGTCTACTTGCCGGAGGATGCGGCCACAGTCGAGGGCGATACGGTCATCGTGAGCTCACTGACCGACGATGCCCACGGTTACCCCAAGCTGGTCCGGGGGCAGCCAAGAGTTGTCGATGCCCTCGAGGTGAACGAGAAGGGACTCGAAGTTGAAATCGACGGCAGCCCGCTGGTAACGGTAGGAGCGGCCGAATCGCCCATCCACGACAGTGGAAGCCCAAAGGACAACTCCCTCTATGCCTTGCAGGTCGGAGGGGTATGGGTGATGCACATGGGGGATCTCGGATTTGGACTGCCTCGGGAGGAACTGGCTCCTTTTGAAGGGCGATGCGAGGTGATGCTCGCCATCGTGGGGCAGTACAACACCTTGTCCCTTCCGGATCTGGATGTGATGATCGATCACCTCAAGCCCAAGTGGATCGTCCCGATGCACTTCGCTCTTCCTCCGGTGGCGGGACCCATGCGGCCCTTGCGAGAGTTCCTGGACCGCCGTCCCAGGGATCCCCTGATCTTCCCCAGGTCTTCGGCGGTGGAATTTCCCATTGACCTGCCGGTGCTGGATCGCCCAACCATTGTTGCTCTCGAGCCCAGCGGATACCAACCCAGCGTCAACCTGGACGATTGAATCGAAGCGTGGAATGCCGCAAGGCCGCTTATCGGGGTGGCCAGGAGGAGGTCGGAAGTGAAAATCGCCGTCAACTCGCTATTCCTGCTGCCTTTCGATTTCGAAGAGGGATTGGATTTCGCCCGGAAGCAGGGCGTCGAGATGATCGAGATGGCCTGTTTGGGCGAGCCCAGTCGGAAGTACTGCAATCCTCAAGAGCTGTTGTCCGACCGGGAAGCACTAAAGCGCTGGAAAGGCGCACTGGAAGACCGTGACTTGGCCATCAGCGCGTTCTCGGCCCATGGAAATGGACTGTCGCCCGACCCGGCGGAAGCGAAGCAATACTCCGAGCATTTCCGCAGAGTCTGCCGCCTGGCCGAGGCCACGGGTGTGAATCTGTTGACATTGAACGCCGGCAGCCCGGCGGGAGCGCCCGGAGATACCAGTCCCTGTTGGGTGGTGGATCCCACCAACGCCCGCAACCGGGCAATTCTGCGTTGGCAGTGGGAAGAACGGGTCATCCCTTTCTGGCGAGAACATGCCGAAGTTGCCCGGGATCATGGCTGCCGCCTGGCTTTCGAGCCCTGGATCGGCGACATCGTGCACACACCGGTGACGGTCATGAAGTTGCGGGAAGCCATCGGTCCGGTTGTGGGTTGCAACCTGGACCCGTCGCATCTCTTCGTCCAGCATATCGACGTGCTGGAGACCATCGCCTACCTGGGGGACCTGCTCCTGCACGTCCATATAAAGGATACCCGCATGGAGCCCCGCAACCTGAAGTTGCAAGGACTGCTGGACACCACCCAGACTCCGGCCAGCCCCGAAAAGCGATCCTGGACCTTTACCTTGATCGGCTGGGGCCACGATCAGCAGTTCTGGCGTGATTTCATCACCACCTTGCGCTTTATCGGGTATGAGGGAGCCCTCTCGGTTGAGATGGAGTGCGACTATATGAATGTCCGGGAGGGACTGGAAAAGTCCATCCAGTTCCTCAAGCCCCTGGTGATGGGGGCGCCTCCCGGGAAAGGGACCGGCTGGTGGGAGCTGGCGGGCTTCCATCAGATTACGGAGGATGACATCGAGTGGCCGTGAACATCGAGTGGGTGGGCCATGCCTGTTTTCGCATCTGGCGGGACGGCGGCCCGGTCATCGTCACCGATCCCTTTTCTCCGACGCGGCTGGGCTTGCCGGCCGGACCGGCCATCCAAGGGGACTTGGCCATTGTCAGCTCCCTGGATGACCTGGCCCACGGAGATCCCGGGCTGATTCACGGGTCCCCCGAAGTCATCAACGCCCTGGAACTGGTGCGGGAAGACCGCCGGGTCGCGGTGGACGGCAACCCCCTGATTCCGCTGGGCGCGGCCGAATCGCCCCTTCACGAAAGCGGCAGCCCCAAGGACAACGCGCTCTACGCCTTCAAGGTGGAGGATCTCTGGATCCTGCATCTGGGGGATCTGGGCTACGGCCCCAGCCCGGCCGAACTGTCGGTCTTCGAGGGCAAGTGCGATGTCCTGCTGGCCATCGCCGGTCAGGCCAACACGCTGACTCTGGAAGAGCTGTCGAGTCTTATCGACCAATTGCGGCCGCGGTGGATCATCCCCATGCACTACTTGCTGTGGTGGCCCAGCAGGATGCGCCCCCTGGGTGACTTCCTGAAGACCCGCCCCGCCGACCCCTTGATCCATACGCGGTCCACTACCGTTCAGCTCTCGTCGGGACCGGCGGGGTGGAAGAAGCCGGCCATCCTGGTGCTGGAGGCTTCCGCCGATCCCAGAAGACACCAGGGCTGACGAAAATCTCCGGACGCTCCGGTGCCGCCATGGATACAGCCCGATCGAGGGAAATGTCTGAACCAAATTCGGCAGATCGAGCCCGCCTGCCGTCGCCCCGGCGGTTTCTGAGAACCGGTGCCCGGTTGAGCCGGGCCGCGGTGATCGCCTTTGCCGAGGGACCGGCCTACCACGCCGACGGGAGCGTCTACTTCAGCGACATCATCAACAATCGGGTGATGAAGCTTGCGGCGGACGGGCAGCTCTCCGTCTTCAGGGCGGACAGCGGCAGGGCCAATGGAAACCTGTTCGACAGCCGAGGGAGGCTGGTCAGTTGCGAGGGCTGCGAAATGGGGTCGGGCGGCCGGCGTCGGATCGTGCGCACCGATCTGGAAACCGGCCGGGTCGAGGTGTTGACAGAGCGATTTGAAGGTCGGCGTTACAATAGCCCCAACGACTTGGCCATCGACCGAAAAGGACGTATCTATTTCTCCGATCCCTGTTATGGCGACCGTTCTACCATGGAGATGGATGTCGAAGCCGTCTATCGTCTGGACTGCGACGGAAGAGTCTCCAGAATATTGGAGCAGCCTGCAATCCAGCAACCCAACGGGATCGCGGTCAGTCCGGACGACCGTTTTCTCTATGTAGCGGATTACAACATTAGTCCGGGGGGAGCCCGAAAAATCTGGGGATTTGAGCTCAATCCCGGGGGTGTACCTTCTGGACAAACCCTGGTCTACGACTTCGGTGTGGGGCGACCAGGTGACGGTCTACGCGTTGATATGCAAGGAAACCTGTGGACGGCTGCCGGAATTACCTTGCCGAAACGAGAGGGAGAATCCAATGTCAACCCGGCAGGGATTTATGTGATTTCTCCTCAGGGTAGACTATTGGACAGGATACCCGTCCCGGAAGACGTGGTGACCAACATGACCTTTGGGGGGGGCGACAAGAAAACCCTTTATGTGACCGCCGGCAAGAGCCTCTTCAAGATCGGCATCAACGTGCCTGGTTACAGTCTTTTTCCCCCGTTGAATCCGGGAGCCGGGCAGCAGGCGGCCGGCCAAGCAGGGAGGATGTCCCGGCCCTGAATGAATTCAGTAGAACATAACCAACTGTCCAACCCTGGAGCCGACCATGAAAATAGGATTATTTACCGACGGACTTCCCGATCTGTCCTTCACTGCCTCCCTGGATTGGGTGGTGGAGCAGGGAATCGAGGCCGTTGAAATCGCCACCGGAGGGTTTTCCAAAGCTTCCCATTGTGACGCGGACCTGTTGCTGGCCGATGCCGGCGCCCGGTCGGAATTCAAGGCTGCCGTCGATAGCCGCGGTCTGGTCGTCAGCGCCTTGAATTGCAACGGGAATCCGGTGGACCCCCACCCGGAACGGGGCAAAAAACATGGCGAGGACCTCTTCAAATGCATTGAACTGGCTCAGAAGTTGGAATTGGATACGGTGGTTGCCATGAGTGGCTGCCCGGGAGATCCCAGCGGGACTCCCTATCCCAATTGGGTGGCTCACAGTTTTCAGCAGGATTTCTTGGACCTCCTCAAGTGGCAGTGGGATGAAGTTCTGACACCCTTCTGGGAAAAGGCCGGTCAGTACGCGTCCGATCACGGAGTCAGGGTCGCCATTGAGATGCATCCCGGGCAGTCGGTCTTCAACACCCCCGGACTGCTGCGGCTGCGCGAGATCGCCGGCCCCTCGGTGGGGGCCAACCTGGATCCCAGCCACCTGTTCTACCAGGGAATGGAACCGAGCTGGGTGGTTCAGAACCTGGGACCGGACTTCGTCTTCCACGTGCATGCCAAGGACACCCGGATCGACGCCCACAAAATGGCTTTGAACGGCGGATTGGATCTGACTCCGATGCACCTGGTTCTGGAGAGGTCCTGGGGATACCGAACCCTGGGTTTCGGCCACGGAGAGCTGTGGTGGCGGGAATTCCTCAGCGCCTTGCGAGCGGTGGGATACGACGGGGTGCTGAGCATCGAGCACGAGGATTCCCTGATGAGTGCGCCGGAGGGCATCGTCAAGAGCGTCGAGTTCCTCAAGCCTCTCCTCCTGAGGACCATGCCCGAGGAAAATCCGCCCTGGCTATAGACGGGATGCCATGAACTCTTTGGGTGTGGGCGTCATCGGCATGGGTTGGATGGGACATACCCACAGCCGGGCCTACCGCCAGCTTCGAGACCGCTTCCCGGAATTGGATACGGAGGTGCGTCTGGTCTGCTGCGCCGATGCCGTACCCGAGCGGGCTCGGGAAGGGGCCGCCCGTCACGGTTTTGAGGGCTACACCAGCGACTGGTCTTCGCTGATCGAGAACGACCGGATCGAGGCGGTGAGTGTGACCACACCCAATGGCAGCCATGAAGCCATCGTGAGTGCGGCTGCCCGGGCGGGGAAGCACATCCTCTGTGAGAAACCCGTGGGCATGACTCCGCGGGAGACGGTGGCCATTCACAGGGTGGTCGAGCAATGCGGCGTGCTGAACCTGGTGGGCTTCAACTACCGTTGGGCCCCCATGGTTCAATACGCTAGGAATCTCATCCGGGAGGGCCACCTCGGTGAAATCACTCACTTCCGCAGCCGCTATTTTGAAGGCTATGCCCGCAGTCGCGAGGAGCCCCTCTCCTGGCGTTTTGATCAATCCGTCTCCGGCACCGGTGTGTTGAACGATATGCTATCGCACACGACCGACCTGGCCCACTTTCTGGTCGGTCCCATCAAGCGGGTGGTGGCCAACCGAAAGACCTGGATCGGCAGTCGTCCCCCGGCCGGTGTGGAAGGATCCCGCTTGCCTCGGCAGCCGGTCACCAACGAGGACTACGTGGGCGGTCTGATGCAGTTCGAGAACGATGCCCGGGGAAGCTTCGAAGCCTGCCGGATCATCACCGGCCCCCAACAGGAGTTGAAAGTGGAGTTGAACGGCACCACCGGCTCCATTGTCTGGGATTTCGAGCGAATGAACGAGCTGCAGGTGTATGTCAATCCAGGACGGGAACCGGTTCGTCAGGGATATACTCGCCTGTTCAGCAACCCGGAGTATCCGTTTCACGGCCATTTCAATCCGGGCCAGGGCACCGGATTGGGATACGAAGACCTGAAAATCATCGAGGCCTCCCGTTTTGTCAAGTCGATCCTGGAGGGCAAGCAGGCGACACCGGGGGTTCGGGAAGCCACCCGGGTGGCTGCCGTGCACGCGGCGGTGGAGCGTTCCTGGGAGTCCCACCGTTGGCAGGAGGTTGGACCAGTGGAGAGTGAAGAGTGGAGAGTGGAGAGTGAAGAGTGAAAAGTGAAGAGTGGAGAGTGGTCAGCGGAGGGTTTCGGGAGCAGGAAAGCGCCTGATGACCCAGTTGCGCTTTCTCAAGGACTTGTCTGAAACAAACGAAAAAAAGAAAAAGAGTTATCCACGAAGGGCCACGAAGAACGACGAAGGGCCACTAAGGCATTGAGGTTAACCGCGACGGGATACCAAGGTCGCGAAGGGATGATCGATTTCTGATTGTTTCACTCTTGTATGATCCGCACACCAAGGCGGGCCCGGCTTGTCTTGTCTGAAACAAACGAAAAAAGAGTGATCCACGAAGTGACACGAAGAATCACGAAGGGCCACCAAGCGTGACGGCTCTGCCGCATCGGCAGGGCTGCGGCCCGGCAAGCCGGCGCGTGCCCCCTTGAGGAGCAAGAGTGATGGGAGGAGGCGCCCCCCGGGAGCGCGGGCGTCCCGCCCGCATGCTATCCCGTTGCGTGCCGCTCAGTTTCCCTGCGATGCGGCACCGGGCCACCTGCCGGCGGGAACGGCATGGGCTCGGCCGAAGCAGAGTCCTGGCGCCGTTACCGGTCGAGCCGGGTGGAGGAGATGGCCGAGGCTGTGCCAAGACTTGTGCGGGCGGGACGCCCGCGCTCCCGGGTGGCATCATCCCATGACGTCGTCGCAGCAAAGCAGATCCATCGGTCTTTGTGTTTTTGTGCCTTTTGTGGCCATTCCCGGCAAACGTCCCGCTACCGAATTTTGCAAAAGGCTCGAGTTGTTAACTTCGGGGTGTAGCAACCGAGTTCGAGGAGGTAATCTACGAAGGACAGGAAGTGGACCCACGGGAACAAAATTGCAGAAGCGCTTGGGTGACGCTTGTCGCTGAAGAAGGTTCATCTGACTTCGTGTCTATTCGTGTTCATTCGTGGTTCGTCTTTATTGACGATTGGGTGTTTTTCCTCGAATGATCCGCGCGAAAGAGCGGGGGCACGGCTAACCACTAACCGCTATTCACTGAAGACGAGGAGTGGTGATGGCACACGGTATCGGTATTGGAGTCATCGGCATGGGTTGGGTCGGGACGGTGCACAGCCGCGTCTACGGCCAGGTAACGGATCGGTTTCGAGACAGGGGGATCCAGCCCCGTCTGGTCATTTGCGCCGACGAGGTTGAAGCTAGGGCCAGGGAGGGTCAGGAACGCTTCGGCTTCGAGCAATGGACCACGGACTGGAAAGAGGTCGTCGGCAACGACTCCGTTCAGGCCATCAGCGTCGCCTCACCCAACCACCTGCACCTGGAGATGGTGCGTGCGGCGGCGGCGGCCGGAAAGGACATCTTCTGCGAAAAACCGGTGGGCATGGGGCCTCTGCAGACCGCCGAGATTGAAGGGATCGCTCGGCGGGCCAAGGTCATCAGTTGGGTCGGTTACAACTACCGCTGGGCGCCGGTGGTCCAATACGCCCGCAAGCTGATTCAAGAGGGCAAGCTGGGGGAGGTGACCCACTATCGAGGCCGCTTTCTGGTGGGTTACGGCAGCGATCCCAACGGGGTCCTTTCCTGGCGATTTCAGAGGGAATGGTCCGGCAGCGGCACCCTGGGCGACCTCATCTCCCACGTGGCGGACATGGCCCACGCGATGGCGGGGCCGGTGAAGCGTCTGACCAGTACCAACCACACCTTCATCACCGAACGTCCTCTGGTCCCCAAGGGTTCCGGCACCCACTTTTCCACCGGCTCGGCCGAGGATCCCAAGGGACCGGTTACCAACGAAGATTACGTGAGTGCTCTGGTTCAGTTCCGCAACGGAGCCCGGGGGACCTTCGAAGCCTGCCGGGTGATCAATGGGCCCGGCTGTGAAATGGCCTTTGAGCTGAACGGGACCCGAGGAGCGTTGAAATGGAACTTCGAACGCATGAACGAGCTTCAGCTCTACCTGCCCGACAGCGCCACCGGGCAATCTGGGACCACTTTGATTCAAAGTAGTCCCGACCACCCGTACTATGTGCAATTCTACACGGGGCCGGCCATCAGCATGAGCTACGACGATCTCAAGTTGATCGAGGCGGTGGAATTTCTCAGCTCGGTGGCCAGTCGAAAACAGGGAGAGCCGGGATTCAAGGAAGCCCTGGCCGTGGCCGAGATCCAGGAGGCCATGCAGCGATCCTGGACGTCGGAACGCTGGGAAGAGGTGCAAAGCCTGAGACGGGATTGACGCGACCGAACAACCGAGGGATCGCAGGAGTACCAGCGCGGCCGTGCCTCAGACCGACAAGCCAGGGAAAAAAGATATCCACGAAGGGCCACGAAGAACGACGAAGGGCCACGAAGTGACTGATTGATAAATTGTTGATTGCCGATTGTTGGTTGGGGGTTTGGACCACTGATTGTGTCCCAAATCCAAAATCTATCTCAATTGAGCCTTTTGCAAAATTCGCTAGGAAGCGGGATTTATTGTCGGGAAGAGTTGTTGTCCCTGGGAAACCCATGGCTAGCCAGGTGCAGATCCCTTTCGAGGGCGTTATTTTGCAGGAGCATTCTGCCCCCATCTCATGCCCGACTCCGAATTTTGCAAAAGGCTCAATTCCTAAATTCGCGATAGTTGACTCATCTGTCAGTGTTGCTTCGACTCAAAAGATCTACTCTTTTGAGCGATTCATCGCACCAACTTCAGTGAGGGAAGCCCATGGCCGATAAACCAGCCCGCTGGGGTCTGTTGAGCACGGCCCGGATCAACCAGCGGTTGATTCCCTGCCTGAAGCGGTCGGAACGAAACGAGCTGATGGGGGTGGCCAGCCGCAGCCGGGCCTCGGCTGCGAGTTATGCCGCGGAACACGGCATTCCCAAGGCCTACGGCAGCTATGAAGAGATGTTGGCGGATTCCACCATCGATGTGGTGTACGTTTCTTTGCCCAACGGACTGCACACCGAGTGGTCCCTCCGATGTGCCGAGGCCGGGAAGCATGTGCTTTGCGAAAAGCCGCTGGCCCTATCCGTCGAAGAAGTGGAGCAACTCACTGAAGCCGCCGAGCGCTGCGGAGTGACCATCCAGGAAGCAACCATGATGCGTTTTCACGCCCAGACCTCCTATGTGCGCAACCTGATCGCTGAGGGGGCCATCGGCGAGGTCCGCATGGGCCGCGGCCTCTTTACCTTCACCTTGGAGCGTCCCGGGGACATCCGTCTGGACCCCGCCATGGGTGGGGGATCGGTCTGGGACCTGGGCAGCTATTGCGTCAGCTTTGCCCGCACGGTCTTGCAGGCCGAGCCGGTGGAGGTCTATGCTGTCCAATCCACCGGACCCACCGGAATCGATATGAGTTTTTCAGGCCACCTGAAATTTCCGAAGGGGGCATTCTTCCACTTTTTCTCCAGTTTCGCTTCATTCACCGAAGTCGAGGCCGACCTGCTGGGAACTGCCGGCCATCTGCATCTGGACCTTCCCTGGGTCAACCGCGTGAATCAGCCGGCCACCGTGCGCCTGGTCCGTGAGGGCGGAACCAGGGAGGCCTCCACCTTCGGTGACGGCCTCCGCAATCGCAGGGCCGAGAGAAAGGTCTACGCCGGCGTCAACGCCTATCAGGACGAAGTCGAATCGATGGCGGCCACCGTTCTGGATGGCGCCGAGCCGGTGGTGACCCTGGAGGACAGCCGAGCCAATGTTCCGGCTACGCCCTTCGGTCACGAGCACGCGCTGAAGCGGAAAATCCTGCGCCATGATCAGGCAGATCCTGGTGAGAAATGCGGGCTAGACATCTTCGAACGAGGGCGATCCGCTGCAAATCCAACGCGTTGCAATCTTGAGCCCGGGAGACATGGGCCATGCGGTGGGACGGGAATTCCGGGCCAGTGGCCTGGAGGTGCTGACCCGCCTGTCGGGCCGCAGCCCTCGCACCCGCCGATTGGCGGGAAGTGCCGGGTTCAGGGATCTACCCAGTCTGGAAACGCTTGCCGAGCAGGCCGACCTCATTCTTTCCATTCTGGTGCCCGAAGCGGCGGTGGCGCTGGCGGAAGAAGTGGCCAGGGCCATGAAAAGCACCGGCTGTCATCCGGTTTTTGCCGACTGCAATGCCGTCTCCCCGGCGACCTCCAGGCGGATCGGACGCATCATCTGCGAGGCTGGCGGGCACTATCTGGACGCTTCCATCATCGGACCTCCTCCGGGCAAGGGACAGCCCCCCCGATTCTATGTCTCCGGCTCGGATGCGGCTGCTCTGGGTCAGCTCGACGGGCGAGGCATTGCCGTCAAGTGGATCGGCAGCGACATTGGACGGGCCTCAGCCATCAAGATGTGTTATGCCGGGCTCACCAAGGGGACCCTGGCGCTTCACGCGGCCGTGCTCACCAGCGCCGAGGCTCTGGGGCTCTCTGAGGAGTTGAGGTCGGAGCTTGCCTACAGCCAGGGCCAGGCGCTCAAGGCCATGGAGCAGGTCAAGCGGGTGCCGGCCAAGGCCTTCCGCTGGATCGCGGAAATGGAGGAGATTGCCCGGACCTTCGGCAGCGTCGGCGTCGCCCCGGAGATCCACTCGGGTGCGGCCGAGGTTTTCAGAATGGTCGCGGAAAGCGACCTGGGCAGGGAGCGAACCGAGACCATGGATCGAAGTCGGACGCTCCCGCAGACCGTATCCGTGCTGGCCGGGAGTTTGAAGCGGTCGCATTGACCACGCCTGGACCCCCGCACCGGTCGACGGCCTTGTGACTCTGTTTCCCTGGGGAAATCCGTGAACACCTCTGTTTTTTCAGCGCTGGACTACACGGCTCTGACCACCTACCTGGTCCTGGTTATCGGCATCGGGGTCTGGGTCGGCCGCGGACAGAAGGACACCAAGGAATACTTTCTGGCCGGCCGTTCCATGGGCTGGTTCCCGGTGGGCATCTCCACCCTGGCCAGCCTCTACAGCGCCATCACCTACATGGGGACGCCGGCGGAATACTTCACTCATGGCCTGGCCATGTCCAGCCAGACCCTGTCGATCGTGCTGGTGGTTCCGGTGGTGATGTTTGTCTTCATGCCCTTCTACCATCGGCTCCAGGTCTACACGGCCTACGAATACCTGGAGCACCGCTTCGACCTGCGGGTCCGCACCCTGGCCAGCGCGGTGTTCGTCTTCTGGCGAATTCTCTGGATGGGTACGGCCACCTACGTGCCGGCCCTGGTGCTTCACACCGTTACCGGCATGCCCCTGCTGGAGACCATCCTGGGGGTCGGCATCGCGGCCACGCTCTACACAGTGGTGGGCGGAATGCGGGCGGTCATCTGGACCGACGTCTGCCAGTTTTTCATTCTGGTCGGGGGGTCGGTTCTGGCCGTTTGGCTCATCGGCAGCGATGCGGGGGGGATGGTCGAAATCTGGAGGGTCGCCGAGCAGGGGGGCAGGACCCAACTGTTCGACTGGTCGCTGGACCCCACCATTCGAGTGACCACCTGGGGAGCTGTGATGGGGTCGCTGGTGGGCCATATCGGCATGTATGGAGCCGACCAGGTCAGCGTGCAGCGCTATCTGACCGCCAAATCGCTTCCGGTCATGCAGAAGTCCTTCATCCTGAACATGTGTGCGGGCCTGCTGCTGAAGGGGTTCATCATCGCCATCGGGCTGGGGCTGTTCGCTTTCTACGCGACCAATCCCGAGAATCTGCCCGCCTCGATTCGGGGAGATCGGGTCTTCCCTTATTTCATTGCCACCCAGATGCCCATTGGACTCCGGGGGATGATGATTGCCGCTATCCTGGCGGCCGCCATGTCATCCATCGACTCCGGATTGAATTCCTGCACCACCTCTCTGATCACCGATTTTTTCAAGCGGTTCAACTGGAAGCCCGGGTGGATCATGAGGTGGTCCCCTGGAGAGGCGCCCGATGAGACGTCCGCCCGGGAGTTGAAGCTCTCCCGCCTGTTGACCCTGCTCTTGGGCGTGGTGGTTACGGTGCTGGCCTGCTTCGTAGGCCGCCTGGGGTCCATCATCGAGATCACCAACAAGCTGGTCAACAGCTTTGCCGGTCCCATGGCGGCTGTGTTTCTGCTGGGAATGCTGACCCGCAGGTGCGGGTCTCGCGGAGCCTTCTGGGGTCTGCTGGTGGGAAGCGTGGTCACCAGCTATTTCATCCTCTACTCCAACGTCTCGTTCCTTTGGTACGGCACCGTGGGCTTGACCGCTACCCTGGTGGTCGGCTACGCCATCAGCGTCGGACAGGACAGCCCCCCGACCGAGCGCACCGATCTGGTCTATCGGCTCCCCGGCTTTTGAACCGCATGCGGGCCAGTGGACGAAGAAGCTTCAGGCGAGTCCAGCCCCCGCCCCCCGCGACGGGGCGGATCATACGAGAGTGAAACAATCGGAAATCGATAATTCTTTCGTGACCTTGGTATCCCGTCGCGGTTAACCTCAACGCCTTAGTGGCCCTTCGTCGTTCTTCGTGGCCCTTCGTGGATAACTCTTTTTTCTTTTGTTTCAGGCGAGCACTTCCTGAATCACCCGGCCGTGGACGTCGGTCAGGCGAAAGTCCCGGCCGCTGTAACGGTAGGTCAGCTTTTCGTGGTCCAGGCCAAACAGGTGCAGGATAGTGGCGTGGAGGTCGTGGATATGGACCTTGTTCTCCGCAGCCTTGAAACCAAAGTCGTCGGTGCTCCCGTAGGTCGTTCCGCCGCGGATGCCCCCACCCGCCAGCCAGACTGAAAAGCCCCAATGGTTGTGGTCGCGGCCGTTCTGGACCACGCTGGCGCCACTGGTCTCCACCACGGGAGTGCGACCGAACTCGCTGCCGCAAATGACCAGCGTGTCGTCGAACAGGCCGCGCTCCTTCAGGTCTTGCAGCAGGGCTGCCATGGCCGGATCGGCTTCCCGAGCCAGCCGTTGATGGGCCATGATGTCATAGTGGCTGTCCCAGGGTTGTCCGGTGCCGAAATAGACCTGGACGACCCGAACACCTCGTTCCACAAGGCGCAAGGCCATGAGGCAGCCCCGGGCGAAATCACCCTGGCCGTAGCGCTCCAGGGTGGCCGGACTTTCCTTGGAAAGGTCGAAGACCTCGGGGGCCTCCACCTGCATCCGGTAGGCGATTTCCATGGAATGGATGCTTCCCTCCAGTTGGGGATCGGCGGGACGCTGCTGCTGGTGAAGATGGTTGAGCTGGTCCAGCAGGTCGAGCTGGCGTCGCTGCTGCCGCCGGGTCAGATTAACGTTGCGAATGTCATGGATGAGCTTGTCCGGGGTCGTCTGATCATTGGGGATGCGTGTCCCCTGGTAGACTGCCGGCAGGAAGGCCGAGTTCCAGAGGGGGACGCCTCCGGTGGGAGGCCCTCCGGAAGGACAGAGCACCATGAAACCCGGAAGGTTCTGGTTTTCGGTGCCCAGGCCGTAGGTAATCCAGGAACCCAGAGAGGGCCTTCCCGGTTGCAGATGACCGCAGTTCATCAGGAACATTCCGGGAGGATGGTTGGGCACCTCGGTGTGCATGGACCGGATCACACAAATATCGTCGATATGCCCGGCCACTTCAGAAAAAAGCTCGCTGACTTCAATCCCGCTCTGCCCGTACTTTTTGAACTGGAAAGGGGACCGCATGAGATTGCCGGTCTTGCGTTCGGTCTTGACGTATCCCCCGGGCATCGGCTGGCCGTGATGTTTGGTCAACTGCGGCTTGGGATCGAAGGTGTCGACTGACGAAAGGCCTCCGTTCATGAAGAGGAAGATGACCCGCTTGGCTCTGGCGGGGAAGTGGCTCGGCTTCACCGCCAGCGGTTCGGTGGATGTGTTCAGCGGAGCGGCACGCAGCCGGGAATCCTCCAGTAGGCTGGCGTAGCCGTAGAGGCCGAAGCCGCCGCCGATCATCCGCAGCAGATCGCGGCGGTTCACCGAAACGTCAGAGAACTTCGGGATGGACATGGAGTTTCCCTTGATAAATTCTTTCAATCGACGAACAGAAACTCGTTGGAACTCAGCAGGGTTTGCAGATATTGCCTTAGCTGGTTGGAGGCCGGATTGTCCCGGGCTGGGACCGTTTCCATGAAGTTCAGGGCCAGTTCGCTTTCCTCCTGCGTGGCTTGGCGGCCGAAGATCAACCGATAGGCCCGGTTGACCGTCTGGCCGTCCACCGGGTTTCCCTGTCGGTGAACTCGATCCGCCAGAATCCCGGCCTGGTCCCAGACCAGGCGGCTGTTGAGAAAAAAGAGCTTCTGCGAAGGAACGTTGGTAACCGCCCGTTGCTGGCTGCTCAAGCTGGGGTCGGGAAAGTCGAACAGAGCCAACATGCTGTCCAGCCTGGAGCGTTTCACTTGCCCGTAGACGCTACGGCGGTGTTCGTCCTTGGTCAGATCCACCGAGGCTCCGCCAATGCTTGGACCCAGATTCCCCGCAATGGAGAGGATGGAATCGCGCAAGGCCTCGGCGTCCAGCCGCCGCCGATTGGCTCGCCACAGCAGCCGGTTCTCGGGGTCCTTGGCGGCGGCTGCCTTGGAGTAGCGGCTGCTTTGCCGGTAGGTAGCCGACAGTAGAATCTCGCGGTGCAAGGCCTTGACCGAGTAGTTGCCTTGAATGAAACGGTGGGTCAAATATTCCAGCAGTTCCGGGTGAGTCGGTGGCGAGCCCAGCCGGCCGAAGTTTCCGGGGGTTCGGACAATGCCCTGACCGAAATGGTTCTGCCAGAGTCGATTGACCATGACCCGAGCCGACAGGGGGTGGCTGGCAATGGCTTCAGCCAGTTGCAAGCGCCCGCTTCCCTGGTTAATGGGCTGGGGCTGCCCGCTGCTCAGCACCGTCAGGAACCGCCGCGGCGTCCTGTCGCCGAGGTCGTAGGGATTGCCCCGGAGGTGGATGCGGGAATCGCCGGGACGGGGAGAGTCGGCCATTCCGTGGATATAGGCGTAGGAAGGCGGGCTGCTGCTCTTTGACGCCTCCAGTCGAGAGCGCAACGTCTTCAAATAGGATTTCCATTCGCCTTCAAGGGTGTTTTCCAGTTTTTCGCCCTGCAGTCGGAACAGGCCGTAATCCTCTTTCATGAAGCTGTTGGTCAGGTCGGTAGCTCCAAACAAATCCAGCCAGAGGATGTACTTTTCCCGGGCAATCGGTTCCAGCGTCAGCTCGCAGATGTGGCAGAAATCATCGGCGCGAAATCCGTTGGGCAGATAGGTGGCTGTCTCGGGGTCTACTTTCGGTTTGTTGGACTCCAGGATGATATGGTTCTTCTCGTCGGCTTCCTTTTTTTCGGCGAAGATTGCCAGCGCCAGAGCCTGAAAGTCCTCGGCAACCTTTGTGGCTTCCTCCAGGGTTCCACCCCGGGCCCGCAGGTTATCCCAGGGTCCCAGATAGGGGTGTCGCCTTTCCTCGCCTGTCAAATAGCTGAACCACGCTTCCAGCAGCTCCGGGTCGATCCCCTCGGCTCGGGCCAACTGGGCGCGGGAGAGTTCCGGATCCTGCAACGATTTCCAGGTCGCCAGCAGGTATCGCCCGGTCTTCCAGGCCAGCATTTCACTGAGTTGGACGGACTGCTTGTCGAGATACTCCTTGATCGAGTCCTCCAGGGCCTTCCCATTCTTCTGGTGCTTCCGATAAGCCGCCACGGTTTCCGCAGGCGCCAGCGGGTACTCACGGTAGACAGTGCTGGCCATGATTCCGTCCAGCGCCCAGTAATCCTTGAAGGCTATGGGGTCGTACTTGTGGTCGTGGCAGCGGGCACACCCGACTGTCAGGCCCAGGAAGCCGCGGGAGACGGTGTCGATACGATCGAAGCGTTCGTCGGCGCGGGCTTGGGGGGCCTGCACGGCGCCGTAATACCAGACCCCCAGACTGAGGAATCCGGTGCCGGGCAGCAGCTTCTCCCGGTCCTCCCCCTGCAGCAGATCCCCGGCAATCTGAGCCTTGACGAAGAGATCGAAGGGCATGTCCTGATTGAAGGCCTGGATCACCCAATCGCGGTAGCGCCAGGCGTTGGGGTAGTGGGAATTTCCCTCGGGGCCGTACAGGTCATCTTCGGCATAGCGAGCCACGTCCAGCCAGTAGCGCCCCCATCGCTCCCCGTAGTGGGGAGATTCCAGCAGCCGATCGACCAGCCTGGACCAGGCCTGAGGTGATCGATCCTGCAGGAAGGCATCCACCTCAGCCGGTGTGGGGGGCAACCCGATGAGGTCGTAACTGACCCGTCGGATCAGTTCCCGCCGGCTGGCCTGCCGGGACGGACTCAGGCCTGCTCTTTCCAGACGGGCCAGGATGAAGTGATCGATGGCCGTCTGGGGCCAGCGCGCGTGCTTGACGGTTGGCAGGGAAGGACGCCGAACCGGAAGGAAAGCCCAGTATTCCCGGTCCGTTTCCGTAATGGCGAACTCCTGGCCGGTCGAATTGGGCGCGAGGACGGCCGGGGCCTGGGGCCAGGGCGCGCCCATCTCAACCCACTGAACCAGGTCGGCGATCTCCTGCTGCCGGAGTTTCTCTCCCAGCGGCATGCGCAAGCGGGAGTGAGTGTGATCCACGGCCTGTATCAGCAGGCTCTCCGCCGGCTTGCCCGGGACGATGGCGGGCCCCAGCGTCCCCCCCTGGATCAGAGCCTGACGGGAGTTCACCATAAGCCCGCTGCTGGCCGTTTCGCTGTGGCAGCTATAGCACTTCTCTACCAGAAGGGGGCGTATCCGGTACTCAAAGAATTCCTCCGGGTTCGGTGGGGGATCGGCACCCCGGGCGGAGGTTGCGCCCAAAGCAAGGATGCCGAGAACCAGGACGATGGGACGCAGCAACTCGCAACCGGGCCGTTTGGGCTTGGAGTCCCGATTTCTGCGTCGCAGCCTCAGCGCCGTGGGGTTCAAGCTGGCTCCGGGTGGCTGCAACAATCCAAGGCGATGGATCGTGATCATGAGGCAGCGTTGCATCCCGTGGGGAAGATTGGTGCGGCTAAACACTTATGATAGCATTATTTGCTCTTGCTGGCGGGCTGTTCCGGCAGAAGATTCCATGCGGCTCGTCGGTTGTTTCTTGAGAGTGGCGCCGCCATCTTCCTTGACCGGTTTCGGCCATTCATCACCGTCCAATCTCCAAACAATCACCCCTACAGGAGACTTTGGTTATGCCAAGTATCGAGATCTTAGACTCTGGAATTATTGATAACCGGGATTCTTCCTTTCCCACTCTGGTCCGATTGGACAATGGAGACATTCTGGCCGCCTTTACGGTGGGTGGAGGGCCGAGTGTCACCGGGGGCACCGACCTGGCTCGCTCGACCGACAACGGCAGGTCCTGGAGCTGGCAGCGAACGATCCTGGACCCGGGAGAGAACCCACGCACCACCAATTCGCTTCGCTTGAGTCGCACCCCGCAGGGCATGGTGATTGCCTATGGGACGCGGGCCTATCCACCGGAGGAAAAGAAGCAATTCGGGAGTGCAATCCGCAAAGAGCCCATTGTGTGTCTCTCTCGGGACCAGGGTCAGACCTGGACCGAGCCCCAACTGATGCCCACCGCCATTCCAGGTCCTTTTGAAATTGCCAGCCCTATCGTGGTCACCAGGAACGGGAGCTGGTTGGCGCCGGCTGCAACTCTCACTCACCAGGACCGGCTTGGGGAGCGGCTGGTGGTTTTTGTTTCCGAAGATGAAGGGAAGACCTGGCCCCGCATGTCACTGGTGATGAAGGATCCTGAAGGGGTCAAGGGCTTTTTCGAGCAGAAGCTGACGCGGCTCGACGGCGACCGGGTGCTGGCGGTGTCCTGGACACTTCGCATGGGTGAATACTCCGACCTCGAGGACCATTTCACCATTTCCGAGGATGGGGGGGTAACCTGGGGGCCCCTGCAATCCACGGGAATTCGGGGCCAGACCATGACCCCCATTTGGCTGGGCGCGGATCGGTTGCTGATTCTCTACAACCGGCGTTACGGAAAGCAAGGCGTCATTGCCTGCCTGGTGCGTTTCACCGATACCTCCTGGACGGTGGATTGTGAGCAGACCCTTTGGGACGCGCGGGCATCCAGGGAAGCCCCGGAGGACGCCGATGGAATCAATGAGCTGGAGACCTTCGCCTTCGGTCTGCCCTCGGCCATTGCGCTGGACCGGGAGACGCTGCTTTGCGTCCATTGGTGCAAGGAACAGGAAAAGTTCGGGATTCGCTGGACCCGAGTCCGGGTCGGCTGGGATTGAGCAGGGGTTTGCGATTTCGACCCCAAAGAAAACGATATCCACGAAGGGCCACGAAACGCATGATGGATGAAATGTCGATTGCTGATTGTCGATTGGGGAGTTACGCCAACTGATTGTCTTACATGGATTAACAGGATAGACAGGATCTCCCGGGAGCGCGGGCGTCCCGCCCGCATCCTATTACTTTGGCCGCCACTGAGCTTCAGACCGATGCAGCAGGAAGCCACCCTGTCGGCTGAAGGGACAGTGCTGATTCACGATACTTGACTCAGTCGTCAATGTCGTATCGATTCAAGAGAACCGGATGAGAAATTCCTTGCTGCAGGAATTGGCCGCACGGGCCGAGGCGGGCACGCCTCTCAGGGTCGGGGTCATCGGGGCGGGGAAGTTCGCCACCATGTTCTTCAGCCAGGCCCGCCGCCTGAACGGGCTGCATCTGGCAGGAGTGGTGGATCTCGCCAGGGACAAGGCGGTCCAGGCATTTCGGCGGGCCGGTTGGCCGGCCGAACAGTTTGGGGCCACAGACCTTCGGGAGGCGACGAAAGCGGGCACGACTTGGCTGTCAGAAGATGCCGAGGCGCTTTTATGTGCAGAGGGTGTGGATGTCATCGTGGAAGCCACGGGCGATCCTATCGCCGGGATCGGTCACGCCTTGAAGGCCATCGAGCACGGCAAGCACTTGGTCATGGTCAATGTGGAAGCCGATGTGGTGGCCGGTCCGCTGTTGGCCCGGCGGGCCCGGCGGGCAGGCGTCGTCTACAGCCTGGCCTATGGGGACCAGCCGGCGCTGATCTGTGAATTGGTGGATTGGGCCAGATGCAGTGGGTTCGAGGTGGTGTGTGCCGGCAAGGGGACCAAGTACCTGCCTCGGTATCACGCCTCCACGCCGGATACGGTCTGGGAACACTATGGATTCAACCAGGCGAAGGTGGCGGGCGGCGAGCTCAATCCGAGAATGTTCAATTCCTTTCTGGATGGCACCAAGTCGGCGATCGAGATGGCTGCCGTGGCCAACGCCACCGGCCTTCAACCCCAGGCGGAAGGTCTGAATTTTCCCGCCTGTGGCCGGGACGGCCTTGCGGAGGTTTGCCGCCCGCGCTCCAGCGGGGGCTGTCTGTCGCGCTCGGGAACCGTTGAGGTTGTCTCCAGCCTGGAACGAGATGGCCGGCCGGTGTCCGGGGACCTGCGCTGGGGGGTATACGTCACCTTTGAGGCGCCCAATGACTACGTCAAGGAATGCTTTGCCGAATATGGTCTGCAGACCGACGCCAGCGGCGGCTACGCGGCCCTTTACCGGCCGGTTCACCTGGTGGGAATGGAGCTTTCGGTCAGTGTGCTCAAAGCGGGGCTGGCCGGGGAAGCGACCGGATGTCCGAGAGCTTTTGCCGGGGACGTGGTGGCCACGGCCAAGCGGAATCTCTCGGCTGGTGAAGTGCTGGACGGAGAGGGTGGCTATACCGTCTACGGCAGGCTGCAGCCTTCGGCCACCGCGCTGAGAACCCGGGGCCTTCCCATTGGCCTGGCCCACAATGTGACCCTCCTCAACGACGTTCCCGCCGGCAGGCCCATTGGCTGGTCCGACGTACGACACGCCGCCGCCGATCCCGCCGTTGCCGTTCGCAGGGAAATGGAAAAGACATTCTCTTCGATGAGCTGAGACCCTGCGGTACGGTTGCCTACAGGGTGTTCAGATGGACGCCGGTCGCTGCGTCCACGAACACCGTGCGTTTGGCGGACCCGCGGGTTTCGCCCCAGATCACGCGCCAGACCGGGTGGGTGTATCGGGGGGTGGATTCCAGCAGGAAGTGGACGGGCAGATCGGGGTTTTTCTTGAGAAAGCCGGCACTCTTTTCCGCGGCCTTGTCATAGGCCTTGGTCGAGTCGAACTTGAGGAGTTGTATGATGAAGGGCCTGGCCTGTCCCCGGCCCGACCAGCTTTCCGGCAAGCCGGCTCTTACCCCTTTGCGAATACTGGTGCCGGATTTGACCACCGAGTAGACGTAACTGAGAGACTTTCGCTTTTGTCTGGACACGAAGGTGGCCTGCCACACGGCACACCGTCCGGACTGGCTGGGGACCTCTTTGAGATTGAAGCTCGAGACCCGGAGCGGTTCCGCGTCGGCCGACCAGGCCCGGGCCTGAACGTAGAGCCGGTGAAAGGCCGTCTGGGCCGACACCGGCGACGGGGGTGGCGGTGGTTCAGGGTTGGATTCTGTCTGGGGGGGCGGCGAGCAGGAGACTGCCAGCAGACCGGCCAGTAACCCGGCCAAGGCGGGTGTCGTCAGGGAACTGGGTGCTTTAATGGTCACGAGCCTGGGGGGACTGAGATGGGTAGCGCCGCACCGTCCGCGGGCACCGTCATTGCCTTCAGCTTACAGGATGCCCCATTGGAAAACCAGCATTTACTGGCCGGCCAGCCGGCTCAGAAACCGATTCGAATCCGACCGCTCCACAGCCTTGGGTGCCCGAAGTGGGTCCCACTGAAGGGGTTTCCGAAATTGTAGGCAAAACGCCGGTTGGTCAGGTTGCGGATATCGAACTGAGTCCGGAGGGTGATGCGCCGGTCTGAGTAGAACTCCTTGCCCAGTGAAAAATCGAAGAGGGATCTGGGCTTGATTCGCCCGCGGTCGAAGTTGACCAGATCGGCCCCCGGCCGCTCCCGCAGTTCGTCCAACTCATCCAGTTCCACTTCCAGGGGCGGTCCGCTTTGGTAGCGCCCCGACAGACTGATCCAGAGACGGGAGGGATGCTGGTAAATCACCCCGAAACCCCCCGTGTTTCTTTGATCGTGGTCGGGATTGAATCGCGTCCCCGGCCCGATCTCGATCACTTCTTCCTCCAGAAACAGCCCGCCGTTAATCGGTCCCACTTGAAAGACCCGGGAGTTGGAATAGCTCAGGTATCCGGACCAACCCTTCCGCTGAGGAAAATCGATGCGGGCTTCCAAACCCTGAGCCTTGCCCCGAGCCACCGAGTTGGGAAAAATGACGGTCGTGCTCAGAAACACATTGGGATCGGCATAATTTCTTACCAGTCTCCACCAGTAGGCGGTGTTGAGTTGAAACCAGTCACCGAAGGGTTGGCCGAATCCCACCTCGAAAGCATGTTGTTTCTCCGGTGGTACCCGTGCGCCGCCGATGCCCTCCGGCGTAGCGAAAGGGGAGAGGCGCCGGGCCTGTTCGGAGGAGGAAAGCAGGAGATTTTCGATCTGAGGTGGCATGAACAACCGGTTGTAGGAAGCTCGCAGCACGGTTCGGCTGAAGGGTAGGAGGAAGGCGGCGCCGACACGGGGGCTGACTTGAGCGGCGGAAACCATGATGGCCGTGTGGTCGAATCGGACACCCGCGTTGATCGTCAGGCGCCTGCCCAGCGAAAAGGTGTCTTGCAGAAAAACGGAAGCTTGTCCACGCACCGCCTGCTCTTGGAACAGGAAGGGATTCTTCCGGCTAAACTCCAGCGCCGGTTCGCTCAAGCCGGCTTCTTCACCAAATTCCTCATCGGTGACATAAAAGGAGAAGAATTCACGGGGGGTGACCCGTTGGGCGTCGGCGCCTGCCTTGAGGGTGTGACCGCCAACCCAGTGAGTCAGGTTCACCAGAAACCCCGAACGCACATGGCGGCGAAGCTGAGAGGCGGAGACGGGCAGGTCGTTGGCGCTCGGGATCAGCTCGGACCGGAAGGAACGGCGATACCCCCCCAGGTTGGTGGCTGTGAATGGCGACCAGTTGCGCTGCCAGGCAAACGACTGGTGGTTGTCGTCCAGTTGCTGCCGCCGGCGTTGTCCGGCCAGTTCCTGTTGATAGGTGTTGGTGACCGCAAAGCGGCTTCCGTGGCCAGACAGGTTCAAGACCACGATGTCTCGGGCCGAGGGATGCCAGTCGATCCGGGAATCGAATCGCTGAGCCCATCCCCGGTTGTTGAAGTTCCCGGGATCCACCGGGTCGAGGTAGCGCCGACCGGATCCGGTCAGGGAGTGGGCCAGGAAAAACCCCAGTCCGCTGCCCAGACCTCCGGCCAGGGTATAGCCGGCTTGGCCGCTTTGAAAGTTGCCGCCAGCCAGGCTGACCGAACCGCCCAGTGGCCTGTCGATCCCGGACTTGGGGGTGAGGTGAATCACGGCCCCGGAGGCATTTCCGTATTCCACCGGCAAATGACCGTTGATGACTTGCAGGGACTGGATCATTTCCGTCTGGGGAGAGCCGGCAAACAGGCGGTCGGTGCGGTCGCTCAACGGGATTCCGTCAATCAGAAACAGGAAGCCGTCGTCGACGCCCCTCACATGCAACAACCCGTTGTCTTCGCTGCTCCAGCCCGCAACCGTAGCGATGGCGTCCTGCAAGCCTGCAGAGGGCTGGGCTCCCGGCTGCCGGTCGATGAAGGACTGGTCCAGATCGGTTTCCATGCCTTGAGAGTCGGCTTCCACCAGTGCCTCCACCTGGATGGACTGGGTCGGGGTGGTCAGGCTGAGCGAAACCTCGACCTGAACAGGCAGATTGGAGCGAACAGCCACCGGGCCGTTCCAGACCTGAAAGTCGGTGGCCTCAACCTGCAGCAGATAGGGATCGAAGGGCAGGTTGTTGAAGTGAAAACCGCCCTCAGGGCCGGTGGAGGTTTGGCGGTGAAAGCCGGTGGTGCGGTTGCTGAGCCGGACCAGGGCGCCGGAGACGGCTGCTCCGGCTGGATCCAGAACCGTCCCCCGAATGGTGCCGACCCGGATCTGGGCCGCCAGGGGTTGCCCCAGGGTGAGCACAACTAAAATCCATAGAGCTGAGAGAATTCCTGGCCGAACCATCGCATCCTCACGGCATCCCGGGGGGCGCCAACCAAAAAGCCGCTGCCCCTCGGTTTTACCAATGCTTGGTCACACCCACAAAGACATTACGGCCCAACTCCGGAATTCTCTCACGGGTGAAGGGATTCAGGGAATTCAGGTGTTCAAAATAGAACTTGTCGCCCAGGTTTTCTATCCCCGCTAGCTGCACTCGCCTCGTGAGTACAGCTGGTGTCATGTATGGAGTAATTTCCGTTCTATACGGTAATCAACCGGAAATGAAGCAGATAAGGAAACAAGCACCAAGTTTCGGGTCGATGGAATTACCGTTATACCCAACCGTTAATGGACCTCGATGTCTCCTACTCTGCCTGACGGGCGCCCAGAGACGGCCCCGTTTCCCTCCCGGAGACGGCCCCGAAAAGGTACAAACTGCAGGGCAGCGCGCAATCTGATCCGGATACTCCTGGGAGTGTACCGACAATAGACCCGCAAAGAGTCTATTCCTGATGGAGTCCAGGCAGGAAGACGCATATCTTGATACATCATGATTTATCATGGTACTCTGGGGTTCGTTAAGGAAGGATGTCCCATGCCCCAGACTCGTGAGAAATTCGCCACCCAGGTCAACGCTGAGATTCTAGCCACTATCCGCGCGATCGCGGAGAAGGAGGGCCGCCTGCTGCAAGCGCTCGTGGACGAGGCGCTGACCGACCTGATCGAGAAGCGCAAACAGGCCCGACCACGGCCGCACGTCATGGCCGCCTATCTCGCCAGCCATGACAAGTACGACGAGCTCTACAAGAAGCTCGCGAAATGACGGACTACCTCACGCTGGCGGAAGTTCTCGCCATTCACGCCGATCAGATCGAGCGATACGGAGGATCGCACGGCGTCCGGGATGCGGGCCTATTGGAGGCGGCACTCTATCGACCGCAAACCGGCTACTATGCCGATCTCGTCGAGGAAGCCGCCGCGCTGTGGGAGAGTCTTTCCCAAAACCATCCGTTCCTCGACGGCAACAAGCGCACGGCCTTTGCCGCCACCTACACGTTTCTGGCGATCAACGATGCACAACTCACTACCGAGGCGGAAGAGGCCTACGCCTTCATTTCCCGGCTGTACGAAGCAGGAACGTTCCGCTTTGACAATCTGGAACCATGGCTGCGGCGCAACCTCAAGGTTAGCGTGTAGACAAAACAGGTAGGCGATGAACCGCCCCGGGAAACCCTGGATGGTTTAGTTCAAAGCGAACGGGGAGAGGCGCCGGGCCTGTTCGGAGGAGGAAAGCAGGAGATTTTCGATCTGAGGTGGCATGAACAACCGGTTGTTGAAGTTCCCGGGATCCACCGGGTCGAGGTAACGCTGACCGGATCCGGTCAGGGAGTGGGCCAGGAAAAAGCCCAGTCCGCTGCCCAGACCTCCGGCCAGGGTATAGCCGGCTTGGCCGCTTTGAAAGTTGCCGCCAGCCAGGCTGACCGAACCGCCCAGTGGTTTGTCGATCCCGGACTTGGGGTGAGGTGAATCACGGCCCCGGAGGCATATCCGTATTCCGCCGGCAAATGGCCATTGATGACTTGCAGGGACTGGATCATTTCCGTCTGGGGAGAGCCGAGAAAGCGCCCTTCTCTTGGGCCGGCCAGCCGCTTTGTTCACGAGCCGTCATGAAGCCGGTCTCTTTGCGTTTGCATCCTGCCGACCAGGCACAGGCTTTTCCTGGAAACTCGGCGACTTCGGAAGAGGATCGGTGGCATGGGTCGATCCTGGCTGAGCGAGCCTGGCGGCACCTCTCAGGGCAGCAGCACCTTGCTTTTGCCAGACGGTTGGACTGGAGATTAACTCGTCGGTTTGTAGCGTTCCACCTTTTCGAAGGCGTCGGCGATGATGCGGGTGTCGAGACTGTCGACGGCGAAGGCTCCTGCCTGGGAGAGGTACCGCCAGGTGACGTCGAAATCCTGCTGGCTGAGGACCGGGTAATTTCGCTCCAGGCCGTCGAAAAATGCGGTAAAGGCAACGCTCACGAAGAAGTCCACAGCCGCCACCCGGCTGCTCTCCAGTTTGACCACGTTCCACACAAAGCTGCTGGCGTTGCTGGCGTCCGCCTCCTGGGAAGCCGGTTCGAGGTCCTCGACCCTAACGCTATAGCCTTCGAGTTGGGCGCCTTCCTTGAGCCGGAAGGTTTTCCAGCAGTGACCACAGGCTGACCACCCCTTGCCGAGAACGAAATCCCAAACGGGCGCCACCTTCATTGCCGAGCCACACGCCGGGCAGTTGTATTCCTTAACGAAGTCCGACAAGGCCGACAATATTCCATCTCCGCGATCTGGCATGGTACCAAGCCCCTTTTTAGTCAAGTCACCCAAGAAACCCTCGGATTATACCCCAGCCGATCAAGCCGCACGGGCCGATTGGGTCTCAATCGGTGATTCGCTGAATCCTTGCCCCCAGTTTCCTCAGCTTTTCCTCGATGGCTTCATAGCCGCGGTCCAGGTGGTATACCCTGTGAACCAGAGTTTCTCCTCTGGCAACCAGTCCTGCCAGGATCAGGGAGGCGCTGGCTCTCAGGTCGGAGGCCAGCACTTTGGCCCCCGTCAGATCCCTGCGACCTGAGATGACGGCCCGGTTGCCCTCGATCCTGATGCTGGCCCCCATCCGCACCAGCTCGCTGGCATGCAAAAAACGACTCTCGAATATGGTCTCGGTGACAATGGAAGCCCCGTGAGCCTGGGTCATCAGCGCCATGTATTGGGCCTGCATATCCGTAGCGAACCCCGGGTACTCCATGGTGGTGACATCCCTGGGCTGAAGTCGTCGGGGGGCCGTGACCCGGCAGGCGTCCGGGCGGTTGCGTTCGATGGTGATGCCGGTTTCTTCCAGCTTCTCGATTATGGCCGTCAGATGGTCGGGACGACAATCGACCAGTTCGACGGCGCCGCCGGTGATGGCTCCAGCCACCATGAAGGTCCCCGCCTCAATGCGGTCGGGAATAATGGTATGGTCGGCCCCGCCCAACTGCGGCCTGCCCTGAATTCGGATGGTGCTGCTGCCGTCTCCCTCGATCCGGGCGCCCATCGAGCGCAGCAGATCGGCCAGATCGGTCACCTCGGGTTCGCGGGCGGCATTATGCAGGATCGTCTCGCCTTTCGCCAGGCAAGCCGCCATCATCAGGTTTTCGGTCCCGGTGACCGTGACCCGGTCGAAGACCACCTTATCTCCCTTCAGGTGGGGCGCCTTGGCCTCGACGTATCCATGCCGGATGGTCAGGCTGGCGCCAAGTTTCTTCAACCCCTTGATGTGGAGGTCTATGGGACGGGCTCCAATGGCGCACCCTCCGGGCAGAGACACGCGGGCCCGGCCGAAGCGGGCCAGCAGAGGCCCCAGGACCAGCACCGAAGAACGCATGGTCTTGACCCTCTCGTAAGGGGCTACGCAGGAGATCGGATGTCGGGCAATCAATTCACAGCCATGGCTCTCCTGCAGGTCTTTCAAATCGACCTGACAGCCCATTTCCTGAAGGAGACGACCGGTGGTTTGAATGTCGCGGACCTTGGGCAAATTGCGCAGTCTGACGGGCTCGTCGGTCAGCAGGGATGCCGCCATGGCCGGCAGGGCCGCGTTCTTGGCGCCGCTGACGGTGACCCGACCCCTCAGCGCGGTACCTCCTTTGACCAGGATCTTATCCAACGGTGTGGCTCACCTCCCCTTGGATGATGGTGGTGTGTACCCTGAGGTTCCGGTCGAGAAGCACCATGTCGGCGTCTCGGCCCTCTGCCAGGGTTCCTTTGCTTTCGGCAATTCCCAGGGATTGGGCCGGATTGCGGGTAAGCATGCCGAGCACGGCTTCCAGCGGCAGATGGCTCCAGCCGACCATGTTTCGCAGGGCTTGATCCTGAGTCAGAGTGCTGCCCGCCAGCTGCCCCTCCCGGGTTCGACAAATGCCTCCTGAAAGCGTGATTTCGATATCGGACAGCCGGTACTGTCCCTCCGGCATGCCGGTAGCGCTGACGGCGTCACTGATCAACAGGATCCTTCGGGCGCTTTTGCACTGAATGCAAAGCTTGATGGCGGCGGGCGAAACGTGTACCCCATCGGCAATCAACTCGGCCCAGATCTCCGGAGCGGTCAGGACGGCGCCAAGGATTCCCGGGTCGCGATGGCTGAAGGGTCTCATGGCATTGAAGGTGTGGGTGGCGTTGCCGGCGCCCAAAGCGATGGCTGCCATGGTTTCTTCCAGGGTGGCGTTGGAATGGCCCAGAGAGACGACGACCCCTTTGGCACGGGCAAACCGGATCAATTCCAGGCTGCCCTCAACTTCCGGAGCCACCGTTATCAGTTTGATCTGATGGCTGGAGCAGGCCAGCAACTGGTCAAAGATGAGCGTAGAAGGGCGGCGAATGTACTTGGCGGTATGGGCTCCCCGCTTTTCGGGATTGATGAATGGCCCTTCCAGGTGAAGACCCAGCATCCGGGCGCCCGGCAAGGGTCGATCCACCTGGCTGCCCAGGGCTTCCACCGCTTGCAGGGTCGCAATGGGAGAAGCCGTGACCGTGGTTGCCAGGAAGGATGTGGTGCCGTGGGCGGCCAGGAACCGGGAAATCACCTCAAGCGCCTCGTCCGTTCCCTCCATCACGTCTCGCCCCATCGCACCGTGGGTGTGCACATCGATGAAACCTGGAGCCAGCAGTTGTTGGGAGTGGCCCACAACCTGGAATTCGTCCCGGGAAAATCGCACGGCCCGCCGGCTCCCGACTTCCAGGATCTTGGGACCTTCCACCAGAACCACGCCGTCCAGAATCACCCGGTCGGGAGTCATCACTCTGCCGGCGGTCACCGCAAGTCGCTTCATGTCCCGTCACCCTGTCCGGTATCTGTCTGAATCATCCCCATTTTATCCACAGCCTCCGCCACGGTATCGGCCACCTGACGCCGGGCTGACTGGATGGCGCGGTTCTCCCGGGAGGGGTGCACCCGATTGGTCAGGAAAACGATGAAGAGCCGGCGCTGGGGATCGATCCAAAGGGAGGTTCCGGTAAATCCCGTATGACCATAGGACTGCCGCGACAGCTTGTCACCCGAGGAGCCCTTGGGCGAAGGGGTGTCCCAACCGAGGGCTCGAGTGCTGCCGGATGGCTGGGCCTGACGTCGGGTGAAAGCTTCCAACGTGCTCCGCTTCACGATTCGGCGATGATTGTAGACGCCGCCGTTCAGCAGAGTCTGACAAAAGACTCCCAGGTCTGTCGCCGTGCCGAACAGTCCGGCGTGGGGAGCCACTCCTCCCATCGCATAGGCGTTTTCATCATGAACTTCACCCCGGAGCAGGCGTTTTCTCCAGGGGTCGATTTCCGTGGGAGCGATGCGGGGCCTCCAGGCGGAACGGGGTTGAAAGCCGGTGCGACGCATTTCCAGGGGTTGGAAGATCCGCTCGCGGGCCAGGTTGTCGAGGCTTTTTCCACAAATTCTCTCCACGACGCCCCCCAGCAGAATGAAGCCCAGGTCGCTGTAGAGGCTGTGACTTCCCGGCCGGTGCTCCAGGGGAATTTCCAGAATCCGTCGAAGAATGTGTTCTTTTCCGCTGGTGTGTGCGTAAAGAGGAAGGTGTGCCGGAAGTCCCGAGGAATGGGTCAACAGATGCTTGAGTGTGACCTCGTGTTTTCCGCCCACCCGGAACTCCGGAAAGTAGCGGCCGAGGGGGTTTTCCAGGTCGATATCCTCCCGCTCGCAGGCCTGCATGACCAAGGTGGTGGTGCACACCACCTTGGTGAGCGACGCCAGGTCGTAAATGGTATGCGGCTTTGCCGAAGGACCGGTCGATCCGTAATCCAACCTGCCGTAGCCTTGATGAACCAGCAGCTTGTCCTGGTAGCCCACGGCCAAGGAGGCTCCCGGGAAGGCTTGAAGGGCGATATATTGCCGGACAATCTGCTGGAGCTGTTTTCGAAGGGCCCGGATATGCTGTCGGGCCTGGTTCGATCCGAGCAGCCGGGGCTTTCCCAGAACCATCGGCAACGCTTCCCGCTTGAGACCGGTAGCCCGTGCGGCCACACCCGGAATGGACACCGGCAGCTCGCCTGCCAGCGGAATTTCTCCAAAGAGCGCCTTGACTGCCGCCCTCTGGGAAGTGGCTACGTGGCTGTAGGTGCACAGGTAGGTTGGGAAGAACGAAAGCTGCTGAATCAGGTAGGGGTTGCCCAGGGAAATCAAAAGCGCGGAGGGCTTGGCCCGGACCAGCCCCTTCAACCAATCCGCCAGAGGAGGTGGCAGTCCGAGGCGGCCGGTCCCGGTCACAAGCGGAACAAACAGGGCCACCAGACAGAGATCCGCCTTCCTGGCCCTGGATCTGGCCTGGTTCAGCAGGGAGGGAGCAGCTTCAGAGGAGAGGCGATCCACCGTCACAGCATCGAGTCGAGTCCTCAGTTGACCTTCCAGTTCGGCGGCAGCCCCCGGCGATGGCCTGGCGGAAACGACAATCAAATGGGCCGAGCGGATTCCACGGACATCCACCGGAACCCGAGACACGGCGTCTCTCACCAGAGTGACGGAAGCATCGGCCAAATGTTGGGCTTGAGCGTGGATTGCGGGAGCATTCATTGTCCGAGCCAGGCGCCGGAAGTCGATCCGCTTCCTGCGGCTCAGGCCCAGCCAGGCCTTGGCTTGCAGGACCCGCTCTACCGATCGGTCCACGCGGGCCTCGGAAAGGCGGCCATTCTTCACCGCCTCCAGCAGTGCGCCAAAGATGACTTGGGCATCGGGTGGGTCCAGGAGCACGTCGACACCGGCCTGAACGGCCTGAACCGCCGCTTCGCCGCTCCAGTATCCTCGGGTCAGGCCCTGCATCCTCATGGAGTCCGATACGATCAAGCCCCGAAACCCCAGTTCGTCCCTCAAGGCCTGTTCCAGTACCGCGGCCGAAAGCGAGGCCGGGCGGGCGGGGTCTTTCTCCAAGGCCGGGATGGCTACGTGACCCGTCATGATCGCCATGACACCGGCCCCGATCACCTCCCGATAGGGAACCCACTCGATCCGTTCCAACCGTGGGCGCCGCACGGAAATCACCGGCAAAGACAGATGGGAATCCACCTCGGTATCGCCGTGACCCGGAAAATGCTTGGCCGTTGCCAGCACCCCGGCCTGCTGGGCTCCCGCGACAAATGCCGCACCCAGACGGCCTACTGTTTGAGGGTCCTCTCCGTAGGATCGAATGTTGATGACCGGGTTGGCCGGATTGTTGTTGACATCCACCACCGGCGCAAACACCCAGTTGACCCCCAGGCTTCGGGCTTCCTGGGCGGTGACCCGTCCCTGCCAGCAGGCCCATTGCTCCGATCGGGTGGCCCCCACGGCCATGTTCCAGGGCAGGGGGAGGGTGTGGCGAATGCGGAAGGCGGCTCCGCGCTCGAAGTCGGATCCAATCAGCAGGGGAATCGGTGCCTGGGACTGCAGTCGGTGGATGAGGACGGCAGACTCGTAAATATCTCCCTCGAATAGAATGAAACCGCCCACGCCGAGTTTCTGCGTCTGATGTTCCAGTTGCTTGTATTCGGCACTGGCTTCATTGAGGTGAATCCCGCGAATGGCAGGCATGATGAGTTGGCCGAGCTTGGCCTCCAGGGGGAGCCGGTCGAGGGTGGAGCTTACCCATTGGTTTGGAGCGGAATTGCCTGGTACGGGTGAGGCCATGGATGATGTCTTGGCAACTGGTTGGGATGGGGGAGGGCATTCCGCGCCGGGAAAGCCCGGGCCGGGAGTGGGTCAAAAGCACACAAGACGGCGCCGAAAGGCCGCGTAACCAACCATGCCTGGCAGGAGGACTATCAGGTGTCTACTGTCACTGTTCAAAAGGGGAAGAATTCGGAATTTCCTAGTTTAAGGTCTTATCTGTCTAGTTCAGTTGTTTCCGTGCTTCGGACAAGTCCGAGGTCATCAACCCATTCGGATCACCTGTCCACGGTGCCGATCCCAACCATGATGATGTGGACAGGTGATCCGAATGGGTACTACACCGAGTCAGTGGGGTCCAACTGACTCTTTAAGAATTTTCCGATTATTTGGAATATTAAGCGCTCGTTCCTGACCGCGGATGCGATCACAAAGGCAAAGTTTCCAAACCAAACGACTTCCCAGACCTGCACAAACTCAGGGGGGGCGTCGTCGAGAAAGAATCTGGTGGCCGAAACCACTACGAGCGTCACGCTAGACCACACGCACTGTTTCAGGTAGAGGATCAGGTCTTGGTGGTGGCCGGTTCTCGCTATAGTTTTGAACAGAGGTAGACCCTTCATTCCGACCAGCATGTTGCGTTGCGTGGCTGTGAATCCAGCAATAACCACGCCAAGTGTAATTGTGGCTGCGGCTAATTCGGCGGGAACTGAGGGGAGTTTTTGGGCAAAGGCCAAGGTGCTTCCAGCGATTCCGAAGGAAACCACGCACGGGAGGTAGGTCTCAACACACCGGGTCATCATGTTGAGGTCAAGAAATCAATCCTGATTTTTTCGAGGGCATGCCAACGATCCTTATAGGGAATTGTACGATCTCTTGGATCGACTTGCAACTCTAAGTCTCTGTGTTCCCTGTGCTGTAGAAGGTCAATCACTTCGGTTCTTTCGTCCATGCTGCTTCGACAGGTAAGTTTCAACTTTTCAAGCTCATGCCCCGGCTCTAATGTTCTCAATGCTGTCTGGACAAGTTCCCTCACCCTGGCAGCAGTCAATGAGCCTTTCCCCCGACCAACCGACATCTTAATATCCATGTGACGGGCACCATAGCCCTCACTCCAACTCATGACCTCTCCCAGGGATAAGCCAGAATCACGGTCCTGCTGTGTGAAATCCCTGATCGCCACCCGCATTTCCAAAGTTCGGATTATATGATGCTGCAAGGCCCGAATCCGAGCATTCTGATCCAGGATGGGGTAAAACTGGAAGTAGATACCTGCGCTCCAAACATAGCTGGTCAGGTATTTACCGATTGCCGAAGCGGTCATTCCCGGGCGGGTAGACTGAATGAATGCCAGTTGTTGCTGGTAATCGTACAGCATGGCGGTTTGGTAGGCAAAACGATCGTTTGGGTTCAGATTAAAACTGGTGATGGGTTGATTTAGGGCAACCCGACCCGGCCCTGAATATTGCAACACAACAAAGTTCAGAAAGCACAGACCCGGCTTCTCCTCGTAGTGTTCTAACCGATAGTCGACACCCCCAACCGTGAAAAACCGATCCTGCTGGGGTTCCTCCCATGCACGTGTCATCGTATTTCGCAAAGTCGTGGACGGTACTCCACTTGGAGCGATGCTTTCCTGCTCTATCCCATAGATGTGGGCCCTGAACTTCTCTGCCATCCGGTGACCTCCTCTGTGTTTGAATGCCCTCCACTCCCTTACCCCTAACTCCACCCATCACTCTTCCTCGTAGGGAAGCGTGACGGGTTCATCTACCTTTCGGTAAGCACGTGCCAAACTACGCTTAAAAGCATCCCAGTTTGGTGCTGCACGCATGAGTGCCATTACTCCAGCCAAGTGCTCTTTGAGTTTCGGATGCCCCATGTTTGGAGTGAACCATTGATGGTGCCGATTGCGACGATAGCCGGACTGCAGGGTAGGATTGAGGCGCTTAAGCTCTTCGAGTACACCATGCGCCAAACGTTCATAAACTATGTCGTTCGTGTACTTTCCGATCAATGGCGTGCGCTTGTGTCCATCCGGACCGGACCATCCCTTGAGCTTGTAAATCAATTGGTAAAACTCATAGGGAAACGTCCGGGTCCACGGCTGAAGTTCCTTGGCGATAAACTTCTCCAAGATGGTGGCCAACGCACGCCGCTCTCGGATCTCTTGATATCCGGTCGCTTCGTCTACGAGAGCGATGATGCCGATTCTGGCGAACCCACGAATGAGGATTTCGGCGCGCCGCGCAACGTGTTCCTGTTGTTTTTGCAGCCGGCCCGCGCTTCGAGCTGCCAGCACCGCCTCGCATAAATCGACCAGCACAGTGGCTTCGTATCCATAGGCGAGGGCCCCGGAAGGAACATTGAACTTGATAGGCTTTTCGGTCCGATCAACTAACTCTTTGTTTACAAAACCTTTAAGCCGCCCTTGAGATGCAAATTTGGCCAAGCGGTCCCCTCCCTTGCTGTAGCTGCCGCCGTGGGACAGATCCAAGGAACCGAGTAGACCAGTTTGCTGCAATACGCGACGTTCATCCTGGAGGACGTAACAGGGTATCTGAATGTCTCCGATGACAAGCGGCCGGTCCGGCGCGCCAGCGATGGCTTTCGGGGTTTCGTTGTTCATAGCTCCACTCCCAATGCTCGGTTGATAGTCTGGTGAAATGCGATGTCGGCGTCGGTCTTGCGTAGGTTGTAGCGGTAACAGAACTCATTGACATACCGCTGAAGGTGCTTGGGGCTCACACTGTGGAACTGGCCGAACATGCCGCGTTTCAGGAGTGCCCAGAAGCCCTCGATCGTGTTGGTGTGGATGTCGCCATCGACGTACCACTTGGCGTGGCTGATGACCACGTGCGGGAGGATGCGGCCCATACCCCGATAGGCGGTGTACTCATCGGTGATCAGGGAGGCGTTATCCGTTTGAATCTGATCCCTCACGAATGCTCGGAGGTTCTTTCCCTTGAGCTGGCCCTTTCGAGAAACCTTGGCCGTCACGCGGCCCCCTCGCTCCACGGCACCCACCACTGGAGTTTTCTTCGTACCACGTCCCCGATTCGAAGGCTCGCCACCACTCCCGCGCCGTGGCTTTCCCCCGATATAAACCTCATCCATTTCGACAAGGCCCATGAGAAGGTTACGGTGCTCGGCTTGGGTCATGGCCTTTCTGATCTGCATGGCAACCCTCCAAGCCGTGTTCTTGTTAATGTGGAGGTCTCTGGAAAGTTGTAGGGCAGACAGAGACTTTCTAGCATTCAGCATCAAGCCGATTGCCAGAAACCACTTCTGCAGGGGCATATGGGTGTGGTGGAAAATGGTGCCGACCGTCACCGAAAAGGATGTCTTGCAGGTATAGCAGCGGCGGCGGTGTTGCAAGCGAGCGCAGTGGGTGGAGGTGCAGTAGGGGCACCTGGTGACGCCGTTCCAACGGGCCTGCTCAAGGTGTTCAATGCAGGATTGTTGGGTGGGGAAACGCTCGAAAACAGTTACAATGTCCATGACTTCACGGCCTCCGGTTGTGGGCTATCTTTCAATCACAAGAGGATTATCCCATAGCCGAGCCGTGTTTGCAAGACCTTAAACTAGGATATTCCGCCAAAGAAATCGTGGGGCGGGGGAGGGGAGTGTTGACAGTGTTCTAACCTCAGGCTATATTTAAATCGTGTATTGAGACGAGGAGAGATCTGAGTGAGTGTTCAAGCGCAGAGTCTTGTTGATCTCATATCTTCAGCAATAAAGGGCGACGAAACTTCACCGCGCCGCGTCACAAAGTTTTTTGTTGCGTTATGGGGATGTTTAGTATTCCACTGCACTTTAATTTTAACCGGGTTTAGCTTGCTCTCATGGAACCTTGACGAATTCAGTTTATTTTTATTTGAATTCGTCCTATTTATAGTTGTAGTAGTGACGATTTACTCAGTGGTATTTGCCCTAATTGCTGCTTATAGCGGGCAGAAGGGTTCACTCGTTCGCTACTTTCTACGTGGTGTAACTCTGCCAGCATTTGCCTATCTGATGGCTGGGCTAATCACTAGTTCTATTCTCAGGAGATGAAATGAGAAGAGTGATAATCAAGCAGATACCAAGGTTGAGTACTGTTGGAGCAATGCTCACGATAGTTGCGTGCCTTGCAGTGCATTCTGCAATAGCCCAAGATCGACCATTACCAGCACGACCCCTAACATTCGTTGAGAAATTCACGCTTATCAACCAGACACTTTTTGGGAACGCAGAATTGCAGGAAAAGGAATGGGTTTATGCACTTCGAGCTCAAGATGTAGCATCTCTTAGGCGGCAGAGTAAGGCTGACAGCATTGACACAATTATTGGTAGGGAGTCGATAACGAAGAGTAGTGGTAATGTTCGGATCATTTTGTTGAAAAAAGATCGAAGGTCGAGAGCGTCCTCATTCACGGCTGAAGTGTATACACAAGGCGTCACAGAATCGGAAGGCTACAAAGTATTTCTGAAAAATGTCATTAATAATAATGAGTTGTGGGATTGTGCAGATAAAAACGGCTACATTGGGTTTCTTCCAACAGGTCATAATGAATTACGTAAGCTAAAGCAGGCTTTGGGTGAATTAGTTCCTTCTCAGTTGAATCAGAAAAATAAGATAGAACTGCAGGCATTTGTTGTGGAGGGAAAGTTTTCAGGTGGCCTTCCCCCAGACGAAACTGCTGCGGACTGATATACCCCAACTGTACCGCCCCTGATTTCTTGGACAGATAAGACCCACCATACTCAAGCGGCCGGTTGCAAGGCAAGGCGTTGTCTTGCCCGAACCGGTGGCTCGAAGCCGAGACGCTCAATCAACCAGTGCTGGTTGTAGAGAGCGCGAAATTCTTCCAGACCTCTAACCAGTTCCGGTACCGACTGGAAGTGCCGGACCCATAGCAGTTGCTCCTTGAGCGTCCTGAAGAAGCGTTCGATACAGCCATTGCCTTCCGGCTCGCGAACAAACGCCGGTGAAGATTCAATCCCCAGGAAGGCGAGTTCGTTCTGGAAGTCGTCGCTCATGAACTGCGAACCGTGATCGTGCCGGAGTCCTTCGGCGGCGGCGCCCCGGAAGCCGCCGAAGTGTTGACGGACACCTTGGCGGAAGGGTTCCAAACGAGTAGCCTTGACAGGCCGGGGTGCAGCGGGTAAAGTCGCAGTTGTCGGGATCAAGGACCGAGCCACCAATCAAGTCGACGCTCAGGTTGTCGGAGACGTTACTGGAGAGACCTTATGCGGGTTCGTCGGGGATCGAACCTGTGAAGGAGCCAAAGTCTACAGTGACGATGCCTCAGCTTACGACCCTCTTCCTAACCACGAGTCAGTTAATCACTCGGTTGGGGAGTATGTGAAAGGACAAGCTCACACCAACGGCATTGAGTCCTTTTGGGCTTTACTGAAGCGAGCCCATACCGGTACTTTCCACAAAATCAGTTACAAGCATCTGCAACGGTACGTCAACGAGTTCGCTGGCCGTCACAACCTGCGACGCTGCCACACGAAGACACAGATGGCGACGATTGCAGCCGCTATGGTCGGCAGGCGCCTGATGTATCGGGAACTGACGAGGCACTCCCATGCCAAAGCCGGTTTTATTGCCGCCCGCTAACCTTTCTCGTGAAGAGATCGCCTGCCGCCTGGTGATCTCTCGCCGCCCCTCCACCACAAAGACATCCCACACACAACCACCGGGCCGCAAGTCTACCAGCACTGCGAGGGCGGGGAAGTGAGCGGGCTTGCACGACGCGTTGTCCGCAACGGAGCTCCGACAAACGACTTGGTTCTCAGTGCGTCCACCTAGGGCAACGACCGTTTATTCCCTCAAACGTGCGCCTGATGGCTGGCCATTGGCTGCGATACAAGGACTTGGTGGCGTGAGCGATGAAGAAGAAGGTCACACCCAAGAAGGCGATCAGCACTAAGCCGAAATCGCTCGCGCCTGTTCAGTCGGAAGTCGAAGCCTATGACTTCATCCGCCGCCAACTTCGCGACTTGGGGTGGGTGGTCAGAGACCCAAGCAAGACCGTGAACGGGCAGGTGTGGACACAGAACCAATGCCTCGCCCATGCACACATCAAAGCTGCGTTCGGAGCGATGCGCCCAGAGAACATCGTTAAACTATCCGAAAACGCCTTGTGGGTCATCGAGGCCAAGGCGTCGCGCAAGGAACTTTCTAAGGCGCTCGACGAGGCGACCGACTGCTATGCGAAGAAGATCAACGACTTTCCTGGACAAGTGCGGGTGTTTCTGGCAACTGGAGTTGCGGGCAGCGAGGATCTCGGCTACCTGATTCGTACCAGGGCCTTCATTGGCGGCCGATGGACGGAAGTCACGATCAACGGACAGATCGCGACGGGCCTGCTTTCCCCTAGACAGGCCGCCGCGCTACTCGCCGATCAGGTTTCGGATGTCCGCGACTTCGCCCCGCCACAACTGCTATTTCTCGACGCAGCGGAACGAATCAATAAAGTCCTGCATATTGGAGGTATCAACAAGAACGACCGCGCCAAGACTATGGCAGCATTGTTGCTATCCGTCATAGATGAACCCCCAAATCTTGAAACAAAGCTTTCGGTGTTAATCGGCGAGATCAACACGAGAAGCAAGGCGATCCTAACGCAGCACGGCAAGCCTGAGTTCGCACCTTACGTTCATATTCTGGCGCCTTCTAACTCGCAAAATTACGTTAAGTTCAAAGGCGCGTTGGTCAAAACAATTCAGGAGCTTCAGAACCTCAACATCCGCTCAGCGATGAACTCCAGCACTGACGTGCTTGGGCAGTTTTACGAAGTGTTCTTGAAGTACGGGAATGGCGCAAAAGAGATCGGCATCGTTTTGACGCCGCGCCACATCACACGCTTTGCCGTCAACGCTGTTGGGGTGTCGAGCGACGACATCGTACTCGATCCGGCATGTGGCACCGGCGGCTTCCTCGTGGCCGCTTTTGACTACGTCTCCAACACAAGCACGCCAGCGCAGCGGAACCGTTTCAAGAAATACAACATCTTCGGAATCGAGCAAGAATCGGCGGTCGCTGCGTTGGCTATCGTGAACATGATCTTCCGTGGCGACGGCAAGAACAATATCACCGAAGGAAATGCGTTCACGACCTACCTGAAGCGACGTGCCGTCAGCGGCCACGTGTCTGCTAGGTACATCGCCGAGCCGCCAGCGCACGGACAAGAAGCTGTCACGCGCGTCCTGATGAATCCTCCGTTCGCGCTCAAGGGAAGTACCGACAAAGAGCACTTGTTCGTGTCGCAGGCGTTGTCCATGATGGAAGACGGTCGGCTCTTGTTCTCCTTGCTACCGCTCGGGTCATTGTTTGGCGCACACGATGAGAAGGTGTGGCGTCGAGACGAACTGCTCGCCAATCACACTTTGCTCGCTGTTTTAACCCTCCCAGACGAACTATTCTATCCAGCGGCGTTGAAACAGGTGGCGGCAATCATCGTAAAGAAGGGCGTGGCACACCCGAAGGAGCAAGCTGTGTTTTGGGCGCGCATCTCGCGCGACGGACACGTCAAGTCGAAGTCGAAGCGGCTCCTGGCGTCTGAGTTCAATCCACCTAGAAAAGAGCCGGATGACCTTCCGGTGGTGTTGCCGCACTTGCAGAACTTCATCGCTCACCCTGAGTCCGTGAGCGTGAGTCAGCCTCGATTCTACAAGACGCATCCGATTGACTTCAGTGATCCACTCCTGGAATTGCTACCGGAAGCCTACATCGACAATCAGGAGCCGACGCCAGCGGAACTTCATCGGGCTATAGACGACTTGGCGCGAGAGACAGCGGCGTTTTTGATCCGGTTCCGGCGCGAGTCGTCAGTGGCGGTCTTCGATAGTTAGTGATGCCAACGATTGACGATCTGTTCGTGGCGCATACAGCGCGGTCGGCTGGCTTCGAATCGTACGAGCCAGGAGAGGTAGCGTTCGTTACAAACGGACTTGCAAATAGTGGGGTACTCGGTTTTGTGACGCCGAAAGCCGGCGACAAGGTGTTCGGTTTTACGGGAATCGTTCTCTCAGCATTTCTTGAAGCGACTGTGCAGGTGCCAGCATTTATTGCACGTGGTAACGGCGGGAGCGGCCTGATCGTCTTGGAGCCGAGACAACCGATGCCCGTTGCCAAACTGGGGCACATCGCCGCATACATCAATAGCGCCCTCAGATGGAGATTTTCGTGGTACCGGCAGGCGACGGTGTCTCGCGTCAAACACTTGGTCGTTCCGACGCCAGAAAACGCCGCCGATGCCTTCAAGATCTCCGCGCTCATGCCCACACGCACGGACGGAGCGACGATTCCGGCGAAGCTAAAATACGCGCCGTTCTCCCTCGGTGGTCTCTATGAACTTCGTCCCGGCGACTACCATAGCCTTTCCGATCTTCAGCGTGGAGATATTCCGATCATTTCATGCGGCGGGTTAAACAACGGTGTGGCTGGCTTTGTGAGCGTCCCGCCCGAGCATGTGTATTCGAATCGCCTCACGATCGCGTTCAACGGCAGCACTTTGACAGCGAAGCACCATCCCTACGACTTTGCCGCAAAGGACGATGTGGCGATCTGTTTTCCAAAGCAGCCATTGCGGCTAACTACAGAACTATTCATTCAAGTGATGCTTGGTAGAGAGCGATGGCGCTTCTCCTACTACCGCAAATGTTACCGGCAGAAGCTAGAGCGGATGACGGTCCTGTTGCCAGTCCGGAAAGGCTCGATCAACGAGGACGCAATTCAGACAGTGATGAAGGCAACCTCATATTGGCCGTTCCTCGCCGAGAGAATGAGCGCATAGTTGCCAGCAGCGATTCATAGTAGTTTTGGCTAGTCAACCTAATAATTCCGTTAAGAATTCGGTGAACAGGTCGGATGTCAAGCTGGAGTAGATCATGAACGGAAAGGTCACGGCTCAAAGGCTGAATGTGCGTTCTTCTCCAGGTCTAGACGGAGCAAAATTAGGGGTTCTCGTTGAAGGCACTCTAGTGAGGATGTTGGATCGGAGGGGTAATTGGCTGGAAATAAAGTTTAACGGCAGATCAGGTTTCGTACACGGTGACTTCGTCCAGACAATCGATGAAGTAAGACTGGCGAAAGGTCAGATCATTGCGCACTCCCTGAACGTTCGCAGCCAGCCGAGCCTGGACGGGGAGATCCTTGGTACCTTGAAGCAGAAATCCGTTATCGATGTCCTGGATGAGAGTGGGGATTGGCTTGAGATCGAATTCAACGGGCAAAAGGCATTTCTCTATCGCGACTATGTCGATCTTTTGGAAGCTGGTGAGGAAAAACGAGGAAGAGTGATCACGGGCACTGTGAACGTGAGGTTGCAACCGACTAGAAGCGGAGAGAAGATCGGCACGCTCTCAAGAAACGGCGTCGTAGATATTGTGACCCGAATCGGCAAGTGGTATGAAATCAAGTTCAATGGACTACCAGCCTATGTCCACGCTGACTACGTCGAGATCGAGAGCGAAGAAAGTGTCGCCTTGACTCCCTTTCGCTACCTTTACCAGAATCCCGAACTTCAGAGAGTCTCCCTTGTGCCCAAGAAAAAACTATCGATCACCGATTCAGATGCGCAACAAGAAGTTGCCAAGACATGGAACCGGTTTGGCAGTTTGCTTGAGCAATTGAGCGACTCTATCGACATTGAGACCGGCAGCGCTATCGCAGTTCTGTGCGTCGAGAGCGGAGGCGTTGGCTTTAGAAGGAACAGGAAAATCATCATCCGTTTTGAAAATCACCAATTCTGGAAGTTTTGGGGAAAGAACAATGCGGAACTCTTCTCTAGATATTTTCGATATAACTCATGCAAGAAATGGTTGGGCCATGAATTTAGAATCCATCCTGGGGGAGAGTGGAAGGGATTTCATGGAAGCCAGACCAAAGAATGGGAAGTGCTTAAGTTTGCCCGTCAACTGAGTGATACAGCAGCGCTGAAGTCTATGAGCATGGGAGCCTCTCAAGTCATGGGATTTAACCACACACGGATCGGTTATGCGACAGTCCAAGAGATGTTCGAAAATTTTAGCCGTGATATACGCTTTCATATTTTTGGTCTGTTCGATTTCTTTGACAGCCGTATGATTGCCGCGCTCAAGAAACTGGATTTTGTGGAATTCGCCAAGTTCTACAATGGGGCTGGCCAAGCAGAGAAGTACGGTGAGTGGATTCGTAAGCACTATGAGGTTTTTGAACACGTGGCATAGTTGATTTCACCTGAGGGGGAGGAAACATATGGGTATCTTGAGTTTTATTAGCGGCATTTTCGAACCCGCAGTCAAGTTGGTGGATGATTTGACGACCAGCGACAAGGAAAAAGAATCACTAAAAAACCAGTTGGTGAAGATTGAGAACGAATTCGCAAGCAAAGTCCTGGAGTACGAAACCAAGCTGGCGGAAACACAGTCGTCGGTGGTTAAGGCTGAGGCGACCGGGCATTCATGGTTGCAGCGGAATTGGCGTCCAATCACCATGCTGACATTTCTAGCATTGGTTGTCTTGGATAGCTTCAACCTACTGTGTTCGCAGTTGCCGGAGAATGCCTGGACATTGCTGCAGATCGGCCTTGGCGGCTATGTGGTCGGAAGATCAGCGGAGAAAATAGTTCCCGCTTTTGCAGGCAGGACGAAACAAGAAGAGGCGAAAGGCTAACACTCTGTTTTTCCCAGAATTTGGGGTGCACTATAGTCTACATCTCTTGATATCCGATGCTGCACGTCCTGGCGAAAGCGGAGGGCTTGGTGGTGAACCAGAAGAAGACCTATCGGATCTATCGGGAAGAGAGACTGCAGGTTCGGAGAAGGATACGCCAACGCCTGAAGGACCGCAGCCGGGTACCGCGGGCGCCGGCGAGCGGACCGAATCAGAGCTGGTCGATGGACTTCATGTCGGATCAGCTAGCGACGGGTCGGCGAATCCGCATCCTCAGCATCGTGGATGACTACAGCCGGGAATGCGTAGGCCAGATCGTGGGCGTTTCCATCAGGGGCCAACGGGTCAGTCGGCTGCTGGATCGCCTGGCCGTGGAGCGTGGTCGTCCGGAAGTGGTCACCGTCGACAACGGGCCGGAATTCAGGGGCAAGGCCATGGGTCTGTGGTCTCAGCGGACCGGGGTGGAGTTGCACTTCATAGAGCCTGGAAAGCCGATCCAAAATGCGCTGGTGGAAAGCTTCAACGGTAAGTTCCGGGATGCGTGCCTGAACTCCCACTGGTTTGTCGATCTGGCAGACGCCCGCCGCAGCATAGAGGCCTGGCAGATCCACTACTACCGGGTTCGTCCTCACAGTGCGTTGGGGTATATCAGTCCGCAGCAGTTTCGTCTGGGGGGAAAGACGGGTTATGGAAAAGACGGTCGCTGTGCAACCTTGGAAAATTCTCCAAATTTCCCCCCTTTCCCACAACCTCGACGGCGGAGATAATTCAATCACTTCCTCACTTACGAACTGGACCTAAATTCGGGGGAAGGCCACAGTCACGAATACACCCTAAATTTGCCGTTTAGCTGTCTAAAACATGGGAGCATGTCCCCCTGCCGAATGGCTTCATCTGCGTAGTTTCTACTATGGACTTTCGCATTTAGACCTCCAAAATATGATCAGTGCCCTCCTAGTGAAAGGAGACCCGGGGTCAAAAGGGTCCCTTCTGGAAGTAGATCCAACGGACCAAGAGGCGTCGCCATCCTCCACTGCCGGGGCTTCCGGCTCACTTGAAACCGCCTATCGAAGCTGGCGGCGGCAGCAGTACCAGGCAGCCGCCATCGACATCTTCGAGGAACTCTTTGCCAAGGTGAAAGAGAAGGTGCTCAGGCCCTTTGAGCTGTCCGGTGAAGGGTTTTGCGGAATCTGATTCCCCCAATGGTTATCCGGTTCGGGGTTGGCTAGCTCTTCTGCTCCAGCCAGGGACCGGTGATGGCCAGCGTGATGCCCGGATTCTGAATGTTGACGAAAAGGGTGCTTCCATCGGGAGAAAAGGTCGAACCGGCAAACTCGGAGTTGTTGAATACGTTTCGGCCGAGTTTGTAGAGATTGCCCTGAGGCGTGACCCCGACCACGAATTGCTCCTCCGGTCCATCCTCACAAAGGATCAAGTCCCCCCAGGGAGCCACCGTCAGGTTGTCGGCGTTCTCGACCAGGTTGCCGTCGTTGGGCTCAATGAACAGCTCCAGCTTGCCCGGCCGTCTCCTCTCTTCGGTTTTCCCCTCGTCGGGGCCGGGGGCGTAGCGCCACACCTGCCCCTTTTTGTTCAGGCCCCCGTTGGTGCAGACAAAATAGATCCATCCCTTGTCCCACCACATGCCCTCTCCCCGGGCAAAGCGGGCCGCGCCCCCATCTTCGAATCCTCGATAGCGTAGATCATCATTGGGGGACTCGACCTCGTCCATCTCAACCCATTCGATCTCGAAAGCGTGACCTGGCAGCACTTGGCGTGCGTTCCAGTTTCGCGTGTCCAGACCGGGCCGATCCTTTACCCTCAAAACCTGCAGGCGCCCGCCTGCCGCCATATTTCCGGGCTTATCGGGGATAAAGCGGTACAGCAGTCCATCGCCTCGGTCCTCTGTTTCATAGACAATACCGGAGTTGGGATCAACAGCGATGGCTTCATGCACGAAACGCCCCATGGCTTTTAAGGGAACCGCAGAAGTCAGCCGGACTTCGCTGCTGGCGGGCACTTCGAAGTTGTAGCCATGATCCCGGCTGTAGAGTCCCTCCTCCTTCTGCACCGTCTCCTCGCAGGTGATCCAGCTTCCCCAGGGAGTAGGCCCGCCCGCGCAGTTGCGAACCGTCCCTCCCAGGCTCAGGAAGTGCTTTTCCAGGCGCATCTCACGAGTGTTGTAAACCACGGTGGAAGTTCCCCCCAGGCAGGGCCGCCTGGACCGACCGGCGTCATATAGTTTCGCCCGGTCTTTTTCCCTGATCAGTTCGTTGAGGGGCCCGAAGGCCCCGATGGAATGATGATCCAGGCTCAATTCATGGTTTCTGACCAGAATCGTGGTTCCTGACGGACCTGGAAAGGCAGCCATGCCGTCATGCAGACCGGGGACCTTGTATCCATCGTCCATCATCTGTCCCACCTTGGAAAGGATCCGACAGGTGAAACCTGCGGGGAGTTCGATCACCCCCTCCGGGTCCGGCTGAAGCTCCCCATAGCCTGCCGGAGCATTCGGTTTGGGACCGGGCCTCGAAAATCCGTTGTCGGTTAGAGAGCGAAGCCCCAGGAAGCCCATGGTGCAGGCCCCTGATGCTTTCAGAAACGATCTTCGTGAGGACTTCATGTCGGTCTGCCTTTCTTGAGAGCGGCTTGGCAACGGCCCATCGGAGTCGCCGTTTCAAAATCCGGGCTCCTTGGGCCCCACCTTGATCTGCGCCAAGTCTGAGAGTCGGTTGTATCTTAGCAAGAACCACAGCGGCGCTCGGGTAAATTTATCTTAAAGTCCAATACAACCGACCGGAGGAGTAGCAGTCGGACATCCTCCCGGGGATTGCGCCGCATTGGGTTGCGGTACCGCCGGTGCGAGCCAAAAAAGCCATCCACCGCCAGGTAACTGTGGTATTTTGGGGCGGCGTTCTCGCTCCGCCGGGTTCCAGCCGGCAGGCTCTCAAGGGGCGGCGGATACACGATGAAAGACGGTTTGATTTTCGATCGTTTGCCCCGCATCCTTTGAGGTCTCCCTGACACCAACGGTGGGGTCGCGCCCTGGCAAGCCAGGGAGCCGGGCGGGACCGGCCAGAGCTGGCATTCTTTCCATGACGACACTCCTCTCCTATTTTCGCGATCTGGAACCACGGATGGTCCAGTGGCTGATGGACTTGATCAACACGGATTCGCCTTCCGACAACAAGCCGGCGCTGGACCGGTTGGCCCGCCGCCTGGGCGACCAGTTCAGCAGCTACGGCGCCGCGGTGGAACTGGTTTCCAACTCGGAGGGGGGAGACCACCTGCTGGCCAGGTTTTCGGGTCCCGAAGCCCGAGGGAAGCCCCTGCTCCTGCTGGGCCACCTGGATACGGTCTGGGGTATGGGCGAGGCCCGGAGGCGCCCGGCCAGGCTGGAAGCGGGGAAGATCTTCGGTCCGGCCTCCTTTGACATGCGCGGCGGCACCACCCTGATGCTGGCTCTGGCCCACTTTCTGTCGAGCGGCCGGGCGAGGTTGAAACGGCCGCTGACCCTGCTGCTAGACTCCGACGAGGAAGTGGGCACTCCGACGGCACGGGCCTTGATCGAAAAGGAAGCCGGGGATTGCCGGGCCGTTCTGGTACTGGAGCCCTGCCTGCCCGGGGGCGCGCTCAAGACCGCCCGCAAAGGGGTAGGGACCTTTTTGATTTCAGCCAGCGGTGTGGCTGCCCATGCCGGCGTCGACTATGAAAAAGGGGTGAGCGCCATTCGGGAATTGGCCTGCCAGGTCCTGGAACTCTACAAGTTGAACAACCTGGATCTGGGAACCACGCTGAATCCCGGAGTCATCCGCGGTGGGTCCCGTTCCAACGTGATTGCCGACCGAGCCGAGCTGGAGGTGGACGTGCGAGTGGCCACCAAAGCCGAGGGAGAGCGTATCCTGCACCAGATCCACCGGCTCAAGCCCCGAGTCAAGGGCAGTCGGCTTACCGTTCAGGGAAGCATCAAGCGGCCGCCCCTGGAACGCAATCGGCAGGTGATTCAACTGTTCCAGCAGGCACGCGGGCTGGCTGCCGAGCTGGGCATCGACCTGCAAGAGGGCTCTACCGGTGGAGCCAGCGACGGCTGCTTCACCGCGGCCCTGGGGATTCCTACTCTGGATGGCCTGGGCCCCGATGGCGAAGGCCCCCACGCCTTGCACGAACATGTGCTGGTGGAGAGTCTGGTACCACGAGCCGCTTTACTGACCCACCTGGCATTGAACCTGTGAAGATCGAGCAGATTGAGCTCCGTGAAGTACAGATGCCGCTGATCTCTTTTTTCGAGACCAGCTTCGGACGGACGACCCTGCGGCGGGTGGTTCTGGTTCGAGTCTTTGGCGAGGGATTGGTTGGCTATGGCGAATCCACCGCTCCCGAGGGTCCGTTCTACAATCACGAATCCACTGCTACCGCCTGGCATGTGCTCCAGGACTTCGTCGTCCCCAGGGTCTTTGCCTCTGAGATCACCCATCCGCGAGATGTCGCTCCCTTGCTCAAACCCATCCGCGGTCACAATATGGCCAAGGCCGCCGTGGAGACAGCCATCTGGGACCTCTACGCCCGCCTGAAGGGGAAGCCCCTCCACGAGTTGCTGGGGGGCCGGCGTAAGACCCTGGATTGCGGGGTGTCTATCGGCATTCAAGAGAGCCCCGGCATTTTGCTGGACAAGATCGAAAGGGAGTTGCTGGCAGGCTACCGGCGAATCAAGATCAAAATCAAGCCGGGGTGGGACGTCGCTGTAGTGAGGGAAGTTCGAAGGCGCTTCCCCGAGATACTGTTGATGTGCGATGCCAACTCCGCCTACAGCCTGGCTGACCTGGAGCACCTGAAGGCGCTGGATGATTTCGATCTATTGATGATTGAGCAGCCGCTGGCCTGGAACGACATCCTGGACCACGTCCAACTCCAGAAGGCCCTACGCACACCCATCTGTCTGGATGAATCCATCCTGGATGGTGAGGACGCCCGCAAGGCCATCGAAGCGGGGGCCTGCCGGATCATCAACATCAAATTGGGGAGAGTCGGCGGCTACAGCGAAGCCCTCCGGGTTCACGATGTCTGCCGGGATCGGAAGGTCCCCGTCTGGTGCGGGGGAATGCTGGAATCGGGCATCGGCCGGGCCCACAACGTCGCCCTCTCCACCCTGGAGAATTTCAGGCTGCCGGGCGATGTTTCCGCCAGCAAACGCTATTTTCGTCAGGACTTGATTGAGCCGGAAGTGGAAGTGGACCCGCAGGGAAGGATTCATGTGCCGCCGGATGCGGGTATCGGCTTCCGGCCGTGCCTGAAGACCATCGAACAGGTGACGGTGAAAACCCAGTTCCTGCGGCCGCGGTAGGATCCCTGGGGCATCAGCTCTCGATCCACAAAGGGGCACCAGGGAAAAAAGATACCCACGAAGGGACACGAAGAGACACGATAGAGACTTTATTTACATGGATGTACAGGATAAACAGGATTTTTTGGCGGGAGGTTTCAACTCCTTGAGTTCAACCATCGCCCATGTTCCAACACGGATTCCCCCAAGCCCGCTCCCAGGCTCATGGGTTACTTCCAACAGGCGAGTCCGCATCCGGTGCCACAGCGTCTCGTCCTGATTATCCTGTCTATCCTGTGCATCCATGTTCACTATGTAGTTAGCCGGGTTAACGGGACATGTTCCTTGTTCCCGATTGGCCATGAGAGGTCGTTGTTTCACTCTCGTATGATTCGCCCGGCACGGCGGGGCCTGGACTTATCTCTCAATGTTGTTTCGACTCAAGAGATCCAGCCCGCTCCAGCAATCGCTGCAAGGCTTCCTTCACTTGATCGGGCGTAATGCTAAGGATACAGCGGGGTTGGTCATACACAAGGCAGCGGTAGCCGGGGCAGGGATTGCAGTCAAAGGGATTCTGCACGATTTCATGGGTGGTTTGCCAGGGGCGCCACAGGCTTGAATCGGAGGATCCGAAGAGCACCAGCACGGGAACTCCCAGCGCCGCAGCCAGGTGGGTGGGGCCACTGTCATTTCCCACGAACAGACTGGCCTGATCCAACACCCAGGTCAGCTCGGAGATCGAAAGGCCCCAAATCGCAGCAGGCCGGGTTCGGCAGAGGCCGGCCACCCTCCTGATCTTGGGCTCCTCCTCCTCGGTACCGACCAGCAAGGTGGCATAGCCGTGCTCGTTTTGCAGGGTATCCGAGATCTCGGCAAATCCGGAATCGGTCCACTCCTTGGTATAAAAGCGAGAGCTGGGCTGAATCACGCAAACGGGCCGGGAGGGGAGGAGTCCGGCATCCCGCAGGCGAACCTCCAGGGCGGACCGGAGCGCAGGGTCGGGGAAGAGGCGCGCCGGAGGAGCGGGCCTTTTCTCCAGGCCCAGATGATAGAGCCACTCCAATTGGAATCTGGCCGAGTGCCAACGGATCCCGGGGGCCGGTGACGGCCGCTTTGTCCGAACGTTGTAGCAAAAGGAATTGCGATAGCCACGCAGGCCGATACGATAGCGAGCCCCGCTCATCGCGGTGAGCCAGGCGCTGGTGGTGCCTCCGTGCAGGTTGATGCAGCAGTGGAAGCGCTCTCGCCGGATTTGCCGGAGTGTCTGCCAGCGAGCGATGCTGGTGGACCGTCGTTTGGCCCCCTGGACCGGCAGAGGGAACACGGATTGCAGATCGGGATTACGCCGCAGCACTTCATCATAGGGTTCTTCCACCAGCGCCGAGAGCTGCAGGTCCGGCCTCCAGTCCTTGAGCGCGGCATAGAGAGGGGTTGACAGAATCGTGTCGCCCAGAGAGCGAAGCCGGATGAACAGAATCTTGGAGCCGGGAGGAAGTCCGGTCAACAATCCTTCTGGAGGTCTCATCTCAGATCCCTCGGCATTTCGTCTGCAGGCCCCTCCGACAGCTTTGCTGCTCACCCCGCCCGGCGCCTGCCCGCCGTACACCCTTGGCCGGGCGGTTCAGGGACTGCCGCCGCGCGTCCCGGTTCCTGGCCTATGATATCCCAACTCGCTGTTGAGTGATTAGTGACGCCCCCGCCCTGCCGTGCGGATCATTCGAGGAAAAACGGCCGATCATCAATGAAGACGAACCACGAATGGACACAAATAGACACGAAGACAGATGGACCTCCCTCAACGACAAGCGGCACCAAAATACTTCTGCAATTTGGTTCCCTTGGGTTGACGATGTCATGGGATGAAGGCTTCCTGGGAGCGCGGGCGTCCCGCCCGCACCAAGCCTGGCACAGCCTCGGCCCTCTCCCCGACTTGGATCAACCGGGAACGGCGCCATGGAGCTCCTTCGGCCTGGCCGCTGCTGTTCCCGCCGACAGGGTGGCTGCCTGCAGCATCGCACTGAAGCTCAGCGGCGGCCAAAGGGACAGGATGCGGGCGGGACGCCCGCGGTCCCAGGGCAATCACTCCCCCCTTGAGGGGGAGTCGCAGAAGCTGAGCCGCCAGGCGAAGGCTGATGCGGTCGGGGGTGTCTGGCGGGCGACTTCTCAGAAAGCTGACGTGCACCCTTTGGGAAACTCCCGTTTGCCCGCGAGCCGGGCCCCCGCCCTGGCGTGCGGATCATTCGAGGAAAAACGGCCGATTGTTTATGAACGTGAACCACGAATGGACACAAATAGACCCGAAGACAGATGAACCTCCTTCAGCGACAAGCGGCACCAAAATGCTTCTACAATTTGGTGCCCTTGGTGTGACTTCGTGTCCTTGGTGGATAACCCCCTGAATTGGTTTCAGATAAGCCTGGCCCCCGCCCTGCCGGGCGGATCATTCGAGAGTGAAACAGGTTTTGTTTCAGGCAAGTGGGGCCCCTGCCCTGCCGGGCAGATCATCCGAGAGTGAAACAATCAGAAATCGACTATCCCGTCGTGACCTTGGTATCCCGTAGCGGTTAACCTCAACGCCTTAGTGGCCCTTCGTCGTTCTTCGTGGCCCTTCGTGGATAACTCTTTTTCTTTTGTCTTTTTTCTGTTGTTTCAGACAAGTGGGGCCCCTGCCCTGCCGGGCAGATCATCCGAGAGTGAAACAATCAGAAATCGACTATCCCGTCGTGACCTTGGTATCCCGTAGCGGTTAACCTCAACGCCTTAGTGGCCCTTCGTCGTTCTTCGTGGCCCTTCGTGGATAACTCTTTTTCTTTTGTCTTTTTTCTGTTGTTTCAGACAAGTGGGGCCCCTGCCCTGCCGGGCAGATCATCCGAGGGTGAAACAGGGTTGTTTCAGACAAGTGGAGGGTTCCGGGAGCACGCAGGCGCCCCATGACCTGGTTGCACTTCTTGAAGGACTGCGCCGAGATCAACAAGATGCTTAACGTGCCGATCCAAAAACTATCCACTATCCACTATCCACTTAGCCGCGCCCCCGCCCCATACGACGGAGCGCATCATTCGAGAGGATCCTTGTGGCTTGTCCGGAGCAAGGTCCTCTTTCGGGAGAAGCCGGTTGGCGACAAAACATCCTGTCTATCCTGTCCATCCATGTAAATCAAGGATCTACTCATGCCAGACGCCGAGATCGAACGGCGGGAACATAATTTCGTGACCTCGGTGTGACATCGTGCACTTCGTGGACAACCTCAGTGTTCTTCCATGCACTATCCACTAACCACTACAAAGGGTGTTAGACTACCCCAACCATTGGGATTTTCTGAAACAGGAGGGCGGAGTGGCAACCAAGGCTGAGAAGCGTAGCGTTTTGGACGCCATTGACGGCATGCAGGATGAAATTGTGAACGCCGTCAGTGAACTGGTGCAGATTCGCAGCATCAATCCGGGTTACCCGGGGACGGACTACCAGGCGGAAGTCGGCGGGGAAACGGAAGCCAATCGGTACCTGGCCGGACACTACCAACAACTTGGGCTCAAGGTCGATTTATGGGAAGTAGAGCCCAAACGGGCCAATCTGGCCGGCGTGTGGCAGGGTGCCGGCGGAGGCAGTTCGCTACTTTTCAATGGCCACATCGATACGGTTCCCACCGGGTTGCCCGAAAAATGGAAGTCGGGCCATCCACTGAGCGGAAAAGTCGAGGGAGGCCGAATCTACGGGCGGGGCTCCTGTGACATGAAGGGACCGCTGGTCTCTCAGATGATGGCGGTCAAAGCCATTCAGGCGGTGGGTCTCAGGCTCAAGGGGGACCTGACTCTCAGCGCCACCGCGGGAGAAGAGAATATGGACAGCGCCACCATCGGCGCCGGCGATCTGCCCAAGAGGGGTTACCGGGCCGACGCCGCGGTGGTCTCAGAGCCTTCGGCGCCGCCTCACCCCCTGGCGGTGGTGCCGGTTTCTCCGGGCTTGTGGTGGGTCAGTGTGACCGTGGAAGGGAAGACCGGCCACGCCTCTACCCGGGGAGAGACCTTTCGGGCCGGCGGCCTCGGAGCCGAGGTTGCCGTCAATGCCATCGACAAGGGCGTCTACCTGGTCAACGCCATCCGCAAGCTGGAAGACGAGTGGGGGTTGACCAAGAAGCATCCCCTCTTCAAGCCCGGTCATTTCACCATGTTGCCGGGGGTCATTTCGGGAGGCCCTCACGGCGTGCAGGTGCCCTTTTTCATCTCGGACTACTGCACGATCGAGTATTGCCTGTGGTATCACCCCCAGGATACCCCCCAGGAGGTCCGGCAGGAGTTCGAGAACTATCTCCGCCATGCCTGCGAGTTGGACGAGTGGCTCCGGCACCATCCGCCCAAGGTGGAATGGAAGGTCAACTGGCCGGCCTTTTCGGTGGACCCCGGCCACGCGATCTGCCAAGCCATGGCAGCCGCCCACGGCGAAGCTGCGCAGGGAACGCGCTTCGACGTTCCAGCCAAGTTCGCTGGATTTTACGCGGTTTGCGATGCGGCCTTTCTCAACCCGCAGGGGATTCCGAGCATTGTCTACGGGCCTGGAAGCATCCTGGTCGCACACGCTGCCGACGAGTATGTCGAAATCGACGAGCTGATGGTGGCGACCAAGGCCTATGCCCTGCTGGCCATGGATTGGTGTGAAGTGGGTGGGTAGGACTGCCGGCGCTGTCCCGCATTTTGCCGTCAGGCAGGGCAATGGGAGTGGTGATGAGCAACGACCCAATCGTTTATCCCTATATTCCAAACTCGGTCCCGGAAATCAAGGCGCAGATGCTCAAGGAGATAGGCGCCGCCGGCATCGAGGATCTGTATGCCGAGATTCCGAGCCATTTGCGGCTTGGCAGAAGGCTGAATCTTCCGGAGCCCATTCTGGACGAGGCGTCGATCAAGAGGCACGTGGAGCGGCTGCTGCAGAAGAACAGGAATTGTTCGGAGCACCTCAATTTTCTGGGAGCCGGCTGTGCTCAGCACTACGTGCCGGCGGTCTGCGACGAGATCAATAACCGCGCCGAGTTCCTCACGGCTTACGTGGGGGAGTCCTATGCCGATCACGGCAAGTGGCAGGCGTTTTTCGAGTACGCCAGTCTGATGGGGGACCTGCTGGAGATGGATGTCCTGAGCTGTCCCCTGTATGACGGTCCTCAGGCGGCCGCCACTTCACTGCGCATGGCCTCCCGGATCACCGGACGCCCTCAGGTGCTCCTGCCCAGGTCCATGGGTTGGGAGACCCTGTCCGTGATCAGGAACTATCTCAAGGGGAGCAGGGACCCGACACTCGAAATCGGGCTCATCGAGATGGATCCGGCAACCGGCTTGGTGGATATCCGCGACCTGAGTTCCAAGCTTACCGAGCGGACGGCGGCGGTGGTGATCGAAAACCCCGCCTACCTGGGTGTGATTGAAACCCAAGCCGAGGAGGTCAGCCGGATGGTTCGAGCCCAGGGCGCCGAACTGGTGGTCTACACCGACCCCATCGCTCTGGGTGTGATGGCCCCCCCGGCAAGCTACGGGGCTACCTTCGCCTGCGGGGATTTTCATCCTCTTGGCATGCATCTGCTCTGTGGTGGTGGACAGGGAGGCTTTATCGCCACCCATGACGACATGAGATATATCGCTGAATTCAAGGATTTGATGTTCGGTCTCACCGAAACGGTTCGCGAAGGGGAATATGGCTTTGGAGAGGTGCTTTTCGAACGGACCTCCTACGGTTCCCGGGAAAAGGGCAAGGAATACACGGGAACCACCACCGGGTTGTGGGCCATCACGGCAGGGGTCTATCTGGCCCTGTTGGGGCCGAAAGGGATGCAGGAGCTGGGTCAGGTCATCATGCAGAAGGCCCAGTATGCCGCCAAGCGAATTGCCGGGATCGAGGGTGTCGACGTTCTCTTCCCCACACCCTTCTTCAAGGAGTTTGTGGTGAGTTTTCGAGACACCGGCCAGAGCGTGGAGCAGGTCAACAAGTCCCTGCTGGAGCACCGGATCATTGGCGGCAAGGCCCTCTCCCGGGAATTCCCGGAACTGGGGCAGAGCGCCCTCTACTGCGTGACCGAAATCATGACGAAGGAAGACATCGACAGGCTGGTGATCGCCTTGGAGACTGTAACAGGGCAAGGTTGAGCGTCATCAACCGGTTGCCCCGGGAGACGATTCGATGGGCAGGAGCAAGACCACGCTGTTGCGGAAATTTCATCAGGCAAGGTGGGACGAGCAGATCATCTGCGAGATGAGTGTGCCCGGCGAAAGAGGAATTCTTCTCCCCAGGGTTGAAGCGGAAATAGAGGCTGAGGTTGGGGACGGGGTTTCCAGGATTCCGGAAAACCTCAGAAGACGGAAGCCGGCTGCACTGCCCGAAGTGAATCAGGTTCGGGTCCTCCGCCACTTTCTGAGATTGTCACAGGAGACCATGGGCGCGGACATGACCGTCGATGCCAGTGAGGGGACCTGTACCATGAAATACAGCCCCAAGGTTCACGAACACCTGGTCGGGAACCCGGGCCTCCGGGATGTTCATCCCCTCCAGGACGAGGACACCATTCAGGGCATTCTGGAGATCTATTTCCGGTTGGAGGAGTTCCTCAAGGAGATCTCGGGGCTGGACCATTTCAGTTTCCAACCCGGTGGCGGCGCCCAGGGAGTCTACGCCAATGCTTGCATCGTTCGGGCCTATCACGAGGCCAGGAAGGATGAGAAAAGATCGGAAATCATTACCACCTTGTTCTCGCACCCCTGTGACGCCGCCAGTCCGGCCACCGCCGGATTCAAAGTGATCACGCTTATGCCCGACGAGAGCGGATATCCCGACCTGGAAGCCATGAAAGCGGCCCTGTCCGAGCGCACGGCCGGAATTTTTGTCACCAATCCGGAGGATACCGGAATCTACAATCCCAGGATCGATGAGTATGTCGAGGCCGCCCACCGGGTGGGGGCGCTCTGTGCCTACGATCAGGCCAACGCCAACGGGATCCTGGGCATCACCCGAGCCAGGGAAGCCGGGTTCGACTTGTGCCACTTCAATATTCACAAGACCTTCTCCTCCCCCCATGCCTGTATGGGGCATTCCACCGGGGCCGTCGGAGTGGTCCGGGAACTGGGCCGGTTTCTGCCGGTCCCGCGGGTGGCATTCGACGGGAAGAAGTACCGTCTGGAATATGACCAGCCGGATAGCATTGGCAGAGTACGGTGCTTCCTCGGAAATGCGCCCACGATTCTGCGGGCCTATGCCTGGATTTTGCAGCACGGCGCTGACGGGCTGCGGGAAGTCGCCGAGTGCTCGGTGCTCAACAACAACTATCTGCTCAAGAAGCTGAGCGAGATCCCGGGGGTCGTCATTCAGTATGCCGAAGGAAAACACCGCCTGGAGCAGGTTCGCTACTCCTGGGACAAGCTGAAGCAGGACACCGGAGTCGGAACCGAAGACGTGATGCGGAGAATGGCCGACTTCGGACTGCAGCACTACTGGATGAGTCATCCTCCCTGGATTGTACCGGAGCCTTTTACCCTGGAACCCTGCGAGTCCTATTCCAAGGACGATCTGGACGAGTACGTCGCCGTCCTCCGTCAAATTTCCAGGGAGGCGTACCGGGATCCGGAATTCGTCAAGAACGCTCCCCACAACTCCGTGGTCCACAAAGTTCCCTCACCCGGCATCGACGAGCCGGAGAGAATCGCCGTCACCTGGCGCCAGTACCGGAGGAAAAAGCAGGCCGGTGCCGGCAACGGGTAGACACAATTGCCGATGAAGAGCGTGGGGCTCATTGTCAATCCCATCGCCGGGATGGGAGGCAAGGTCGGGCTAAAGGGCAGTGACGGTCCTGAAGTCCTGCGCCTGGCCCGAAAGCTGGGTGCGACTCCGGAAGCCCCCAAGAGGGTCAGCCAGACGCTGGCCGCCTTTGCGGGAATGAAAGAGGCGGTGCAATGGATCACTTGTCCCCGGCAGATGGGGGAGGATGTCTGCCGTCGGGCCGGTCTGGCCCCTCGGATTCTGGATTCCATACGGGGAAGGAAAACCACCTGGGAGGACACCGAGCAGGCTGCCAGACAGCTCTTGGAGCGCGAGGTGGACCTGCTCCTGTTTGCGGGAGGTGACGGGACCGCCCGGAATGTGTGCAAGGCCGTGGGCCGCCAACTGGTAACCCTGGGAATCCCGGCTGGAGTCAAGATTCATTCAGCCGTCTACGCCGTGACACCCAGGGACGCCGGAGAGGTGGCCCGTGGGGTCCTCGAGGGGCGGTTGAGAGGTGTTCGAGAGGGCGAGGTCATGGATATTGACGAGGAGGCCTATCGTCAAGGCGTGGTCGATGCCAGGCTCTACGGTTATCTGCGGGTACCCGTGGAAAACCGGTATGTCCAAAGAATGAAGGCGGGAGGAATGGCGTCCGAAGCTCAGGCTCTGGCCGGGATGGCTGAGGACGTCATCGATTCCATGCAGGAATCGGAGGTTTTTGTGATCGGACCCGGGACGACCACTCGAGCCATCATGGAGAGGTTGGGGCTTCCAAACACGCTGCTGGGTGTGGATGTCGTTTGCAACCGCCGACTGGTTGCCCGCGACGTCTCCGAGCGGCGGCTGACCGAGCTGACCGCCGGGCGTCGTGCCAGAATCGTGATCACCGTTATTGGAGGCCAGGGCCATATTCTGGGTCGGGGAAACCAGCAAATCAGCCCCACCCTGCTCCGGCAGGTCGGGAAGCCGGGTCTCCTGGTGGTAGCCACCAAAGAGAAGCTGGCTTCCCTGGGGGGCAGACCTCTCCTGGTTGACACCGGCGACGAATCTCTGAATCGGGAACTGAGTGGTTACCTCCGCGTCACCACCGGATATGAGGACTACGCGATCTACAAGGTGGGATATCGATAACCCCCCGATCAGGCACCGGCCCGGGAAGAAACACGGGGCCGACTCTCCTTGCTGATTTGGGGGCAAGTGCTAGAATGACAGGTGGCCTCGGGAGTAGCGCGAGGCATGCAGGGTTCTCCGACCGCCCCTCAGAAATTGTCGGCTCCTGGCAGCTTTGGCCGGGACCTTCCTGCAAACTGGTTCCAAGAGTATTCTTATGAAGAAGATAGGTTTGGTGAGTCTGGGCTGCGAAAAAAACCTGGTCGACAGCGAGGTCATGATGGGGCTGCTGCGTCGAAGAGGGTACGAGATCACGCCGCAACCCGAACGGGCAGACGTCATCGTGGTCAATACCTGCGGCTTCATCGACAAGGCCAAGCAAGAGAGCGTGGATACCATCCTGGAGATGGCCGAGTTCAAAAACAGCGGTCAGTGCTCCCGGCTGGTGGTTACCGGCTGCCTGGTAGAGCGCTACAGGGATGAAATTCAAGCCGAGATTCCCGAGGTGGATGCCGTCCTGGGAACCACCCAGTTGGAATCCATCATCGACGTCTGCGAGAATCGCGCCCGGCCGCCAATCGAGAACCCCTATTACCTTTACGACGAAAGAACCCCCCGCCTGCTGACGACCCCCGGCCACACCGCCTACATCAAAATTGCCGAGGGTTGCGATCGCCCCTGTTCCTTTTGCGTCATCCCCAGGATTCGCGGCCCTCATCGCAGCCGCCCGATGGCTTCCGTCCTGAAGGAAGCCCGATTTCTGGCTGACGGCGGAGCAAGAGAGATCGTTTTGATTTCTCAGGAGACCACCCAGTACGGGACCGACCTGGGTATCAAGCAGGGGCTCTCCCGGCTCTTGAGGGAACTGGCCAGGGTGGAGGGCATCGGTTGGATTCGCTTCCTCTACGCATTTCCTTCACAGCTCGGGGACGATGTGCTGGCGGCCATGCGGGACGAGGAGAAGGTCTGCCGGTATCTGGACATGCCTCTCCAGCATGCCAGTGAGAGGATCCTCAGATCGATGAAACGAGGAGGGAACAGCTCCAGCCTTTCCCGGCTGTTGGATCGGGTTTGCGAACGGGTTCCGGGGATTACGTTGCGGACCTCCATGATCGTGGGTTACCCCGGCGAGACTGAAGAGGAGTTTGCGGAACTGTGCCGCTTTGTGGAGACGATCCAGTTCGATCGGCTGGGGACCTTTACCTATTCGGATGAGGAAGAGGCCGGCAGCTACCGCCTGGAAGGGAAGCTGCCCCAATCCCTGGTGGAAAGGCGCCGGCGGCGGTTGATGGGCCTCCAAGCGAAAATTTCCCGACGGAAGAACCGGGGTATGGTGGGGGAGCGCCAACCCGTTCTGATGGAGGGAAAATCGGCCGAAAGCGACCTGCTCTGGCAAGGCCGGCTGGAGTCTCAAGCCCCCAGAATCGATGGCGTGGTTTTAATCAATGATCTGGAGGGCCCACCCCCCGATTCAGGAGAATTCGGCAACGTTGAAATTACCCAGGCCATGGAATATGATCTGGTGGGGCGATTGGTTTAGCTTGGGGAGTGTATTGGAAGTGGCCGGCCCGGGCGGGTGCTATCGCTTACCTGTGGAGAAGGGCATGGCATTGAAGTGTCCCATTTGCAGCAAGCCGGTTCGGTGGGAAGGGAACACCCACCGTCCGTTTTGCAGTGAGCGCTGCCAAACGCGTGATTTGGGGAACTGGGCGATGGACCACTACACGGTTCCGGTGGAGAACACACCCGAAATCGAGGACGCTGAAGAAGCGCTGGCTGAAGAATAGATGGGGGCTCCGACAGTCACCAGACCTTCAGGCATCAAGGACCGATTGGCCCTGGTAATTGCCACGGGATTCGGTGTCGGTTATTTCCCGATAGCACCCGGCACGGTCGGTTCCTTTGTGGGCATTCTGCTGATTTTGCTCCTCTCCCGTTGGCAACTCATCGGGGGACAGCGGGTCTTCGTCAATTGGCTGGTGGTCGCGGTCATCAGCGCCGTAGGCATCTGGGCGGGCTCCCGGGCGGAAGCGGTCCTGGGTAAGCGGGATCCACCTCAAGTCGTCATTGATGAGATCGTGGGTCAGTTGCTGACCTTTGGCTTGATCTTCGGAAACCCCCGATTCACCCTGCTTTTTCTCGGCTTTCTGTTCTTTCGCTTCTTCGACATTACCAAGCCCTTCCCGATAAGGTCCTTGGAGAAAGTTCCCCTGGGGTTCGGAATCGTCCTCGACGATTTGGCGGCCGGCTTTTACGCCTCCTTGCTGTTGGTTCTGATTAAACTCTATTGGCCCTCTTTGGCGTAACCCGCATTTCTCACCGGGTCGCAGGGCACCTCATGAAAGATAGTTTATCTTCAGCAGCTTATGGCTCCTATTTTAAAGGCTTCCGGGTACACACCGTGCTGGGCGCGCCCTGGCTTGTCTTTTCCCCTTCAGCGCGCACATGCTCCCTCGAATGGTGTACCGGCTACGCCCTTCGGTCACGAGCACGCGCTGAAGCGGAAAATCCTGCGCCAAGTTGCACTCTTGAGAAGAGTGCTACCCCCCGGTGAGAAATGCGGGTTAATCCCGCGGAGCTTGCAGACACCATCCATCCCATCGATCTGACCCATGGTAAAAATCCTGGATCTGTTACCTGCAGCAGCCATTCCCGGTGGAGAGATTTTCATTCGCTGCAGTGGCTTGGAATTGAAGTCCTTCTTGCGCCCCGAGGTGAAGATTCAGCGGGCCCCCAGCCATTTGGTTTCGGTGGCCTCCGACCTGATTGTGGCTCAGGTGCCGTCGGAGGCCTGCAGCGGGGAACTGTGGATTGCCATTGACGGTCAGGAGAGCAATCACGTCACCTGCGAGGTGGCCAATCTGGTGACCGACAATCTGCACCCTGTGGCCAATCCAGCCCTGGATTCGGGCGGCAATCTCTATTCGACCATGAGCGGGCGCAAGGGCGAGAAGGTTCCCAACTCGATCTTTAAAGTGAGTCAGACCGGGGTCGTCAACCCCTTGGGCGCGGAGATCATCAACCCAACCGGATTGGCTCTCAACAGCAGGGACGAACTGTTTGTTTCCAGCCGCCAGGATGGGAACATTTTCAGGGTTTCCCCCCAGGGTGAGACGGCGATCTATGCCAAGGGCATGGGGGTGGCCACCGATATCGTCTTCGACCGCGAGGACAACCTTTACGTCGGCGACCGCAGCGGCACCATTTTCAAGATCGACAAAAACCGTGAGATCTTTGTTTTTGCGACTCTTGAACCCAGTGTCTCGGCCTATCACCTCGCCTTCGATCAGGCAGGCAGTCTCTTTGTGACCGGACCAACCGCATCTACCTGCGACCATGTCTACAAGGTCAACGCCAGCGGCGAGGTCGAAGTTTTCTTTACCGGTTTGGGCCGTCCTCAGGGATTGGCTTTTGATGCGGAAGGCAACCTCTATGTGGCGGCGTCGCTGGCAGGTCGGCGAGGGGTGGTGAAGATCGATCCCAAGGCCGAGGCCACATTGGCTGTCAGCGGTTCCAACCTCATCGGCTTGGCTTTCGGATATGGGCAGGACATGTATCTTGCCACGACCAGCTCCATCTATCAGGTTCACCTGGGAGTCGAGGGTAAGCCGCTGCCCTGACGCAGGCAAGGCCTGGGAAGATTCGACAGCCCATTGCTCCCCTCCAGCTAGCCGGCCAGGTCCCTCCCCCATCCTATGGAAACCGCAGAGATTATCGCCATTGGGTCGGAGTTGCTGACTCCTCACCGGGTGGATTCCAACTCCCTCTATCTGACCAGGCAACTCAACTCCATCGGCATTGAAGTCGATCTCAAGGTGGTTGCCGGGGACCACGAATCCCGGCTGGAGCAGGTGGTGAGGTCGGCGGTGGAGCGGTCCCCGCTGGTGATCGCCACCGGAGGTCTGGGACCGACCGAAGACGACATTACCAGGAAAGTATTTGCGCGCGTGTTCCAAAGGCAGATGGTGCTGCAGGATGACATTCTCCAGGGCATCCGGACTCGCTTTCGGAGCCGGGGACTGGAGATGCCCGCCAACAATGCCCGCCAGGCCCTGGTTCCCGTGGGAGCGCGAGTTCTCGAGAACAGGCTGGGGACCGCTCCGGGGCTTTGGCTGGAAGAAGGCGACGCGGTCATTATTCTGCTCCCCGGAGTGCCTTCGGAAATGAAGACGATTTTTGAGGAATCCTGCCTGTCGTTGCTCAGCCGTCGTTCGAAGGGTTTTCATCTGTTTACCCGTGTCCTGAGGGCTACCGGGATGGCGGAATCTCAGCTCGACGAGCAGATTGCTCCGATCTATACTCGGTACAAGAACCCCGTGACCACTATTTTGGCCGGCAAGGGAGAGATTCAGGTTCACCTGACCGGCAAGGCCACATCCCGGCAGGAAGCCATGGCGTTGGTTCAGAAGGTGGCCGATCGGATCCGGATCGAACTGGGGGATTACATTTTCTCCACCGGTGACGAGAGCCTGGAACAGGTCGTCGGGGAATGCCTTCTCCGAAAAAAAAAGACTCTGGCCGTGGCTGAAAGCTGTACCGGAGGTCTGATTGCCGAACGAATCACCAGGGTTTCCGGCAGCTCCAGGTATTTTCTCGGCGGTGTCATCTGCTACAGCAACCGGTCCAAAGTGGAATTTACCGGGATGCCGCCTCTGCTTTTGGAAATGGGCGGCGCCGTCAGTGCGGAGGTGGCCAAGGCCTTGGCGGAAGGAATTCGTGATCGGACCGGAGCCAGCATCGGCATTGGAGTGACGGGCGTGGCAGGGCCATCCGGCGGCAGCCCGGAAAAGCCAGTGGGGCTGGTGCATCTGGCCCTCGCCATGGAAAACCAGGTCGAGCATCGGGAGTGTCGATTCAGCGGCGATCGGGAGAAGATCCGTTTTTGGGCCACCCAAACGGCCTTGGACATGGTGCGGCGCAGGTTGCTCTAACCGGAGTGCTCACCGGGTCGCTGTCAAACCACAAACAGGAAGTTCTGCAGGAGGGTGGGCTGGAGCGCAGCACGGCCCGACGGGGCGAGGACCATGAAGCGGGTGGCGATCATTGGCGGGGGCGGTTGGGGTACAGCCCTATCCATTGCACTGGCGAGAATGGGACACCGGATTCGACTCTGGGTCTATGAGCCGGAGCTGGTCCCCGCCATCAATGCGGGGCGGAGCAACCCTCTTTACCTCAGTGATTTTTCGATCCCGGATTCAGTCGTCGCCACAGATTCGTTGGCATTTGGTCTGGAAGGGGCCGAAATCGTCTTGACGGCCGTCCCGGCCAATTGTTGCCGCCGGCTCTACCGGGAGATGCTGCCCTACCTGCGTCCCGAGTCTGTTCTGGTGAGCGCCACCAAAGGGATCGAAAGCACCAGCCTGCAGCGTATGTCCCAGGTGATGGAAGCCGTGATTTCATCCTCTTTTCGGCCTCGAATCGCCGCGATCTCCGGTCCCTCCTTTGCCAGGGAGGTCGCTCGGGGCGATCCGACGGCCATTGTCGTGGCCGGACCCGACCCAACCGTCAACCGGGTGGTGCAAACCGAGTTCTCCGGCCCCTCGCTTCGTCTCTACACCAATACCGACATCATCGGCGTGGAACTGGGCGGCGCGGTCAAGAACGTGATCGCCATCGCCGCCGGAGTGTGTGCCGGAATGGGTTTGGGTTGCAATTCCGTCGCGGCGGTGGTGACGCGCGGTCTGGCGGAAATGACACGCCTGGTTGTGGCCTGCGGTGGCCGGACGGAAACCATGGCCGGTCTGGCCGGCGTGGGGGATCTGGTACTGACCTGCCACGGCGAACTCAGTCGCAATCGCCGGGTTGGCTTCCAGTTGGGAAAGGGGTGCGGGTTGGCGGATATCACGGAGGGAATGCGCACGGTGGCGGAAGGAATTCCCGCCACCGGGGCCACCTTGAAGCTGGCTGAACGCTATGGAGTGGAAATGCCCATCGCGGAGCAGATGAATCTGCTGCTCCACCACCGCAAGGAACCGCGAGAGGCCGTGAGAGACTTGATGAAAAGGCGTCTGAAAGAGGAGTGAGGGGAGCTAAAATCGGGCAGCCGCGGCTTTAACCCGCATTTCTCACCAGGACGCTGAGCCTAAGGTAGAAAAGTGCTTGTCTTTAACATCTTGCGGCGCTTTGTTTGGAGTCTGCAGGGGACAGACGGTGCTGGGCGCGCCCTGGCTTGTCTTTTCCCCTTCAGCGCGCACATGCTCCCTTGAATGGTGTTCCGGCTACGCCCTTCGGTCACGAGCACGCGCTGAAGCGGAAAATCCTGCGCCAAGTTGCACTCTTGAGAAGAGTGCAACCCCCTGGTGAGAAATGCGGCTTCAACGTCAACTTTCGGGAGGCAAGGCATCCATAAGGTGCAGGAAATCCCGGATGATCCGGGCCGTCAGCCCCCAGACGTCTCGGCCTCGAAAATCGTAGTGGTAGACCAGAATGTCCCGGCCCAGTCGGTGGAGGGTTTCGGTCCTGGATAAACCGGGATCTCGGAAGAGGCTCCAGGGGACCTCCAAAATCTCTTCGACTTCTTCAGGGTTGGGACTCAGCTCCAGTGGGGGGGAGACCCAGCCGACAAATGGCGTGACAATCAGGTCGGTGGAGGACAGGTAGTCGTCGAACTGCCCCAGGATTCGTATCTGCGATTCCGGCAGCCCGATCTCCTCTTGCGTTTCTCTCAGCGCGGTCCGAACCAGGGGCTCCTGCTCCGAGTCTCGCATGCCTCCGGGAAAGGAAATCTGTCCCTTGTGGGTTTCCACCGTTTCGGTACGCCGGGTAAGCAGGAAATACAGGGCTTCCCTTCGTTCCCAGATCGGCATCAGAACGGCCGCTCGCCCCGAATGTCGGCCCTCGAGTCTGTGTGGGGCCCGAGAAGCCAGTTCAGAGGCAATTTGAGAAGCCGATTGTCCCATTGATCCGAGAGGCATCGCCGAGGAGAACACGGAAGCTGACCGGGGTGCCCATCTTAATGAATGGCCGCGGGCCGGTCAAATTGAGGATGCCCGCGGAGCCGGAAGGTGGGCAACGCCAGGGCTGCGGCGGGAATCTGGCCGGCTTCGGGGATTCCGGCTAGGGATCGGGCCTGGAATGGGGCGAAGACTTGGGTCCGCCAGGTGGTGAGCATTGGAAATGTCCAGGAAGGTTCCATGAGTTCCCACAAAGGAGTCCTTGTCAGCATCCAGCGGTGTCCCGGGTCCCGCCGGCCCATGCAACCGGTCAATCCGGCCAGGCTCATTCAGGATTTGGGTCTGGAGATGGATCACCACGCTCGGGCAGGGAGTGAGCGCCAGGTTCTCCTCATCGAGGAAGAAACGCTGCAAGCCATGAACCTGCGTATCGGCGAGGTCAAGGAAAACCTGACCATTCGCGGCATCGCCTTGAATGGCCTCGATCAAGGCCGCATCCTGCAGATCGGATCGGAGGTGCGGCTGCGAATCACCACGCCCTGCCGGCCTTGCAGCCGCATGGATGAAATCCGGGCCGGCCTGCAGCGGGAGTTGCATGGACGCAGGGGAATGCTCGCAAGCGTCGAGTCGGGAGGTGCCATCTCCGTGGGCGACCGGGTCCGGATTCTGTGAGGGAGGCAAGGCCGCTGCGGACCGGCCGTGGGCATCAGCCCGCGGATTGGGGCAGTCCCACGCCACCGGGCCACGCGGCGGCGCCGCCGGGCCTGAATCCGAAGCCCTCTGGACGCCGCCCCGGGTTTTCACTACAATCGGGCGGTAATTGAATGGGGAGAGGTGGCCGAGTGGCTGAAGGCGCACGCTTGGAAAGCGTGTTTAGGGGAAACTCTAACGCGGGTTCGAATCCCGCTCTCTCCGCCAGATATTATATATAAATATTTTTATATCAATAGGTTATATTTGATTCAACTTGCAATGATCCCCCAATAAGTCCCCCACCTGTTTCGTCGTTGACACTCCTATAACTCCCTCAGTTTTTCTGGTTTTCTGTATCCTGAGCTCAGATGTTGGCCTGAAACAAACGGCCACGTGAGGAGAAGTGGACGCGAACTTCTAACTTAGAAAGTGGTAAAATCGCGGGGGCGGGTCAGTATCGGATGACAGCGATCACTCTCCGAGCGGAATGTGCCATGCAGGGTGTTAATCTGCAGTAGAGTGCGGTGTGCGCGGTGGCGTGGATCGTCCTCGGCGTATAGTTCACCGACCATCGAGAGATTCGAATGCCAGCCAAACGCCGCCAGAGAGCGATCTACTTCCTCAGTCTTGAGATTGAGAACGCGCGTTGCTTTGCGGAAAAGCAGGTACTGCACCTTGTAGACTCAAACGGCCGCCCAGCCCGTTGGACCTTGCTCGTGGGGGACAACGGAGTTGGCAAAACGACCCTCCTGCAGTGTCTGGCATGGATGCGCCCGACACCGTACTACCCGCCTGGTAAGGATACGCAAGCAGGTATCCAACCATGGCTGCACGATCAAGATCCTCCTGACATGGCCAAGCTGTTACGTGACGGTGCCCGCAGCACGACCCTGCAGGCGGAGATGGTCGAGATTCCTACTCTAGCGTCAGGCATCCCGTCAACGGCGCGCGTAAGAACCGGAATGGCCCTATCGGCCCGCGACAACACGCTCGAGAATGTGCGGCGAACTGTAAACGAGCCCGACACGACGGTAGAACCGTTCATCATTCCTTATGCGGCAAATCGGTATATGGGAAATCAGAATGCCGAAAAGTTGTCTGAGTCTGAACCGGGTGACCTGCTTCATGAAGACAGCACAGAGCTTATCGATGCCGCCGATGTGTTGTCACAGCTCGACTACTCGGCCCTTAAAGGCAACGCGAAGTCGAAGGCCCGTCTGGATAGTATGAAACATGCCTTGGCCGATATCCTCCCTTTCATCAATGCGGCCAGCGACATCGATATCGCAGACCCGGAAGAACTTAGCGGCAGGCTCAGATTTCAGACCCAGTTCGGGGATGTCCCGCTGAATGACCTGAGTCTTGGCCACCGAACCGTCACCGCGTGGATCGTTGACCTGGCGTGGAGGCTTGTCAAGCACTACCCAGAGAGCACGAAGCCGCTTGCGGAGCCGGCTGTGGTGTTGATCGACGAGATCGACCTGCACCTTCATCCTCGCTGGCAGCGCATGATCATGAAACAGTTCTCCGATCACTTTAGAAACGTTCAGTTCGTCGCGACTACTCACAGTCCGCTGATGATCACCTCCATGATCGATGTCAACGTAGCCGTGCTGAAACAGACTGAGGCAGGCGATCAAGTAGCCATTGAGAACGAACCAGACGTCGTCGAGGGGTGGCGCTTCGACCAGATTCTGGTCAATCTCTTCGAACTAGAGACCGCGAGATCGCTACGTGTCGAAGCTCTCATGAAAGAGCGGGAGAAGCTGTTCGAGAAGCATCCGGTTACCCCGAAAGCCAGCGTACGGCTCCAGCAAATTGCCGACGAACTGGCCTCATTGCCTACCGCGGAGCAGCTCGAGGACCAGGAAGCAATGCGGATCATTCGGCAGGCGGCGGCAGATCTTCAGGCACGGCGGGAAGAGAAGAGGTGATTAACCTGAACAGGCCGGATCGTATTCCTCCGTTGCTTTTGAGTCACGGAAACAGCGCGACTCGACAAGACTGCGACGCTTACATTGGTAGTCGGGCTGCGTATGATTCCGGCAAACTGAAGTTCAAAATCAAGAAGAACATCTATGGATCCCCACAAGTCAGGAATGCTCTCAGCACGCTCCAGCACGATAAGTGCTGCTATTGTGAGTCGAAGCCTTCCCCCACCTCTGCAGGTCGGATCGACCACTTCCGCCCGAAGGGTGCTGTTCGTCAGGACAAGATGAGCAATAAGCTATATCCTGGCTACTATTGGCTGGCATACCGGTGGGACAATCTCGTGCTTGCCTGCGAAACGTGCAACCTTAAGAAATCTGATTACTTCCCGCTTGAAGAGCCCGGACAGCGAACTCGGAATCACCTCGACCCCCTCGACAGGGAGTCTCTGTTGCTCCTGAATCCCTACGGCGAGACAGAGTTGAGCGAGCACCTTACTTTCAATGGATCTGCTTGTGAGCCGGGCACGGAACGCGGGCGAGTGACGGTCACCGTGCTTGGGTTGAATCGGCCAGGATTGCAGGAGGATAGGCAGTGCGTACTCAACCAGTTGGAGATTCTGTATGAGGTCGTACGCGACCCAGGCACAAGTGAGGCCCTACGTCGCAAAGCGAGGCTCAAAGTAGACTCGTTCGCACGACCCGACGCCCCTCACAGCGCTATGGCTCGCGACTATCTGACTACCGTCGGCGAAGAAACGGATAATATAACCTAGAAATCAATGATTCTAAATAGGTTAATTGAAAACAACGAGATGATCATCGTTTGTTTTAAGTGATTTACAGACAATGATGATAGATCATCGACCGATTCGGTGGTAGAATGGAAGCTAGTGCACACATGACACCAGAAGCATGGAGCGAAGCCATGGAGAAGAAGGAACAGTTGACCACCTCCGGGTCTTTGGAGAATGCCGTCTTTGACAGTCGCATTGATATTCCGGCGGGCACCGAGTTGAGTCCGGCTCTTCGTCGACTCGTAGAAGAGGTACGCATGGAGACGACGGCAAAATCATCTTCCAGCACCCGGTACGACCGCGTACACAACCGGCACAACCGGTGAACGGGCCACCATGTCGGGGTGACGTGCCGGTCCCTATCGATACTGTCCTGCTGAAGGTCGCCAGCCGTTGCAACATCGCGTGCAGCTATTGTTACGTCTACCAGCTCGGTGACCAGGGGTGGCAACGTCAGCCTCCTGCCATGTCGCAGGCAACGATCGACGCTATAGTCAGTCGTCTCAATGAACTGCGGCAGGCTCAAGATCAGGACTTCGCCGTCGTGCTCCACGGTGGGGAGCCACTGCTGCTTGGAGAAGCACTACTAGCGCGGTTACTGACTGGTCTCCGCTCCCGCCTCCCCGTGGGATGCACTCTGTCGGTGCAGACGAACGGGACGCTCCTCACTGATCCGCTGCTCGACCTTTTTGTGGACGCCGGGGCCACGGTCTCAGTGAGTCTCGACGGACCGAAGAAGATCAATGATTCCCGCCGCGTGCGGTTCGATCAAGGTGGGACCTTCGGGGCCACACTCAGCGGTATCCATTGCCTGCAACGCCACCCTGCAACGGAACGACTGTTCTCAGGCACACTCAGCGTTGTCGAACCGTCCACGAATCCCAGCGATGTCTACTGGTTCCTGCGAGGGCTCGGTGTACCTGGGATGAGTTTTCTTCTGCCCGACGGAAACCACTCGCGTTTGCCGCCAGGCAAGGCCGGATTCGATACGCACGAAGCGGGAGAATGGCTGGCAGGCCTCTTCGATGTCTACATGAGTGATCCCGATCCCGTTCCGGTCCGCGTGCTGGATGACTTGGTGAAGCTGGTGCTTGGAGGGTCAGCTACGAAGGAGGGAATGGGGCGAGACCAAAACGCGATCCTCATCATCGATACCGATGGGACTGTCACGAAGAACGACACGCTCAAGAGTACATTCGACGGCGGAGATCGGTTCAACGAGCTGTGGTCAATCCATTCTCATTCTTTGCAGGATATCGTGCGGACAGCCGCCTTTCGAGAGCATGTCGAGATGCAGCATCCTGCCAACAACCAATGCCTGCGTTGCCCCGAACTCTCGGTTTGTGGCGGCGGGATGCCGCTCTACCGTTGGAGCGACGAGCGGGGCTTCGATAACCCTTCGGTCTACTGTACCGATCACCTTTTTCTGATTTCACACGTTCGACGATACCTAAACGCCCACCTCCCAGCCTGATGCGACCCGTTGTCGACTTGTCAACTGCCTGCCTCGAGATAGACCCTTTTCCGTTTTCTGTTTTGCCGGAAGCCTTGTGCACCGAAGTCGAGCGGTCGACCTTGTCATGGTTCGAACGTGCAGCTCCGTGGAATCTCACGGAGGAATCGTTCTATTGTCAGCACGAATTCGACATGCGCGATGTCGAGTTGCCCTCTGACGTCGCGCAGTTGGCTGCCGATACGACCATTGCAGAGATGCGTGATCAGATTTCGGCACTTTTCAACAGGCGACTCCAAGCGACCGTCGACATGACAGCTCATCGACTTACGAAAGGGCAGCGCATTCGGATCCACGACGACTACCTTGAGGGTGGCGAGACCCATCGACTGATCGTGCAGCTGAATCGCGGCTGGAGTGCTGGCGACGGTGGGTACTTGCTGCTCTTTGGTGGTGGCGAACCTGAAGACGTGCGGGTGGTCCTCGCGCCTGTGTCGAGACAGGCCTTGATCTTTGAGATATCCCGCCGCTCGCATCATGCAGTCAGCGAAGTCGTCCGTGGCGAGCGGTATTCCATCGTGTATTCGTTTCATGCGGTCGTCAGATAGAAGCTTGCTATGGACACTGTTCAATCTGTGGAAGACGTCCTCCTGCGCCCCGCTCACTGGACTTCGGCACTGCCTGCGGCACTGCAACAGATTGGTGTTGCCGACCTCCTGAGTCCGCTTGGTCTCGACTTCGAGTCCTACGGCACGGCGCGCATGATGGCGCGAAACGCCAACGAGGCAAGGCGGATCATTGGCAAGGTCGATCCGCCAGCTGGAGTGAAGGGATGCCTCGTTCTACTTGAGTGTCTCCCCTATCGAGCTGTCGCCGAGCTTGACGCTGTGGGTCTTTCGCTGCACAGAGTCGATGAGTCTACGGTTCCGGCGGATGATGTTGGCATCCTGAGACAGGCTTGGCATCTTACGCATGCTGTCTGGCCGGAGCTGTCCTCCTCCATCGAACACCTAGTGCGCTGCGTCCACCTGCTCAAGGCGTCGTCTCCCGAGGTAGATTGTAGCTTCAGCAGGCCTGACCTGCCTTTTTCCGTGTTCCTCTCCGTACCAGACCACGGGACTCACGCGAGAACCGAGCGGGTGGCGGAAGCTCTGGTCCACGAAACGATGCACCTGCAACTGTCCTTGCTCGAACGCCGGATTCCGTTCGTCGAGTCGAACCGCCCGGAAACGGTCACCTTCTCACCGTGGCGGAACTGCGAACGGAACGTGCAGGGCGTGCTCCACGCTTTGTATGTGTTCGTGATTGTGCAGAGACTGTGGCAGCTTGCGGCGCAGAGGCCGCCACCCGGACTGGACCGGAGATTCGCCGAGGAGCGCGTGCGTGCCGTCCGCGACGAAGTCGCGAGAGCCCAACCCCTGCTCGCTTCCCCAGGAATAACTCAAGAAGGTCGGCAACTTGTGCGCCAGTTGTTAGCGCTGGGACGCGCACCACTCGGCAATGCTCCAAGTGTTGGGATCTGAGCAGCGATGGAGCAGAAATGTATACTAAGGTGCGGCCCGGCTTCCACCCCCCACCGCATCGGCCTTCGCCTGGCGGCTCGGCTTCTGAGACTCCCCCTCGAGGGGGGAGTGATTGCCCGGAGCCCGCAGTCGAGCCGGTGGGGGGCAAACACCGCCCCCCGTGAGTCAATATCAGCGGCAGCGGCCGCCCCGCCTTGGCGGCGGCGTGGTTAGGGGCCTTTGTTGCCCCTCGGGTCGAGAGGTTTGCTGAGATGAACATGCTGACGAAAAAGACCCTTTATCTGGCCAATCCGTACGGATTCTCGGCGCAGCAGCGCGCGGGACCGTTGCAGGATCTGGTGGCGGCCCTGGAATCGATGGGCGCCCAGGTGTGGGAGCCGTTTGCCCGCAACAACCAGATCGACCGGAGCAGCCCGCATTGGGCCTATCGGATCGGTCAGGCTGACCTTCGCGACGTGCGGGAGGCGGATGGACTGTTTGCAGTAGTCAACGGCTGTCCCCCGGACGAGGGAGTGATGGTGGAGCTGGGGATGGCGATTGCCTGGGGGAAGCCGGTATTCCTGTTCCGGGACGATTTCCGGCGTTGCACCGACAGCGAAGGCTACCCTCTCAACCTGATGGTGTTCACCGGCCTTCCGGAAAGCGGCTGGGAAGCCAGTTGGTATGACTCGATCGAGGAACTGGCCAATCCGGACAAGGCGCTGGCCCAATGGTTGAGTTGCGGGTAGCCCAAAACCGCCGTTGAACTCGAAGGGACGAAACCAGACAGGCTGATGTCCAGACCTTTGGGAGGCGAGTTCCGTCAACACCGATTTCCAGCGACCTTCAGGCTCGCTACGGCTGTCCGCAACCAGGCGGTGGCCCCGGGGTTGAGGTTGGGGGGGCCAGGGAAAAGCTGTTCGTGACCCCCCGCTGGGCCGTCTGGCTGGCTAGAAAAGCTTACCCCAACTGTAGCTGAGCCGCACGTAGTAGTAGGCGCCGCCGAACCCGAAGGGCGAGAACTGGCCGTACTTGTTGCCCACCGTTTGGGCGCCATACTGGTTCACTTCGGGGTAGGTATTCAGCACGTTTTCACCCCCCAGGGCCAGTTTGAGGTTGTCTCCGAACGGGATACCCAGCTCCAGATCCAGCAGCGCCTTGCCGGCATAGGAGGGGTAGAGCCAGGACTCTGTCACAACATCCGGAGCCACATCGTTCGCGTTGCGCCCGTCCTCGCTGTCCCAGAATGCACCGAAGTAGTTCAAGCGGCCCATCAGGTTCCACCGTCCGCCGTCGTGGTTGACGGTGAAGTTCCAGCGCGTGTTGGGCAGTCCCCGTTCCAGCGTCGTGATACGGAAAGTGTCGATCACCGACGATTCAATGTCCTTGAGGGTCGTATCCGTGTAGTTGAAGACCCCACTGAAGGTCGTTTTCCCGACCACCATCGTCGAGATCAGGTCGATGCCCTGGGTCGTGGTCGAAAAGTCGTTCAGGAAGAAGCGGAACACGGGGAAATTGCGTGCTTCGGGAATCCCTTCGTCCAGCAGCGTCTCGATCTCCCCCTCCGACAAGTTGATTTCCTGAGACAGGGAAACGCGGTCAGCGATGTCGATCCGGAAATAGTCGGCAGTGAAGGTGAAGGGGCCCTCCTCAACCACCATGCCCGCGCTGTAGTTGCGTGATTTCTCCGGTTGGAGCTGACCGCCGCCGCGCGTAACAGCCACCGCCGAGGTGGAGGGGACCACGCCGTTGTTGGTCAACTGCCCGCCGATAAAGGCCGTGGTCACGTTGAATGCATGCTGTTGCCCCGGTGTCGGCGCCCGAAACCCGCTGCTGATGGCGCTGCGCAGGGCGACGCGATCGCTCAGCTCGAAGCGCCCCGAGATCTTGCCGTTGATGGTGGTGCCGAAGTCCTCGAAGTCCTCAAACCGGACGGCCGTACCGACCGTCCACTTTTTGCCGGGGTCGCCAAACTCGACGTCGCCGTAGACGGCGACATTGCTGCGGCTCCACTCTCCCGCCGTGGTGTCGGCCCGATAGCCGTTGAAGCCGTTCGAACCGGAACTGAACCCCTGCACGGCATAGGGACCGATTTCCCACGACGACTGATCGCCGGCGCCAATGGTGAACTTCTCCTGCCGCCACTCCGTGCCGGCGGCCGTGTGCACGTATTGGTGGAGGGGGTAGGAAACGTCGAAGTTGAAATTGACTTCGTCCTGCCGGTAGATGCCTGGCCTGAAGGATGTCGGGGTGTCGTAGCCGAGGGACGCATTGACCGTATCGAAAATGAACTGATCGATCTCGCTGGTGCCGATGCTGGCGCTGGCGTCCCAGGTGAAACCGTTGCTGGCGAAGCCGCGCAGGCCGGTGACCAGCGAGTAGTCGATCAGGTCACCGCCGAATTGCGGGGTGAACCCTCCGGGAAAGCGGCTGTGGAGGGTGAAGCAGTTCGGGTCGGCCTCGACGGCCGCGAGTGCATCGCGATCGGGCACGTTGTCGATAATCGGGACGATGGGGCAGCCGCCGGAGCCTGGCTCGCGTCCGGGAGGAGGCTCGCGGCCTTCGGGAGCGGTCTCGGCCCAGACCCGGTCGCCGACGAGCAGCGTGGAGAGGCCATTCACCTTGGGACCGCGGAAAACCCCGCCGCGGGTGTGTGGATTCCGGAAGTAAAAGCCACCGGTCACCTTGCGGGTAACGTAGTTGGCGTGACCGTAGAATTGCCAATTGTTCTCGAACATGTGGCCGAAGTTGCCGAACAGCTTGACGTCGTGGTTGATCCTTGGGGCCCCCCAGACCTGGGCCGTGTTGCGCAAATTGGTGTTACCCGCGTCGATAATGCCTTGGGCGTCATCGCGCTGGATGGCGCGGTTGGTGGGGTTGGCGTTGCCGTACTCCATACTGAGGTTGACAAAACCGTTCGATCCAAGCGGCATCCCGATGTTTCCGGCGACCGACAAGTTCTGGCCATGTCCGCCGATCCCGTTGCAGGAGTGCTTGATGTCGCCGATGATCCCCGACCCGCAGGTCGCCGGGTCCCCCGGATTTGAATTGAGGTACCCCCCGGTCTGGACTTCCAGGCTGCCTCCCGAGGGAGCGTTCTTCAGTTGGAAGTTGATGACTCCGGCAATGGCGTCCGAGCCGTATTGCGCGGCTGCACCGTCACGGAGAACCTCGGCCTGCCGAATGGCAATGGATGGAATAGTCGAGATGTCGGGCCCCTGCGAGCCATCGGCGATCCCGTTCCCCAGCCAGGTGATGACGGCCGAGCGGTGGCGGCGCTTTCCGTTGACCAGGATCAGGGTGTGGTCGGGGGCCAGGTTGCGCAAGTTGGCCGGCCGGACGACGGTGGCCGCATCGCTGATCGGCTGGGTGTTGATGTTGAAGGAGGGAATCACCGTCCGCAACTGGGCTGCCAGGTCCCTGCTTCCCTGGTTGGAAAAGTCCTCGGGGCGGATGACGTCCACCGGCACGGTGGACTCGGTCGCCGACCTTGGCTCGGCCCGGCTCCCAACCACCACGATCGAGGTGGTGACGGCTCCCAATTCCAGCGAGAAGTTGCGCAGGACCGATTGGCCTGCCATCAGTTCGACGTCGCTGGCGCTGGCCGTCTCGAAGCCGGAAGCCTCCACCGTTACCGTGTAGGTCCCGGGCTCCAGGGTCAATTCGTAGCTGCCGACGGCATCCGTCGAGGCGATTACCTCGACTCCAGTGGCATTGTTGGTCACAATTACTTCCGCGGCCGGGATGACCGAGCCGTAGTTGTCGCTCACCTCGCCTTTCAAGGTAGCGGTTCCCTGAGCGTAGGCAACGCCGGAAACCCCAACCAGGAGCAGCACAACGGTCAGGACACCAAGTCTATGGAGCATGGATTCCTCCTGCTGGGATGACTCTTTTGAAATAAAGTCGAATGGACACGAAACGGATTCACTCTATCTGCAACCTGCCTGTCCGGTTCTCTCCTGCCATACGTCTTAGATTTATAACTAAATTTTTTGCCTTAATATACGGTTATCTTACCTCTTTACAAGAGATTTCCTCATTGAAACGCTATCCCGTTGTAAGAAGTTAACTAACTGTGAATTCTGTGAAGATTATTCACATGGGCTAAATCCGAGAAACGGATAGGAGCGAACCCAATCTGTTCAAGGAGGAAGCCCGCATGAACCTTTAATTAAGAATGCAAGAGCCTGCCCGCTTGCTCACGGGCAAAGCCACTCAAATCCATTTATTATGAATTCGGTATAAAAGACGGACAAGATTATACGATAATGATATCCGGGATGCTCCCATAAAATAGACTTGGAGGTCCTTCTTTTTCACGCCGCAAGGTTTCCCCGCGACAGGCAGGTCATATAGAATGCACCCAGGTTAAGCAACTGAAGTCACTATGGATTCCGCCCATGTCAGGGCGAGTGAAAGGGGAGTACCATGAAGAAAACGGTGCTGGTTGTAGCGTTGGTGATGTCAGGGGGCTGTGCCTCCCCTCCGGAACCGCCCAAGGCAACAGAGCCGGCAAGCGAGGAGAAAACGGATTTGAGCTTCTTCATCACCGGCAGCGGTCCTGGTGACGGGGCCAACCTGGGCGGCTTGGCCGGCGCCGATGCCCACTGTCAGGAGTTGGCTGAAGCCGCGGGAGCAGGCAACCGGACCTGGCGGGCTTACTTGAGCGCCAGCCCTTCCGGAGACCAGCCTGGGATCAATGCTCGCGACCGAATCGGCTCCGGTCCCTGGTACAACGCCAAGGGTGTCCAGGTTGCCGGGAACGTTGCCGATTTGCACTCGGAGAACAACAAGCTGAGCAAGGAGAATTCACTTAGCGAGAAGGGCGAGGCGGTCAACGGCCGTGGGGACACTCCCAACCAGCATGACATCCTGACCGGCACCCAGGAGGACGGCACTGCCTTTACTGACGGCGAAGACCACACCTGCCAGAACTGGACCGGAAACGGCGAGGGTAGCGCCCAGGTGGGCCACCATGACCGGATTGGCGGCGGCGCCAAGCCGACCTCCTGGAACTCCTCCCACGGTTCTCGGGGTTGCAGTCAAGCCAATCTGCAGGGTACCGGAGGCAACGGCTACTTCTATTGCTTTGCAGCCGATTGACAGCTCTGGTGCGCCACTGGTGATTCCCAAGTCCGGGATGGAGCGAACCCGGTAACGGCTTCATGCGTCCAGCCGAACAGCCGCAAGTGGGCGCACGGAAGAGAAAGCGGCTCCATGATCACCCTGGAAGACATCAAGTCAGCCCAAGCCAGGATTGCGGGAGTAGCGGTCAGCACGCCTCTGGTGCACTTTACCGACTTCTCCAGCGACCGGCAGACGTTTCCAAAACCGGAGAGCTTTCAACCCGTGGGAGCCTTCAAGCTTCGTGGCGCCTACAACAAGATCGCCTCGCTCTCTCCGGACCAGCGGCGGCAGGGTGTGATCGCCTTCTCCAGCGGCAACCATGCCCAGGGAGTGGCCTACGCCGCCCGGGCCATGGGTATTCGGGCGGTCATCGTCATGCCGGCCCGGGCGCCCGCCATTAAACGCGCCAAGACCCTGGACCTGGGCGCCGAGATCGTCACCGTGGAGGAGGGCGGGGAAGAGGAATGGCGGATGGCGGCCGAAACTCTGGCGGCCGAGCGGGGTCTGGCCATGGTGCCGCCCTTTGACGATGAGACCATCATCGCCGGCCAGGCCACGGTGGGTCTCGAGATCCTCCAGGATCTCCCCGATGTGGAACTGGTCCTGGTTCCCATAGGGGGCGGGGGCCTCATCAGTGGAGTGGCGGCGGCCTTGAAGCTTAGCCGCCCCGGCATTCACGTGGTGGGTGTGGAGCCGGAGTGGGCCAACGACGCACAAGCCAGCTTGCGAAGCGGCAGGATTGTGGAACTTCCCATTGAGCAGACCCGCAGAACGATTGCCGACGGCATGAGAGCCACCCGGATCGGCGACATTACCTTCGAACATATTCAGACCTTCGTGGACGATATCATCACCGTCAGCGAGGAGGAGATTCGCAAGGCCTTGCGCAGGCTGGTTCTGGATGTCCGGCTGGTCGTGGAGCCCAGCGGCGCGGTGCCCTTTGCCGCCTTTCTCTATCATCAACACGAGCTGCCGCCCGCCAGGCAGAGCGTCACCGTGATCAGTGGCGGGAACGTAGATCCCGAGCTGTTGGCTCAGATCCTGGTTGAGAAGGAATAGGCCGGGGAGCCTCAGACCAACAAGCAGTGAAGGAAAAAAGATATCCACGAAGAGGCACGAAGGACTACGAAGGGCCACTAAGGGGTTGGAGAAGGCTCAAGAGGGATCCGCCAAAGGTTGTGGAGGGGGAAGAGTTTTCCACACACGCAACAAGGACCGATAAGAGTTATCCACAAAGGAAAACGGCGAACCACGAATGGACACGAATGAACACCAGAGCCTTTTGCAAAATTCGGAGTCGGGCATGAGATGGGGGCAGAATGCTCCTGCAAAATAACGCCCTCGAAAGGGATCTGCACCTGGCTAGCCATGGGTTTCCCAGGGACACCAACTCTTCCCGACAATAAATCCCGCTTCCTAGCGAATTTTGCAAAAGGCTCACCAATAAACTGATTGATGAATTGTTGATTGGGGGGTGTGACAACCGATATCGAGGGGTTATCTAAGAAGGACACGAAGTCAAACCAAGGTAACAAAGTTGCAGAAGCATTTTGGTGCCGTTTGTCGTTGAAGGAGGTCCATGTGTTTTCTTGTCTATTTGTGTTTATTCGTGTTCATTCGTGGTTCGTCTTTATTGACGATTGGGTTTTTTCCCTCGAATCATCCGCACGGCAGGGCAGGGTCGCGAGCCATGAAGCAGCAGGGGGCACCGGTCAGGCGGAGGCCAGGATTTCCTTGACCACTCTGCCGTAGACGTCGGTCAGGCGCATATCCCGTCCGCCAAAGCGATAGGTCAGTCGGGTGTGGTCCAGCCCCAGAAGGTGCAGGATGGTTGCGTGGAAGTCATGCATCTCCAGTGGGTTCTCCACTGCCTTGTACCCCCACTCGTCGGTCCTGCCGTAGGTCATTCCGCCCCGCACCCCGCCGCCCGCCATCCACAGGGTAAATCCGAACTCATTGTGGTCACGCCCATCTTCCTTTTGGGCAAACGGCGTGCGGCCGAACTCACCCGCCCAGAGGACCAGGGTTTCCTCCAGCAGGCCGCAGCGCTTCAAGTCGGCCAGCAGCGCCGTGATCGGCTGATCGGTGGCCAGGGCGTTCAGACTGTGGTTTTTCCTGAGCTGAGCGTGGGCGTCCCAGCGGGAGATCCCCGGGATACCGGGACAGGTCAACTCCACGAAGCGGACGCCCCGTTCCACCAGCCGGCGGGCAATCAGGCATTGCCGGCCGAATTGACGCGTCGGTTCGTAGGCGGCTTCCAGGCCGTACTGCCGTTGTACCGATGGAGATTCGCGGCTGAGGTCCATCAGACCGGGAACCTCCACCTGCATGCGTGCAGCCAGCTCATAGTTGGCGATGGCCGACTCCAGGGCGTCGGTTTCTCCCATCTGCTGCAGCGAAAGCCGGTCCAGATCCCTCACTAGGTCCCTTTTGGCCGACTGAAGCCGGGGCGAACTCTGGTGGGATCGAAGGTTGGCTACCGGAGGATCCTTGGCCTGAAACAGCGAACCCTGATAAGTCGCCGGAAGGAACCCGTTGGTGAAACAGTCAATCCCGCCCGAGGGAATCAGGCCCCCGTTCAGCACGACAAACCCCGGAAGGTTCCGGTTTTCGCTGCCCAGTCCGTAGACACTCCAGGACCCCAGGCTGGGCCGTCCCTGGATCCCGACGCCGGTGTGCAGAAAATAATTGGCGCTGGTGTGTTCCGGGAACTTGGAGGTGAGGGAGTGAATGATACAGAGGTCATCGACCTGGCGGGCAATGTGCGGGAAAAGATCGCTCACCCACAGACCGCTTTGGCCGTGGCGGCGAAAGTTCCAGGGCGATTGGAGGATGGACCCCACCTCCTGGAACTGGGTGGCCTCCAGCTCTCCGATGACTTCCTGAGGAGCCCTGCCGTGGTAGCGGTTCAGGAGGGGCTTGTAATCAAAGCTGTCGACCTGGGAAACACCCCCTTCCATGTAGAGGAAGATGACGTTGCGAGCCCGGGGGCGCCAATGGGGTAACCTTGGGGCCGCGGCACCGCCCGGCTTGGCTCCCGTTTGCAGGGTGGCTCCATAGGTGGGATCGGCCAGGAGCGCCGACAGGGCCAGGGCGCCGAAACCCGTGGAACAGCAGCGAAGCATCTGGCGCCGGGACAGCGGCATGGGGCTGGTGTCCATAGAGAGGCTCACCCCGACAGGTCGTGGCTGGATTTCAGTTCGGCAACCTATCGAATATAGATCAATTCCTTCACATTGAAAAGGGCGTGGCTCAGCGCCTCCCAGGCCGACAGTCCGGGGGGCGGACGGTTCAGCAGCCGTGACATCCGGTCGAGCGATCTCAGGCAGGCGTTCAGTTCAGCCGGGGTGGGAGGCCGGGCAAAGGCCTCCAGGTACATCCGCCGGATACGCAGGGCAGGAGAAAGATCGCCAACCGTTTCCTCCAGGCGGCGGGCCCACCTCCGGGCTTGCTCATGGAAAAAGGGATGATTCATCAGGGCCAGGGACTGGGCCGGAACGTTGGAAACGTTGCGCCGTCCCACCGTGGCGAAGGGTTTGGGTGCGTCAAAGGTCAGCAGCAGCGAGGACAGAAAGTTTCGCCGGGCAGCCAGGTAAACGCTGCGGCGTCCGTCTCCGTCCGGGGGGCCCAGCTTTTTGGGAGCGCCTCGAAACAGGACGACATCGTCTTTGTGAACCTGCACGGGAGGCCCGGACATCTGCAGATTGAGACGTCCCGAGATTGCCAGGACGGCATCCCGGATGCTTTCTCCCTCCAGCCGCCGCAGGTTCATGCGATGCAACAGCCGGTTTTCGGGGTCGAGCCGGGCGGCCGATCGGTCGGATGGCTTGCTGGACATTCGATAGGATTGCGACAGCAGGATTCTGCGAATCAATTGCTTGAGGGACCCCTCGGCTTTTACCCTGAACCAGTGGGAGAGATGGTCCAGCAGCTCCGGGTGGCTGGGGCGTTCCCCCAACCAGCCGAAGTTGTCCACCGAGGCCACGATACCCCGCCCAAAGAGATGGTGCCAGACCCGGTTCACCCACACCCGGGCCAGCAACGGGTTGGAGGGAGCGGTCAGGGCTTCGGCCAGTTGCAGGCGGCCGCTGCCACCGCGGGACGCCAGCGGTTCGGGTCCGGCGACGGATTCCAGGAATCTCCGGGGGACTCGGGGACCCTCCTGAAGGACCTGTCCCCGATGCAGCAGGGGCTGGTCGATTCCATTGCCGTCCAGCAGGGCAGGGGCGGTGGCGGAGGCGGTTTGAATCCGGCTGAACAGTTCTCTTTGCCTGGAGAAGAATGGGTCCAGCGCTTGAAATCGCTTTTTCCGTTCCGAAGGTGGACCCAGGCTGATTTCCGGGTGCTGAACCAGCCAGTCGGCCAGCCGGGCAAATGAAGCGGACTGGGGCGATCCGGCGATGGTGTCCCCAGCCAGGCGCTCGGAAGCTTCCAGCAACAGCTCTTGATAGGCCCGGGCCAGGGAAGGCAGGGAACGGCAGGTTGCCAGTCTGCTGATCAGGAGGTGGTTGGGAGGCGCATAGGGATTGGGCTTGCGTGCCGCTTCGATGACCATGGCGATCCCCAGGTCATCCGATCCTTCGGGGCTGAACTCCAGGTGAACCCGATGGCCGCGGTGATGGGTCAGGTCCTGCTCGATCCAGCGCAGCTCAGGAACGTCTTTCCAGCGGCGAGCCAGCTCCCCGTAGAGAGGGCCTTCCTGCAGGGTGTAGGAGTCGACGGTGGCGTAGACCCGGCCCGTTCCCCTGGCCAGATAGTAGAGCTTGCCTGTCTTCAGGGTAAAGGTAGGCGTGCGCAGGGAGCGGCCGGCACGCACCCAGTTCCGGAGGCGCTCGGGATCCCGTTCGGTTCCCGGCAACAGCTTCAGGACGTCCCAGACCGGGTCCTTATGGGCGCCTCCATGGTGGAATACACGGGAGATGGGAGAGGTCAAGCGCCTCCCCAGCCGCACCTCCCCGGCCCTTCGAGAAGCGCTGCCAAAGCCAGGTCCGTCCACCCGCCAGTCGCCCGGGCCCAACTTCGAATAATCCAGGATGATCCGAGCGCCCGATGCCTGCAAGGCCTCCTTCAGGCTGGGTTGCATTCTCCAGGGATCGAACACCTCCTTAAGGACGGCTGAAACGCCCTGAGGGTCGCCGGGGTCCCAATCCTGAACCACCCGGGCAATGGGATGCAGCGGGTCGGCCGGGTTTCCCAGGGCGCTCTTGACGGCTTCGGCCCAATGCCTCAAGAGCCTCACCTCGAGGCGCCTGGGCCAGGCTACCGACTCCAGCAGCGAACCGCCGTCGTCGAAGCGGCATCCGGTTTCCCTTTCGGCTTCGATCAGTTGGCGGACTGCCATGAGGTAGGCTGCCGTTTGTTGCAAATGCGGCTTCTGGGCCTGCCCCACCGTCTTGAGAACCCGGGAGCGGTAGGCTCCGGCGAGGGCATGCAACTCGAGAGCCACCTGCCGGTTGTGCTCCATGGATTGAAAGCGCACCTGTCGGTAGCTGGAGCTCAGCAGGAAACCGAACAGCGCATAGTAATCCCGCTGCGAAATGGCGTCGAACTTGTGGTCATGGCAGCGGGCGCAGGATACCGTCAATCCAAGGAAGGTCTTGCTCAACACATCGATGCGGTTGTCGAGACGTTCGATTTCGTCTTGGCGCAGGTCAACCGGGGAATCCTCCTCCTCACCGAAGAAGGGCCACCCGGTGGCAAGGACCGATTCATTGGCGCCGGTGGCCGGATCCAGACGGGGAGCCGGCAGCAGGTCGCCCGCGAGGTGCTCTGCGACCAGTTGCGGGTAGGGAATATCGTGGTTGAAGGCCCGGATGAGGTAGTCGCGATACTGGAAGGCGTTGGCGATGAGAAAGTCGGTTTCATGACCGCGCGATTCGGCGTAGTGCACCAGGTCCATCCAATGCCGGGCCCAGCGTTCGCCGAAACGGGGCGAGGCCAGAAGTCGATCCAGCTGCTGGGCATGGGCTGCAGGTCGTTCGTCGTTGACGAACCGCCGGAGCTCCTCCGGCGTGGGAGGCAAGCCCGTCAAGGCATAGGAAACCCGGCGCAGCCAGGTGCGGTGGTCCACGGGTGGGGCGGGGCGCAGGCCTTTTTGCTCCAGTTTGACCAGCAGAAACCGGTCGATGGGATCCCGGGACCAGCGGGTGTTCCGGGTGGAGGGCGCCGGTTGGCTTCGCGGGGTCTCCCAGATCCAGGGGTATCGCTGCTTGCGGGCTGCAAGGTCGAACGCTTCGGGAAATGTTCCGGGAATTGGGGCCGGCTCCGACTGGGGCCAGGCAGCTCCCGCTTCAATCCAGATCCGGAGGTCCTCAATAACCGATGGCGGAAGACGGCCCGGCGGCGGCATCTTCAACTGCGGGTTCCGATAGGTGACGGCCTGGTAGAGTCGACTTTGGAGCGGTTGGCCGGGCTTCACCACCGGCCCCGATCTGCCGCCCTTCAGCATGGAGGACCGGGTATCCAGGCGGAGCCCCGATTCCTGTCTATCCGGCCCGTGGCAGGAGGCGCAGTGAGTGGCCAAAACCGGACGGATTCTTTTCTCGAAGAATTCTCGACCGGTCTCCTCCCCGGCAGACCCCCACGCCGGAAGCGATAGTAACGAAAGCGCCAATCCCAAGCGAATCCACATCAGCCAGGCTCCTCTGCCCCCAGCCCGCGACAAGCCTTCCCGGAGATGCAGGTGTCTCAGGTCGGGCAAACCGGCCCGGGAGAATCCAACCAAAACGCGCCCCCGGAACTCACTCTATCCGGCTGGCGATCCATGGCTTGCCGCACCGGACCCATCGGTGGCCGTGCAGACGCAGCCGCCCGCTTGCAGCAATTGCCCGGGGGTGCTCCTCCAGGGTTCTTACCCGCGGGCACAGTCAGGTCAAGGATCCGGAGGGGACAGCTCGATCCACCGCCCTTCGGCGTGGGAGAGCTCGCAGGCCTGGATCAAACGCTGCGCCGCCAGGCCGTCTGAGATATGGGGCAGGTGAGGCACGCTGTGGTGCCGCCGGTCTTCATTGCGGACGGCCGACACGAAATCGGCAATCAGCCGGTTCCAGGTATGCTGCCCCGAAAGAACCCCGGCAGGTTGGCGGTCCGAGTCGGCCACTTGCAGAACGACCGGATCTTTATCCTGGGGCCGTTGCCTGACCACCTGCAGCTCGTTGCACAGCCTCATCCGTCGCTGGCTGTCCTGGTCCCGTGTCACGGTGACCCATTGGCTGGTCAAGGTCAGCGTCCCCTCCACCCCGCCGAGGACGATACTTCGTTCCGGCTCACCCGGCGTGATCAGCAAGCGAAAGTTGCCTACGGCCCGATCCGACATCTCCGCCAGCACCGAAGCAAAGGTTTCCGGCGCCTTCCGCCCGGATTGAGCCGTATCCTGGGAGGAGGGGGCCGACCTCAGTGAGCAGGCCAGGCGCCGGAATCGCCAGCCGGTCAGGTGGCAGGCCCGATCGAATTCGTGGCTGCCCGTCTCCCGGAGCACGCCGCTGTTGGCCGTCCAGGGCCTTGGGCCGGGGCTGAAGCAGAGTCGCCACTCGGTCTGGAGGTCGAGCAGTTTGCCGATCTGGCCCTCCCGGAGGGCGCGCCACAGGGTGAGACAGGCCGGAGAATAGCGCCAGTTGAAGCTGATGGCCGTGACCGTCTCCGCTTGGCGGGCGGCCTTCGCCATGGCCTCGGCTTCCGGCAAACCCCAGGCAAGCGGCTTTTCCACCAGAACGTGGCGCCGTTTGGCGAGGGCGTAGGCAAAGGGCTCCAGACGGAGAACAGGATCGGTGGCGATGCTGATGATGTCGACCGGGCTCTTGTCGATCAGACGGCGCCAGTCGTCGAATACATGCAGTCCCGGGGACTTCAGCGCAGCCGCCAGACTCTCCGCCTTGGTGCGGGTGCGGTTCCAGAGTGCGGTCACGCTGACGCCGGGGAGGCGTGAAAAAGCCCTGGCCTGGCAACGGCCGGCCCGACCGGTTCCGATGATTCCGACTCGCAGAGATTTCGCCACGGATACCTGAGCCCTCAGGTCGGCTGCACCGGCAGGGCAGGGCCCAACCAGCGCCGGATCTCGTCGAGGTTGGCCGCCCCGCCGTCCAGCAGTTGGCCCGGCAGTTGCAGCTTGGCCACCTCGTCGATCTGGGAGAAGACCTTGCGAAACCCCTCGGCCATGAAATCGATGATCTGCCGGCTGGCCGCGGTGGGCGCTTCCATGACCAGCGACGTCTCCGTCACCACCCGGCTGGCCTCCGGGTAGTCCCGGGGGTCGTAGACACGATCGGCGGACCAGGGACGCCGCCAGGGATGGTTGGCCTCAAACTCCTCCGGACGGGTAAAGAGGGGCAACGAGGGAATGGTCCAGTTCATCCAGGAGCGGCAGAGCACTCCCTCCGCTCCCAGGGCCGCCACCACCTTGGCGCGGAACTCGGAAGGGGTCAGGTCCAGGCCGGCTGCCAGAGGGTCGAAGCGCACTCGATAGAGGTGGTAAGCGTGGCTCCGGTCGGGAGGAACACGCGGCGGGATCACCCCCGGCAATTCTTGGATCTGTTGCGTCAGGCGTTCGCACAGGGATTGCCTTTCGCCGTTCAGGTCGTCGAGCCGCGCCAACTGGCCTCGGGCCAGGGCAGCCGAGACCACACTGCAGCGATAGTTGTGGCCCAGGGTCGCCAACGGGTACTTTTGCTCCTCCCGAGCCTGGTGAAAACGGACCCGCAGCCAAAGGCCGTCCACCCGCTCGATAAAGTGCCGGTGGCGGGTGCTGAAAATTCCGGCTTCGCCCGCGGGGAGATTCTTCATGGCGTTGATGCTGAATGCGGCGGCATCTCCCAGGTTTCCGACCATCCGGCCCTTGTAGGTTGCCCCGGGAGCGTGGGCCGCGTCCTCAATAACGGCCAGGCCGTGTTGGCGGGCGACGGCGTTGATCTCGTCCATATCGGCCGGAAGCCCCGACAGGTGGACCGGCAGGATGGCTTTGGTTCTGGAGGTGATGTGGCGCTCGATCTGGGCGGGGTCCATGTTGCAGGAGTCGGGCTGAACATCCACGAACACGGGCACCGCCCCTTGATGGAGAACGGTGAGCGCCCCCGAGAGGAAGGTATAGGCCGGCACCAGGACCTCATCGCCGGGACCGACGCCGGCAGCCCACAGCGCCATGTGCAGAGCATCGGAGCCGGAGCCGACGGCACAACAGTAGGGGGCGCCCATGCGCCGGGCCCACTCCCGCTCCAGTGCGGCGATCTGGGGCGCGTCGCATCCGCCGAGCTGCTCCTCTCTCAGGACCCGGCATAGCTCATCGAGTTCCGGTTGACTGTAGCGCGGCCAACGGGCCCGTTCGATCCCCTCCGGCATGGCAGGATTGCCGCCCAGAATGGCCAGTTTCTGTTTCACGGTGTTCCTCGTCCACGGTGGGGACTACATCCGGAAGATTATAACCGTTCTCCTGTTCGTCATCCATTGGAGATGGAGGGGGCTCAGCCGGCGCCAGGGGATCGGCCTGTCCACGGCCACGGCCTCGCGGCCCGGCTCCCCCTCACCGCATCAGCCTTCGCCGGGCGGCTCGGCCTTCTGCGATTCCCCCTCCAGGGGGGTAGTGATTGGCCTGGGAGCGCGGGCGTCCCGCCCGCATCCTGAACCTGTCCATGCTTCCGCCGCCGCCTCCGGTCTGGGATGCAGACCGGGAACATCCTTTACACCATAAACCGGGAACAGGGTTTACACCTTGCCAAGGAATCCAGCAAGCAGCCATTTGCAGGCCTCAAGAATCACTCCCCCCTGGAGGGGGAGTCGGCGAGATGCGGGTGGAGCCCGCAGTCGAGCCGGTGGGGGGGAAGGGAACCAGCAAGATCGTCAGGCAGGTGATCCAGACAAGCGCGGAGCCCACCGTCGAGTTGGCTGAGCCCTCCCCGCCTTGTGCTTTACGGGGATAGTTCACATGGATGGACAGGATATTCAGGATGGTCCTTGGGAGTCCGGCGTCCTTTAATCCTGGGCATCGTTCAAATGGATAATTCACATCGATGCACAGGATTTACAGGATTTTGTTTCAGAAGTCCGGCGTCTTGTAATCCCGGGCATCCGCAAGCCCGCACCGGATCATCGGCCGAGCCGGCTTCTTGTGCAGCAAGCTCTCGTCCCGTTTATCCTGTCCATCCTGTCTATCGATGTTAATAATGGAAAAAAATGATCCCCGGGCGACGGGCCGCTTCCATCCCCCCGCCGTATCAGCCGTCGCCTGGCGGCTCAGCTTCTGCGACTCTCCCTCCAGGAGAGAGTGATCCCGCGCTCCCGGGAAGCCTTCATCCCATGAGATCGTCACACCAAGGTCAAGAAATTTCAGAAGCATCTTGGTACTGCTTGTCGTTGAAGGAGGTTCGTCTGTCTCCGTGTCTTTTCGTGTTCATTGGTGGTTCATCTTCATTAACGATTGGTCGTTTTTCCTCGAATGATCGGCACCGCAGGGCGGGCCCGGATCAACACGCACTCGGAGAAGTACCCTGCGCTACGCTAAATTTGGCTGAGAAGGGAGCTTCACGCCAGTGGGGAGTCCAGTGGGGAGATCGTTGTGGACGCTTCCATTCAACAGGTGCCAGGAATTCACGGAGGATGGCAGGACGTGGTGGGCGCGACCGCTACTACAAAAATCTCATAAATGAGCCTTTTGCAAAATTCGCTAGGAAGCGGAATTTATTGTCGGGAAGAGTTGTTGTCCCTGGGAAACCCATGGCTAGCCAGGTGCAGATCCCTTTCGAGGGCGTTATTTTGCAGGAGCATTCTGCCCCCATCTCATGCCCGACTCCGAATTTTGCAAAAGGCTCAAATGACCCTTTTGCAAAATTCGTAATGGGGCATGACATTTTGCTGGCTAACATGATGTTCTGCCCGTGATTACCCGACAGCAAAGACACTTTTGAACGGAAATGTCCGGATCTGAAGGCCGGATCACAGACAGAGGCCGGGCGCAGGCACAGCTTACTTCGTCCCTGCCCTACGGGCGGGTGCTCATCCTGCATTGTCCGGGATCCAACGGGACCTGCTTATAGCGTCAGGCGCATCAACTGTTCCACCATCAGCCCCATCCCCGCTTCCTTGCAGCTTATGGGAGCCTCAAGCAGCTTGTAAAACTGAAAGATTTTGCCCTATGGAACATTCTAGTTTGGCCAAACGCGCGGCCCTTCCCCCGTTCAATTACTCTCGCGTCTTCGTGAAACAACCGGACACGCCTGGCGGCGGTGAGGATGGCCGGGAGGGCTAGCCAGACCATGGTTCTCACTGATGAGATATCTCGGCTCAATGCTGTTGAGCCGAGGATCATCCGAGCCTTTGCAATACTTATTCCTTAGCAGCGGGAATTTTGCAAAAGGCTCAAATATTTGATTTTAAATCACTACTGTCCCGTTAAACATTCACGACGTTAGTGTAACAGGTTTAATTCCATCAAGTTACGAGCAAAAAGGAACTTAAAATCGACCGAAGTCTCGGCGAAATCCTGCAAATTCTCAGCATCACTCTCTTCGAAAAAGTCTCTACGGATCAAGTACTTAAGAGATTCCATTGGCAACAAGAAGGTTCCCAATCTTGTAAGCAGTTGATATTGTGCGAGTTTTAACCGGACAGTCGTGTCTCTGTAATAGTGATCGGAGGTGACGGCTTTTTTGGTATTGATTGAATGCCTGACACCTCCATCAAAACCGGTAACCCACGCTTCTTCAAGCCGGTATCAGATCAGGTCGCAACTTCTACACTTGAGATTCCCCGATGGCGCCAAGATAGAGATAGACATGACTGCAAAATATGACTTCATCGGCACTACCTACGACGCAACGCGCCGTGCCGACCCGGGCATCGCCGACCGCCTCGTCGAGTTGCTGGATGCGTCTCGCGGTGCACCGGTAATGGACGTAGCCTGCGGCACTGCCAACTACACATCTGCCCTTTCGGACCGTGGACTGGTCATGGTCGGAGTGGATCGGTCCTGGGGCATGCTCGCCCAAGCCCGAGCCAAGAAAGTGGCCTGTCCCCTGGTGCTCGCCGACGGTGCGGCGCTGCCATTCGCCGACAGTTCCCATGCTCACGCCGTCACCACCCTTGCGATACACCACATGGCTGACCTGGAGCGGGTCTTTGCCGATGTCCGGCGTGCGCTCGCTGAACGAGGCCGCTACGTCATCTTTTCCGCACTGCCAGAGCAGGGCGAAGCCTATTGGTTGGCGTCATACTTCCCGACCATGATGGCAGCCGCAAGGCGTGTGCTCCCCACCCGAGAAACAGTGGAACATGCCTTGTCCGCCGCGGGCTTTTGCCTTGTCGGCTTCGAAACGTGGGACGTGCCGTCTGATCTCTCGGATCTGTTTCTTTATGCTGGCAAGGACCGCCCGGAACTTTACTTCGATCCGGGATTCCGCAACGGCATCTCGGCCTTCAGGGAACACAGGGGCCCGGAGATTGAAGAGGGTCTCGTAAAACTGCGGGCAGACCTGGACTCGGGCCTTTGGTGGGAAGTTCGCGCTAGCGCAGATCGCGGTCTGGGCGATTACTGTTTCTTCGTTGCTCAAGCGACTTAAGCTCTTTGTACTTTAGCCGGACGTCACCTCATAGAAGTCTATACCATTCACAGGATACAGCAGCGATTCCACCAAATCTCTTGCCAGGACGGCACGGAATACCCCAATAGCAGCTCCGGTAACGGTTCAGACCCTTACATGAGACAATATTATTCGGAATTATAAGTATCTGATAATAAGGTGATTAATGGAACTTCTTGACTTCTATGGACGTGGGCGGTGGTGGGCGCGACCGGGATCGAACCGATGACCTCTACCGTGTCAAGGTAGCGCTCGTACCAACTGAGCTACGCGCCCGATTTCAGCTAACATAGTGGAACCCCCGCAGCACTGTCAAACATTTAGGGACTCTTGACAAAACCCCCCTCCTATAGATAATGCAGGCAGGATTTCGGGGTCCGGATTGCGGGAGCCATCCAATGAGATTTTTGATCGATCGACGTTTTCTTGCGGTGTTCCTGACCAATCACAAGGATGTCTGGATACCCGGCGGTCGAAGCTGATTTGCTATCGGGGACGTCCTGACCGGCCGCTTGTGATCTTTCAAGTCGTGTCGGTTTTTTTTTACCTGGAACCGGAATTGAGCCGGCGGTGAGCCCCGGCCGCACCCATTGAGCAGACAAACCCATGGAAGCCACGCTCCTGCTGAACTCATCCTTCGAGCCGCTCCGAGTCATCAGTTGGCAGAGAGCCATCACCCTGCTGTTTGCCGGTAAGGTGGAGGTGATCGAGGAGTACTCCCGTGAGATTCGCAGCGTGACCTTCTCTGTCAAATTACCCTCGGTTCTGCGCCTCCTGCGTTATGTCAAGGTCAGGAAGAGCCGCATGATCAAGTTTTCCAGGGCGAATATTTTTGCTCGGGACAGACACCGCTGCCAGTACTGTGGCAGCGCTCGCCGCGGGGATGACCTGACCTTCGACCATGTCATACCCGTGTCGCGGGGTGGGGGCAAGAGTTGGAACAACATCGTGACCGCCTGCATCGATTGTAATCGCAGAAAGGGAGGAAGGACTCCGGAAGAGGCCGGTATGCGCTTGATCAAGAAGCCGGCGGAGCCTAAGTGGGTGCCGAGTCTCAGCCTCACCCTGGTGTTCAGGAATGCTCCCGATAGCTGGCGCGATTACCTGTACTGGAACGTGGAATTGGCGACCTGAGGCCCATCCCGAGGGGGGGTCCGATTTTGGTGGGCGTTCGGTTTCCGGCATTGACGGGCGCGGGCACATGGGGGCAAGGAGCTCCAATTGCGGATGGAACCATCCCGTATGAGGGTGCACGGTCCTGGTCGGGTTCCAGCCCGGCAAGCGGGACCTTGTGCGGTGAGGCTGCGAGCCTTGGAACCGGGGGACATCGACTCTCTGGTGCGCTGGGTGAACGATGCCGCGGTCACGCTCCACCTGTCGCAGGTCTCTGCTTACCCGACCTCCAGAAATGATGGGTCCCGGTGGTTGGAGGATTTGTCCGCGAGCCACACCGACAGGGTCTTTGCCATCGAGACCCTGCAGGGCCGCCTGGTTGGCTCCATCGGTCTACACGCGATCCGCTGGATCGACCGCAAGGCCGAACTGGCTGTGATGATCGGGGAGCGAGATTGCTGGAATCGAGGCTACGGTACCTGGGCCGTGCGGGAAATGCTGAGGCTGGGCTTCGAAAAGATGAACCTCCTGCGAATCTACCTCAGAGTGGCCGCTAATCACGACGCGGCCATTCACGTCTACCGGAAGTGCGGGTTCCAAACCGAAGGCCGATTGCGCAAAGACCGCTATGTCGGCCGAGGTTATCAGGATACGCTGATGATGTCCGTGCTGAAGGAGGAGTTTTGTGCGGGGGAGAGAGGAGTACAGGCTACTTAGGTTTGTAGCAGGGCCCCGTCGATGAGCTGTTCGGCTTTGTCTTCGGAAACGTCGGAAACCGTGGCCAACTCGCTGACTATCAACTGTCTGGCGCGGTCCAACATTTTCTTTTCCCGGAAGGAAAGAATTCGGTTGATGCTCAGTTGGGAGAGGCTCTTGAGGACATCGGCCACCTCAAAGATACACCCCGTACGCATTTTCTCCGAATTCTCCTTGAAGCGGTTTTTCCAATCAGATGCGTTCTTGACCTCGGTGTGTTTCAGGTGTTCCAGAACCTTTTTGACTTCGGCTTTCTTGATCAACCTTCTCAAGCCCACGTCGGTGGCATTGGTTGCCGGAATCATCACCATCATGTTGTTGGCCGCAATCTTGAGATGGTAAAAGGCTTCCGGTTTTCCGGACATGCTGCGGCGGTTAATTTGCTCGATCACGCCGACGCCGTGGTTGGGGTAGACGACTTTTTCGCCGATGGCAAAGCTGTTGGTGGGGGCCTGAGCCATGAGTTCCAAGGGTTCGCTAAACAGGATAGGCCACTAACTATATGAAACCAGAAGGCCCGAGTCAAGGATTAACCCGCATTTTTAGTTGCATTTCCCTTAGCCTGCGGTTTTCCAATAAAATCTGACCGGCAGACAGTTCCGGAAAAGGTGGTGGTGTGATGGCGGAAGCAACCGAAATATTGAACTTTCTTAATGGCGGCTGGAGTCCTTCCGTGGGCAAGGACACCCTGAAGATTGTCAATCCGGCCACGGGGGCGGAATTGGCTGACAACCCGGTGGGCGATGCCGGCGACGTGTCCAGGGTCGTGGATTCCGCCGCCCGGGCCTTTCCCGGCTGGAGAAGCACTCCTCCGGGAGAGCGTGTCCAGTACCTGTTCAGGTTCAAGCAGCTTCTGGAAGACCACTTTGAGGAGATCGCCCGCCTCACCACCCAGGAGAACGGCAAGACGTTGGCGGAGTCCCGCGGGGAACTGCGGCGAGGAATCGAAAACGTGGAGGTTGCCTGTGGGATCCCCATACTGATGCAGGGTTACAATCTGGAAGATGTCGCCCGCGGCATTGATGAGACCATGATTCGGCAACCACTGGGGGTGGTCGCGGCCATTACCCCCTTCAACTTTCCCTCCATGATTCCCCTATGGTTCTTGCCCTACGCACTGGCCTGTGGCAACAGCTTTGTGCTGAAGCCGTCCGAGCGGGTGCCGTTGACCATGACGCGGGTGTTTGAGTTGCTGGAGCAACTCCATCTGCCGCCAGGGGTCGTGAACCTGCTCAACGGGAGCCGGGCGGTGGTGGATGCCCTCATTGACCATCCCCAGGTGCGCGCGATCAGCTTTGTGGGATCTACGGCGGTTGCCCGCCATGTCTACCGGAGAGCCGCCAGTCACGGCAAAAGGGTCCAGTGTCAGGGAGGGGCCAAGAACCACGTAGTCATTTTGCCGGACGCCGATATGCCGACCACCACGCAGATTGTCAGCGACAGTGCCTTCGGGTGCGCGGGACAGCGATGTTTGGCCGTCTCGGCAGTCGTTACCGTGGGCGAAGCCCGCGAGCCCTTCACCCGGTCGGTGGCCGAGATGGCCCGGTCCATCAAGGTTGGCTACGGCCTCGACGACGGGGTTCAGATGGGCCCGGTAGTGACTCGGGAAAGCAAGCATCGCATTGAGACCGCAATTGGCCAGGGTGCCTCGGAGGGGGCCAAAGTGCTGCTGGACGGTCGAAGTCCCAGTATTCCCAACTATGAACGGGGTTTTTTCGTGGCGCCGACCATTCTGGATGGGGTGCCTCCGGGAAGCGACATATCCCGCACCGAGATCTTCGGACCGGTCCTCGGCCTCACCCATGTGGAAACCGTCGAAGAAGCCATTGAAGTCGTGGCCAGCAACCCCTACGGAAATGCCGCCTCCATCTTTACCGGCAGCGGAGCCGCCGCCCGCAAATTTCGTTATGAGGTGCCTGTGGGGAATGTGGGGGTGAATATCGGAGTGGCCGCGCCCATGGCCTACTTCCCCTTCAGCGGTTGGAAAGACAGCTTTCTGGGCGTCCTCCACGGCCAGGGTCGTGACGCGGTGGAATTCTATACTGAAAAGAAGGTGGTCATTGAGCGTTGGCCCCGGGAGTGGTCACGCAAGTTTTGAGGTTCGATTGCAGGTCGGAATTCTTGAGTGGAAACAACAGGGCCACTGCGGAATTGCGATTGTGGATGTGGGCCGAGTCAGTTGTCATGACTATTCAATCAACAATCAGACCTCAGCAATCAACAACTTATTATTCATGTTGAGCTTGTTTTATTTCGACTCGATAGTCGATTGCCGAAATCCTGATCACTTTGCACATCTCATGGAGCCGGGAACGCATGCGCTCACCGATGCGTTCCGCCAGCGTTTCCTCGCCGGCGACTGTACTCCCGTCGCTGAGCTTCCGAAGTTTGGATTCTCCGTCCTTGAAGTTCGACGTGATGAGAGTGGTGCGCTTCTGGTTGTAGCGGTGGTTGATGATGTAGGCGAAGGTGTCCCGAACCCAGTCGGTGGGACGCTCGGCGCCCAGGTCATCCAGAAGCAGGACCTCGCATTGCAACACGGGTTCGATAATTTGCCATTCGGTGGCTCCCACCACGGGATTGAAGGAGCTTTGGATCTGCTTGAGTAGCTCCCGGAAGTCGTAGAAAATACACCAAGTTCCGTAGCGAAGCATCAGAGCGCGGATAATCGACACGGCCAGATGCGTCTTTCCCACGCCACAGGTGCCCAGGATGAGCAACCCACAGTCCACCACAGGATACTCTTCGACGAAGCGAGAGGCCATCGTCTTGGCCTTGCCCAGCTTGGGGTTTAGGGTGTCGAAGTTCTCAAACAGGCATTCCTGATAGCGGGGCGGGATGCGAGCCGCTTCTATCAATCGCTGCAACTTGCTCTGCTCGCGGCAGGAACAGCGAGCCACACCCTGCCGGTCGGTCAGATCCACCCTCTTCCAACCACTACCGCCACATTCGGGGCATTCGGGTACGGCTTCCACGGAACTATCTCCTGTCGAGACGTATGATCTTGGACGGCGCCGTGCGGACCAGGGCGTGCTCCAGCTTGGAATCAAAGCGTGAGGAGCGCTCGGCCAATTCGGCTCCGATGACTTGCATGAAGTCGCTGATTTCTTGCTGCATCTTCTCCATTTTGGCGCGCATGTTGAGAATGATTTCAACTCCCGCCAAGTTGACCCCCAGTTCGCGGGTCAGGTTCAAGATCAACTCCAATCTCTGCAGGTCCCGGTCGGTGTAGAGCCTGGTATTTCCCCGGGAACGCGAGGGCTTCAAGAGGCCATGCCTCTCATAAAGCCGCAACGTCTGCGGATGGATGTCGTAGGCGTCGGCAACGTTGCTGATAGTATAAACCCTCTTGCGATGTTTCTTCATTGAGGTCAGCCTCCACCTCTGGGGAAAAGCATTCTGGCCGGGTCGGGTGGCCTCTCCGGTTCAGAATTGCGCCAGACCGGTACGCGGATCGGCCGGATTGAGCCGCGCCAGTTCGCGCAGGAGTTCCTTGCTGCGCTCATCCGCGATCTTGGGAACCACCACCCTCACTTCGACAAACTGGTCCCCCCTTCTGGCTGCTCTCAAGGATGGGGCCCCTTTTTCACGCAGCCTGAATTTCTGTCCGCCCTGTGTGCCGGGGGGGATCTTCAAAAGAGTCCGCCCCTCGACGGTGGGAACCTGGATCTTGGCGCCCAATGCCGCCTCTGTGACCGTCACTGGAACTTTGCAATAAATATTGTCTCCCTTCCTTTCAAAGAAGGGGTGAGGAGTTACCTTGGCCACGACGTACAGGTCCCCCGATGGAGTCCCTCCCAGGCCGACATCTCCCTTTCCGCCAAATCGGATACGAGAGCCGTTCTGTACACCGGCTGGAATCCGGACCTCCAGTCTGGTAGGACTGCGGGTGCGCCCCTGCCCGCTGCAGGAAGGGCACGGCTGGCTGTTGCTTCCCGTACCTCCGCACCGGTGACAATCGGTCAGCAGGCGGGTCCGCCCTCTCATTTGGGCCAGTTTTCCGGTTCCGCGACAGAGGGTACAGGTTCCCGCCTGGCCGGTGGAAGCCTTGCCGCTTCCCCGGCAGCTTCGGCAGAGGTCCATCCGATCGTAGGCGATCAGGGTTTGAAGGCCTTTCAAGGCATCATCGAAGCTCATTGAGATCTGGTATTCAAGATCGCGCCCTTGGGGCCTCTGGGTGTCGGGTCGACCTTGAAACATCCGGGTAAAGAAATCGGAGAAGCCCGATCTTCCGAACTCGGAAAAATCGAATCCCCCGCCGGCATCCGGGCGGGGCCGATAGTTCTCTGAATAGGTCCCGTAGGCATCGTAAATCTCCCGCTTCTTGGGATCGCTCAGGACTTCGTAGGCCTCTGAAATCTTCTTGAAGCGCTCCTCGGCTGCCCGGTCTCCAGGGTTGACATCCGGATGGTATTTTCGAGCCAGTTTCCGGTAGGACCTTCTGATGTCGTCAAGCGACGCTCCCCGGGTTACTCCTAGAGTCTTGTAGAAATCCTGTCGGTTCATTACTGGTCTCCGAGGAGGAGGAAGAAGCCGCGGCGCCTACCTCATGGGCAGCAGCTACGGCGACGTGCCATCAATCCGGCCAGGCACGAAAGCAGCGGGCGGAGGAGCCCGCCAGGAAAGGCTTCTCGCAGGCATCCGCAGCAGGACTCACTTCTTCTTTTCGTCGCTCTCCTCGTATTCGGCATCAATGACCTCTCCCTCCGCCGCTGCAGCCTCGGAAGCTTCACCAGGTGTCGAGGGAGGGGAGTCGGCTTGGGGCGCCGCCTGCTTGTAGAGGGCATCGGCCAGTTTGTGGGTGGCTTGAGTCAACTCCTCGACGGCCGCGTTGATGCGCTCCGCCCCCCCTTCATTGATGGCTTTCCGGCAGTTTTCCAGGGCTGATTCAATGCTGGCGGCGTCCGAATCGGAGATCTTGTCACGGTTTTCCTTCAGCAGCTTTTCGGTATTGTAGACGAGATTGTCGGCCCTGTTCCTGGCTTCTACCTCGTCCTTGTACTTGAGATCCTCTTCGGAGTGGGTTTCCGCTTCGCGAGTCATCTTTTCGATCTCATCCTTGGACAAACCGCTCGAGGCGGTGATGGTGATGTTCTGCTCCTTGTTTGTGCCCAGGTCCTTGGCGGAGACATTCACGATGCCATTGGCATCGATGTCAAAGGTGACCTCGATTTGGGGTACGCCGCGGGCTGCTGGCGGGATCCCCACCAAATGGAACTTGCCTAACGTTCGGTTGCCCTTGGCCATGCTGCGCTCTCCCTGCAGCACGTGGACTTCCACTGAGGTTTGACTATCGGCAGCCGTCGAGAATATTTCACTCTTGCGAGTGGGTATGGTGGTGTTGCGCTCAATCAATTTGGTGAAGACCGCGCCCAGCGTTTCAATTCCCAGGGAAAGCGGCGTCACGTCCAGCAGCAGCAGATCCTTGACGTCTCCACCCAGAACACCGGCTTGAACACCAGCCCCGATGGCGACCACTTCGTCCGGATTGACGCCTTTGTGGGGATCCTTTCTGAAAAGGTCCTTCACGATCTGTTGGACGCGGGGAATGCGAGTTGAGCCGCCAACCAGAACCACCTCGTTGATGTCCTCGGGGTTCAGGCCGGCATCCTTAAGGGCCAGCTTGCAGGGCTCGACGCTGCGTTGCAGGATATCTTCCACCAGACCTTCAAACTTGGCGCGAGTGAGTTTCATGTTCAGGTGCTTGGGTCCCGAGGCATCGGCCGTCACAAACGGCAGATTGATCTCGGTTTCCAGAGTGGTCGAGAGCTCCATTTTTGCTTTCTCTGCGGCTTCCTTGAGCCTCTGCAAGGCCATCTTGTCCTTGGAAAGATCGATTCCCTGATCCTTGATGAATTCATCTACAATCCAGTCGATAATCCTCTGGTCAATGTTGTCTCCGCCCAAGTGGGTGTCCCCGTTGGTGGACTTGACTTCCACCACGCCTTCGCCCACTTCCAGAATGGAGATGTCGAAGGTGCCGCCTCCGAAGTCATAGACGGCGATGGTCTCGTCCTTCTTTTTGTCGAGACCGTAGGCCAGAGCGGCCGCGGTAGGCTCGTTGACAATTCTCAGCACCTCCAAACCGGCGATTTTGCCCGCGTCATTGGTGGCCTGACGTTGGGAGTCGTTGAAGTAGGCGGGAACGGTGACCACGGCCTTGGTGACCTTCTGGCCCAGGTACTCCTCGGCAGCCGTCCTCATTTTTTGCAGAATCATGGAAGAAATTTCCGGTGGGCTGTACTCTTTCCCCATGATGGCCACCCGGACGTCGTTGTTGGAGGCAGGGGTTACCTTATAAGGGACGATCTTCATCTCCTCGTTTACTTCCGCAAACTTGCGCCCCATGAAGCGCTTGATGGAATAAATCGTGTTTTCCGGGTTGGTCACTGCCTGCCTTTTGGCGACCTGTCCTACCAGCCGTTCTCCTCCCTTGGCGAAGGCCACCGTTGAAGGAGTGGTTCGACCTCCCTCAGGGCTGGCAATGACTGTCGGCTCGCCTGCCTCCATCACGGCCACGACTGAATTGGTCGTGCCCAGATCGATGCCGATAATTTTGCTCATGACTTGAGATCCTCCTTGTTGATATTTTGTAAAATCATTAACTTGGCGCTTTTGCTCCTCTGTATGCGAGCGGCCACAATATAATATCTGAGTCTCTACCTGTCAAATACCCGTGAGTTTGCACCCATAACATTCTGCTTGGTCCGGATAGGTTTGGCGGGGCGCCCTGGTGCGGGGGTGTACGTCAGAAAAGTGATGTCATGGGATGACGGCTTGCTGGGAGCGCGGGCGTCCCGCCCGCACGATGATGGCTTCCTGGGAGCGCGGGCGTCCCGCCCGCACCAAGCCTGGCACAGCCTCGACCATCTCCCCCACTTGGATCAACCGGGAACGGCGCCATGGCTCTCCTTCGGCCTGGCCGATGCTGTTCCCGCCCACAGGGTGGCTGCCTGCAGCATCGCACGGAAGCTCAGCGGCGGCCAAAGGGACAGGATGCGGGCGGGACGCCCGCGCTCCCAGGCGATGCCGTCCCGGCGGTGGGGTGGGGGGTGTCTGGCGGGCCACTTCTCAGAAAGCCGACGTGCACCCCATGCTGTGAATGAAACGCCGACCATCAATCCTCGATATCAAAATCAAGTCGTACACCTGGTGCGGGGCCGGTTGGATTTCCTCTTCAAGGTCTGTTATCTTTTGGCGTTGTCCCCCGTATCAATCTCGAATTCCAATGCCGCTCCCAGCCGCCTTTTCCTTCCGTTTCCGAGACCATCGCGTTTTTGGCCGCCTGATCTTTGCTTTCCTGCTGTTGATCTCGATTGGAATCGGTGCGCTCAGTGGATTGCTGATCGTTTACAGAAGCGATCTGCCTCGTGTCCAGGAGCTTCAGGACTACCGTCCCAACGTCATAACCGAACTCTATTCGGACGACGGAAGGACCATTGGATCCTTTGCCCTGGAGCGCCGCGTCGTCATCACCTACGAGGAAATCCCCCGACTGCTTCGGGATGCCCTTATCGCCACCGAGGACAAGAACTTCGAGAGGCACTGGGGGGTGGATATCGGGGGGATTGCTCGAGCCGTGGTCAAAGCAGCCATTGGAGGCGGGAGGATCCGGGGCACGAGCACTATTACCCAGCAACTGAGCCGGCTCTGTTTCCTGACCGCTGAAAAGAGATTTAAGCGAAAATTTCAGGAGTTTCTGTTCTCCATTCAAATTGAACGTTTTTATACCAAGGCGCAGATTCTGACGCTTTACTGCAATCAGGTCCCACTGGGGCACCGGACCTACGGGTTTGAGGCCGCTGCTCAATTCTATTTCAGCAAGAGGCTGAGGAATTTGACTCTGGATCAGATCGCTGTGTTGGCCGCGCTTCCGGCTATTGCCCATTTGGGGTCACCCATGCGGATGGAAGATCGGGTGATGGTCCGTCGCAACTACGTGCTGCGGCGAATGGTCGCCGAGGGAAAGATCACCCGGGAAAAGGCGGATGCAGCCAGGCAAGAGCCCCTGGGGCTGCGGATTGCCTCCCGGGAAAACGACCTGGCGCCCTTTTTCGCCGAGGAGGTTCGAAAATACCTGGCGGAAACCTACGGGTTCCAAACAGTCAGAGAGAGAGGCTTGAGGGCCTATACCACCCTGAACCTGGAAATGCAGGCGGCAGCCGTTGAAGCGCTGACCGGTGGTTTGGAGGCCTATGATCGGAGGCACGGCTGGAGAGGGGTTGAAACCAATGTGCTGACCCGGGGAAAGGGCTCCCTTGAATCCTTTCAGTACAAGGACTGGACCAAACCGCCGCTCCCGGGACAACGTCGGGTGGGTCTGGTGGTTGGAGTCACGGATAGGACTGCTCAGGTGAAAATCGGCCGCTATCGGGGGACGCTCTACAGATCGGGAGCCCGCTGGACCGGAAGGCGCTCTCTCGGAAAGATTCTTAGAGTCGGAGACCTGGCGCTTTTCCGAATCACCGTGGTCGACCCCGGTGGCCGGGTGGTAAAAGTCGAATTGAGCCAGCGACCGCAGGTTCAGGGAGCGATTGTGGCCATTGACAACGCCAGTGGAGAAATCAAGGTCATGGTAGGCGGTCATGATTTTGGGCGGAGCAAATTCAATCGTTCTACCCAGGCCTACCGCCAGCCCGGTTCAGCCTTCAAGCCTTTTGTATACACACTCGCGTTGGAAGAGGGCATGACACCGGAGGACCTGATTGAGGACATTCCCGTCAGTTTTCCCAATTCCGGCCAACCCTGGAGCCCCAGAAATTACGATGGCAAGTTCGAGGGCTCGATCACTCTGAGACGGGCATTTGCCCACTCCCGCAATATCCCTGCAGTCAGGTTGGCGGATCACTTCGGCATCGAAAAGGTGCTCCGGACCGCCCGGCGATTCGGCATCACCAGTCCCGGTCTAGCGCCCTTTTTGCCGGTGGCGCTGGGTGCCGCCGAGGTGACCCTGCTTGAGATGACTTCGGCTTACAGTGCCTATGGAAACGACGGTGTTCGGGTGACACCCCGTTATCTGCGGAAGGTGACCGATTACGAAGGGGCGACTCAGGAGGAACAACTGGTTGAGGCGAGTGACGTTGTTTCCCGGGAAACGGCCCGAGTCATGGTGACCCTGCTGCAGAGCGTGGTTGAGGAGGGAACGGCTCGCCGGGCGCGGGGCCTCAATCGCGCGGTGGCGGGCAAGACGGGGACAACCAACGACTACACCGATGCGTGGTTCATTGGTCTCACTCCCAGTTTCACCTGTGGCGTCTGGGTAGGTTTCGATCAGAAGCGGTCGCTGGGGAGAGGCGAGACGGGAGGCAGGGTAGCGCTTCCCATCTGGATTGAATTCGTTCGCCAGGTGACCCGGCGAAAAGCCCCTGAAGCGTTTCCTGCTCCAATCCAGCCCGGGGATGCCGGAGGGGCTTAGCTGGCCCGCATTGCGGGACAATCCTCAGCGGTCACGATTTCAAGAGGAATCCTTGCAACGGGACAGGGCCGGCGGGCCCCATAGCCTGCCTTTCATCGAGCCTGAACAGGCACAAGGTTCATGAAAATCGCTTTCGACATTCGGAGGTTGCACGACCACGGGATTGGGACCTATATCCGCAATCTGGTCCTCCATTTGGCCTCTCTGGCCCGCAAAACTTCTGTCGTCCTGGTGGCCCGCCCCGGCCACCCGGAGGAACTGGAGCCGCTGCCCCCGAACTTCGATTTCCTCATGGAACCCACCGCGGGCAGCAGTCTTTGGGACAACCTGGTACTTCCCCGCCTGCTGGACAGGCGCCGGGTGGACCTTCTGCACACCCCTCACTACCACTCCCCGCGCTTCCTGCGCTGTCGTTCGGTGATCACCGTCCATGATTGCGTGCACGTTCTGTTTCCCCGCGCGGCGGGTTCCAAAGCGGAATTCAGACGTGCCTGGCTGCGAACCCGCCGATCGGTCAGGCGTTGCAGCCGGATCATTGCCGTTTCGGAAGCGACGCGCCGCGATCTGACCCGTCTCTTCAACGTTCCCGGCGAAAAAATAACGGTCATTCACAATGCGATCGATGAGCGTTTGACCGCCGCGTCGGGGGAAGAGGAGAAGAAGAGAATTCTGGAGCGATATCAGGTGGATGCGCCGTTTCTGCTCTACACCGGTAACGTGCGGCCCCACAAGAACCTGGCACGCGCCATCGAAGCCTTCGCCGTGCTTAAGAGCGAATTGCGGGAAGATCCGGAGTGGAGGGATCTAAAACTGTTGATTATCGGTGACGAACTCTCCCGATACCAACTCCTACGGAGGACTGCCGTGCGAGGCGGCCTCCAGCACGAGGTGCGTTTCCTGGGGTTCGTTCCCTATGAGACCTTGCGGGTCTTTTATCGTACGGCTCAGATCTTTGTTTTCCCCTCCCTCTACGAGGGGTTTGGCTTGCCTCCATTGGAGGCCATGGCCAACGGCACTCCGGTATTGACCTCGAATGTGTCTTCCCTGCCGGAGGTGCTGGGAGACGCGGCGCTGCTGGTCAACCCCGAAAATGTTTTCGACATCAGCAGAGGGTTGAGGCAGTTGCTGTTCGATTCGAGCCTGCGTCGGGACCTTAGGGAAAAAGGTTTCCGCCAGGTCAAGAAGTATTCCTGGAAGAAGTCTACCGAGATGGCTTGGAAAACCTACGAACAGGTGCTCGGCAGGCCCTTGGAATCCTAGCCGGCATTTCTACCCTTCAACTCGGTGAATTCGGGTCTCCAGCCCGCCGGACGGTCTGGTCGAAGACCTCTTGAATGACTTGAGCGGTTCCTTCGGTCATGTCCCATTGACCCAGCTCGGAAATTTCCACGAACCGGACTTCGCTGGCATCGCTGGCCGGTTGGGGTGAACCGTCGATAACCTGACAGACATAATCCACGATCACGTAGTGGTACTCGATGTCTCCCCGCTCATCCCTTAAGAGATGTTCCACCACCTTCCCGATCCTCAATGGACGGACGGCCAAGCGGGTTTCCTCGCGGGTTTCCCGGATGACCGCCGCTTCCAGAGTCTCTCCGAGATGCAAACGTCCTCCGGGGACCGACCATTTCCCCAGGGAAGGCGCTTTTCCCCGTCGCACCAGCAGGATCTGGCTTCCTCGATAGATCAGGGCTCCTACCGCACATACAGGAGCGGATGGATAGCGCCGGGACATGGAGTTGTCCATTCCGGGGATATTGATGGACTTGTTGATGCCCACTGGCCGAACCTCCAGCCATGGATGACTGTTTTAGAGAAAGAACCAGATAGCCAGGCTGACCAGGCTGACGTAGAAACAGAAAATAACGATCCCGTACCCCAGAATTTCCCGAAACTCCAGACCGGTGGCGGTAATGAGGGGGAGTGCCCAGAAGGGATGAAGCAGGTTGGTCGCCATGTCTCCCCAGGCGTAGGCCAGAACCACTTGGTTGATGGGAACTCCCAGGTTCTGTGCAGCCGCCACCAGGTAGGGAGCCTCTATGGCCCACTTGGATCCCCCGGAAGGCACAAAGTAGTTGACGATGCCCGAATACCAGTAGACCAGCAAAGGCAGTGTCCGAGCTGAAGCAACCGAGACAAAAGCATTACCCATGACCGCGGAGAGTCCGGTGCCTTTGATGATGCCGAACATGCCCGCATAGAAGGGAAACTGCAGAATAATCCCATACACGAAGGAGACCGCCTCCTTTGCCGAGCGGCTGACCGAGTCGGGGCTAGGATGCAGGGTGATCCCGAGGAACAACAGCAGGAAATTGATGCTGTTGAAGGTGACCTGGAGCTGGTTGTCCAACCAGGTCGTCACAACCCAGGCGAGGCCGCAAGCCCCCAGCAGTCCGTTCAGCCAATAGCCGCGGTCCAGGATGGATGCCAGGGAAGGCCGGCCCTCTCTGGCGGTCGCCGGCGGCTTGGGAGAGTCGACGCGCCCCAAGCGAGCACGCTGGGCTTGCGTTTGTGACGGGGAGAGCGGTGTCCAGCGGGCCAATTGCCAGACCAGGAAGGTCAGGCTGATCAGCACGGCCACGGTCAAGAGCAGGTTGAAAGGGTGGAAGATCGTCAATTCGGTGGGGATCAACCCGATCTCGCTCTCCAGAAAATGTCCCGGAGTCGCGACCAGGAGAGGTGCGGAGGCCGAGAGGCCGGCGTGCCAGGTGCACCCCAGACCCAGGTAGGCTACGGCAACGATCAGACGCAGGTCGAGCTGGGGGACTCTCCGGGCAAACAGGCGAGCCAGCACGGCTCCACCCACGATTCCCAGTGCCCAGTTGATCCAGCTCAAGGCCATGGAGAGCAGAGCCAGACCGGCGATCGCGTTCCTGGGGGTTTGAAAGTGAGAAGTCAGCAGGCTCAACAGACGCTTGACCAGGGGGGAGGAGGCCAGCAGATAGCCGGCCACCAGCATCAGGCACATCTGCATGCCAAACTCGAGCAGGACCCAGAATCCATCGCCCCAGTACCGGACGCAGTCCACCAGCGAAGCTCCCCCTGCGAGCCAACCGGCCAGAAAGATTATCAGGGTGAGTCCGGCGGCGATGGAGAATGCACTGGGCATCCACCGCTCGCTCCATTGGGTGAGCCAAAGGGAAATTTGGAGGACTCTGCGCATGGAATCGCGTGATCGTGTCTGTCCGGTTGACTAGTGAGCTGTGCCTCAGAGCAACAAGCAATGAAGGGGAAAAAGATATCCACGAAGGGGCACGAAGGACCACGAAGGGACACTAAGAAAAACCCAAAGAACCGGCTTGCAATCGTTCCCGCTAAGCAACCCTCATCTGCCATCCAGGTCGTCCCTTCGATTCTTGTTTTACATGGATTGACAGGATGGCGAGGATAAACGGGATCGCCCGGTTCTTCATCCTGTTTATCCCGTGTATCCATGGCGACTGGGTGCAGGGAAATGGGGAGGCACGCCCCATTGAACGCACTGATTCGGGAAATCTCTGCGCAACTCGGAATCAGGTGAATCTTTCGTTCCCTCCGGGCCAGGGTTGTCAGAAAAACTCGAATGTCCCCGAGCAGGGACCGCCCCTCAACCAGCAGCAATAACAGGACATAAAAGACGAGCCCGGCCAATATCCATCCGCAAAGGGTCAGCCAGGAGGCCTGGCTTCCGCCTTTGGCCAGCCAGACCGCGGTTGCTGCCGCGCCACTGATCGCAAGCGGGAAGACAAGACTCCGCAACAGATCGACCTTTACCAGCTTGTTCAGTTCCAGGACCAGCCAGGCGGCAACGGGAATCACGCTGATTGCATAAGCCATGGCCACCCCTTCGAATCCGAACCAGGAACAGAGCATCAATGCCAGAGCCCAATCCAGAATTGTCCACCAGACCAGGATTCGCAGGGAGATCTCAACCCTTCCCAGACCGTTCAGCACGGCAATATGAAGCGTGCTGATGTTGGATCCAAGCATTCGGATGGAATAAAAGTAAAAGGCCGGAATGGCCGGAGCCCATTTGGAGGTAAATACCACTTGCACGAACTCGGGTATCAAGGCCGCGAAGATCAGGATACTCGGGAAGGTTAAGAGGTTGACGTACTTGAGAGTGTTCTGTGCTATCTGGCGGACTGCCTGCGGATCCTGCTGGACGCGTGAAATAGAGGGAAAGGTCACTCGGGACACTGCCTGGGTGAAGGCCTGACTGCTGTAGAAAGTCATGTTCTTGGCCCAATTCAGGTAGCCTACAGACTGCGGGCCGAATCGAGGACCGGCCAGCAACACCGGGATATGGTCGCGAAAGAGGGAGGTCAGCGTCGAGGCCTGGAAGAGAAAACCAAAGCGCAGGGTTTTCCCCATTCCTGAAAACCGCAATCGAAATCCAACGGGCCAGGGGGCAGCCTGAAAGGCCACCGCGCTTCGCACCAGCGTGCCAGCCACGATTCCGACCACCAGACTCCAGACGCCCCACCCCAAAATAGCCAGGGGCACGGCAATGCCGACGTAGGAGAGCACTCTCAGTACGTCCATTTTGGCAAACACGCCGTAGCGAAGGCTCCTGTCCAGGCGGACGCAGGACATGGCCCCCAAACCGCTGATCCAGGGACAGGGTAACAGGCCAAGCAGTATCCAGCGGACGCTCGAATCGAGGTTCATCCAGCCGAGCAGTCGGGGAGCAAGCAGGAACAGGCCCAGGACCAGGACGGAGATCACCAGAAGTTGCAAGGAAAAAAATGTCTGGAATTCATCCCGGCCGGGTGGCTCGGGCCGCTGTATGAGGGCGCCCCCCAGGCCTACCTCGAGGACCGTGGCCAGGGTTACGGTGACGAAGCCGGCCATGGCGTAGACACCGAAGTCCTGGGGTTCCAACAGCCGTGCCAGCCAGACTTCACCCAGGAAACCTATGGGATACAAGGCCGCGGTACGCAGAACCATGAGCGAGGCGCCCTGCATGGTCTTGGCAGACACCGGGTGAACATGGGACATGGAATTGCTGGTATCGGATCGAAGGCTACAGGTCCGGTTGAAGATCCGTCAGTTGGCTATGGGACCGTCGATTCCTGCCGCAAGCTCGACCTCAGGGGCGGCGAAACCGACTCCTGCTGCCATGGATTTTGTCGTGGCGGTCCGTTCGAACCGAGTATATCCAAGTTGCCGCCCTTTTCTACAGTACTGTATAATTCTCCCAAGATTGGCGCCGAGAGAGGAGTGGAATCTGCAAATCCTCGCCCAAGCCTGCACGAGGTCGGTGGCGGTCCATGCGGACACCCTACAAGGTGATTTACTTCTGCGACGCCGTCTTCCTCGGTGGCGCTGAAGCCTACCTCAAACTCCTCGTCCCGGAAATACCCCACGACCAGTACCAGCCTCGAGTGGCGCTTTCTCCCCTTCCGGAGATGGCTCCGCTGGCCCGGTTTTTTAAAGACCGAGGCATCCTCGTCGACGAACTGGACAGCGCCAACCGGTCTCCACTAAGAGTCTTCCTGGAATCCTATCGCTATTTCCGGCGACAGCAGCCCACCATCGTTCACTTCAACCTGAATAATACCTTCAGTTGCTTCGTTCCAATCCTGGCGGCCTATTTCAGCCGGGTGCCCTGGAGGTTGGCAACCGAACACCTGGATCTTCAGTTGGCCATCGGAAAACGGGCCGGCGTCCGGACCAAAAAGTTCGTCAAACGGGTCATGACCTTCTGCCTGGACTACACCATTCCCGTGTCTCAGGCCAACAAGCAGCTTCTGGTTGAGGACTACCGGGTCAATCCCTACCGACTGAAGTTGATTCTCAACGGCATCGATGTGAATCGATTTGCCTTCACCGCGTCCGGCAGACGGGCCATTCGCCAGAGCCTTGGGATCGGTCCGGAACAGACGCTGATAGGCACGGTGGCGCGCTTCAACTTTCAGAAGGGCCATCAGTATACGGTGGAGGCCATCCCCAGCATATTGAAGTCCTGCCCTCAGGCTCGGTTTCTGTTCGTCGGGGAAGGTCCGACTCAAGCCAGGCTGGCGGATCGAGTACGCCAGTTGGGGCTGCAGCCATACGTCACCTTTGCGGGGGCTCGGGAGGACGTCGCCGAGATTCTTTCCGCCCTGGACATCTTTCTGCTCACATCGCTCTACGAGGGGCTTCCGCTTTCCATACTCGAGGCCATGGCGGTCGGCTTGCCGGTGGTTGCCACTTCGGTCAGCGGAACACCCGAGGCGGTGACGGAGCAGCATACGGGGCTGCTGATTCCACCCGAAGACTCGCAAGCCGTGGCTTCGGCCGTGGTCCGGCTGGTTAAGGATCCCGAATCACGTCGAAGAATGGGGGCCAATGGCCGGAAGCTTGTGCATCGACGTTTTGACAAGTCGCTGATGGTTGGCCAGGTAGAGCATATCTATCAAAACCTGGTCGACAGGCAACGGCGACCGGCGGCCCATTCCAAAACCCCCGATTCGGGTCGCCGCCGAGCCTCTCTGATCGTCCTGACCTGGAACAAGCGGGAGATTCTCAAGGAGGCCCTGGACGCGCTGGTCGAGGCTGTCCGCCATGACGGAGGTGACCATGAAATCATTCTGGTGGACAACGGCAGCACCGACGGCACACAGGATTACGTGCGCACGCACTACCGGAACATTCGGCTGATCGAGCTGAAAAAGAACTACCGCTTCAGTCGGGCCAACAACATCGGGGTTCAGTGTGCCCGCAACGAGGTCGTAGTCCTCTTGAACAACGACGTGATTGTCCAACCCGGATTTCTGGACCCCTTGCTCAAGGGGTTCGAACGGCCCGATGTCTTTGCGGTCACCTCACAGATTTTCAACTACGATTCCGGCAAGACCCGCCTGGAAACAGGGAAGACCTTTGGGATGATGATGTTCGGTTGCATGCACGTGGGACACACCCCGCCCACCCCGGTGGACGAGAAGCGCCAGTACGTCCCGGCCTTCTATGCCCATGGCGGTTCCAGCGCCTACCACAGACAAAAATTCCTGGAACTGGGCGGTTTCAGCGAAATTTACAATCCGGCCTACGTGGAAGATGCCGACCTGTCCTATCGAGCCTGGAAGGCTGGTTTCCGCGTGCTGTTCTGTCCGGCCAGCCGAGTGGCCCACAAGCATCGCAGCACCAACGCCACCGAGATCGGGAACTCCAGGATCGACTACCTGATCGCCCGGAACCTGTTCGTTCTTTTCTGGAAAAACGTTACCTCGTTCGGATTGTTCTTCAGCCATCTTCTGAAGTTGCCCTTCCGCTTCCTCCTCGATATCAGCCGCGGCCGCCTCGGCATCCTGAAGGCTTTTGCCGGTGCGCTGCTCAAGGCTCCGCAGGTGGTCTGGAACCGCCTGGTCAGTCCGCCGCCGGGACGTCTGTCGGATCAGGAGGCCATTGCCGCCATCCACCATTGGTTTTTCTACCGGCACCGCTATCTCTCCAACGGGGACCGCCCGGCAGGTCCTCGCAAGATCCTGGTGGTCTCCAAGCGGCTCCCCCGGTTGGGTGTGGATGGTTCCTGGATTCTGGTGAACCTTCTCAAGGGGCTTTCAGCCCGCAATGAGATCACCCTCCTTTCCTTCATTGAAACCAGCCAGGATCAAGCCCATGTCGATCGTTTGAAGCAGTACTGCAAGGAGGTCCGAACCATTACGCTCTATCCCTACGACCGGGAGCTCAAGAGCGCTTTTCTTTTCTCGAAGCTGTTGGCAGTGGTTCATGCCTGCTTGATGATGCGCAGAGAGGTGCTCAACGAGTTGAGCACCGGAGATTACGATCTGGTGCAGTGCGAGTACCTGCATACCTTGAATTTCATCCCCGACCTGCGTCGCTATCCCAGCCTGCTCACCCACCACGAAGTGCTGAGTCTGGCTTATGAGCGCCTCTTCCGAAAGGCCGGGTCCTGGGGAGAAAAGATCTCGGCCTTCATCAAGTGGCGACTGATGCGGGTCTACGAAAAACGGCTTTGCCGCAAAGTCCGTTCGGTGGTCGCCCTTTCGGCCGTTGACCGGGACTACCTGAGCCGTCGGCTGAAGGTGGCCCGACCCTGTCTGGCTCAAAGCGGTGTGGACGTCGACTTTTTCAGGTCCATGCCCGGTGTCCGGGAGCGTCCCAACAGCCTGATGTTTGTCGGTTTCTTCAAGCATCCGCCCAATGTGCAGGGGATGTCCTATTTCTTCCGGGAAATATGGCCGGGGATCCTGGAAGCAGTTCCCAATGCTACCCTCACCGTCGTCGGGCGATCGGTTCCTTCCCATCTGTCGGCACACAGCAAGAAGGGCCAGGTGGCTTTTCTGGACGGAGTGGAGGATTTGCGCCCCCTCCTTTCCAGCCACGCCGTATTTGTCGCCCCCATCGTCAGCGGAGCCGGACTTCGAGGCAAGCTGCTGGAGGCCATGGCCATGGGCAAAGCGGTGGTGGCGACCCGGCTCTGCCTGGATGGTTACCCTTTTCACCACGATCGGGATCTGATGGTTGCCGATTCCTCGGCCGAGTTCCTCCACTACACTCTGGAGTTGTTGAAAGATCCCCTCAAGCGCCGGCGATTGGGAGGCAATGCCCGGGCCAAGGTGGAAGATGAGTACAGTTCTCCCCGCTTTGCCGCCGACTACGAACAGCTATATGAAGAGCTGTCAGCATGAGCCGGGTGTCGATCGTTATCGTCAACTACCAGTCGGGACACGAGCTTGCCTGCTGCCTTCGCAGTCTGGCCCAAAATACAGGGGACCTGGACTACGAGATCTGTGTGATCAACAATGATTGTCCTGAAGATCTGGCTCCCATCTCCGGCCCGGGATTGCCTCGGATCGAAATAATTCAGAACCGATCCAACCGTGGATTTGCCGCCGCCGTGAACCAGGGATATCGTCAATCCCGGGGTCCATATCTGTTGCTCCTGAATCCGGATGTGCGGGTCGGGGCCGGAGCGCTGGAGGTCCTGGCAGCCACTCTGGAGCAGCACCCCGATGCGGGTGTGGCGTTGCCCCGACTCAACAGTCCCGCCGGCAGCCTTCAATACTCCTGCCGGCGTTTTTACACGCTTGCCACCCTGCTGCTGCGGCGCGCCCCGTTTCAGCGTCTCTGGTCAAACCATCCCAAACTGCAGCGCCATCTGATGGCGGACTGGGACCACCGCAGGTTGTCTGAAGTGGATTGGGGACTGGGGGCCGCCATGTTGATCCGGAGGGCAGCGGTGAATTGGAGTGCTCTTCTGGATGAGCGCTTTTTCCTCTACTTCGAGGACGTGGACCTGTGCAAGAGCATGTGGGACCGGGGCTGGAAGGTGCTCTACAATCCGGCAGCTTGCCTGGTGCACGGCCATCGCAGGGACAGCGCCAGGGGATGGAGGTTGGGCGCCAAGCGGCATCATCTGTTCAGCTTGCTCAAGTTCCTCTGGAAGCATCGGCTCCGGTTGGGAAAGTGCTCCCGACCTGGTGGGAACCCATGAGCCTTGGCCGACTTCCTCGTTTGGGAGAATAGGTCCGATTGCAAAAAACCTGCGACTGAACAGGGGCAACGGCGACATCATGAAGTTCCGCTGCTATTGCAAGCAGCTTCGCCCTGGCGAGACTGAAGGGATTGATAGCAAATCCAGACCGGCCCTGAACGGGTCTCGCTAGTGCTGCGTTTTCAAAGTGAGTTGACTTATGTGGCAGCCAAGGGATTTCCCGAATCAGTCCGTTCAAAGGGGTGTGCCTCGACATGGCAGGACTGGAGCGACTGAAGAGGACCGCTGCAGCCGGTGGCGGCAATAAAGATAGAAACAAGAATCGAAGGGTCGACATGGATGGCAGATAAATTGTTTTTCATGTTGTATCCAGCGATCCGATGAGAAACACGGGCCGGGCACAGTGTAAAATGTCACATCGTGCTCACCGTGTGTGTGGGCAGAAAGAGACGGTATTTCCCGGCGGGCAGTTGATTGCGTCTCTGAGCGACTCTTCCGATGATGCTTACCGAACAGGCCTCGATCCTGCGAATTCGCGACATTGCGGTGACACCGGCAACCTTCCTCTCTCCCATGGCCGGCTTGACCGACAGCGTCTTTCGCCGCCTGATCAAGCGGTTGGGCGGCTGTGGTTTGGTCATGACCGAGTTTACCAGTGCCGAGGGCCTTACCCGCCACTCGGTGAAGAGCCGGAGAATGCTGTTCTACCATGAGGAGGAACGTCCCGTCACCGCCCAGCTTTTTGGGGCGGACCCCGGCCGACTGGCGGAAGCCACCCGGATGGTGGAGGACTTGGGCTTCGACGCCATCGATCTCAACCTGGGCTGCCCGGCAAAAAAGGTGGTGAAGGCTTGCGGGGGATCGGCCCTGCTGCGGGAGCGGACGCTGTTGGAGAAAATCCTCAAGGAGATTCGATCGGCGGCGCGGATCCCCTTCACCATCAAAATCCGCTCCGGTTGGAGCGAGTCGGAGATCGTGGCTCTGGAGATCGGTCAAATGGCCCAGGACCTGGGTGTCGAGGCCATTGCGCTGCATCCCCGAACCCGCGTGCAGGGGTTTTCCGGAAAGGCCGATTGGAGCATAATCGCCCGCCTGAAGGCCCATCTCAAAATTCCCGTTATCGGTAACGGGGATATCGTCACCGCGGCTGACGCCATGCGGATGCGCAAAGAGACGGGATGCGACGGAATCATGCTTGGCCGGGGAGCCTTGACCAACCCCTGGATTTTCCGTCAGATCAGTGAAACCGAGTGCGGTATGCCGATGACCCTACCGGACACCGGCGACAAATACGATCTGATCAAGCGTTACTTTTCACTGCTTTTCGAGGAAGAAACCCCGGGAGCCATTGGGAAAATGAAGCAGTTTGCCTCCTGGTTTACCCACGCCATTCCCCGCGGGGCCGCCCTTCGCAAGGCCATCTATGCCTCCAGGAGTGAGACGGAAGTCATGGACCGGATCGAGGAGTTTTTTCAGAGAGCTCCGGTGACAGCACCGCAGCTGCAGGCCTTCTGAGTTCGTTCCTGCGAAGTCTGGCGGCCCGGCTTTGTGCAATCCATACAAGGTTTACACAATAAACCGCAAACAAGGTTTACACGGTTAGTGTTCGTTAAGTGGGGTTAAGCATATCTCCAAGGGGGTCGACCGGCAACGGCGCCAGGGGATCGATGTTAATTATCCCTGTAAATCACGAGGCTAGGCGGAGGCCCCCCACCGGCTCGACCGTCTTATGCGACTCCCCCTCAAGGGGGGAGTGATCCGGAGGTCCATTATTCTGGAGGAGGTGAACCACCGTGTCCGATTTCGGCAGAGATTCCATTAAACATCTGGAAGAACAATTGGGCGCGGGCACCTACTACAAGCGCGACCTGGAATTGGTTCGCGGACGGGGAGCCCGCCTGTGGGACGCGGAGGGCAGAGAGTTCATCGATTGCGTGGGCGGCCATGGGGCAGCCAATCTGGGACATGGAAATCCCTATGTGAACCAGGCCATTCGGGACCAATTGGAAAAACTGCTGGTGTGTCATGAGGTCTTTTATCATGAACAGAGGGCGCGGCTTCTGGAAAATCTGGAGCGGCTCACGCCGATCAGTATCCAACGGTTCTTTTTGTGTAACTCCGGCTCTGAGGCAGTAGAGGTGGCATTGAAGTTTGCCCGCCTGGCTACCGGACGGCAAGAGGTCGTGGCTGCCATGCGCGGGTTTCACGGCAAGACCTTCGGGGCTCTGAGCGCCACCTGGAGCAAGGACTATCGAGTTCCCTTCGAGCCCCTGGTCCCAGGATTTACCCACGTTCCCTTCAACCATCGGCAACGAGCCTGCGAGGCCGTCACCGACCGTACGGCGGCATTCCTGGTGGAGGTCGTCCAGGGAGAAGGGGGCGTCCGGCCCGGTACCATGGATTTCCTGCTGGACGTGCAGGATCGTTGTAACGAAACCGGGGCCCTGTTGATCATCGACGAAGTGCAGACCGGATTTGGCCGAACCGGCCGCATGTTCGCCTCGGAGCACTTCGATCTGTTTCCCGATCTGTTCTGCCTGGCCAAGTCCATGGGCGGGGGGCTTCCCATCGGGGCCACCGGAATGAGTCAGGAGGTGTCCTCCCGACTCTTCAAGCTGGCCCACAGCTCCACCTTTGGAGGGAATCCCCTGGCTTGTGCGGCCGCCAACGCGGCCATGCGTTACTTGGAGGATTTCGAGTTGCCGCGGAGGGCCGACCGACTCGGAACCCATTTCATGCAGCGACTTCGATCCATCGGTTCCCCTCGAATTCGCGAGGTGAGAGGCCTGGGTCTCCTGGTTGGAGTCGAACTCAAGGAGAAGTGTGGGCCCTACATCTTCAAGCTCATGGAACGAGGGGTGCTGGCGCTGGCCGCGGGTCCGACGGTGATTCGCTTTTTGCCTCCCCTGGTCATTGAACAGGAAGACCTGGATCGAGTCGTTGAGCTGACGGCTGAGGTCTTGAAGTGATCGTCAGGATGTCGCAACAGCTGCACGGCCAGGGGTGTGTCTGCGCCCGGTTGGAGACAAGTCAAGCCCCGGGCCTGCCGTGCGGATCATACGAGGGTGAAACAACGAATCTTCATGGCCTGTCGGGAACAAGGCCCAGTCGTGCTAAACCGGTTTTCTACTTATTGAACATGGATACACAGGATAGACAGGATAAACAGCAGGAGAGGCTGCGCCACAGGAAGCAGACCCGCTCGATGATCGGGTGGGTGTTGGAAGTGATCCAAGCGCCCGGGAGCGGGTTTTGGGAAATCCGTGTTGGAACAGAGGCGATGGTTGAACTCATGACGGTGGAAACTCTCGCCAAATAATCCTGTGCATCCTGTGCATCCATGTCAATTAGCCGTCTAACTATGCTTGACGTTGAACGGGTTTCCCGCCACGCGGCACAAGGCGTTGTTTCAAATAAGTTTCTTCGAGGCTGGACATGGCCGATTCCGAACTGCAGTTGTTGCAGCAGATGGTGAGCATTCCCAGTCCGTCCGGGCAGGAGTCTCGGCTGGCCTGCTTTCTGGTCGACACCATGCAGTCCATGGGGTTTCGGTCCTACCGGGATGGAGTGAGCAACGCTATTGGAATTGCGGGGGATGGGCCCAAGACCATTGTGCTTCTGGGGCATATCGACACGGTAGCCGGGGATCTCCCCGTCAGGATCGAAGGCGGCCGACTCTATGGCAGGGGCTCGGTGGACGCCAAAGGTCCGATGGCCTGTTTTATCTCCTCCGCCCATCGCTTGAAGCAGCAACTCAACAGGCAGGGGAAGAAGATCGTGATCGTCGGCGCCGTGGAGGAGGAGTCGGCCACCTCTCGGGGCGCGCGGCAAGCGCTGTCGGACCTCGACCCGCCCGACTTTTGCGTGATCGGTGAACCCAGTGGCTGGAATGCGGTGACCCTGGGGTACAAGGGACGATTGCTGGTGGACTATCGGCTGCAGGTTCCGCTCAGGCACACGGCGGGTCAGGGACAGTCGGCGTGTGAACAGGCGGTCGACTACTGGAGCGAAGTCCGGCGCTGGTGTGACCGCTTCAATACGGGGGCGTCGATTTTCGAGGGTCTGCAAGCGTCTCTCCGCTCCTTCAATTCCAGCAGCGACGGCATCCATGAAACAGCCGACTTGCGATTGGGATTCCGAATTCCGATGAACTTTTCCCTGCAATCCCTGGAAGACTTTTTGCTGCGGACGGCCGAACCGGCTCAAGTCTCGTTCTCGGGACGCGAGGCTGCGGTAAGGCGGGACAAGTCGAACCCTCTGGTCAGGTCGTTCCTCAGGTCGATCCGTGATTTAAAGGGTCGGCCGAAATTCAAACTGAAGACCGGGACCGCAGACATGAACGTGGTGGCGCCGTACTGGAAGTGCCCCATGGTGGCCTATGGTCCCGGCGATTCCAGCCTGGACCATACCCCTCAGGAGCACGTCGAGATTGACGAGTACAGAAGGTCAATCGACGTGCTAGAATCCGTTTTACGTCTTCTGTAGCGAATCAAAGGGTTGCAGCCCTTCCGCGAGTGAGACCGGTGACCGAGCCAGTCATGGGAACAGCCAAGGTCTTGACCAGCCCCGAGGTGGCCGCCAAGGAGCAGCGGCTCAGTGAGATTCTGAGGGAATTGGAGTCAGTAGTGGTGGGCTTCAGCGGAGGGGTGGACAGTGCCTACCTGGCCTACATGGCCAACCGCGTCCTGGGCGACCAGGCCCTCTGCGTCACCGCCATCAGCCCCTCCTATCCTGCATTTCAAAGGAAGGAAACGAGCGAATTCGTCTCTCGCTTTCATCTTCGCCATCTGGAGATTCGCACCAACGAAGTCGACGATTCCCGGTACCGGGAAAACTCGCCGGAACGGTGTTATTTCTGCAAGAGCGAACTGTTCTCGAAGCTGCAAGGGCTGGCCCGTGAAAAAGGCTTTCGGGCGGTGGTCGATGGAACCAATCGGGACGACCGCAGCGATTTTCGGCCGGGGCGGCGTGCCGCCGCGCAATATCTGGTTCACAGTCCGCTTTCGGATGCCGAAATGAACAAAATCGACATCCGAGAGCTCTCCCGGCGGGCCGGACTGCCTACCTGGAACAAACCTGCCTTACCTTGTCTCTCTTCCCGATTTCCCTACGGCACTTCCATTACCCCGGAGAAGCTATCGCTGGTGGAACGCGGCGAAGAGATCCTGCGGCACTTCGGGTTCAAGATTTTTCGGGTGCGATATCACGAAACACTGGTCCGACTGGAGTTCTCCCCGGAAGAATTGCCCAAGGCTCTGGACGTGGCGATGGCCGCCCTTTTGACCAAGGAGTTCAAGGCGCTGGGCTTCACGTTCATCACCCTCGATCTGGAAGGTTTTCGCTCGGGCGCCCTCAATGAGGTGCTGCCCCTGCATCCGTCACAACGACCGGACTGACCTTAGGGCAGGCCCCATCGGTGACGCCACAGCCATGGATATTCTCGTCATTGGATCGGGAGGGCGCGAGCACGCGCTCGCCTGGAAAATCGGTCGTTCGCCCCGGGTCAACAGAGTCTACTGTGCCCCCGGAAACGGTGGAACGGCTTCCATTGCCGTGAATGTCCCCTTGGCGGTGGATGACCTGCCGGGATTGACGCAATTCGCCCTCGAGCACCGCATCGATCTTACCGTTGTCGGACCGGAGCTGCCCCTGGCCCTGGGCATCGTGGATCGGTTCAAGTCCCACGGGCTCTCGATCATCGGACCCGCCGCCGCCGCCGCCCGTCTTGAGGGAAGCAAGATTTTTGCCAAGGAGTTCATGAAGCGACACCAGGTACCCACCGCGGCCTGTTTGACCTGCACTTCCTTGACGGAGGCATTGGGGGCTATCGGCCGGGCCGAGATGGGCTTTCCGCTGGTCATCAAGGCCGACGGTCTGGCGGCGGGGAAGGGAGTGGTCATTGCCCGGGATCGGCAGGAAGCCGAATTGACGGTCGAGCGGATGATGAAGGAGCGGGTCTTTGGTGAGGCCGGGGAGAACGTGTTGCTGGAAGAGTGCCTGACGGGCCGGGAAGCCTCTTTTCTGGTTTTTTCCGATGGAAAGCATTTCCTGCCCATGGTTCCTTCCCGGGATCACAAGAGGGCCTTTGACCACGATCGAGGCCCGAACACTGGCGGCATGGGCGCCTACTCGGCCGATGGAATCCTATCTCCAGAGCAACAGAGGGAGGTCCTCCAAACCATTGTCGAGCCCACCATCCGCGGCATGGCGGCCGAGGGAACGCCCTTCCGGGGGATTCTGTATGTGGGCCTGATGCTGACGGACGATGGCATCAAGGTCTTGGAGTACAATGTCCGTCTGGGGGATCCCGAGGCCCAGCCGGTTCTGTTCCGGCTGGAGAATGACTTGGTGGAGGTGCTGCAGGCCATCGACGGACAGACTCTGGATTCGGTGCAGCTAACCTGGGATTCGGACTGTAGTGTCTGCGTGGTGATGGCCTCGGGAGGTTACCCCGGAAAGTATCGGACCGGCCGGCGCATTCGAGGGATTGCCGATGCCGACGCCATGGAAGGAGTCAAGGTGTTCCACGCCGGCACACTCTTGAAGGACGGGCAACCGGTGACCGCCGGAGGCCGCGTTCTGGGAGTCACGGCCAAGGAAATGGATCTCCCTTCGGCTATCGCCCGGGTTTACCGTGCCCTCAAGAGCGTGCGATTCGAGCAGATGCGCTACCGGAGCGATATCGGGAGCCAGGGATTGAATTAGAGGGGTGTGGCCACCGGCCGACAGGCAGGCCCGGGCCCTGTGTTGGGGAGTTCTGTTGTCGAGAACTGTATTCTGGACCAACCGTGGAGGGTGTAATTATGGAACCGGTCGTCGGTATCATCATGGGGAGTGACTCTGATCTGAAGATAATGGGAGAAGCCGCCCGGCAGCTCAAGGAGTTCGGCATTCCTTTCGAAATTGATATCTGTTCCGCTCATCGTTCGCCGGCAAGGGCCTCGGAGTACGCCCGAACCGCGGCGGCAAGGGGGCTGAAGTGCATCATTGCCGGCGCGGGAGGGGCTGCCCACCTGGCGGGCGTCACAGCCGCGGAAACCGTTCTTCCCGTGATCGGGGTTCCGGTGAACAGCAGTCCTCTGGTTGGTTTTGATGCCTTGCTGGCTACCGTACAGATGCCGGGTGGCGTGCCGGTCGGCACCATGGCTGTGGGAAAAGCCGGAGCGGTCAATGCAGCCATTTTTGCCACTCAAATCCTGGCCACCTCCGACCCCGTGCTGACGGACCGTTTGGCGCGGCACAAGCAGGCTTTGGCCGACAAGATCCGGACCAAGTCCGAACAGGTCAAAACGACCTTCTCGGTCTGAGCGTTTTGCCTCTTGACAACCTGGCCGTTTCTGCTTAAGATTCGGCTCTTTTCGGGCTCATGCAAAGCCGCATGCAGGTTCCTTGGGGCCTACGCAGCGTGGCGTAGTGTTCTGCCGCAGTACCACCGCACTCCCCCAGCCGAAAGCTCAACCAACCTGGGAAGAAGTTTCACCCCTTAACGCCAAGGAGTAATCGATGAACCCTAAAGAGCTCTTGAAGTTCGTCAACGACGAAGGCATCAAGATGATTGACCTGCGCTTTGTGGACTTGCCAGGCCTGTGGCAGCACTTCTCGATCTCATCCAAAGAGGTCGACGAGGACATGTTTGAAGAGGGCGTGGGATTTGACGGATCGAGCATCCGCGGCTTTCAGGAGATCCAGGAAAGCGATATGATCCTCATCCCGGACGCCTCCACGGCTTTTCAAGACCCGTTCACCGCAGTCCCGACGCTCAATATCATCTGCAATGTCAAGGATCCGGTGACGCTCCAGTCCTATTCCCGAGACCCGCGCTACATCGCGCAAAAGGCTGAAAACTATCTGAGATCGACCGGCATTGGCGACACCGCCTACTTCGGTCCGGAGCCGGAGTTTTTCGTTCTGGACGATATCCGCTTCGATCAGTCCTATAACTACGGCTATTACTACGTGGATTCCAAGGAGGGATTCTGGAACTCAGGCAAGGAGGAGAACCCCAACCTGGGCTACAAGCCCCGCTACAAGGAAGGCTACTTTCCGGTTCCTCCGATGGATAGTCTCCAGGACATTCGCAGCGAAATGGTTCTGCTGCTGGAAAAGGTGGGAGTGCAAGTGGAGGTCCATCACCACGAGGTGGGCACGGCAGGTCAGTGCGAAATCGATATGCGGTTTGACACCCTGACCAGCATGGCCGACAAGTTCCTGAAGTACAAATACATCATCAAGAACGTTGGACGCAGGAATGGGAAAACGGTCACCTTTATGCCGAAGCCCATCTTCCAGGATAACGGGTCGGGAATGCACGTCCACACGAGTATCTGGAAGGAGGGAAGGAACGTCTTTTACGAGGCGGGCGGTTATGCGGACCTGAGCAAGACCGCCATTTACTACATCGGCGGGATTCTCAAACACACCCCCGCTCTGTTGGGTTTCTGCGCGCCGACTACCAATTCCTACCGTCGCCTGGTTCCCGGGTATGAGGCGCCCATCAACCTTATTTATTCCCAGCGTAACCGCAGCGCGGCGGTCAGGATTCCAGCTTATTCCCGAAGCGAGAAAGCCAAGCGGGTGGAGACCCGTTTCCCGGACCCCTCCTGTAACGGGTATCTGGCGTTTACAGCCCTGTTGATGGCAGGCCTGGACGGAGTGCAGAACAAGATTACTCCTCCGGACCCCATCGATAAGGATCTCTACGACCTGGGTCCGGCCGACGCCGCCAATGTGAAGTCAACTCCCGGCAGCCTGGAGGATGTCCTCGATGCGCTGGAAGACGACCATGACTTCCTTCTCAAGGGAGATGTCTTCACCAAGGATGTGATCGAAACCTGGATCGACTACAAACGAACCCAGGAGGTCGACGCCATGCGATTGCGGCCGCATCCCCATGAGTTTGCCCTGTACTTCGACATCTGATTGCAGTCGCGGGAGGAAGGAGATTTCCCCAGGCGGCCACTGACAATTGCGCCTTGTTGCAGCTCAGCCATTGGCTGAAGCCGGTCGGCAGCCCCCGGACCGCTCGGAATTCGCTTGCCTTCCAGGCGGATTGGGGAGAACATAGCCACAAGTTATGGGGGTAGAAATCGGTGCGCCCCCCTGCGATAGAGGTTGAGCTGAAGATCCTCGTTCTATGAGACGAGCGTTCATTGTTGGACTGACTGCGACGCTGCTTGGGTTCTCCGCCACCGATCTGGCGGCGCTCAAGATCATTGACTATCAGAAAAGGCTCAACCCCCGCTTTGCCAAACGCGCACGCAAGAGTACCCGCCATCTCGTCATTCACTCCACCGAAGGCAGTCTGCCCAGTTCGTTGAGAACCCTTTCTCGCGGCAAGGTCCGGCGGCGTCGATACGTCAGCCGGGGCGGGCATGCCCACTACCTCATCGCCAAGAACGGAAACGTCTATCGGATTCTGGATCCCAGGTTCCGGGCAAACCACGCCGGCGTCAGCATGTGGAACGGGCTGAAGGGTCTCAGCGACCACTCGCTCGGCATCGAGCTGGAGGGATACCACAATGTGCCTTTCACCGATCGGCAGTATCGGTCCCTGAAGGAACTGCTTGGAATTTTGCAGAAGCGGTTTCGGGTGAAGGATAAAGATGTGCTGGGGCACTACCGAGTCGCCTATTCCAAACCGAACCGGTTCCACAGGAAGAGGCTCAGAGGCAGAAAGAAGGATCCAGGCGCCGACAACTTTGACCGCAGACGGGCCGGGCTGACCGATGAATACCCCCATGACCCGGACGTGGTTGCCGGAAGAATCGGTGGTGACCCGGGGCGCGTCCAAGTGGCCCGACAATCCAAGTCGAAGACGGCCGTACGGAAAGCTGAAAAACGGGAGGATAACGGCAGTTTGACGACCCCCGCCGCTGATCGCCAGAGGGACAATACCATCACGGCCAGCCGGACGGCCTGGAAGATTGCCGGCCGCCAGTACAAGGCCGCCACGACGCTCTATCGTTTTCCGGACGGCCGTTCGTTGCGCGGTCACGAAATCCAGGACTGGTCCGACATTCCTCCCGGCACTCAAATCGAGCTGGGAGTGGAAGAGGACAAGGTGGTTAGTGCCGAACGGGCGGAAGTTCTGCTTCCTGTCGTCGGCAAGGACATGTCACCCTGGAAAATTGCCAATGCCCTTCACAATTCCTCATTCACCTACTACCTCTACCCCAGCGGTAAGATCCTGGCGGGCCATCGGATCGAGCGATTTGCGGATGTGCCTCCAGGAACGAGAGTCCTCATAGCCTACCGCCGGGTTCCCAGGCCAAGCACCGAAGACCCTTTGGGCGAAGGCCTGGACGATGTCTTCCTGAGCCACCAGACTCTGTACCTTTTGCCGGACGGTGCATTGCAGTCCGGGGAGCAGATAGAGAACTTTGCCCGGCTTCCCCGGGGAACAATCGCTTTTACCAAGGTGGACTAGCCCCGCATTTCTCACCAGGGGGCGTGATCATGGCGCAGGATTTTCCGCTTCAGCGTGTGCTCGTGACCGAAGGGCGTAGCCGGAACACCATTCAAGGGAGCATGTGCGCGCTGAAGGGGAAAAGACAAGCCAGGGCGCGCCCAGCACCGTCTGTACCCTGAAGACTCCAAACAAAGCGCCGCAAGATGTTAATGGCAAGCACTTTTCTACCTTATGCTCAACCCCCTGGTGAGAAATGCGGGTTAGCCCCGGAAGGCAGCGCCCCGGGTTACGTGCTTGCTTTCCGGTCGCTGCGGTTCGAAACAGCGAATTTGAAGATCGCCAGCAGGGCCTTGAGTCCGTCCTTCCAACTGATTTTTTTCCCCTCCTGATAGCTCCTGGCCGAATAACCGATGGGGACTTCCAGCAGGCGGGCGCCTCGTTTCGCCAACTTGATGGTGAGCTCGGGTTCGATGCGGAAGTCGTTGCTCTCAAGCGGGATGCTCTTGAGCAGGTCGGTGCGAACCATCTTGTAGCAGGTTTCCATATCGGAGAGGTTCAAATGGCTGACCAGGTTGCAAAGAGTGGTGAGGACCCCGTTGATCAGCCGATGGGGGGAAAGTCGCCTGGACTGCAACCCGGCCTCGCGAAACCTCGAGCCGAAGACGGCATCCACATTTCCCTTCAGGAACAAAGCAATCATGACCAGGAGATCTCGAGGATGGTATTCGAGGTCAGCGTCCTGACAGACGCTAAGCTCGGTGTCTGCAAACCTCAAACCCGTTCTCAGGGCTTTGCCCTTGCCGCAATTCCTCGGGTGACGCACAAAGTGCCAGACAAATTTTTCTCCCCAATCCTCCGTTTCCAGGGATTGCCGGAACCGATGGAGTACGGTGGCGGTTTGATCCCGGGAACCGTCGTCCACCACGATCACCCGGATCAAGCTCAAGAGTGGGCTGTCTCTCAAGACCCGCAGCCGGGAAAGACTGGCGTGGACCAGGGATTGTTCGTTGTAAACAGGGACAATGACCGAGAGTGAGGTGGTTGGTGTCATGGCGCGGAGAGAGGATTCCGGAGGAACTGCAAACGGAAGAATAAAATCCTTTTCATGATTGACGTGGGATTGTCGCAGCCACGGGTTGAGCAATGCGGGCTCAAGCGATCGGCGCATTGTAGAACGTCGCCACAGGCAAGGCAACGCGTTCGCCTCAATTGCGACAACTGGCGTTTTCTGATTGAATTAGTCGGACTGTAGCTGCCGGGGGGAGCGGTTCCGGAACAGGGCAATTGATCCGGCTTGGGTGGGAAGGCAAACATGATCCTGGGACAAACGATTCTGGTAACTGGCGGAGCCGGTTATATCGGCAGTCATGTCTGCAAGTCGCTGGCGGCCGAGGGATTCAATCCGGTAGCCGTAGACTGCCTCTCCCATGGACATGAATCGGCGGTAAAGTGGGGACCTCTCGAAAGAGTTGATCTGACGGATGACGCTCGATTGAAAACCGTGATCAAGCAGCATCAACCCGTCGGGGTGATGCATTTTGCAGATCTGTGTGACGTCGGCGAGTCGGTGCTGGATCCCGCCAGGTACTACCACAACAATCTGATGGGAAGCCTGAACCTGCTGCGGGGGATGCTGGATCGGGGGATACATGCCATCATCTTTTCCAGCAGTTGCGCCATTTATGGAGTTCCCGAGAAGATTCCGATCTCGGAGACCCAGGCCAAGGTTCCGGTAACGCCCTACGGGGTGAGCAAGCTGGTGGTGGAGCACATGCTGCGGGACTTCGGTATGGCCTATGGCATTGGCTACGTCTGCCTGCGATACTTCAATGCTGCCGGGGCCGACCCGGAGGGCGAGATCGGCGAAAACCATCAACCCGAATCTCACGCGATTCCCCTGGCGATAAAGACGGCTCTCGGGCAGCGCCGCTATTTTGAGGTTTTTGGGACAGATTACGAAACCCCTGACGGTACAGCTGTTCGGGACTATGTCCACGTTTCGGATCTGGCGTCTGCCCACGTATTGGCGCTACGCTATCTCCTGGAAGGCGGCCCGAGCACCGCGCTGAATTTGGGAACGGGGCGGGGGCACTCGGTGAAGCAGATCGTTATGGCAGTTGAAAGGCTTTCGGGCAGAGCGGTGCCTGTCAAAGAGGGCCCGCGGCGAACCGGGGACCCCTCGATCCTGGTGGCCGATGCCTCCGAAGCCTTCAAGGTTCTGGCCTGGACCCCGAAACACTGCGCCTTGGACGACATCATTGCGACCGCTCTGAACTGGCACCGTAAGCCACTTTTGGGCTGACCGATCCCAGGAACACAGGGGTGGTCGGCATGAGGAATTTCCATGGATTTCGTTCCCGGTTGGAAGGACTACTGGCTTCTGTTGCAATTTGCAGGTCTGTTTGGCGTCAGCGGCTGGTTAACCTACCGGCTTGCCGTTGGGCGACCCCAGGACCCTGCCGGACCGGGCAAGCCATCTGGTATCGGAGTCGACCTGTTCAAAAGCCTGATCAGCCCTGTCTTGCTCAGCACCATCTGCGGGTTGGTTCCAACCTCCTTTTTCCTCATCCTGAGCGCACAACTGGGTGTGGTCCGGATTCGCAATCTGTTTCTGCTGTTGGCGGTTTACAGCCTGGTCTGTTTCGCCGGCCTGTGGAAGTCGGGGAATTTGCGGTGGCGGCTGCCGATCTGGCGACAGCCGCAGCTCCGGTGGAGCGATCTGTGGCTGTCGGGCATCCTGCTGCTGGGTTTGTTCACCTTTGGAAGGACTGCTGAATATATCACCAGCCAAAGAGATCCCGGGGAGCATGCCAACATTGCGGTGCGTTTGGCTCAAGAGCCGGGCTTGCGTTTCAGCGATCCGGACTTCCAGGATTTTGATGAGGATCGGCAGAAACTGTTCCTGCCGGTTCTTCTTGAAGATGCCCTCTATCTGGAGGCCGTGCCCGGTTTTTCGCTGCTCGATGCGGAGACCGGGGAAATGTTGCCCCAGTATCTGCATCTGTTTCCGCTCTGGCTGTCCCTGGCATTCAAAATCTGGAGGTTCGACGGGCTATTCGGTTTCAACGTCCTGCTGGGCCTGCTGAGCCTCCTGCTGGTGGTTGCATTGGCCATCGAGGTGTTTCGGTCCAAGACGGCCGGGTTGGTGGCCTCCACCTTGCTTTGCCTGAACCTGGGCCAGATATGGCTGGTGCGAAGTCCCTTCAGCGAAACGTTGGCCCAGGTCCTGCTGCTGGCCGGGGTCTGGATGCTGACCCTGGCCGTGTCACGCCGGCGGGTTGGTCTGGGCTTCCTGTCGGGATTGGTGTTCGGATTGAGCCTGATGGTGCGCATCGATTCCGTGCTGGCGATCCTGGCAGTGGTGTTGTTCCTGGTTCTGGTCCGGTTGGGGCCTGCGCGTTGGGTCGGCTTGCCAGTGTTGTTCCTGGTCCTGGTCCGGTTGGGGCCTGCGCGTTGGGTCGGCTTGCCGGTCCGGCCGGTCGCAGCGGGTTTGGCCATCGGTCTGGCTTATTCTTTGGCCCACATCGCACTTTTTGCCTATCCCTACGTGCTGGCCATTTTGTTCAACCAGGGTATGCTCTCCTTCCTTGACCGCCAATGGGGTTGGCTGCTTGCGCTGGCCTTGTTGGCAACGGCCGTGGCCTGGTCGTCCAAGCGGCGGATGCGGTTGATGATAGTCTGGCGGGGGGGATGGTTTCCCAAATCCAAGTGGTTAGGAGATCCTGCGACGCGGCGCCGGATTGTTTTTGTGTGCCTCTCGGGTCTGGTGACCGTTGCCTTCGCCTATGGATATTTTCTCCGCCCGATGATGGCCTCGGGCGCCAACCTGCTGCCGCTCTCAGCACCTCACCAGGGAGCCGTGCCTTTCTACGATGAGTTGAATCTGGTTCGGCTGGGCTGGTATCTCTCTCCCTTGGGTCTTTGCCTGGCCTATCTCGGCGCCATCCTGGCACTGCGCCAAGTCGTTTTGAAGGGTCAGATTCGTCCCTTGCCTCTCTTGCTGTTGCTGGGGGTCTTCCTGTTGTTCTACGGTTACAAGTCTCGCGCCTTTCCCGACAACTACTGGGTCATCCGCCGCTACGCCGAGGTCACCATTCCGGCGCTGCTCATCCTGGCAGGCCTGGCTATGCAGCGTTTGTATCGATTGGCCTCCATCCATCCGAGGGTGGGGGCTCGATCCGGGTCCCGTCGATTCCTGCTGCAGGTTTGCGGGTCGGGGTTGTTGATCGCCATGGTTGCCGCGCAGACGGTGGCGGCCTGGCCTTTTTTTCGCCAAGGGGAGCTTGGAGGAACCTGGGCGCAAATGGCGCTGCTGGCCAGCCGAACGTTGGAAGCTGACGTAATCCTGTTTGAGCACGGCCGGGCTCAGCAATTTTTTCTGGGTCCCCTGAGAAACCTGTTTGGACAATCCGTTTTGCCTCTTGCCCATAACACGCCGGATCGTGGCGCGTTTGAACGGGTCGTCGCCAAATATCTGGCGGCAAACAAGAGAGTCTTTCTCATTTCCAGCGATGAGTGGACTTCCCTGGACAGTTCCGAGTACGTTTTCGAGCCCAGCGAGCGATTCCATTTCACCAGTCGGCTGGTGGAACGGACCTATGAGCGCCTACCCGAGAAAATGCAAAAAGTGCACTACAGTCTTCAAATCTACGAGGTCAAACCTCGTCCGCAAGGACGCCCCAAGCCATACCAGGCTCTCAACCGGCACTCCAGCTTCGGTTATGCGTCCAAAGGGTTTTATCAAGTGGAACTTGGGGCCGGCCGCAATACTTACCGATGGAGCCGGGGGGATGCTTCGGTGGAAATGCCGGAAATCGATGCCACTTATCCGGCAGTTCTGATCGCACGGCTGGCTCGCCCGGACGCGGGGGCCGCAACCGAGTCTCCCGTCAGGGTCCATGTTAACGGTCATGATCTGGGGCCTTTACAATTATCCCCGAGATTCAACGAGTACAAGATCCCGATCGCCCGATCGCAGTTGGCCCAAGGGGAGAGAAACCTGGTCGAGATTCGAACGCAGTCCTTTAACCCATCCGCCATGGGGTATGGTGCGGATACACGTGACCTGGGGTTTATGCTGGACTGCCTCAAGCTCCAATCCCTGGTTCCGATGGGAGGGACCCGTGCCTATCAGGTAGAGTTCGGTGCCGAGTGCGAGGGAATAGAACGGAATGATTTCTATCCGGTGGAAGCCGACGGGTATTCCTGGACCGGGGTTGCCCCGAGCCTGGTTTGGCCGGTTCCCCTGAATCCTGGCGAGAACTATCAGCTCGTGATTCGGACCGTCAAGTCGAGTCCGGATCTCAAATTCCGACAATTCCTCACGGTTTGGGTCAATGAGGTGAGATTGGACACAAAAGAGCTGATCGGGGTAGGGGACCAGTTCCGGGAATACGCATTCCCCATTTCACAGGGAGCTATTGACCAGCATCCCACGACGATTCGTTTTCAGGCGCGCCCCATCTGGAACCCCAGCTTGGCCGGGGCGTCTGCGGATTACAGAAATCTGGGATGTGCCGTTCAATGGATCAGGGTCGAAAAGCTGTGAACCGGTTGACGAGGGAAAGGACCGTTGAGGCAGGGTTGCAGGCTTTCCTATCTGTCCAGGTCCCGTGGCCGGCTTGGGGTGACTCAATCATCCCCCGTCTTTGGGATTTGCCAGCGCTCCTGATGTCGATGCCGGCTTGGCGCCATCTGTTGGAGGGGTGATGGAATTTACCGGTGAGAGAATCGTCCCCGGAAGCGTGAATGCCGACCTGCTGAACGAGCACCTTTGCCGCTACAGGTTCGCCCAGCTTCTGGTGAAGGACAAAGTGGTCCTGGACATCGGCTCCGGCGTGGGCTATGGAGCGAAAATCCTGGCGGAAAAGGCGAGTGCGGTCGTTGCCGTTGATCTTTCGGAAGAAGCGGTTCGCTATGCCAATGAAGAGTACGCCGGGGATAATATCGAGATGGTGGTCGGCGACGGCCATGGCTTGCCGCTGGCCAGCGACAGTGTGGATGTGGTCGTCAGTTTTGAGCTGATCGAGCATCTGCAGGGCCAACAAGCCCATTTGCATGAGGTGAACCGTGTCCTTAAACCGAATGGGTTGACGGTCATTTCCACACCGAATCGAATTTTCTATAGCCAGGAGAGCAACCAGGCCAATCCATTCCACACCCATGAGTTTGACTTCCAGGAGTTTCTCGGCTTCTTGAAGTCCGTTTTCAGTTCCGTGCAAATCTATTTTCAGAATCATATTGCAGGCCTGATTATAGGGAATCCGACCCTCTTCCAGGAGGTAACCGCCTGCCTTCAGGAGGAAGTGGCTAATCTGGAAGCCACCTCCAACTTTTTCGTGGGCGTTTGCACCCATGGCCGTGACAATCAACCCCGGTTGGGAAACTTCTGTCTGTTGCCTGGCAGCGGTAACCTCCTGAGAGAGCGCCAGCAGAACATTCAGCGGTTGGAAAAGGAAGTCAATAAGCTCGACCGTGCTCTGACCCGGCTTCAGGGCGAGTACCAGGAGCGCACAGGCTGGGCGATGCAGTTGAACCTGCAGGTCCAGTCGAGAGACGAATCCCTGGTGCGCCTACGCGAGGAGTTTGAGGATTGCAATCGTTGGGCGGAGGAGATGTCGCGCCAACTGGAAGCAAGAGACAAGGCGCAATTGAAGCTCCAGACTGAGTTTGAGGATCGCAGCCGTTGGGCGGAGGAGATGTCGCGCCAACTGGAAGCAAGAGACAAGCGCAATTGAAGCTCCAGACTGAGTTTGAGGATCGCAGCCGTTGGGCGGAGGAGTTGTCGCGCCAACTGGAAGCAAGAGACGAAGCGCAGTTGAAGCTCCAGACTGAGTTTAAGGATCGCAGCCGCTGGGTGGAGGAGTTGTCCCGCCGCCTGGAAGCAAGAGACAAGGCTCTAGGGGAACTCCAATCTGACTTTGAGGATCGCAGCCGCTGGGTGGAGGAGTTGTCCCGCCGCCTGGAAGCAAGAGACAAGGCTCTAGGGGAACTCCAATCTGACTTTGAGGATCGCAATCGTTGGGCGGAGGAGTTATCGCGCCAACTGGAAGCAAGAGACGAAGGCGCAGTTGAAGCTCCAGACTGAGTTTGAGGATCGCAATCGTTGGGCGGAGGAGTTATCGCGCCAACTGGAAGCGAGAGGCGCAGTTGAAGCTCCAATGAGTTTGAGGATCGCAATCTGGGCGGAGGAGTTAAACTGGAAGAAGAGACAAGGCGCAATTGAAGCTCCAGACTGAGTTTGAGGATCGCAATCGTTGGGCGGAGGAGTTGTCGCGCCAACTGGAAGCAAGAGACGAGGCGCAGTTGAAGCTCCAGACTGAGTTTGAGGATCGCAATCGTTGGGCGGAGGAGTTGTCGCGCCACTGGAAGCAAGAGACGAGGCCCAGTTGAAGCTCCAGTCTGAGTTTGAGGATCGCAACCGCTGGGCGGAGGAGTTGTCGCGCCAACTGGAAGAAAGAGACCAGGCGCAGTTGAAGCTCCGGTCCGAGTTTGAGGATCGCAGTCGTTGGGCGGAGGAGTTGTCTGGGCGACTGGAAGCAAGAGACGAAGGCCCAGTTGAAGCTCCGGTCCGAGTTTGAGGATCGCAATCGTTGGGCGGAGGAGTTATCGCGCCAACTGGAAGCAAGAGACCAGGCGCAGTTGAAGCTCCAGACTGAGTTTGAGGATCGCAGTCGTTGGGCGGAGGAGTTGTCTGGGCGACTGGAAGCAAGAGACGAGGCCCAGTTGAAGCTCCGGTCCGAGTTTGAGGATCGCAATCGTTGGACAGAGGAGTTATCGCGCCAACTGGAAGCAAGAGACGAGGCGCAGTTGAAGCTCCGGTCTGAATTTGAGGATCGGACGGAATGGGCCCTTCGGTTAGATGCGGAGGTGCAACGGTTAGATGCGGAGGTGCAGCAGGCTCGTTTGAAGCTGGAGGCGATCAGGCAGTCAAGGCTCTACAAGCTGGCCAGGTTGCTGGGATTGAGGTTGACGGTTTGAGGTTGCGGGCGAGTCACGACAGGTAGACCAGAACTGCTTTCTGGTTTCCGAGATCGCGCGCGGCGGGGGTGATGATGGATTTCGCGTCGACATGAATCTTGCGGTCTTCCTTTAGCGCCTGCCGAATATCCTCCTCACAGACGAAGCTGACCGGTTCTGGTGGGTCGGCTGCTGACTCCCGGGGTCGGGGTGTGGGCCGGGCTGCAGGCGGAGCGGGCTCGGCAGGCGGGGCGGGTTCGAGGCGACGGCCGGCCAGCAGGCGGTCCACCAGGGCCGAGACTTCCTGTCGATTGATGGGGATAGCGTTCTGCTGCGGGACAGGGGAGGGTCGGGCGGAGTCGGTCCGAGGGTTGTGGGTACGGCTGTAGGCGACCCGTTTGATGTTGATCAGGTGGAGCGGCGAGATATTGTCTGACGTGATATTGCCCCCGAGGGTTCCGCATCCCAGGGTCATGCTCGGAAAGAGCCAGGTGGTGTAGCCCACGGCTCCCAGGGCCGCCTGGGTATTGACGACGATTCGAAAAACCGGTTGTTGCATGCCGAATTGCCGAATGATCTCGTCGTTTTTGGAATGGATCGCCAGGGTGTGTCCCAATCCCCCGTAGTTGATCAACTCGATACATCGATCGCAAGCTGCCTGCCAGTCGCTTTCCACATAAAACGCCAGAATGGGGGAGAGCTTTTCCATGGACAGAGGGTAGTCCCGCCCAACCCCTGGGAGCGGGGCCACCAGGACTCGCGTACCTTCCGGAATCCGGATACCGGCCTGGGCGGCAATGGTTGCGGCCGGCTTGCCGACGATCTTTGGGTTCACCGTTCGCCTGGCAGTGACGACCACTTGACCCAGAGCTTCGATTTCCTGCTCGTTCAGGAAATGGCCACCGTTTCGTTTGATCTCTTCGATGACCCGATCCTTGATGGAGGCATCGGTGATAATGGCCTGCTCCGAAGAACAGAGAGTGCCGTTGTCAAAGCACTTGCCGGCGAATATGTCCTGTATGGCTTGAGGGATGTCGGCGGAGGATTCGACATAGGCCGGAACGTTGCCGGGACCCACCCCCAAGGCAGGTTTTCCCACGCTGTAGGCGGCCTTGACAAGACCCTGCCCGCCGGTCGCCAGTATCAGCGCCGTCTTGCGATGGCTCATCAGCTCCCGCGTTCCTTCGATGGTGGATTGGGACAGACATCCAATGACTCCCTCGGGCGCACCGGCTGCGACAGCCGCCTCTGACAAAATTCTGCTGGTTTCCTGGATGCAGCCTGCGGCCGAGGGGTGGGGGCTGAAAACGATGGCATTGCGCCCCTTGAGCGCGATCAAGGCCTTGTTGATGGTGGTGGAAGTCGGGTTGGTGGAAGGAATTATCGCGGCAATAACCCCCACGGGTGAAGCGATCTCGAGGATCCCTTTTTCCCTGTCCTCCCTTAGGATGCCAACCGTACAGAGGTCTTTAATGGCCTGGTAAACGAACTCGGCGCCAAACTTGTTCTTGAGGACCTTATCGGCAACGTTGCCGTAGCCGGTTTCCTCCACGGCCATCCGGGCGAGTTTCTCTGCCGCCCCAAGTCCTGCCTCGGCCATGTGTTGAACCACGGAATCGATCCGGTCCTGGGAAAATTGAGCCAGACGGTCCTGAGCTTGAAATGCCTTGTCAAGCAATGACCGAGCCTGCTGAATGGACTCGAGATCTCTATCCATGGTCTCGGGAAGGTCCGGGGGGCGGGGAATGGAGAGGCTATCCAGGGACGTTGGCGCCACGCCAATAGCGGCTGCCGGGCCTTGACCCGCATTTCTCACCGGGGGGCGTGATCATGGCGCAGCCAGTATCCCCTTCAGCGCGAACTCGCGACCGAAGAACGTAGCTGGAACACCGTTCGAGGGAGCCTGTGCGCGCCAATGACGAGCCAGGGTGCGCGTGACACTATCTGTGCACGGACGCCTTCAATATGGGACCAACTGGATGGTGAAGATAAACTGTCTCTCATGATGTACCCAGCCACCCGGTGAGAGATGCGGGTTAAAGGTGTTGATCCTGCAGGCCGCAATCGGCGGCATCCGTTGCCGACAGGGTGGCTTAGCGGGATTCGCCGGCGTTGCCCGGTATGTTTTTTTCAGCTTCGGCGTGCGGGCTGGGGATGACATGGACAGCGACCAGTTCGCCGACTCGCCGCGCTGCGGAGGCACCGGCATCGGTGGCAGCCATTACCGCCCCGACATCCCCTCGCACGCATACCGTCACAAACCCGGCTCCAATGTACTCCTTTCCCACAAGAGTGACGTTGGCTGCTTTCACCATTGCGTCAGCTGCCTCGACGGCACCAACAAGCCCCTTGGTTTCAATCATTCCTAGCGCTTCGCCCGCCACAGGTTCAACTCCCTTTTCAGTTTGGTATTAGTAAAATTATCACTTAAGGATTGCCGGGTCAACCGGCAGCAACTGCCGTCAAGGTGTCAGGCGCAAGCCCGAATTTCTCACCAGGTCGCTGAATACATAGTGAAAATCAGTTTACCTTCAGTACCTTGATTGGCGCCATTTAAAGGGCTCGTGGGTACAGACGGTGCTGGGCGCGCCCTGGCTTGTCCTTTTCCCCTCAGCGCGCACATGCTCTCTCGAACGTAGTGACCGCTACGCTCTTCGCTCGCGAGCACGCGCTGAGGGGAAAATTACGGCGCCATGATCACGCCCCCTGGTGAGAAATGCGGGCTAGAGAGTAGCCGATCGGATTCCTGTCCCGAGTTAGGGCAAATACCCTTCTTTGGCTCTCACCCTGAAGCCCTTTTGTCGGGGGACACGCACCGAGATCTTGCGCCACCTCCCGTTGTTGGAGCCGACCTCGGCGGGAGGATAGTAGCCGAGCAGATAGAGGTGTTGAAGATCCTTGACGATCTCGGTAAAGACCCGGCTGATTTCTTCGGGGCGGCGGATCCTGACAGCGACTCCTCCGGTCGCATCCGAGATCTCCGTAAGACGATCAATCAGGAGCTGACTTTGGAGCGCCCGCCCCTGAAATACGGTATAGATGGGAATGCCGACCCGCTTGATGGTCCGGACCGAATCCTCCATTGACAAGACACTGCTGGTATCCTCGCCATCGGTAAAGAGGAGGATGGCCTTCTTTCCGGTGACTCGGGCCAAATGAGGAGCCAATTGGGCCAGAGAGTCGAACAGAGCGGTGCTTCCGGAGGCCCGCATGCGGAACAAGGCTCGAAGGGCCGTGCGCCTGTCCTTGGTGAAGGGAACCAGGACCTGGAGCCGGTTATTGAAGGCGAATAGACCGAAACGATCCTGGGCCTTGATTTCCGTCAACAGATCGGCTACCGCATTCTTGACGTGAGGCAGCGGCTTCAGCATGCTTCCGGTGGTGTCCACCAGCAACGCAATCGTCAAAGCCGAGGTCTGGGACTCAAAGGCTTGGATGGATTGGATCTGACCGTCCTCTTCGATTTCAAAGTCGGCCGAAGCCAGTCCCGGAACGTATCTGCCTCTCTGGTCGAAGACGGCGGTATAGACCTCGACCATGCGAACATCGATTCTGAGCGTCCTTACCTTGGGTAATTGGTCCGCAGGGGCGGTAGGGGACAGCCCACAGAGAAGGACGGACAGCAGCAGCAGTCGGGATAAGGCGTTCATAGGTTTGGCCGGGGATCCAATTAATGTCTCAAGACCAGCAAAAAGCCTCTGGTTCATAAACGCTGCTGTCACCCGGTTCAAGGGGTTGAACTTTTCGAGACCTGCTGATTGTAAACCTGGAGTTGGTGCGATATCAATTTCTTCCTCACATTATTGACAGCGGCTCGGCAGCGCCATAATATACATGGCCCTTTTCGTTTGTGGGAGAACCATCGTGTCCTTGGGAGCCGATCTGAAGCGGGAGAGAGAACTCAGAGGAATTACCCTGGAAGAAATCGCCAGGGAAACCAAGATCCGAGTCAGTGTACTCGGTTACCTGGAAGCCGACCGCTTTGATCGATTACCCTCCGGTATTTTCCGGCAGTCCTTTGTTCGCAGCTATGCCCGCTGTCTGGGAATTGACGAGGGCAAGGCGGTCAGGGAATGCCTGCTGGAGGAGGATGGGGTCAGCTTCACCGGCCCTCCTGCCCGTGTGGGGGAGGCAACCCAGGCATCCCCGCCCACGCGACCGAAGGCCAGGACCGCAGGCGCAAAATCCGCCACCCTCCTTCCCTCCGCGGTGGCTCTTCTTGGAGCACTTGCGATTTTTTACTTCGTCGAAGCGCGCGCCCGAACCGACCAGGCGGCACAGAATGTCCTGGAGAGCCACCCGACAGGGCAGCATTCCCAGGATCTGGCATCAACGCCCCCGCCAGCTTCCGGGAACCATGGGCAGCCGTTGGGTGTCACTGGGCCCGGTTACCGGGCTCCCTTGAAGGTGCTGGGGGAACTGGCTCCCCAACCATCCTCTGAAACTCCTGCAGCAGCCAAGGCCGGGACGGTGGCCGAGCCGCAGTTGCGCATCGGGGCACGAGAGCAGGCCTGGGTAAGGGTCAGCGCCGGGGAAAACACTTTGTTCAGCGGCATCTTGCAGTCTGACGAAACCAGAAGTTTTTCCCTCCAACAACCCCTTCACTTGAAGCTCGGCAATCCCCGGGGGACCCAACTTTGGGTAAACGATCAGCTCTTGGGTCAACTCGGTGAGGACGGGAAACCGAAGACCATGGTCGTCTCGGCGGAAAACTACCAAAGGTATTTGGCCGTCCGGGAGTCGATCGGCCCAACCCCCGGCCCCTCTCGGTTGAGCACCCTCAACTGAAATTCCGGTCGGACCTGGCGGCGTGCCGCTTCAGTTTCAACCCCACAGTCAGTCGTTCTGCCGTTGGATACGTTGCCGGTAGGCTTTTAGGATTTCCCGGGTCCGGGGTCCGACCTCACCCGTCCCGACAGCTTGGCCATCCAGGTGGGTAATCCCTGCGATCTCGTCAGAAGTGCCAGCCAGAAAGGCTTCACTGGCCGAGCGGAACTCAGCCAGAGTCAGCCACCGCTCTTGGAACGCCAGCTTCAGCATGATTGCCATCTCCTCGACGTATTCCCGGGTGATGCTCGGCAATATCGAAGAGACCTGGGGCGGAGCCACGATGGTCCGGTTGAGAATTGCCATTGCAGCTGAGGAGCTGCCTTCGGTGACGTTTCCCTGAGCGTTCACCAACAGGGCTTCGTAGGCTCCAAGCTTTCGGGCTTGCTGCTTGGCCAGCACGTTGGGCAGCAGGTTGAGAGATTTTATGTCGCAACGCCGCCAGCGCAGATCCGGCACTGACTGAACCTTGACGCCTTCTGCGATCCCCCTTTCGACAAATGGGCGCACGCTCATGAAAAAAGAGGGCCTCAAGGCTTCGCCCCAGGAATGGCTCCTGGGGCCGGCTCCCCGAGTCAGATGGAAATAAACGGTAGCGTCCGGGATTTGACTTGCCCGGTAGGTTTCCTCGATCCAACCCCGAATATCATCCAGGTTGGCAGGCTGGAGGTCGATTTCCTTCAAGCTGCGCTGGAACCGTTTCCAGTGGCGGTGAAAACCCCAGAGCCGACCCTGATAAGCTCGGACGACCTCGTAGACCCCGTCGCCGAACAGACAGCCGCGGTCCTCCGCGGGAATGACCGCATCCCCCAGGGCACAGATGGTTCCGTTAACGTTGGCCAGTTCGCGCATCAGGCTTGGCGAGGAAATGAGAACAAGGGTTTCAGCAACTCACATTCAGGGAACAGGGACTGATTCCGCTTCCCCACAGGAGCGGACCTCCATAGGCTGCCCCGGCTGGCGCCGTTAGAGCATTCTGCCTCCATCCACCACCACGGTCTGCCCGGTGACAAAGCTCCAGTCGGTAGTCATGGAAAGCGTGACCTCGGCAACATCCTCAGCCGTTCCCATGCGGTTGAGAGCCGAGGCTGTCTTGAAGTTCTCCCGCATCTGCGGAGCTCGCGCAACTCCGTCCAGCCACCGGGTTTCGGTGAGAGCCGGAGCCACCGCATTCACCAGGATGTCGGGACCCAGGGCACGGGCCAATGACTTGGTCAGACTGATGACCCCGGCCTTGGCTGCACAATAGGCAATGCAACTGCCCTGTCCGGTAATTCCAGCTACCGAGGCGATGTTGACGATGCGCCCACCGCCTTGGGCTTGCATCAGGGGAGCCGCGGCGCGAGAGCAGAAGAAGGTGCCTTTCAGGTTCACGGCGAAGAGGCTGTCCCAGATCCCCTCGGTCAGTTCCTCCAGGTCCGTAAAGTTGATAAATCGAGTGAAGCCGGCGTTGTTGATCAGAATATCGATGGCGCCGAATTCCCTTTGGACCTGTTCCATCATTTGACGGACCTGGGAATCCGATGAGACATCGGTGCGGACGATCGAGCTGCGCCCCCCCAATTTCCGAACCTCGGAAGCCGTTTCCGAAGCCTCCGCCTCAGACTTGGAATAGTTGATCGCAACCGCGGCGCCCTCCCGGGCAAACAGCAGCGAAATCGCTCTGCCGATCCCGGTGCCACCCCCGGTGATGAGTGCTACCTTGCCAGCCAGCTTCATGGATGGTTTCCTTTCTCGGACCGTTGGGACGAGTTTGAAGCCCCTAATATAACCTCACAGCCCCAGGATTGCGCAACTATTGTGGGAAGGGAGTTCCGGCAACGGGAGTCTCAGATGGAATAGTCGACACGGTCTGGAAGGGGGGCGGGTTTGGCAGGTTCCTCCAGCATGCCCGCTCCCACGGTAGCATGGGTGGATTCGTCGATGAGCACGAATCCACCCAGACTCCGGTTGCGGTGGTAGCGGTCGTACAGGAGGGGAGTGGCTGCTTTCAAGGAGATTCGTCCGATCTCGTTGAGTTTCAGGACGTGTGCCGAGTCCTCCTCCAAACGGTTGATGTCGAGTCGGTAGTGCAAGTGACCAACCATGGCTTTGGTGCTGCGAGTGGTGTGTTTGAGCAGGTATTTCTTGCCAAGCTGCAAGGGGGTCTGGCCCATCCAGCAACACATGGCTTCCAGGTCCCTGCCTACATGGGGGAGATTGTCGGAAGCCGCAATGAGGTCCCCACGACTGACGTCGATGGTGTCTTCCAGCAGGATACAGGCGGACATCGGAGCGTGGGCAACTTCCAGCGACCGATTCATGAGTTGAATGTCCTGGATTCGGGATTGGCTCCCGGAGGGAAGAACAGTAACCCGGTCGCCGACCCGGAAGACCCCGCTGGCGACCTGACCGGCAAAGGCTCTGAAATCGGTGGAGCGCCCCAATCGGGGGCGGAGGATCCATTGGACGGGAAAGCGTGGATCCTGCATATTCCAGTCGCTGGCGATGTGAACGCTCTCCAGAAAGGAAAGAAGCGTCTCGCCCAGATACCAGGGCATGTTGGAGGAACGATCAACCACATTGTCGCCCAGCAGGGCGCTCATGGGGACGAAGGTGACATCCTTGATCTTCAGGCGGGTTGAAAAACAGGTGAAGTCCTGTCGAATGGTTTCGAAAACCTCCTCTGAAAAATCGACCAGGTCCATTTTATTGACGCACAGCACCAGGTGGGGAATACCCAGCAGGGATGCGATGGTGGCGTGTCTCCGGGTCTGCTCGATGATCCCTTTGCGAGCGTCCACCAGGATCAGGGCCAAACTGCTGGTGGAGGCTCCGGTCACCATGTTGCGGGTGTACTGAAGGTGACCCGGCGTATCTGCAACGATAAACCGTCGACGGGGTGTGGCGAAATACCGGTAGGCGACGTCGATGGTGATGCCTTGCTCCCGTTCGGCCCGCAAACCGTCGGTGAGGTTGGCCAGGTTGACTTCCGACTCCCCCCGCATCAGGCTGGCTCGCTTCAAGGCGGCGAATTGATCTTCCAGGATCAATTTGGAGTCGTGGAGCAGGCGGCCGATAAGAGTGCTTTTGCCGTCGTCGACGCTGCCGCAGGTAGTGAACCGCAGCAGTTGCACGCCGGCCTGAGGATCGGTCTTTCGGGAGTTCACCTAGAAATATCCCTCCCGCTTGCGGTCTTCCATGGAGGTTTCTGAGACTTGATCGTCGGCCCGCGCACCCCGTTCGGTCACCTTGAGGGCAGAGATTTCTTCGATGATTTCCTGAACCGTGGAGCAGTGCGATTCAATGGCGGCTGTACTGAGGATATCCCCAACCGTCCTGAACCGAATCGACCGGGTCTCGATCACCTCGCCACGCTTGAGCGGAAGCAGGCCGGAGGCGCTCATCCATAGACCGTCCCGCCGAAAGACCTCCCGACGGTGGCTGAAGTAGATGCTCGGAATCTCCAGTTTTTCTTTGGCGATGTATTGCCAGACATCCAGTTCGGTCCAGTTGGACAAGGGAAAAACCCGGATGTGCTGACCCGGATGAATCCTGGTGTTGTAAACATTCCAGAGTTCCGGCCGTTGGTTGCGCGGGTCCCACTGTCCAAATTCGTCTCGAAATGAAAAGAACCTTTCCTTGGCTCTGGATTTTTCTTCGTCCCGGCGGGCTCCCCCAAAGGCAGCGTCAAACTTGAACTGCTCCAGCGCATGCAGCAGTGTGGGAATTTGCAGCCAGTTGCGGCTTTTGTCGGTGCCGCCCGGTTCGGCGGCGATGCCGGCATCGATGGCTTCATCCACGGTGCGAACGATCAGCCGCTCCTCAAGCTCCTTGACACGGCGGTCACGAAATTCAATCACCTCCGGAAAGTTGTGACCGGTATCGATGTGAAGCAGCGGAAAGGGGAAGTGGGCTGGACGAAAAGCCTTTTCGGCCAGCCTCAACATGCAGATGGAGTCCTTGCCGCCCGAAAAGAGCAGCACCGGCCGTTCAAATTCCGCGGCCACTTCCCGCATGACATAAATGGCCTCGGCTTCCAGGACATCCAGGTGGGAGAGAAAATAGTTGTCCATGGGTTCGGTTCGGCTTCCCCGGTTCGGATTGCAGGGGACGGGAATCGGTGCCATCAATTCACCGGTTTGGCTCGGGACTCGGCCGGCGGTGCAGCCCGCATTCCTTATGCTCGGGTTGTTCCCACCACCAACGCCCGGACCGCAGGTCTTCTCCCGGACCCACGGCACGGGTGCAGCAGGCGCAGCCGATACTCAGAAAGCCCTGATCGTGCAGCGGACTGTAGGGAACCTGGTCGGCCTTGACGATCTCCCAAAGGCGGGACTCTTCCCAATTCCAGAGAGGATTGATCTTGACCAGCCCGTTGCTGTCGTCCCATTCGACGGGGAGCAGATCCCGGCGGGTCACCGACTGCTGCCGCCTGAGCCCGCAAATCCAGGCATCCATGCCCTGGAGTGCGCGCGCCAGGGGATGGATCTTTCTGATGCGGCAGCAAAGCTGTCTCAGCTCGATGCTCCGGTAGAAGAGGTTGATGCCATGCTCCCGGACCATGCCTTCCACCTCTTCGGTTCGAGGGAAAAAGGTTTCGATTCTCAGGCGGTAGTGCTTTTCGGTCCTTTCGATAAGCTGGAGGGTTTCCGGAAAAAGCCTGCCGGTATCCAGAGTCACGATCCGGATGGTGGGAGCGCTGCGGGCCAGGAAATGGGTAATCACCTGGTCTTCCACCCCCAGGGCCGTGGCGAACACCACCCGGGGAGCAAACCGGCGATGGGCCCATCGCAGGATTTCGCTGGGAGAGGACGAGCCAAGCTCTTCCTGCCACTGCGCGATTTCACCTGCATTGGGTGGGGCGGCAACCATGGATCTCACAAAAGATGACTAAATTAATAAAGATAGTCAATATATTGGAGGTGCTTAGAAAAGTCAAGTGAGTTCTTTAAGTTAGTCTGGTATTCTTGTTGACGGAAGGTGTCGGAATCGAGTACATAAAGTATTTGGATTGTTTTAGTCATCTTTTAGCCATGCGGGCGGGCGGTTATGAGGTTGTCTACAAAAGGTGAATATGGCCTGTTGGCGGTCATAGATCTGGCTCTGCACTCCCTGGAGGCTCCGGTACAGAGCGCCCAGATCGCCGAAAGACAGAACATTCCCAAACAGTATCTGGATCAGCTCCTGCTGTCCCTGAAAAAGGCCGGCTTGATTGAGAGCAGCCGGGGGCGTCAAGGCGGCTACCAGTTGGCCCGGTCTGCCAGCCACATCAATCTGCTGCAGGTCGTCCGGGCACTGGAGGGCTCCATTGACAGCAGCGATGTGTTCATGAGAGAGGGGTCCAACCAGGAGCCCACCCGGAAAATTCTCAGGGACCTGTGGGCCGAGATTTTTGCGCACGCCTCGGAAGTCCTGCGAACCACGACTGTAGACGAGGTGTGTGAGAGGCGAAAGAAGTTGGACCCGCAGATCATGTACTACATCTAGGAGGCCGCCATGGCGAGGATTGCAAACAATGTCCTGGAGTTGATGGGAAATACTCCCATGGTGCGGCTGAATCGAGTGACCGCGGGGTGCCTGGCCACGGTGGTGGCCAAGCTGGAGTCTCAAAATCCGGCTGGGAGCGTCAAGGATCGAATTGGGATCAGCATGATCAACGAAGCTGAGCGGACGGGCGCCATCGACAAGGACACGGTGATCATCGAGCCAACCAGCGGCAACACCGGGATCGCCCTGGCTTTCGTCTGTGCGGTGAAGGGGTATCGGCTCATTCTTTCCATGCCCGACACCATGAGCCTGGAACGGCGCACCCTCCTCAGAGCCTTCGGGGCGGAACTCGTCCTGACTCCCGGTCTTGAGGGGATGAGGGGCGCCATCAAGGCGGCTGAGCGGATTGCCGCCAAGACGCCCAATTCCTGGATCCCGCAACAGTTCCGCAATCGGGCCAATCCCAAGATCCACCGCGAGACGACTGCTGAGGAGATCTGGAAAGATACCGAGGGAAAGATCGATATCTTTGTGAGTGGCGTCGGCACGGGCGGGACCATCACCGGCGTGGGGGAGATCCTCAGGTCCAGGAGACCGGAATTTCAGGCCATCGCCGTGGAACCGGAGGATTCTGCGGTAATCTCCGGTGGAAGCGCGGGGTGGCATGAGATCCAGGGCATCGGCGCCGGCTTTATTCCGGACATTCTCAACACAGGCGTGATCGACGAGGTAATCCGGGTCACCAACGAGCAAGCCTTTCAAATGGCCCGTCGCTTGATCAGGGAGGAGGGATTGCTGGTGGGGATATCCTCCGGAGCCGCGGTCCATGCTGCAGTGGAGGTGAGCAAACGGCCCAAAAACGAGGGGAAGCTGATTGTGACCGTACTGCCGAGCACCGGCGAACGATATTTGAGCACACCGCTGTTCGAAGACTTGAACGGCGGCCCGCCGACCGAGGTTTAGCCCGTACTTACAGGCAAGTCCCGCCCCCGCCCTGCCGGGCGGATCATTCGAGGGTGAAACAACGGGTCCTTTTGCCTACCGGGAGCAGGGGCCATGTCCCGTTAAACCGGTTTTCTACATATTGAACATGGATACACAGGATAGACAGGATAAACAGGACGAGAAGCTGGTGCACAAGAAGCTGATTGGTTCGATTATCGAGTGCGCGTTTGTGGAAAACCTCAGTGTCCTTCGTGGCTCTTCACGGATCCCTTTCGAGTCTTTTCCAACCCCTTGGAATCCCTTCGCGGATTCATCTTTTGCCCTCTTGACAGATCCTTTATCGCCCTTGGTGGAAATCTTTTCTCCCTTCCCAACCTTTGGCGGATCCCTCTTGGGCTTTCTCCAACCCCTTAGTGGCCCTTCGTCGTCCTTCGTGGTCCTTCGTGGATTTCTTTTTTTGGCCTTTGTGGATAACCCTCAATTGTTTCAAATAAGGCGCGCTACCAAGCGGCGGCAGCGTATAGCCGTTGGCATAAGCCGGGTGCAAGCCGTTGGACTGTCCTCTGGAGTGGGGCGGTGACGGACTCGTTTTTACAGGGGCGCTCAACCAGTGGAGGACGGTGGCTTTGGAGACCGACGGTTGACCAGATTGGCGACTTCCAGGACGAAATTGGCAACGATCCAGAGGCCAGCCAGCAGGGTGACAGCTATCCGTGCCGGCTCAGGGGCCGGCAAATGGATCAAATAGATCAGCATGATCGCCAGAATCACGGGAATGGAGACCAGATAGCCCAGAAAAAACAGTCCGCCGATGAGTCTGGCCGTACTGCCCATACGGTCGCGGATGCTTTGCCAGTGGCGCCCGGCAAAAAAGCGCCCGGTCATGATGCCGACTACAAAACCGGGAATGGAGATGAGGTAATAGGTCTCGAAGTTCAGCAAGGTGGGTCCTCCCGGAGATCCTTGCCGGCCTGATTCAAGGCAGCTTGAGGCCGGATGGCAGCAGTATCTGGAATCCTACTGCTGGAAAGATTCGGTTCTGAAAAAAACAGTGACTTGCCAGCCTGCTCCATTCCTGGTCAGCAGCCACAGTCCTTCTCCCGCCACGCTCTCAACGCCCTGATCGGCGTACCTGTCCGAAGTCTTGACATACTGGGATCGAACCACCGCCGAGTTGTGGGTAATGCTCACCTCTGGCTGGCTGAGTTCAAGGCGAATACCCTTTTCGGGCTGAAAAAGCTGGTGGTAGTAGACCAGAGCCTCAGCCAGGTCGTAGCTCCTGCCGCTGTTCCCATCGATTTCCACGAATGACTTCTCGCAATCTCTCATCAGCAGGAATGCATCACGGAGCCGGTAGGCCTCTACCTGCCGTTCGAGGATCCTGTGAATCGACTCCGAATCGGCCTGGGTCGTCTTGGCCGGAGTGTCGACCTGGGGCGGGGTGACAACCGTTTCCCGGCCCGCGAAAAAGCCGATGACCCCTCCAACCGACAGGACAACCAGGATGTAAAGGTATGGTTTCATGGCTGAGCCTCAAGTGTTGTCTTTCTGAGGACCTTGTCAAGATTATCGTGGTAAAGGAGGCTGGGTTCAAACCAAATGCGACAGTGTTGGAATGGGAAGTACAATTGTTCGGGAAACGACAAGGATTTCTGACGCAGTGAACCCGGCCAGGCTGTTTTGCGGCCGGGCGAGGGTTGATTAAAACAATTCCCCGGGCGCCAGCCCGGGGTTCGAGTAAGCCGCGAATGCGGCGTCCGCACTTAGCCGTGGGCGTAAGCCCATGGAAAAGGACAGCTCCATCCCCCGAGCCGCGTAGGCGGCGGCAGCAATCATCCCTGGTGTTCGATCCCAAGCAAGCCCAGGCGGGCCCAGCTCAGTCTGTATCCTGAAGGTTCCCCAAAAAAGCGCTGCAAGATGCTAAAGACAAACACTTTCCCAGCCGATGCCCAGCCCCCCGGTGAGAAATGCGGGCTAGCCTCATCTCTGCCCTAGGGCGGGTGCTCATCCTGAATTGTCCGGGATCCGTCGCGACGGGCTCAAATCTGCGGCGGAGACCCCTAGGCCAGCATCTTCTGCACCACTTTCCCAGCCACGTCGGTCAAGCGAAAGTCCCGTCCCTGGTGTCGATAGGTGAGCTCTTTATGGTCCAGCCCCAGGCAGTGCAGGATGGTTGCGTGGAGGTCATGGACGTGAACCGGGTCCTCGACAACCTTGAAGCCAAGATCGTCACTCCTGCCGACTACATGCCCCGCCCTGATGCCCCCTCCGGCCATCCAAAGGCTGAACGCCAGCCGATGATGGTCCCGGCCCAAGCTGTCCGGTCGGCCGGGTTGACGGTTCTCCACCATGGGCGTACGTCCGAATTCACCTCCCCAAATGACCAAGGTGGTTTCAAGCAACCCCCTTTGTTTCAGGTCCTTCAGTAGGGCAGCCGTAGGCTGGTCGGTAATTCCGCACTGCCTCTTCAGGTTCTTGTTCAGATTGGAGTGGGCATCCCAGCCCTTTTGGAACAGTTGAATGAATCGAACCCCACGCTCCACCAGTCGCCTTGCCAGCAGACAATTGGTGCCGAAGGAGTTTGAGGCTTCCCTGTTAATCCCGTAGAGATCCAAAGTCTTTCGGGATTCCTTGGAGATGTCCAGCAGTCCGGGAGCAGCTAGCTGCATTCGGAACGCCAGCTCGTAGGATGAGATTCGTGAGGCGATTTCCGCATCTCCCGTGTGGAGGAATCGTTGTTCATTGAGGTCTCGGATGACGTCCAAGCGGGCTCGTTGCTGTTTCCAACTCATTCCCGGAGGGTTGGAAAGATAGAGCACCGGGTCTCCCTTGCTTCTGAAAGGAACGCCCTGGTAGCTTGAGGGCAGAAAACCGCTTCCCCAGTTGGCACTACCCGCACTGGTTCCTCCGCCGGAGCTCAGTACCACGAATCCGGGAAGGTCTTGACTTTCGCTCCCCAGACCATAATTCACCCAAGCTCCCATGGAGGGGCGACCGACCAGACTGACCCCGCAGTTCATCATCAACTGACCCGGGTGATGGTTGATTTGATCTGTGATCATGGAGCGAACGAGACAGATGTCGTCGACGCAGGGAGCCAGCCGGGGAAGGGCATCGGAAATCTCCATTCCACAATTCCCCCTGGCGCGAAACTTCTTCGGGCTTGCCCAAATCTTGGCCGTGGGCTTGATAAAGGCAAGATCCAAGTGCTGGGTCAGGGAGTGCGGCAGAGGCTGGCCTTCCCATTTCTTCAGCGCAGGCTTGGGATCAAACAAATCCAGTTGACTGGGCCCGCCCGCCATGAACAGAAAGATCACGTTTTTGGCTTTGGGCGCAATCTTGGGCACCCTCGGCTGCAATGGGGTCGGATCAGTCGGGGTACGGGGAGGGGTTGTGGTACGACCTTCCAAAGCCATGAGATGCCAGAGAGCGATCGATCCCAATCCGCCGGCGTAGCGTTGCAAAAACTCCCGCCGACTCGGACCGTATCGAAGCGGTTCGTCTTTCAACGTGTTACTCCCGGGTGATAAATTCGTCCAAATTCAACAGGGTACTGCTAATGCCAACCCAGATGGCTGCTTGGTTGCGGTCGATGCCTTCCACGCCTTGGGGAGGGAAGAGAGCGTCAACCTGATCGGGATTCTGTTCCAGCGCCCTGGTGCTGTGCCTGTAAAACTCAATCAAACGATGCTTTTCACTAACGGTGGGAGACCGGGCAAGACAAAGCCGAAAGGCATGATCAATCTGCCCTTCGGTGCAGTCCGCCTCTTCCCGCAAGATTCTGGTGGCCAGAGCCTGGGCGGCTTCGACGAACACCGGGTCGTTTAAGAGGTTCAGGGCTTGCAGCGGAGTGGTGGATCGTTCTCTCCGGCTGCATGCGGTCAGGGAGTCGGGAGAATCGAAGGCGGCGAGTTGGGGATAGGGCCCCGTTCGTTTGAAGTAGATATAAAGGCCCCGCCGATACCGGTCCCTACCGTGGCTCTCGTTCCATTGATCTTCATAGGCCAATTCTCCGACGGAGGGAGGCTGGGGTGGATAGATACTGCGGCCGCCGATGGCTGGATCGAGCAGGCCGCTAACTGCCAGCGCCGAGTCACGGATCAGTTCGGCTGGCAAACGAAGGCGCTGCTGTCGCGCCAACAGTTGGTTCTTGGGGTCGCGGGCTTGCAGTGATTCTCGCACCCGTGAGGATTGGCGGTAGGTGGCCGACTCAACCATCAATTTCAGCATCTTCTTGATGTCCCATCGTTTTGCTACGAATTCGCTTGCCAGCCAATCCAGAAGTTCCGGGTGCGAGGGACGGTCACCACGCAATCCGAAGTTTTCCGAGGTCTTTACCAGGCCGGTCCCGAAAAGCTCCTGCCAGAGCCGGTTGACGGTGACGCGAGCCACCAGAGGGTTTTCCGGGGACACCAGCCATCGGGCCAACCTGAGACGGGGCGGTTCCGGACCCGTTGGCAACGGCGGCAGGACGGCGGGAGTATCCGGGTGGACTTCCGGCCCTGGTTGACGATAGTTGCCTCGAATCAGCAGATGACTCTTGGGAGGGTTGAGGTCTTCCGTCATGGTCTGAGCTTCACTTAGCGCCGGATATTCCTCCAAAAGGGATTTCAACTGGTTGCGCAGTTCCTTGAACTTCAACTCCTTGACGCGCTCCTCGCCGGCGACGATGCCGTACCATTTGAGAAAGTGGTCCGTCATTCGATCCCGTTGTTTCCAGGTTCGCCTTGAAGGCGCCAGTCTCAGGATGTCCTGCCCCCCATCGAAATCGACCGCCAGGATCTCCCACGCAAGTATCCAGTCGTCTCCCACGTTGGGGTTGGTGGCTGCCTCCAGAGTCTTCTTCTCCCATTCTCTTTGCAGGTCCGCCACTTTGTATTGAGCCAGCAACTCCCGTCGTTTTCGATCGTATTCGGGTTTGCCTTGCAGGTAGGGACCCATCTCGCCCGCCAGCGGAGCCTCAATGTTGACCTCCACCGCACTGTTGAAAAAGGCGAACAGCTGATAGTAGTCCGGTTGGCTGATGGGGTCGTATTTGTGATCGTGACAGCTCGCACAACCCAGGGTTAGACCCAGCCAGACCGCGCCCAGAGTGTCGGTGCGGTCCATGACCCGCTCGATACGCAGCATCTCCAGGTCCATTCCCCCTTCCCGGTTGGTGAGGGTGTTGCGGTTGAATCCGGTAGCCACCTTCTGCTCGATGGTTGGGCTGGGAATCAGGTCGCCTGCGAGCTGCTCGATGGTGAATTGGTCAAACGGCAGGTTGCGATTGAAGGCTTCAATCACCCACTGACGATAGCGCCAGGCGTGGGGTCTGGTGCCATCAGTCTCATAGCCGTCACTGTCGGCGTAGCGGGCCAAGTCGAGCCAGTGACGTGCCCACTTCTCTCCATAGTGATCGGAGTCCAACAGCCGGTCCACCAAGCGCTCATAGGCGTCGGAGTGTCTATCGTCCAGGAATCGGTTGATGTCAAAAAGAGACGGCGGTAGCCCGATCAAGTCCAGACTGAGTCGCCTGATCAAAGTGGTGGGCTCAGCCTCCGCCGAGGGTTCAATGTCCTGAGCCTCCAGCTTGGCAAGCACATAGGCGTCAATCGGATTCTTTACCCAGGAGGTGTTCTCCACCTGCGGAACCGGGGGCCTTACTACGGGAAGGAAAGCCCAATGGATACCGGCCTGACCGGGGCTGTCGCTTCCGGACGGGTCCAAGGTCGCGGCTTCGGGCCAATGGGCGCCCTGATCGATCCAATCCCGAAGCAAGCCAAACTGCTGGGAGGTGAGACTCTCGCCATTCAGTGGCATTCGGAGGCTTGGTGTTGTGCCACTCACCAAGTGGATTAGTCGGCTGCCGCCACTGTTTCCAGGTTGGATGACAGGGCCCGAGACACCTCCGGCCAGGGCTGCCTTGCGTTGGTCCAAGCGCAAGCCCCCGCTCTGCATGGTGCCCGCGTGGCACGAATAACAGTGGTCTCTCAGAATGGGTTTAATGTCGGTGGTGAAATAGACCTGCTTTTTCGAAGCTGGGGACGGACTTGCTGCCGGTATGGCAGTTGTTTCGCCAGTGATGGTGCCCAGAAGCAGAAGACACGCTGGGATGAGCCCTTGAATGGTCATGGGTGATCGACCTGCCGGAACCAATCTTCCCGCAGAGTGATCGGTGGCGGCACCATCCGGAATGCCTGCAGGAAGCCGGGTCTTCTTGTAGACCACGGCCGAAAAGAATCTCTGTAGCCTGGAACGGGCTAACCCGCATTTCTCACCAGGACGCTGAGCATAAGGTCGAAAAGTGCTTGTCCTTAACATCTTGCGGCGCTTTGTTTGGAGTCTTCAGGGCACAGACTGTGCTGGGCGCCCCCTGGTGAGAAATGCGGGCTAAGGATAATTCGTCCTCCGGACTTTCGTCAACTCCGGCAAGTCTATGCGGAAAGGGTTCGGCGCAAGTCAAGCGGGTCCAGGTCAGATGGCTGCCGCCGATAGGAAGCACATGGCTACAAGCAACCATAAGACACACAGCCCATGCAGGAATCCCTTAGCCATAGGTCTCAGCGGTCGGATTGGCCCAACCTCTGTATACTGGGACTATCCAGCGGACACCAATTAGGCTTACACTACACGTGGTAAGCATTCACCCGGCCCATTGAAAAGAAATAAGGTCCATGAGGCTCCCTCTCCGTGCATTCTTGGTGGTTTCCCTTTCCGTGGCAGCCTTGGTCAACACGGTTTCTGCGAAGGCGAAAGGTGATCCGAAAGTCAGCTCATTGTTCCCTCTGGGCGGGCAGCCGGGAACGAGTTTCGAGGTGCGTATTCGAGGAGAGAATCTGGGCAGCGTTTATGGCGTTTGGTTCGACTGCGGCGCTCTTGAGGCAGAAGTCCGGAAAATAGAGAAGACGGTTGAAGAGGTCGACGTCGTCCAGCAGGCCGGTACAACGGCCAAAGACACCAAGCAGTTCTACCATGTCCTTTTAAAAGTCCATGTGGACGTCAAGGCGGCTGTGGGTGCTCATACTCTTCGACTGGTCTCCCGTCAGGGACTTTCGAACCGACTGTCGTTGCTGGTCAATCCGGAGCCGCTAATCCATGAAAGCGAGCAATCCATCAATTCCCCGCAGAATGCCCAGGACATCAAGTTTCCGGTGGTTGTGAACGGCAGGCTCAGTCACCCCGGCGAACTGGACTACTATGCACTTGAAGTCGGCGAAGGACAGCACCTGCGTTTTGAAGTGATCACCTCCACCTTTACCACCGCAACGGTGGCCGGCGACCCGCAGTTGATCCTCTATGAGCCCACAGGGAGCTGGTTTGATCCTCAGCGGATCAAACGGCTGGAGGTCAGGGACGAAACGGGCCCTGGCCCGGGAACTCACCGGTGGGCGACCTCTCATTTCCTGCCCAAATTGGTTCGCCGATTCGACAAGAAGGGGCGCTATTTGGCAGAGGTCGGGACATTGGAAGGTCAGGGAGGGCCCGACTATAATTACCAGCTTCGGGTCGTTCCCGCGCTGGAACGGAATTCAGGAGTCAACCGTCGGCGGTTTCCGGGCGAGCTTGCGCACGGGCTCAGTCCCGTTGTCTGGCAGGAACGGGATTTTTCCAGAAGGATCGATCGCGACCACCTCAGCCGTTTGTGGTCGCGGGCCATCCGGGTCTCGGAACCCGGCCAAGGGGGCAAGACCGCCTTTGGCGCCAAAGAGTCCACTCGTCCGGAAAAATCCAATCGGTCACCATTGGCGGAATCGATTCATCGATCCAACACTCATCGATTGCCGCGCCCGACCCGAGAAGAAGAACCAAACGATTGGGCCTCCCAGGCGGCGGAATTGTCCATACCGGTGACCGTGGAGGGGGCCATAGAACATCCCGGTGATGTGGATGTCTTTCGATTTAAAGTGGGATTGGGCCAGGCATTGGCCTTCGAAATTGAGACACCGGAAACCCGTCCGCCCTTCTTCAGTCCGCACCTGATTGTTGTTGACAGTACAGGAACGGAACTGGTGAGCAACATCTACCGGGAAGTCGGAGGCGTGGGAGATGACTGGATCAAGTCCATTAAGGCCAAGACCGTTTATACTTTCGAGCAAGCAGGGGAGTATTTCTTGCAGATTCGCGATCTGACCACTCGAAGAGCTGCCCCGCACTTTCGATACCGCGTGCTGGTTCGGCCACAGGTGCCCCACCTGGGAGAGGTTGCCGTCAAAGTGGGAAGAGGGGAAGTCGTTGATCATATCAACTTGCTAAGTGGAGAGACCCGGAAACTCTCTGTGGTAACCGAGCCGGAGGAGGGTTTTGCCGGGGAAATTGCCCTCACACTGGAGAATCTTCCTGCTGGAGTGCAAGCTCTTGCCGCAGCCACCACCACAGTTAACCATCGGCTCTTGGAGACGGGAAACGGACGAGGGGCAATGCACAAGGAGCGATTTTTTCCACCCCGTCATTTGGCCACCATCGTCCTGGTGGCCAGTCGGGACGCCCCCGCAACGCCAATGCCCCAACCGATCCAGTTGACGGCTCGGCCCATTGTGGACGGCAAGGTCGGCCAGGCGCTCCCGGTTCAGGAAATACTGTTGATGATCTGTCGTCCCGAGATAGAGCAGGCCACCATGGCCGCGAGGAAATGAGACGCGTTCCAATTCATTCTGGGAATCGTCCGAGGTTACCGGACCCATCCAAATCCCTTAAGCTTAGCCAATTGTGGGGATGAGATTGAGCGATCCGGCAAACTGGGGAACACCATTGAGCACAGGACCAACCAGGGCAAGCGGGCATTTAGTCAAGGGAGTGGTAGTGACGGTGCTGATATTGAGCCTCAGCCATCGGGGTGCGGGCTCTGAGGGAGTGCGCTGGGAAACGGGTGAGGCGGAGTTGGTGTCGATACGGCTGGAGCCAAACGCGGTGGAATTGCGAGGGTCGGGCGCGACACGGCGATTTCTGGTGCTGGGGGAATTCTCGGATGGCCTGCAGCGAGATGTGACGTCGGCCAGTCGGTTGTGGATCGCGGACCCGTCCATCGCCCGTCTGGGGTCGTGGGGGCAAGTGGTTTCGGTGAGTTCGGGACGGACGGAGTTGAGAGCCGAGTTGGGAGGTAAAGGAGCGCAGGCAGGGATAATGACATCAGCCACCGAGCGGAGACGCCCGTTCAGCTTCAGTTGGGACATAGGAGGGATTTTAACCAAGCGTGGCTGTAACAGCAGCAGTTGCCATGGAGGAGTGAAAGGCAGAGGAGGATTTCGATTGTCGTCGGATGCCACCGATCCGGAGGAAGATTACGAGTGGATTGTGCGGGGAGGAGGTTATCAGGTCCTGACGGCAGAGCCGCTGGGTCCGCGCAATCCTCGCATTGACCTTCACCAGCCTGAAGAGAGTCTGCTGTTGCGGAAGCCGAGCTTCCAGGTAGCCCACGGAGGAGGGGAACGGCTGGGGATGGGGACGGCGGACTATGAGACGGTATTGAACTGGGTGAAGCGGGGAGCCGGTTTTGAAGGGAATGGGGAGGGAGGACTCAAGGTTGAGCGAGTGGAGGTGCTTCCGAGCGAAGCGGTGATTGAGGAGAAAGGGAAGCATCGGTTGGCGGTTACGGCCTATTTTTCGGATGGTCGTCAGGAAGACCTCACCGAGCAGGTGAGGTATGAATCGCTAAACGAGGAGGTAGTGCGGGTCAGTGAAGAGGGGCTGGTTGAAGGGGTAGGGAAGGGAGAAGCGGCGGTCATGATCCGGACGGCGGGTCGGGCGGCCGAGGCGCGGTTTGGGGTGATTGGGGAGGCGATAGAGGAGTATCCGGAGGTCCTGCGGCAGAACTTCATCGACGAGGAGGTGTTTGGGAAACTGCGGCGATTTCATCTGATTCCATCGGAGTTATCGGAGGATGAGGAATTCATCCGGAGAGTGTGCCTGGACTTGACGGGGACATTGCCGCCGCCGGAACGGGTACGGGAATTTATAGGCAGCCAGGAGGAGGACAAGCGGGAGAAGCTGATCGGCGCGCTGTTGGAATCCCCGGAGTATGTGGATTACTGGACCTTCCGCTTTGCCGACCTGTTCCGGGTCAGGGGACATTATCGGTGGGTTCATATCTATTGGGAATGGGTCAGAAAGAGCTTGGCCGGAAACAAGTCCTACGATCAAATGGCACGGGAAAGCATTGCGGCTCAAGGCTACGATGGCCCGTCACGAATCTACCTGATTGACAATAACAAGCCCCCGGCATTGGAACGGGTGGTGGCCGAGCAGTTGCGGGTTTTCATGGGCCGAAGGATGGATTGCGCACAGTGCCATAACCATCCCTATGACCGTTGGAAGCAGGATCAATTCTGGGGACTGGCGGCTTTCTACCGCCGTGTGACCAATACCGAATGGGCATTTGACAACGTCGTCTTCGACGATCCCGACGGACACGAGGTGAACTTCGGGGAGGGTAAGAGCACGCTGTCCTTCCGAGAGAACCGCCACCCGCGCACCAAGCAATTGGTGCCGCCGACCTTCCTCGATGGTCGAGTGCTACCCGGCCGGGACCGTCGCGACCTTCGGCGGGAGTTGGCCATCTGGATGACGACCCATCCCTACTTTGCCCAAGCCATGGTTAACCGGATGTGGGGTCATTTCTTCGGAAGAGGGATTGTGGATCCGGTCGACGACTTTCGTTTGGGCAACCCGCCGACCCATCCGAATTTGTTGGACCGGTTGGCTCGGGACTTTCAGGAGCACGGCTATGACCTGAAGCATCTGATGCGGCGGATTGTTTCGTCCAGGACCTACCAACTTGGCAGTCGACCCAACCTCAACAATCGGGGGGACCGGCTGAATTACTCGCATGCCTACCCCCGTCCACTGGAGGCGGAGGTCCTCCTGGACGCGATTTCGACTGTAACCGGTGTGCCGGAGCTGTATAAGGCCGAGGGGATGTTGAGCGGAACGGCGCCGTCCGGGACCCGGGCCATCAATTTGAAATATCCTGCCAGTTATGCCAACCGGTTTCTGGAGGTCTTCGAACGCCCCAAGCGGGATGTGGTCGTGGCCAGAAATGGCAAGGTAAACCTCATGCAGGCCCTCCATATGACGGTGAGCCCCACTTATAATGACAAGCTGGGGGGAAAAGGAGGGCGGATTGATGGGTTGCTCCAACGGGGAGCTTCCAACCGGGAGATTATTGAAGAACTCTACTTGGCTGCCCTTTCGCGGTTTCCAAGCCAAGAGGAACAGGCCGGTTTGGAGAATCTGATCCGAAAGCGGTCCTCCAGGCGAGAGGCATTGGAAGATTTGCTTTGGGCGGTGATTTGCTCTCGCGAGTTCGCCAGCAACCACTAGCCCGGGTGATATCGGATGAGGGGACACTCATGAACCAGTTGGAGGGATTAAGCCATAGCCGCCCGATCAGCCGTCGAGCGGTCCTGAGGGCGGGGTCCCTGGGATTCCTGGGGATCACCCTCAATCGAATTCTGGAGCTCGAAGCAGCATTGGGTCCGGTGAAGGGTGGGAAGACGGGCAAAAAGGCCGAAGCCTGTATTCTGCTGTGGCTGGACGGTGGACCCAGCCATATCGACACCTGGGATCCCAAGCCCAACAGCTCCTTCAAACCCATCTCCACCAACGTACCGGGAATTCAGATCTCGGAGCTGTTGCCGAAAATGTCCAGGAAGATGGACAAGCTGGCGGTCATCCGATCGATGCACACCGAGGAAAACAACCACGGGGTGGCTCATCATTACGCCATGACAGGACACAGACCCAGCCCGGCAATGAAGTTTCCTGCATTCAGCTCGATCATTACCAAGGAGTTGGGACAGCGGCACAACGTCCCTCCGAACGTCATGGTTCCGGAGATCAGTGCCGGCGCCCGCGACTATTTCCAGTCCCACTTTTTGGGAGCCCAGTATGATCCGCTGCAGATTCCGGACCCGAACCAACGGGACTACAAGATTCCCGAACTGAGCTTGCCCGAGTCGCTCACGGTTGAAAGGATTGAGGCTCGCAATGCGTTTCTCAAGCTGGTCGATGGCCGTTACCGTGAAAGAGTCGAGAACAACGAGTACGCCAATCTGGATAAATTTCGACAGCAGGCCCTGAACATGGTTCTGTCGCAGTCGGTGCGGCAAGCCTTCGATCTTTCCCAGGAACCTGAAAAGCTCAAAGATGCCTATGGTCGTCACATGTTTGGCCAAAGTGTGCTCATTGCCCGGCGACTGGTCGAAGCAGGCAGCCGCTTTGTGACCGCCTACGACTTGAAGCGGGTTGAGACTGGGCGCAATTGGGACACCCACGGAACCAATGACAAGCAGCACAAGGACGTTCTCGTACCCGTGCTGGATCAAACCCTATCCACGCTGTTGACGGATCTGGAGGAAAGAGGCTTGCTGGAATCAACCCTGGTGATTGCCATGGGAGAGTTCGGCCGGACCTACGACCTCAACCCCGGAGGGGGCAGGGATCATTGGTGCCATTGCTGGTCAATGGTTCTGGGGGGAGGGGGCATCCGGGGAGGGCAAATCATCGGTGCCAGCGACGAGCGAGGGGCCTATGTGGCGGACCGCATGGTGACCATTGGGGATCTGCTGGCCACTATCTACAAGACCCTGGGTATCGATTGGACGCGGGAGTATATGCATCCCATCGGCCGTCCTCTCAAGATCGCCAACTCCATCAACGATGAAGGCGGAAAGCCGATTGAGGAATTGATTTGAGCGGTTTCGACCGGAGGTGGTTCAGCGCTACCTTCTTCCTCCGCTCGCCAGGAAACCGCACAAACTGCAGTTCCATTCCTCGGAGCGCGCTGAACGATGAATTCCTGCCTTGATGAAACTGAGACCTGGTTTCCTGCCACGCCGCCCGGCTTGGCAGGTGATCCAGGGCGAGGGGTTGATCTGGAGCGTTTCAACCCCCACCGACCGATTGACAGGTTTCCTGCCGGGCCGTTGAGCTCTCTCGCTTGATCCCGAAAGGAGAGGACGTTGTGAAGAAGGGCCGACTCCGAAGAGCGCCTCGACGGGAATCGGAGCCTTTCCTGAGTCGCCGCACCTTTATTCAGGCCGGCGCCGGTTCGTCTCTATTGGGAACCGCCGGCGCGTGGATGGGGGGATGTGATACTGGAGGGAAATCCTCGGACGGGCAGTGGCCGGTGATCGACTATGGTCAATCCTTCATCTCGGGTACGGCCTCCTCGAACCGGGTTCGCTTCTGGGTAGAGTCTCGCACACGCATCCTTGATGAACGCACCGGTAAGACCCGGGACTACTATCAGTGCGCTTCTTGCAAGAGCGAGAACACCTTTGCCAGGGAAGGCCTTTTCACGGAGGACAACTACGACTTTTTGCCCATCTTCGGCCCTGAGGACGGCCTTATCTTTCGACGCAAAGCCTATCTGAATCCTCGCTACCGGGAATGGAGAAAGGCGGAGGACCTTTGGGGGGGACAGATCTATCACGTGAAAACGCCTCGAGCCAGCCGACTGGTGTTGACGAGGGACGAAATCCACCGAGCTACCGCCGAAGCTCTTCCCCTGGTCGCCCAAACCGAAATAAACCGGGCAGATACAGGCTTGACGGCCATCATTGAGTTTCCCGTCAAAACCATGAACATTCGAGATGAAGAACCACTTTATCAAGTGGATACGGGGCCGATTGCCTTTCCTGACTTGAGCCGGCGCCATGAGCGCTTGCCTGACGCACTGTCGTTAGCCTTCGTTGCGTTCAACTCTCCTCACTTTGCCGATTTTGTGATTGAGGACGAGACGCCGATCGTCCAGGACGACCAGGAACTGACCCGGGTCCACCACTATTCGCGGATTTTAAGTCTGCCAGCAAAGAACAGAATCTTTGCCATTGAAGGATAGAACCTGGCTCTGAGTGAAAGGGTATTGCCCATGAAACATGCATGGCGGCTGGCGGCGGTTTTGCTCCTCCTGTTCGGAGGTTGCGCGGTCACCGAAGAGCCCTCCGGGGCACCCGCGCGCGAACGCCGCATTTTATTCAACAGCGATACCGGTAACGCCTTCGCCGAATTCTGGGGCCGGGGCGCTCCGCTGAGCGAGATGGACGCGGAAGCCGTCCGGGAGGTGGTGGCCCGCGGCATCGACGAACTGGCCCGGGCGGGAGTGGACACGCTGTCGATGGTGGTCAGCCATCGCTTCCACTCGCTTTACGGTCCCTCCCAGGTACTGGAGGAACATTGGAGGCAGGCCGACAAGGGAGACGGTTATCAGTCGCTGCGGGAGGCAGGCGTCGATTTCCGGCAATTGATGGCGGACCTGTCCCATCGGAGCGGCATGGAATTTATCGGTTGCATCCGCATGAATGACCGGCACGGCGGTCCGGTGGGGCGGTTCATTGAAGAGAACCCTCAGTGGCATCTCAAGCTGCGCAGGGGGCCTGCGATCGACTTCGCTCCGGAACCGGTGCGCCAGAAGATGCTGGACTACATTGAAGAGCTGCTGGCGACCGTGGATCTCGATGGGCTGGAGCTGGACTACATGCGCTGGTGCCACATGTTCCCCCCGGGACAGGGAAACGGGAACGCTCACCTGCTGACCGACTTCATGCGGAAGACACGCATTCTGCTGGACGCGGCCGCCGAGCGGAAAGCCCGGGATCCCCTGATCCTGGGCGTGCGCGTGCCCCAGACCCTGGAGGAGTGCGAGTTCCTCGGCTTCGACGTAGCCGCCTGGATCAAGCAGGGGCTGGTCGACTTCGTGGTGCCCTCCGATTTCTTCTACACCGACCTCAACACCCGGGTGGAGGATTTCGTCAAGCTGGCCGAAGGGACCGACTGCCGCATCTATCCCGCCATCCACCCGATCACCTATCGAGGAGACGACGTGGGAATCAACAACCTGTCCCACTATCGAGCCGCCGCCCGAAACTTCTACGCCTACGGAGCCTCCGGGGTGGAGACCTACAACTATCAGTATCACTGGGGGCGCCGCATCGGCCGCAACGCCCCCTGGCCGGCTTACATGTGGCCGGCCGCCCTGGGCTACCTGAGCCACTTGAGGGATCCGGAGGAAATTGGCAGGCACGATCGGCACTACAGGTACTATGCGTTGTGGGAAGAAGGCGCGCCTACGGGCACCGGCCCCAAGGATGACCGGATCAAGCTGGACCGGGCGGCGCCCGACCCGCAGGGCTCCCAGGAGTTTCGACTGGCCGAGGACCTGAGCCAGCAGCGTCTGCGAGCCACCCTGCAATTCAAGGCCGTGGGACTGGTCGCGGACGAGTCGTTGGAGATCGCGCTCAATGGGAATCCGGTACCGAGCCGGCAGATCACCCGCCACTTCGACCAAGACGGGCAGAACCGGTGGGAAGGCAAGGTGCTGCCCGCTCACTATCTGTACATCGTCGATGTGGATTCAGGGTCGCCTCGACCGCTGCTCGCCCACGGAGACAACCGCCTCGAGGTCCGCCTCACCCGAAAGAGCTCGCGGATCAAGGACGAAGTGATCCTGGATGAACTGGAGGTCTACGTCTACCGGAGGGGGAGGTAGGCCAGAGCTGGCTGGCTAGGGAGTAGGCTGATGAGCGCAGTGCGGCCAATGCTGTTGAGCTGCTTGACAATCATGGTGTTGGCGGCCCAACCGGCGGCGGGGAATCCCTCTCCCGCCCAAAGCGGCTTTTTCACAACCAGCGACGGGGTTCGACTCCACTACCTCCAGGCCGGGAAGGGTCGCAGCATTCTGTTTGTGCCGGGTTGGACCATGCCTGCCTGGATCTGGGAACACCAGATCGCCCACTTTTCCCGCCACTATCGCGTGGTCGCCTTCGATCCTCGCTCACACGGCGACTCGGAGCGGGTGACCGAGGGACACTACCCGAACCGGCTGGCTCGGGACATCCGGGAGTTGGTTCACCACCTGGAGCTGTCCCCGACCGTCCTGGTCGGATGGTCGATGGGAGCCTTGCAGGTCTTGACCGCCGTGGAGCAGTTTGGGACCGAATGGCTCAGCGCGGTGGTTCTGGTTGACGAAGTGCTGGGATATCCCCCCAACGCCTGGATCGATCCCCGCCGCCGGGGGAAGGGAAGACTGGAGCTGCAAGCCGATCGCAAGGGAGTGACCGATCGCTTCGTACGCGGCATGTACAAGCGGCCGCAGCCGGAGGACTACCTTCAGAGAATCATGGCTGCCTCCCTGCGGACCCCGACCGATACGGCGGTCACCCTGGGCGCCAGTTTCGCCGCGGTGGGGGACTGGCGCAAGATACTGCCCGCGATCGACCGGCCTCTCCTCTTCGTGGTGACGGAGCCGCAGAGGAAACAGGCGGAAGGGGTGTCGGCCGACGTTCCTTCAGCCCGGGTGGAGGTCTTCGAGCGGGCCGGTCACGCCTTGTTCGTCGACGAGCCCGAGCACTTCAACCGGCTCCTGGAGGGGTTTCTGATCCATGCCGGGTTGGGGCCCTGAACCCAATCCTCGGGCTTCATTCAGCCGGGATGATTGGCAGAACCAGGTGTGAGGGTTGCGCGGCAGAGTGATGGATGGTCTGCCGGGCGGGCCTGGTGGTTGCGCCGGTGCCGAACGCCTCTCCCGTGTTGGGGTTGCGGTCGAATTGGGGGAAGTGGCTGCTGGTCAGGTCCAGACGGATGCGGTGTCCAGGTAGAAATGCGTTGCTGGTGTCGACCAGGTCGATGGTCAAGGTATAGACCCGGTTCTCTTGAAGGGGCTCTGGGCGGTCGGCACCGTTACGGTAGCGGGCTCTCAAGATGCCCTCGGCGACATTGATGGCCTTGCCGTCGGGGTAGACGTCCACCAGCTTGGCCACGAAGTCGGTGTCGGGAGCGTCGGAGGAAGCATACAGCACCAGTTTGACGGGCCCGGTCACCTCCACTTCCTCTTCCAGGATATCGGAGGTGTAGACCAGCACGTCGCGGCGCTGCTCGACGGGGCGCTGATCGACAGGTCCGGCAGGAGTCGGGGTCCCGCAGCAGTTGTTGCCGCCCAGGCTGGGCACCGGATTGTCGGGATCGTAGAGGTAGCGGTCGGCCGGGGAATCGGCGGGAGGAGCGTTCCAGCCCAGTCGCCCGTCGCCCCTGGAGCTGTTGGCCCCGCCTTGGCTGTGGAGGTAGAGTTTTCGGTAGCGGGTCGCAGGCAGCGGATACTGCTTGGCGAATCGCCATCGATTCCGGCCCATGACAAAGATCTTGACCGGTGTCTCCTGGTCGAGTCCCGATTTTCCCTGCAGCCAGTAGTCAAACCAGCGGAGCTGTACGGCCATGATGTCCACCGGGGCTTCGGGGCCGAAGTCCACCTCCCCCGTGGTGCGCGAGGGCCCGTGCCCCCAGGGTCCCATAATCATCCGACTCTGCCGGCGGGCGACCTCCGATCCTCCTCTCTCCTTCATTCCCACGTAACCGTCAACGGTACCCTGGGTGAAGATGTCGAACCACCCGCCGAAGGTGTGGACCGGGATGGTGATCTTGTTGAACCGCGCGGCCGCGTCGAGAGTCTTCCAGTAGTCGTCGTAGTCGGGATGTTCTATCCAATCGTCGTAGAACTTGGCGCGCCGCCCCAACAGCCGCTGCATGTCCAGCAGGGGCAGGTGCCAGACCACCCGGTCGTAGCCGAGGTTCTCCGAGCCGCCTTCCTTCCGGTGCAGACCAGGATTCTGCCCGATGCGGGACTCCTGTCGGACCGCACCCCAGCCAAAGTTGAAGGACAACCGCCAGCCGCCGTTGAGAGTCACGAAGTCGTGATAGGGGCTGACGGAGGCCACGTCGGGGAAGATGGTGACCAGGTGCGGAGGCGCCTCCTTGGCTGCCTGCCACTGCACCAGGCCCAGATAGGACTTGCCCTGCATGCCCACCTTGCCGTTCGACCAGGGTTGGCGGGCGGCCCACTCGATGGTGTCGTACCCGTCCCGGGCCTCGTGGCGGAACGGGTCCCAGCGCCCCTCCGATTCGTATCTCCCCCGGACGTCCTGAATTACGAAGACATAGCCCCTCCTGGAGAAGAAGGCCGGCTCCGGTCGAGCTTCCGCGCTGTAAGGGGTGCGGGCCACCAGCACCGGGTAGCGGCCCTCGGCCAGGGGGCGGTAGACGTCGGCGTAAAGAATGGTCCCGTCCCGCATGGGGACAGGGACGCGGTTCTCCAGGCGGATGTCGTTGCGGGGTGGATCGGAGACGGGGAAACGAGCTTCCGATCCCAGGAGGGTCGAGGCCGGCGAGAGGCAGACGCAGAGGCAGAGGATCAGTCCGGACAGGAGGAATCTGGTCTGGGGCCTCTCAAGGAACTTCCCTGTGGTCATGGGTTTCTCCGGAACGCGCCGGTTGCGGCGTTGAAAAGGAAGAATCGCGCCGAAACGGGCAGGTTAGCCGAGTCCCCGCCCTGCGGGGCGGATCATACAGAGCGAAACATGGGTGTTTCAGATGCTTAACGTATCGATCAAATAACTCTCCACTCTCCACTTTTCACTTAGCCGCGCCGCCTTCCCCTGCGACCGGGCGGCTGAAACAGGGCGAAACATGGGCGTTTCGGTCAGTACTCGATGGGCTTGCGCTCGAAGTGCCGGTGCAGTCGATACTCGATGAAGCAGTCCACGTCATAGAGCGACAGCTTCAGGGAGATACCCGGATCTCTCTTCAGCAGCGCCACTTTCACCCGGTTCTTGCCCTGTTTGGGGAACTGGTCCGGCCCCAGATAGTAGTCGAAGGCGTAGCCGTAAGGCCCGGCGGAGCCCACCCGGAGGAGCCGGTAGGTCATGTCCACCTTCTCCAGGATGGAGTCGGGCAACTCCCGGCCGTTGAGCTCAATGCGCACCTGGTCGTAGTGGGGCTGGTAGTTGGACAACCGCACCCGCAACCTCACCGACTTGACCCGTCCGAGAGCGTGCCAGTGGGGGAGGTCATCGGCAAGCCTGAAGGACACCCGGGTCTCCTCTCCCTGGAGCAGTTCCTTGGGAAGGGGAGTCGAACGGCCCGGCCACCAGGCCATCGAGGTCGTGCTGCGGCGGGTCGAGCGAACGTGGTAGTGCTTGTCGGCGGTGGCCAACAGCTCCGGATGCCCCAGCAGGCGCAGGGTCTCATACTCCTGGGACGTCCAGGGCCATCCGTTGGGGGTCCAGTGGTGGTCACCGATACCGAAACCGTCGGCTCCTTGAGCATAGGTGTTGGCGGCAGCCGCCCAGATCATGGTGGGGGTGGAATAGCGGGCCAGTTGCCTGCCCAGGGTGTTGTGGAAGGCGTAGAGCACCCGGCAGCCGGTGCCTCGGGTCAACTCGACCACCGGCTTGAGATCCAGGTCCTGGTCCATGGCCTCGTCCTCGCCATGGCTGCTGACGCAGAACAGACCGTCCACCAGCTTATCCGAGACCCATAGGGGAACTTCATATCCGATGGTTTTCCAGGCATCGGGGTGGGCCGGAATCCGGGCGTAAATGCGCTTGCGCCGCCCCTGGGCTTTTTGGGCCTTGTCGGCCACCCGGCGCAGGTCCCGGATCCACTGGGTCATGATGGGGGCCAGCTGCCCGGCCTGGTCGAAGCGGCAGAAGGGTGGATTGGAAGTCAGGTTGAGCTCGATGCCGTCGGTCTCATAGCGGGAAAGCAACTCCTCGAAAACCCGGAACCGTTCCTGTCGAACCTCGGCGTGCATGAAGCTGAAGCGGCTGGTGGAGATGCCCTCGGCACGCGGGTCGGGGTCGGGACCCACATGAAACTGGGGATTGTCCAGGGCAAAGGCCGACCAGCGTCCCAGGCCTTCCTGCTTTTCCCGAGTGCCCCCATGCAGACTCACCCAGGCGCTGGCCAGCATGAAAACGCCGGTTTCATGACAGCGGTCGCACAGGATTTTCATGGGGTCGAGGCCATCGTCGACCATCTGGCGCAGGATCCTGCCGGCTCGATACCAGACGTAGTGGGTCCATTTCTTGACCACGGTGCCCCACATTTCCGCCACCTTGCTGTCATAGAGCATGGTGCCGCCCTCGACTCCGGCAAAGTAGACCAGGGTATCCACCCCGCTGCTTGCCATCTGGTCCACGGTGTAGGCATGAGCCTCCGGGGTAAAGGGAGGTTCCATCTGGTAGAGGCCTCCGGCGTGACGCCCGTCGTCGAACAGGAAGACCTTGGGTTCGCGGCCGGCCGCCGGGTCCTGCTTGCTGTGGTGTTCGGGAGAGGATGCCGCTGCCAAAGGCACAGCCAATGTAGCTGGCGCCAGGCTCCCCATGGTTTGCAGGAAGTGTCTACGTTTCATTTTGGTGTTCTTTCCCCTTTCCCGGCATGGTTCAGAATTCCTGGTGGCGTCCCTCGGCCGGGCTCGTCCCGGTCCGGCTTCGAGACGGAATCAGGCGCCGCTGGGCCGGAAATGGCATCAACGGACGCACTGGATGGCGATTTCCGTCAAGATGGCCGAGTTGCCGCCGTCCGGGGAGGTCAATACCGCCCGGTACTGCAGCCAACCGTGGTCCTTGCCCAGGTCCGACAGGGAGGTCCCGGATTGCTCGTAGAAGGAATCTTCTCCCGACGGACCCTTCCAGGGGGCATTTCGAAGCCCCTCTTCAGTGCCGGCCGAACGGACCTGAAACTTGATGCCGGTGCCCCAACGGGTTTCCGCCTTCCAGTGGAGGGCGGCAAAGGGGGCTCCCGCGGGAGCCTGCACCGGCGCCGAGGTGTAGTCCCACTGGTAGCGGCGATCGTAAACGCTTCCCGCATCCACCATGGCGTCCAGGTGCACCCCGACCGTGGGAATATGGTGTCTCCTCTGGCTGGAGAACCCCTCGGGCCCACCCCAATAGATGTTGGTGCCGGCGGCATGGTCAAAGTGTTTCTGGTGGTTGGAGACCACAAGGTCCACCCAGCCGTCCCGGTTGAGGTCCAGCGAGTCGATGGCCGAGGAGGAATGGGCTTCCAGCAGCGTCCGGCGCTTTTCGCTGAAGTCCCGTCCGGCCCCGCCCCAGTAGATGAATGCCGGCAGTTCGCGGGTCGTATCGGAGCGGTAGTTGGTGGTGGCGATGTCCAGGTGGCCGTCCCGGTTGAAGTCGGCCACGGTGGCGTCCAAGGTGGTAAACCCTTCCACGCCGGTGGTGGAATCCTCGGAGAAGCCCTGGGGGCCGCCCCAGTAGATCAGGGTATCGACGTGGACCGTATGCTCCTTTTGGGAGAACCCGCTGGCGAAGATCAGGTCCAGCCAGCCGTCATTGTCCAGGTCCGCCGGCACGGCGTGGGGGGTGCCGTTGGCCTTGATGGCCAGCACGTTGTCGGGGCGGTATCCCTCGGCGCTCCCCCAGAAGATTTCGGAAATTTCCGTTCCCGCCTCGGGAAAGATGAGGTCCAGGAAGCCGTCCTTGTTCAGGTCGGCGATGGCCGTGCTTTCGATGGCCGGCCCATCCAGATCCCAGCGACTGATTTCGGGGTCCTGGAAGCGGCCGGCGGTCCCCCAGACGATGGCCCCCCTTGCCGTTTCTCCCGGATTCGCCGTCATGGCCACCAGGATGTCGAGGAAACCATCCCGATTCAGATCGGCCACGCTGGTGGCGATGGGCTTGGTGACGGCCAGCTTGGTTTCTTCGGTGAAGCCCTTGGAAGAGCCCCAGAGAACCACGCTGGTGTTGTCCCGATTCACGACCAGGTCGGGATAGTCGTCGTCGTCCAGGTCGGCGATGCTGTACTCCATGTTGGCGCCCGGCTCGATCAGGGTACTGGCGGCGCTGGAGTAGTAGTGGTCGGGGCGCCCCCAGAAGATGGCCGTGGGCAGCACGCCGGTGCCGCTATGGTGCGAGACCAGCAGTATGTCGGGATGGTCGTCCCGGTTGAAATCGGCCACGCCGCTGCTGATGGTGCCGAAGCCGGTGAGCTCCATCCGCCGGTGGGCTGCAAAACCGTCCGATCCTCCCCAATAGATGTAGCTGGGCACATCGCTGGTGTCGGGGCCTCGAGAGTTGCCGAACAGGAGATCGAGGACGCCGTCTCCATTGAGATCGGCGGCTTGGACGGTGGCGGCCCCCTGGGTGGGCAGATCGGTGCGTCGCTGGGGGTCAAACCCATCTTCGGTCGCCCAGTAGACGGTCGAGTCCACAAGCGGATTGCCGCGGCCTCCGGAGTTGGCCAGAACCAGGTCGGCCCGTCCGTCCCGGTTTAAATCGGCGGCCTGCAGACCCAGGCAGTCGTTGGCCGGCAGAGTCACGGTTGATTCCGGAGAAAGGCCGCTTGTCGAGCCGTAAAAGACAATGGCTTTTTCGGAGCCGGCTACCACCAGGTCGGAGATTTGGTCAGGATTGATGCGGGAGGCCAGCAGTGTCTTCATTCCCTGGCGGGAGCCTTCCCAGCCACTTGGTCTCTCGCCGACCTGCAGATCGGCGCTGCTCAGCACTTGACGGCGATGTTTGCCGAACCCTCCCTTGCCGTCTCCCCAGTAGAGATAAAGACTCTGTTCCTGGCTGTTGTGGTTAAGGAAGGCCAGGTCGGGATGTCCGTCAGCGTTGAAGTCGGCCGAGGCCACGTCGGTGGCGCTGATGGTGGGCAGGGAAGTGCGGCGCGCGGTGTTGAACCCGTTCAGGTTGCCCCAGTAGATGTAGGATTCCAGGTGCTGCCGAAACCCGCTGGTCTCTCCCCTCTCGCTGCCGTGGTTGGCCAGCACGACATCGGGAAGCCCGTCGCCGTTGAGGTCTTCCACCGCCAGGCCGCCGGCCAGAAAAGCGGGAAGCTCGGTGCGATTGTCCGGTCGAAACCCCTCCTCTCCTCCCCAATAGATGTAGGCGGGCTGGTCGGTGCGGTAGTTGTGCTGGAAATTGCAGATGACGATGTCCAGATGTCCATCCAGGTTGAGATCGGCGATCCTGCTGCGGCCTCCACCTGAGGTCGGCAACCGGGTCACCCGCTTGCTGGCGGACTCAACCGCCTTGAGCAGGGAGAAGGGGGCCCGCAAACGCCACATGTCGGGCAGCAGCGAGGCGTAACCGTTCTTGCCGCCCCAGTAGATCAGGGTGTCCGGTGTATAGACCGAGTTGTGATCCTGAGTGAACACCAGATCCAACTCGCCGTCCAGGTTCAGGTCCCAGCGATTGATGGTCTGGATTCTCCCCTTGGAGGAAACGTAGAGGTTGGCGCCGCTGTTGCCCGGCTCTCCCGTTTGCAGGGATGGAAAGCCGCTGTGCCGGATCCAAAGGGAGTCGTTGGCTTCCAGCAAGGCGGCGGCAAAAGCGGCGAGACAGCCAAGGGCTGCCAGGCAAGCCAGGCAGCCTGTGAACAAGCGGGGCCTGACAGGTTTCACGAAGCATCTCCTAAAGTTGGTTCTCAGAAATCCGACGGCCGGGGAGGAGGTAAGGCTTCCAGATTGGCCGATTAGGATATCATAGATCGCCGGCGCGAGGCCGAATGTAGATGGTGAATGGCCGACTGCCGGCTGAACCCCAAATCCACATCTAAGAATCAATCCGATGAAAACCTGCTACTCGCTGCATGGCATTGTTCCCATTATCAATACTCCTTTTGACGAGCAGCTCGAGCTCGATTTCCCCTCGCTGGAGCGGTTGCTGGAGCAGTCGATTGCCGATGGGATCGTCGGCTGCATCGTTCCGGCCGTGGCCAGCGAGGTCGACAAGCTCTCGGACCTCGAGCGCCGGCAATTGGTTGAACGTGTGGTGGCCATCGCCGATGGACGCATTCAGGTGGTGGCCGGAGTGAGCTCCGAGAGCCTGGAAGAAGCCTTTAGGTTGGCTGAGCATGCGGTCAAAGCCGGTTCGGACGGGGTCCTCTGCCGGGTGCCCACTCGCCTGGAAGGCGACCGGGAAGCCATCGTCAGCTTCTTCACCCGGTTGTCAGAGGCAGGAATGGAGATGTTGATGATCCAGGATCTCTCCTGGAGCGGCTACGGTGCCAGCCTCGAGGTTATCCTGGAGATGTTCGAGAAGATTCCCGCCTTTCGTTGCATCAAGATCGAAACCGTTCCGGCGGGACTCAAATCGACCCGGGTGTTGGAGGCGACCCAAGGGCGGATGAACGTTTCGAGCGGCTGGTCCCTGCCGGAAATGATTGAAGCCCTGGATCGAGGGGTCCACGGCTTCAATACCACCGCCATCAACAAGCCCTTCGTTCACATTTATCGGCTGCACCGGGAGGGCCGCAGAGCCGAAGCCATGGCGCTCTTCGACCGCATTGTGCCCTACCTGGCCTGGGCCCACCAACATATCGATATTTCCATCCATTTCTTGAAGCGCTACTGCCAGCGGCGAGGTCTGTTTTCCACCCACAATGTGCGTCAGCCCATCTTGCCCTACGATGCCTACCACCAACGATGCGGCCGGGAACTCATCGAAGGCGTCATTGCCGTCGAGGAGGAACTGCAGGATTGATGATTAAAGTGTATATTCGTAAAGTACTTACACACCAAGCCTACGACCGAGGAGGATGGGCGACATGAGTCTTATGACCCCGCAGCTTGAACGATCCTGGATGCAAGTGAGTGCCTTGCTCCAGATTCGCAATGAGCAGGAATATGATTTCGCAGTGGAGCGTCTCAACTTTCTCGATACTCTAGGTGCTGTGGTTCATGCTTGGGAGGAACAACACCAGCCTATGCCGAAGGCTCGGGGGACGGATTTATTGCAATTCCTGATGGAAGAGCATCATTTGACTCAGTCGGATTTGCCCGAGGTCGGCTCCCAAGGAGTGGTTTCAGAAATTTTGGGTGGCAAACGGGAACTGAATGTCCGGCAGATACGTGCGTTGTCAAGACGATTCGGCGTATCGCCGTCGGCGTTTGTGTAGGCCGGGGGGTAGGGGGCGAGGGGGCAGGGGACGTTGTTGAATAACTGGAATAACCTAGTTGGGCCAATTCTGTAATACTTCAGGAACTGCGGAGTTGAAGGTGTCCACCTGTCGGGTGATTTCGGCCAGAGATCGCCAGAACTCTTCCACCTTTTGGTGTACCCGGACCGCCCGAATCGGCGACACCAGCCTCCAACAACTGCCAGTCTGCAACTGCTCCGGCATCCAGCCAAGCTCGGCCAAACCTCTGCTGCTTTTATTCCGTCGGACGTGCCTCGTAAGCGGAGCGAAGTTATTCCAGTAATTCAACAACGTCCCCTACTTTCCCCGACAAAGATGTGCCAGAAAGGCGATCTGATATTGTGCGTTAGAGGATCGACGACAGGGCGTATGAATATTGCTGGTTACTCTGGTTGCATTGGACGTGGAGTTGCGGCGATTCGTTCTGACACGTCGCAACAGTGGATCAACTATATTATTAGGTCACTTCGGGATCTCATTTACCAGCTTGGTGCCGGATCGACATTCCCCTGAGCCTTTTGCAAAATTCGGAGTCGGGCATGAGATGGGGGCAGAATGCTCCTGCAAAATAACGCCCTCGAAAGGGATCTGCACCTGGCTAGCCATGGGTTTCCCCGGGACAACAACTCTTCCCGACAATAAATCCCGCTTCCTAGCGAATTTTGCAAAAGGCTCCCTAATGTAACGAAGACCGATCTCGCTGGAATTCAGATCCCCATGCCTTCCCCACATGTCCAGAACGAACTTGTCTCAGCACTTGAAGCCGAGCGGGTCCTTGTCAGCGGCAACAGGGAGTTGGTTGAGCGAATGCAGGGGAAGATTCAGGCGGCGATTGGCCGGGTGTGGGGTGATGGTGATAGTGTGCAGCGTTGAAAAAGGTGGAAAATGGTTAGCAAACGAGGCCCGCGAGTAAAGACACAACTACTCCGCAAGTCACGCGAGGCAGCGCTCAACGCAGTCCAGACTTTCAACAATCCTCTTACGACTTTCAAGGCCGAGACGTTCATTGTTCTTATGAACATCGCTTGGATGTACCTCCTGCATGCATACTACCGGCGCGAAGGAGTGGAATATCGCTACTACACCAGGGGACCGAAGCGACGCAAATTTGACCGAACCAAATCGGGAGCCTACAAGTACTGGGAACTGGAGCGTTGTCTTAACGACAAGGTCTGCCCGCTGGATAAGCCAACCAAACTCAATCTTAAATTTCTTATCGGTTTGCGCCATGAAATTGAACATCATCAGTCTGCTGGTGCCGACGAACAATGCTTCCCCCGCCCCAGGATTTCTTTGGACAGTGATTTGAGAGAGTATATGAGAAGCTACAGGAGAGGAGGATCAGGCTATGTCCAGAGGAAGGAATGGAGCAGCTGGGGGCGCGAAGGGAGCCCGTAGGGCGACCGTAGCGGCCGCAGCTGCCGTACGCGGTGGGAAGGGCCGATGGTCGGCCCGTCGCAAGATGACGGTGGTGTTGGAGCTGCTGCGCGGGGCGGAACTGGAGGAGACGAGCCGCAAGTACGGCGTGACAGCAGCCACACTGACAGGCTGGCGGGAGGCGTTTGTTGAAGGAGGCGAGGCCGGATTGAAGCTCCGAGCCACCGATGTCGTCGACGAAGAGCGGAAGACGCTGAAGTCGGCCGTGACCAACCTGGTGATGGACAACGAGGTGCTGCGGGAACGGATTCGGCAGATGGAGAAGGAAAAGCCTTTTCTACGGTGGAGGTCGAAGCCATGAGCCGGACCGAGTCGCCCTCCACAGCCAAGCCCTACGGTCTGGCCCGTGTCACGGCAGCGTGGGGCCTGCCCCGTTCGACCTATTATGCCCGGCGTCATCGACGTACTCACCCCGTCGAATCCCGCAAGCGCGGGCCGCGAACGGCGTGGACCGACGAGGTGCTGACCGAGCGGATCCGAGAGCAGATCGCCGCCTCACCCTTTAGTGGCGAAGGGCACCGAAAGGTGTGGGCACGCCTGCGGGTGGCAGGGATCCGCAGCCCGAAAGCCCGGGTGCTGCGCCTGATGCGGCAGGCCCAGTTGCTGGCGCCCCAGCGCCAAGCTGTGCCCGTGGTGGAGAAGACCCATAGCGGAACCATCACCACCGATCGTCCCAACCGGATGTGGGGCATCGACGCCACGGCAACGGTCACCCTCGACGACGGCCAGGTCACCGTCTTCGCTGCCGTTGACCATTGCACGGCCGAGTGTGTGGGCATTCATGCCGTCAAGCGTGCCACGCGCTTCGAGGCTCTCGAACCCCTCCGCCAAGGTGTCCGTCAACACTTCGGCGGCTTCTGGGGCGGCGGCGCCGAAGGACTCCGACTCCGGCACGATCACGGTTCGCAGTTCATGAGCAACGACTTCCAGAACAAACTCGCCTTCCTGGGGATTGAATCTTCACCGGCATTCGTTCGCGAGCCGGAAGGCAATGGCTGTATCGAACGCTTCTTCAGGACGCTCAAGGAGCAACTGCTGTGGGTCCGGCACTTCCAGTCGGTACCGGAACTGGTTCGGGCATTGGAAGAGTTTCGCGCTCTCTACAACCAGCACTGGTTGATTGAGCGTCTCGGATTCGAGCCTCCGGTTCAAGCAAGACAACGCCTTGCCTTGCAACCGGCCGCTTGAGTATGGTGGGTCTTATCTGTCCAAGAAATCAGGGGCGGTACAAGCTGAATGGCGGTGAAATGATGAGACAAGTGGTTATTTACCTGGGCGAAGATGGCTATTGGGTTGCTGAATGTCCCAGTTTATCCGGTTGTATCAGTCAAGGAAAAACGAAGCAGGAAGCCATTGCCAATATCAAAGAGGCCATTGAAGGTTACATAGTTTCTCTTGAAGAAGACGGCCTGCCTGTTCCTGAAGAACGCTTCGAGACATTCGTCGTAGCCGTATGAGCACATTACCAGGAATTTCAGGGCGAGCCTGCGCTAAAGCACTTGGCAAAATCGGGTTTTACCTGAAGCGGCAGCATGGGAGCCATATGATTTTGCGCAGAGACAATCCTTTCTCTCAAGTAGTTGTCCCCGACCACAAAGAGTTGGATAGAGGCACCTTACGTGGCATCATCAGGCATGTAGGGCTTGGTGTAGACGAGTTTGCCAGGCTGTTGTGACACTGCTTGCCGTGATCAATTGGCGTAGGAAGATGTCAAGGTGATTCCATCGGATAGGTGTGTGGTGTGCCATGGAGAAGTCGTTGCCTAGCAGACCGAGAAGATTGCAAGGATGTACAGTGGAGTCTTTTCCTGATTTCTGCTGTCCGGAGTCGGAAACGCACAGGTAGCCACAAATGACAATGTTGTTCGCACTCCGAAAGAAACAACCGCGAGGAGGTCCTCGTGAGGTACAAAATCGCCGTTCACCAAACTGACGAAGGCTACAGCGTGTCGGCCCCTGGCTCGCCCGGTTGTTGGTCCCAGGGAAAAACGGAAGCGGAGGCCCTCGCAAATATTGAAACCGCCATGCGAGAGTATCTCAGCGTAGTCGAAGGCTTGGTGGAGGATGCTGAAATCCGACGATAAAGGAGATCGGGATGAGCCATCCCATTTATGGCGTGGTTTCTTTTGAAATACAGGCGCCCTACACGCTTCGAGTCTGTTTCGACGATGGTACGGACCAGGTTATTGATTTCCAGCCCCTATTGGAGGGCGAATTATTTGGTCCACTTCGTGACGCCTCTTTGTTCAGCCAGGTTCAGATTGACCCTGAAGTCCATACATTGGTATGGCCGAACGGAGCTGATTGGGATCCAGCTACCTTGCATGACTGGCCTGAACATCTCCCTGAGCTTCAGAGAATGGCCAAGCGCTGGTCTCTTGAGGAGATGAAGAATTAACCTGCTCTTGAAAGTGCTGCCAATACTGTCGGGTTAATCCTCTGCGGCCAGCACGGCCTTGGTCTTGCGGGTAGTCCTCCGTTTCACACGGCAGCAGCAGGAGCAACTGACCCAAAAGGCAAAGGCCATCATGGAGCACGACCGGGCCCCTCGGACCCCGCCGGCGATTTCCATTCGGGAGTGTCAGCCGGCGATCGAGATTGCCGGTGGCATCAAGATACTGCTTCGAGGAGAGGAGAGATTGATCACCGAAGTCAGGACCGGTGGGGTAGGGAATTCCCGCTGGCCAAAGTTGCAACACAACCCTCACAAAGCATCACCGGCGCTTCTGCATTCCTTACTTCTCGGCTGTAATGGAAACGTCACGCGACACGCGGCTCGACCTCCTGTTCGATCTTGGCGCGCACGGTGCGTTCGGCGACGTCGAGATCATAACGGGTCTGGAGATTGATCCAGAATTCAGGCGTCGTCCCAAAATAGCGCCCCAGGCGCAGTGCAGTGTCGGTCGTGACACTGCGGCGTCCGAGCACGATATCGTTCAACCGTGGGCGAGAAACCTTGATTGCCTGGGCAAGCCGGTACACGCTGAGTTCCATTGGCGTTAGGAATTCATCGCGCAGTATCTCGCCTGGATGCACCAGCGATAGCTGCCGCCCCGAAGCTACATCCGAGAAGTCAACCCCCCCTCGGTCCATGTCCTCACGTTTGATGATCGTGTTCATTTCACCTCCTTAATGGTAGTCGAAGATCTCGACCTCCCATGCTTCGCCATCGCGCCAGACGAAACAGATACGCCATTGTTCGTTGACGCGAATGCTGTATTGCCCTCGGCGGTCGCCCAGCAACGCCTCAAGTCGGTTGCCGGGCGGCACTCTCAGATCGTTGAGTTGGCCTGCGGCCTCAATAGCCAGGAGTTTTGCTCTCGCCCGTTGCTGGATCTGTATTGGCAGGCCGCGAACGGCATGGCCCACAAAGATGGCCGCGCTACGCTTGTTGGCGAAACTCTTGATCACGAGTCAACGTAACGAACATCGGTACGTCTTGTCAAGGGTATCCGTCGCCCGACATCGATTGAATTGACCGTTATTGTGAGATTCCCCATGGCAATGATTTTCCCGATGCAGATAGATGCGCTTTTTTTCAGACACGACATGACCTCTAGAGAATTTGGAGGGACAATAACATTGTGAGCAACTCCCCCTACGAGAAAATTGCCTCGGCCCTCGATCGCTTCGAGGAAGCCCATTTCTGGATTCACATGATGGAGAAGTACTATCACTTGGCAGATCCGTTCCGATGGCATCTCAACGTCTTTCTGAAAGCCATCAAGGAGGTGCCTGGCCTTTTACAGATGGCTATGCAGAATGAAGATGGTTTTACCGAGTGGTTCCGCGAACGAAACAAGCAATTGACCTCAGATCCGCTCATCAGTGTGCTCTCCAAGCAGCGCGACCTCGTCGTTCACCGCGACATGCTCCTCCCGCAAAGTAGCGGCACGGTCGGGATCACCGAAGGGCGTGGGATAAAGGCTGGACTATCGTTACCCATCCACCCCCTGGAAGATAGTGACGAAGCCTTGCTGAGATATGCTTTGCACATCAAAGATTTCGATGTGCTCGGCATAGTGACACCGGACGACGAGTCGTTACCCTGCGTCAAACGCGAATGGCGCCTGCCTGAGTTTGACGAAGAGCTTGTCGATCTTTGCGCACAGGCATGGCTGCGTGTCGGCGAAATCATTGATGCTGTGCTGCGCTGGCAAGGTGCAGAGCCACCTTCACTCTCACTGGATTGCCGTCACGACAGCCGGCAGGTACGCTTAAAGTGTTTTGATCGTGATGCGCTGATTGAGCAGATGCGAGCCTCTCAGAAAAAAAATCAATAGTTCGTGATGCGCCGAAATGGGAGTTCTTGTTTCTATGGTTGCTCACCCCGCAACAGCACCGACGTATTCCTTTATCCTGCCTATCTTGTTCATCCACATGAGTTAATGGCGTGCCGTGGCTGATGCTGGCTGTCCTAGCTAACCGTACGCTTCGAAAGTTAAAGGAAGGCCTGCGAGTGTTCCTTTTCGGGCTATTTCCCAAACAGACCGTCTTGTGGTAGAACTCGGGCTGCTATTCCAGGCACCCAATAAGAGGAGACCAACGATGTCCTACCCTCGACTGATGAGAGTGGCTCAGCATTTTGAAGCGCCCACCGTGGATGACATTCCCGGGACCGTCCGCGACCAGCTGGCACGACTCAACCTGTCCGCCCGGGTCAAACCCGGGCAAAGCATCGCCATTCCGGTGGGCAGCCGGGGGATTGCCAATATCGCCCTGATCGTCAAGTCCCTGGTGCAGGAACTGAAGTCCCTGGGCGGAAAGCCTTTCCTGGTGCCGGCCATGGGGAGCCACGGCGGGGGGGTGGCGGAGAATCAGCAGGGCATCATCGAAAGCTACGGCGTCACCGAAGCATTTACCGGGGCGCCGATCCGGGCCACCATGGAGACGGTGGAAGTGGGCCGCACCCCGGAAGGGGTGCCGGTGCACTTCGACAGGTTTGCCTTTGAGGCCGATCACGTGGCCGTGGTCGGGAGGGTGAAGCTGCACACGGGCTTCAACGGCGAGATCGAAAGCGGGCTTCACAAGATGATGCTGATCGGATTGGGAAAGCACCGGGGCGCGGCCATCTACCATCAGGCGATCATTCACTACAGTTGGGATCGCATGGTGCGCTCGGTGGCCCGGACCGTGATCGAAAAATGCCGGGTCCTGTTCGGATTGGGAATCGTGGAGAACCAATACGATCAGACGGCGTTGATCGAGGCGGTGGAGCCCGGCGATCTCTACGAGCGGGAAAAGGCACTGCTCAAGTCAGCCCGGCAGTGGATGCCGCGTTTGCCCTTTGAATCCATCGATCTGCTGGTGGTCGACCGGATCGGCAAGGACATTAGCGGGGCCGGCATGGACACCAATGTCATCGGCCGCAAATACAATGACCACAGGGCCACTGACGGCGAGCGTCCCAGGATCACTCGCATCTACGTCCGGGACCTGACGGACGAAACCCACGGGAACGCTTCGGGTCTCGGAATGGCCGAATACGCCCACCGGCGGGCCGTCGAGCGGATGAACCGTGAAGCGACCTACATCAACTGCATGACGGGCAATGCGCCTTCGGGAGCATCGATTCCAATCACCTTCCACAACGACCGCAAGGCGCTGACCTCGGCGTTGGGGACCGTGGGCCTGGTGGAACCCGAGGAGGCCAAGGTCGTTCGCATTCACGACACGCTCGACTTGCGAGAGGTTCTGGCTTCGGAGGCTTACCGTCCGGAGGTGGAATCCCGTAGCGACTTGAGCTTGGTGGAGCCGCCCGGGGACCTGGAGTTCGATTCCAACGGGGATCTGCTGCCCTTCGTGTAACGGGGCGTCGGTGGCCAAATGGAAGCCTTGTAGGAGGTGTTTGGTCGAGTGACCTACGCTGCTCTCCCCAAAACCTCGACACTGCGGGGGGACAGGATTTTAAAGGAAAATCCCCGGGCACCAGCCCGGGGGTTCCAGTAAGCCGCAAATGCGGCGCCCGCATTTAGCCGTGGGCGTAAGCCCATGGAAACAGCTTTCCGAGAAGTCGCCCGCCGCCCACCCCCCACCACACCGCCGGGGCGGCATCGCCTGGGAGCGCGGGCGTCCCGCCCGCATCCTGTCCCTTTGGCCGCCGCTGAGCCTCAGTGCGATGCTGCAGGCAGCCACCCTGTCGGCGGGAACAGCAGCGGCCAGGCCGAAGCAGAGCCATGGCGCCGGTCCCGGTTGATCCAAGGGGAGATGGTCAAGGCTGTGCCAGGCTTGGTGCGGGCGGGACGCCCGCGCTCCCGGGAAGCCATCATCGTGCGGGCGGGACCCCCGCGCTCCCAGGAAGCCGTCATCCCATGACATCGTCACCCCAAGGGCACAAAATTGCAGAAGCATTTTGGTGCCGCTTGTCGTTGAAGGAGGTCCATCTGCATTCGTGTCTATTTGTGTCCATTCGTGGTTCGTCTTCATTAACGATCGACTGTTTTTCCTCGAATGATCCGCACGGCAGGGCGGGGGCCCGGCTAACCACCTACCAGAAGAGTGCAGCCCGGGACCCATCGGCGGTCTCATCTATCGCGGTCCGGCCTCTCTCACCGACTCGCTGACTCCGCTCTCATAAGCCTTGAAGTTTTTCCTGAACAAGCCCGCCAGCTTGGTTGCCGTCTGATCGTAGGCGGCTTTATCCTCCCATGAATCGCGAGGCAGCATCGCCTCACTGGGCGCCCCCGGACATTCGGCAATCACCTCCAGGCCGAAGGTGGGATCCATGACGGTTCTGGCGTCTCCAAGAGCCCCGGCGTAGATCGCATCCAGCATGGCCCGCGTGTACTTCAACTTGATGCGCGAGCCGGTTCCGTAAGCCCCGCCGGACCAGCCGGTATTGACCAGCCAGACCTGGGCCCCGTGACGGCGGATGCGCTCACTGAGCATCTGGGCGTACTTTCCGGGGTGCCACACAAGAAAGGGCCCCCCGAAGCAGGGTGAAAAGGTGGCCTGGGGCTCGGTGATGCCGACTTCGGTGCCGGCCACCTTGGCGGTGTAGCCGCTGATGAAGTGGTACTCGGCCTGGTCGGGAGTGAGCCGACTCAGCGGGGGCAGCACCCCGAAGGCATCGCAGGTCAGAAAGATCACGTCCGAGGGGTGCCCCGCGATACAGGGCAGCTTGGCGTTCGGGATGGAATCGATGGCGTAGGCTCCCCGCGTGTTCTCGGTAATGCTGTCGTCGTGAAAATCCACGCGACGGGTGGCCTCATCGTACTTGACATTTTCCAGCACGGCGCCGAATCCGAGCGCGTCGTATATCTGGGGCTCCGCCTCCCGGGTGAGGTGAATGGCCTTGGCGTAACAGCCGCCTTCAATGTTGAATATGCCGTCATCGGTCCAGCAGTGCTCGTCGTCGCCGACCAGCCGTCGCTTGGGGTCCGCCGACAAGGTGGTCTTCCCGGTGCCGGAGAGGCCAAACAGGATCGAGCAGCGTTCATCCGCCGGTTCGGCGGTGGCCGAGCAGTGCATCGAAAGAACCCCTCGCTTGGGCATGGCGTAGTTCATGTAGCTGAACACGGCCTTTTTCATCTCCCCGGCATACTCGGTGCCCAGAATCACCACCTCGCGGTCCTCCAGGTTCAAGTCGACGCTGGTCTTTGAGGTCATGCCGGAAGTGTGCCGGTTGGCGGGAAAGGTGCCGGCGTTGAAGATGGTCACGTCCGGTTCCCCGAAGTCTGCCAGTTCTTCGATGCTGGGCCGGATCAACATGTTCCACATGAACAGAGCATGGTAGGGACGGGAGGCGATCACTCGCACCTTGAGGCGGTACTTGGAGTCCCAGCCGGCGTAACCGTCGACGCAGTAGATACTTTGACGGGTGTTGAGGTAGTCGAGGGCCCGTTCGCGGTTGATGAGGAAGGCGGTCTCATCCAGGGGAACGTTGACGCTACCCCACCAGACCTCCTCCTCGAAGGCTGGATTTCGGACCACCCGCTTGTCCTTGGGCGAGCGGCCGGTCTTGCTTCCCGAGTAGGCCATGAGTGCGCCTGCGGAGGAGAGCCTGGTATCCGACTCGTGGCGGATGGCTTCCTCATACAGTTCTGCCGGAGAAGCGTTTCGCAGGATTCTTTTGACTTGTATGCCGTGAGATTCGAGATGGAAACCATTCATGGGTGGCGGCTGAGTCCTTTCTGTGTCAACAGTGGCGGCGGGCAGGGAATTGGCCCAGGGGCTGACCTGCCGAGCGACCACCGGCAATATCGGAGGATAGTGAGCCTGGGTTTCAATCGGGCGCTTTGACGAGGGTCGATCCTTGATTATGCCTTGGAAAGGGAGATGACTTCATCTTCCATCAGGGGTTCGTACTGGCCGTCGCGCGCCGCGCCGGTGCACTTGGAGCGATGAAAAAAGGTGGCCTGCGCTCTCTCTGAATTCTCGGGACGACCACTCCAGGCCTTCAGAGTGGATTCCTGCAAGGCACGTCCATAGGAAAAGCTGAGCTGCCAGGGCGATGGCCCCAAGGCATTCATGGCCTGCAGGTTTTCAGTGGCTTGGTGCGGTGTCTGGCCGCCCGACAGGAAGACGATGCCGGGCACGGCGGCCGGGACACTCCGCCGGAAACAGCGAAGGGTGGCTTCGGCAACCTCCGCGGCCCCGGCCTGCAGGGGACACTGTTTGCCTGAAATGACCATATTGGGCTTGAGCAGGATGCCTTCCAGATGAACGCGATGCCGGTGAAGCTCGAAAAAGACGCTGGTGAGGGTGTCGGCAGAGACCTCTTCGCAGCGGTCGATGGTATGGGCTCCGTCCATCAGCACCTCGGGTTCGACGATCGGGACCAGTCCGGCTTCCTGGCAGAGGGCGGCATAGCGGGCCAGGCCGCGGGCATTGGCGTCGATGCAGGAGCGGGTCGGAATCCCCTCACCGATGGTGATCACCGAGCGCCACTTGGCGAAGCGCGCCCCCAGGTCTCGGTACTCGGCCAAACGCTCGCGCAGACCGTCCAGCCCCTCGGTGATCTTCTCACCGGGAAAGCCGGCCATGTCCTTGGCGCCCTTGTCCACCTTGATGCCGGGAAGGACTCCTTTCCCCGCCAGGATTTCCCCCAGGGGAACGCCGTCGGGACCGATTTGGCGAATGGTTTCATCGAACAGGATCACCCCGCTGATAAACGCTTCCATTCCCGGAGTGGTGAATAGCATGCGGCGGTAAAAGAGGCGGTTATGCTCGGTAGGTTTCAGATGGATGCTGTCAAACCGCTTCTTGATGGTTCCCGAGCTTTCGTCTGCAGCCAGAATTCCCTTACCCTTCTGAACCAGGGCATGAGCGACAGACTCAAGTTTGGCCCTATCCATTTTCTTACCTCCGAGGCTGTGGAGTGCGCTTGAAGCAAATAGCAGTTAAAAGGTGTAAATAGAATCAGTTAACTAGTCGAACCCGCAGAGATCTGCCGTGTCGGCCAAAGTCGGGCGTTAGTATAAACTAGAGTGCGTTTCGATCCAAGGAGGGAAAAGCGCTACCGGCTCCCGATGGGATGGTGCCGGACAACTGAGGCGGAAGGATCCCGCTGGACCGGGCTGGGGTGGACTTGAATCAGTAGAGCAATCCCACCAGTGCTCCGGTCATGCAGGTGGCCAGAGTTCCGGCGACGATGGCACGCAGCCCCAGGCTGACCACGTCGGCCCGCCGCTCGGGGGCCATCGTGCCCAGGCCGCCGATCATGATTCCCAGACTGCCGGGGTTGGCGAATCCGCACATGGCGTAGGTCATGATCACCAGGCTTCGGGGCGACAAGGCATCCGGAGGGAGTTGGCTCAAGTTGATATAGGCCACCAGTTCGTTGATCGCCGTCTTGGTGCCCATCAGCTCTCCGGCGGTCCAGGACTGGTTCCAGGGAATGCCCATGAGCCACACGATCGGCGCGCTGAGGATGCCCAGGAGTCCCTGCAGCGTCACGGGACGGGAGCCGAGTGCGGGGAGAACCCCCAGCACCAGGTTCACCAGATGGATGAGCGCCACCATGACAAGCAACATGGCCACGATGTTGATCAGGAGTTGAACACCCCAGAGCGTTCCCTTGGTGATGGCGTCCATGGAGCTGCTGACCGGCTCGGGTTCAACCAATGCCCCCGAGGTTCTCGGGCCGGTCTCCGGGATCATGATCTTGGAGATGATCACCGCGGCCACGGCGTTGAGAAGCGAGGCCGTCAGGATGTGCCCGATGACGTTGGGGATGATCTCCGACAAAATACTGGCGTAGAGGACCATTACCGTGCCGGCGACGGTCGCCATCCCGCTGGTCATCACCGTGAACAACTCACTGCGTGTCATCCGGCCCAGGTAGGGGCGGATGAAGAGCGGCGCTTCCACCATTCCCAGAAAGATGTTGGCCGAGACGCCCAGGCCCTCGGCGCCGCCCAAACGCAGTGTCTTTTCCAAAACCCTCGAGAAGCCATTCACCACCAGGGGCAGCACTTTCCAGTAGAAGAGCAGCGAAGAAAGAGCACTGACCAGGAGCAGCAGGGGGAGCGCCCGAAAGGCGAGAATGAAGCTGTAGGCGGGGACCTTTTCTTCGAAAGGAGCCGGGCCGCCGCCCAGATAGCCGAACACGAAAGCCGTTCCCGCCTGGATCGATTCTTCCAGGGCCAGGATCACCCGGTTGAAACCCAGAAAGACCTCGCCCGAGCCGGGGACCTTCAGAAGGAGGATCCCAAGGGCCAGCTGCAAGGCCAAGCCGAAGCACAGCAGGCGGAGCGACACCCTACGTCGATGCTCGCTCATGACCCAGGCCAACCCCAGGAAGACAGCCAGGCCGATGGCGCTTTGCAGGTGCATTGCCGCTCCCGATGGAAGCAGGCATTCTATGGCTGGTCGGCTTGGCGGGTCAAGCGGGCGCCACCGTGGATCGGACCCGGCAAAAGTAGTCCTGTCGCCGGTCCCGGTTTCATGATAAAGAGAAGGTGTTGGGCAGGGCGTCCGGAGGGGTCGTCTGGAACCCGGTCGGCGCCCGTGGTGTTACTGGATGAAGACAAGCCGGGCGCCGTGCTTCGGCAGGGCTGTCGGTGCCGTGTCGTTCCTGCTGCCAACCGTTCCGCAAAAAATGGAGGACAAAGACCAATGAAAACTTCGCTTCGCCGAGTTGCCCGTTCTTTCGACGACCGCCGCAACTGGCTCAAGGCCGCCGGACTGGGAATGCTGGGCGCCTTGTTGGGCCAATCCGTTGCGTGCGCCGGAAAGGCCGGAAAGAAGTCGGTTCAGCTCCACATCTATATTGAGGCCAAGCCGGGGATGGACAAGAAGCTGGAGAAGCTCTACCGGGAGGCCTATGTTTCTGCCATCAAGGTGCAGAAGGGCTTCCTGTTTACGCGCCTCCTGCGCCACTACGAGTCTTCGACCAGTTACGAAATCGATATCTCGTTTGAAACGGAAGCCCAACGGGCAGCCTGGGCGGTTTCCGAGGAGCACCAGGAGGCCTGGCCGAAGATCGAAGCGGTGGCCTCCAAAATCACCTGGCAGGGCTTCGATGTGCTGGCCTGAGCCGCCCTTCCGGCTACCGCCGCCTTTTTACGGATGAGCCGGCCGGTGGCCTGACCAGGGAGCTTTGACGAGCGTTTCCCTCGCCTGTCCCCCTCGCCTCGTTCGGCCTTTGGACGCCGCCCGGGAGCGCCGGGAGGACAGGTTCCAATTCTCATCCAGTTGTGTTTGAATACCGGCATGGCTCACATCAAAGATAGTCCGGAACAGCACGAAGTGGTGGTGATCGGGTCCGGCGCGGGCGGTGGAACCGTCGCCCACGTGCTGACCGGGCTGGGGATTCGGGTGACCCTGCTGGAGGCCGGTCCCATGCTGGACCCGCTGGCCGACTTCAAGGAGCACGTCTGGCCCCATGAAGTGGATCATCGGGGAGCGGAGGAGGGCGGAGGCGTCTACTTCGGGCGCGGAGAGGCCTTCGGCCATTTTAACGCCAGTGCGGTCAGGGGCGGTTGGACCCTGGAGGGAGAACCCTACACCGTCGCCAAGGGCAGCGACTTCCTGTGGTTCCGCTCCCGGATTGTGGGAGGGCGGACCAACCATTACGGGCGGATCTCGCTGCGGTTTTCCGATTACGACTTTCACCCCTACGGCCGGGATGGTCTGGGGACCAACTGGCCCATCTCCTATGAAGATCTTGCCCCCTATTACGACAAGGCCGAGGCCTTCATCGGAATCACAGGGACCCGGGAGGGAATCCGCAGCGCCCCTGACGGCGTTTTTCAGCCGCCCCCGCCTCCCAAGGCCCATGAACGGGTCATCCAGAAGGCCAGCCAGAAGCTGGGTATACCCTGCATCGCCATGCGAAGAGCCGTGATCACACGGCCGCTGAATGGGCGGGCCGCCTGCCACTACTGCGGACAGTGCGGCCGTGGGTGCCTGACCGCCTCCAACTACTCTTCCAGCCAGGTGCAGATCTTTCCCGCCTTGGAGACGGGGAAGCTCAAGATCATGCACTCGGCCATGGCACGGGAGATTCTGACCGACGGCCGAGGCAGGGCCAGCGGGGTCGTCTATATCGACAAAGAGAGCCGCACGGAAAAGCGGATCGCCTGCCGGGTGGTGGTGGTGGCGGCCAGCGCCTGCGAGTCCGCCCGTCTGCTCTTGAATTCCCGGTCTAACCTCTTTCCCAACGGATTGGCCAACGGCTCGGGTACGGTGGGTCGTTTTCTCATGGATACGGTGGGACTGGGTATGACGGGCTACGTTCCCAGCCTGGAAAACCTGCCCCGCTACAACACCGATGGGATGAGTGGGGCGCACCTCTATATGCCCTGGTGGCAGTGGGAGGATCAGGGTCGATTGGGGTTCCCGCGGGGGTATCACATCGAAATCGGGGGAGGCTACGACATGCCCCAGGTGGGGGCATTTCACGGCGCAGCCCGACGGCATGGTTACGGCAGGAAACTGAAACAGCAGGTGCGGAAAGAGTACGGGGCCTTCGTCCGATTTGCAGGTCGGGGTGAGATGATCCCCAACAACTTGAGCTACTGCGAGATCGATCCCGAGGTGGTGGATCGGTGGGGCATTCCGGTGCTGCGCTTTCATTTCAAGTGGTCCGACTACGAATGGAAGCAGGCCAGGCACATGGAGCAGACCTTTGCAGCCCTCATCGAGAGCATGGGGGGCAAGGTGATGGGGTTGACCAGCCATTTCGATCGCCACGGGATCTCGGTTCCCGGAACCATCATTCACGAGGTGGGGACGGTTCGGATGGGGACCAATCCGCAAAACTCCGTGCTGAACGGCTTCTGTCAGGCTCACGAAGTGAAGAATCTGCTGGTCTGCGACGGCGGCTCCTTCGTGAGCAACCCCGACAAGAACCCCACCTTGACCATCAACGCCCTGGCCTGGAGGGCCTCCGACTTTCTGGCTGAAGAGATGAGGAAGGGAAATGTCTAGGAAACCCCCGGAACCGGAGATCCGGCGCCCTCTGACCCGGCGCCAGATGCTGGAGAGGATCGCCCTGGCCCTGACGGCCACCGGGGTCGCTCCCTTTGAATTGGCCTGGGGGAAGCACGTGCATCGGGCGGCTCGGGAAGAGAAAGAAAAGACCGGAGCTTACCAACCCAAGTTGTTCAAATCCCACGAGTACCAGACCATCCGGCGACTGGCCGAGCTGATCATTCCGGCCGACGAGCACTCGGGAAGTGCCGTCGATGCGGGTGCTCCCGAGTTCATCGACCTGCTGTGCAGCCAGAACCCGGAGTTGGCTGACATCTACACCGGAGGACTGCTCTGGCTGGAAGCGCAGATGCGCCAGGAGCACAGCGCCTCCTTCCTGGAGGCCACCGAGGAGCAGCAAACCTCCCTGCTGGATCGCCTGGTCGAGGAGGGGGATCCGGACAAGATCGAGGCAGCTCGGGCCACCCGATACGGAGCCTCCGAGGACTACCAGGGGTTCAGCACCTACGGTGTCCATCCTGTCTCGGATCTTGCACCGGGAGTTCGGTTCTTCGGATGGTTGCGCAAAATGACCGTCGACGCTTTCTACACCAGCCCCATCGGCATTCAGGATGTAGGCTACCAGGGAAATCAAGCCGTCAGTCAATACCAAGTGCCTGAGTCCATCATTCAGGAGGCCCTTAGGAGGAGTCCTTTTGGAGGCGCGTGAGGGAAGCTCTCGCCTCCGGCGGATACCATGACACCTACTCTTTTTGCCGGTAGCGACGTCCGGCACCTGCTGCTGGATCTGCAGCAGATGAAGGTTTTTTCAGCCAATCCGTTGATCATCCGGGAAGCCCAGGGGGTGTACCTGACGGATGTGGACGGCAAACGTTACATTGACGGTGTGTCCGGGATCTATGTGGTCAATATCGGTCACGGAAACGAGCACGTCATCGAGGCCATCCGCAAGCAGCAGGAACGGGTCAGTTTTGTAGCTCCGCTGCACGCCGTGTCGGATACCACCGTTCGATTCGCCAAGAAACTGACCGGGATTACCCCGGAAGGCCTGAACACCATCAAGCTGTTCAGCGGGGGATCGGAGGCCACCGAGTCGGCCATCAAGTTTGCCCGCCAATACCACCGCCAGAGCGGCAACCCGGCCAAGTACAAGGTGATTGCCAACTATCTGGGTTACCACGGGGGAACCATGGGGGCCATGTCGGCCTCGGGGTTGGGGGGGCCGCGCAAGGCGGTATTCGGACCCTTTCTCACCGGCTTCGTGCATATTCCGCCCCCCTCTTGTTTCCCCGGACCTTTCGATCTGACTCGCTCTGGCTGCAGCCATCCGGGCGCCGCCATGCTGGAGTATACGGTGCAGCACGAAGGCCCCGAGTCGGTGGCGGCCTTCATCCTGGAGCCCGTCAGCAACACCGGAGGCCTTTTCTTCCCTCCCCGGCAATACTTCCAGGAGGTGCGCGAGGTTTGTTCCCGATACGACGTTCTGATGATCTATGACGAGATCATCACGGGCATGGGGCGGACCGGGAACTGGTTTGCCGCTCAAACCTTCGGGGTCGCCCCCGATATTCTGTGCATCGGCAAGGGACTCGCCAGCGGATACGCGCCTCTGGCCGGCATGGTCGTCAGGGATGAGTTGCACTATTCCGCGTTCTGGGGCGAGGAGAGCCGGAACATCAGCTTTGCCCACGGGCACACCTTTGGCGGCAACCCGATTGCCGCGGCCGCGGGCCTGGCGGTCATCGAGGTGATGGAGAAGGAGAATTTGATTCCCAAGGGAGAGCAGGTGGGCCGGCACATTCGCAGGAGGCTCCAGAAGGAAATCGGGGCTCTGGGTATTCTGGGAGAGGTCCGCGGCAAGGGCGCGCTCAGTTGCGTGGAATTTGTCGAGAACATGGACAGCGGCAAACCCTTTGCCGCCGAACGGCGTTTCGGCAAGAAGGTAGAGAAACGATTGATCCGGCACGGATTGATCCTGCGGTGTGACCCGCACTGGATCAGCCTGGCTCCACCGCTGACCATGACCGTGGATCAGGCTGACGAGATGATCGATGTCTTCGTGAAGGCAGTCGGTGAGGAGTTGAGAGAGGGGAGCTGAGGAAGGTTCCCCGCCGGGTGAACCGCTGGCGGAGCTCATTTCGGGCAGGGAATTCGAGGAGCAGGGCAGCCGATGGAACGGGCCGAGGTCATCATTGTCGGAGGCGGCATTGTGGGTCTGGCCACCGCCTACGACCTCACCCGGCGATTCCCGGGAAAACGGGTTCTGGTGCTGGAAAAAGAAGCTGCAGTGGCCCGGCACCAGACCGGGCGCAATTCCGGGGTGCTGCACTCGGGCGTCTACTACCAGCCGGGCTCCCTCAAAGCTCGAAATTGCCTGGAGGGCAAGCGTATTCTGCAGGAGTTCTGCGACCGGCAGGGAATTCCCTATGCGCTTTGCGGGAAGGTCATTGTAGCCGTCGAGGAGGCGGAACTTCCCCGCTTGAAGGCCATTTATCAACGGGGACAGGCCAATGGAGTTCGCTGCACCCTGGTGGGTCCGGAACGGCTCAAGGAGTTGGAACCGGCCGTTCGGGGCATCCGGGCCATACACGTTCCCGAAGCCGGCATCATCGACTACACCCAGGTGTGCGAAGGCCTGGTCCGGTGCCTGCAGGAAAGCGGAGGGGAGGTCATCACCAATAGTCGGGTGAAGGCCATCGCATCCAATGCCTCCAAGGTGAGGCTGCAGACCTCTCAGGGTGGAACCTTCGAGGCCGGCCATGTGGTGAATTGTACCGGGCTCCAATCCGACCGAATGGCCCGGCTCAGCGGCGCTCGACCCGAGGCCAGGATCGTGCCGTTTCGTGGAGAATATTACGAGCTCAAGCCGGAAGCTCACCATCTGTGCCGAGGCCTCATTTATCCCGTGCCCGATCCCAGTTTTCCCTTCCTGGGCGTTCACTTCACCCGAATGATTGCCGGCGGAGTGGAATGCGGACCCAACGCCGTTTTGGCCTTTGCGCGGGAGGGCTATCGAATGACCGATGTGAACCTGCGGGATTTGTTCGAATCGCTGACCTATCCGGGGTTCCTGAGGTTGGCTCGAAAGTACTGGCGGGTGGGCCTGGAGGAAATGTGGCGTTCCATCAGCAAGAGGGCCTTTGTGAGGGCCCTTCAGCACCTGGTGCCGGAGATCACTGCCCGCGACCTGGACCCGGCCCCCGCGGGAATTCGGGCTCAGGCACTCAGTCGCCAAGGCAGCCTGGTGTACGATTTTGAGATCCGGGAGGCGGCTCGGGTCCTGAACGTGTGCAACGCTCCTTCGCCGGCGGCAACCGCCTGCCTGAACATCGCTCGGCTCATCGTGGACCGCTTGGCCCGGCGTTTTGAGTAATGGAGGGCAAGAGCGCCGCTGCAGCATCTCTCCCTGAGATTCAAATTCAGTCGCCGCCACCTTGCCCGGACGGGCGCAACCCGCTCCCACCCCAACCCCGGCCTTGCCGGCGCCCACCCCACCCAGGCGGAAAAAGCCCACGACCCGCCCGCCCGCATTTCTCACCGAAGGGGCACTCTTGAGAAGAGTGCAGGGAGTGAGATACGTCTCTAGCGTCAATTTGGAGAGGCAGTGCGGTCGTAGAGCTTGGTGGTGCGGGGCGACTTGTGGGCGGCGTTGGCCTGGGCGTTCTTGAGGCTGCCGCCGTTGAGCAGGAAGGCCGTGATGCCGCTGGCCCGGAAGGTGTGGCCGTTGGCCGCCACACCGAGCTCGGCCTGGCGCACCTGCCTGGGCAGGCCCTTGATCGTCTAGCCGCCGGGGGACAGGGGAGGGTTTCATCAGTATTCACCTCGATCTCATCGAGGGAAATCTCATCGGCGGTGCGGTCGTAGAGCTTGGTAGTACGTGGGGACTCATGGGCGGCGATGGCCTGGGCGTTCTCGACACTGCCGCCGTTGAGCAGGTAGGCGGTGATGCCCGTGGCCCTGAAGGTGTGGCAGTTGGCGGTGACGCCGAGTTCGGCCTGGCGCACCCGCCGCTTGACCATGCGGAAGACATCCACGCGGCTCATGCGGTTCTCGCTGAAGTTTCCGTCCCTCCTCATCGAGCGCCACAGCGGGGTTCCCTTCTCATTTCCAATCCCAGCCACCTCGAGGTAGGCATCGAGATAGGCCTCGGCGTTGTGGTGGGCGGGGACCTGGTGGAACTTGCCCCCCTTTTCGTGGAGACGCAGCCACCAGCGCTTGCCCTGCCGGTAGTAGTCCTCGACGTTCATGCCGACCATGGCGCCGGCGCGGGCAAGGGCTTGGCACTTGGGACAGTGGCGGTTGCGGCAGGAGCGATAGCAGAAGCGGCGGTGCCCGCAGGAGTTGCACTGTTCGATCTGGCCGCCGAGGACAGCAGTGCGGCAGCGTTCGATGGCAGACATGGCGCGGCGTTGGGCGGTGGTCAGAGAGGCGGCGAAACGGCGGCGGAAAGCGTCCCCGTAACGGTGGAAGACATCGGCCACCTCGAGGGTGGGGCGGGTCACTGGGTGGACTTGGCGGATTGCGGCAGGGGGAGCAGGTCAAGGGGACTGGTGGTAGTGGAGACTTTGAAGGCGGCAAGGTGCAGGTAGCGGGCGGTAGTGGAGAGGCTGCGATGACCGAGCAGGAGTTGAATGGTGCGGATGTCGGTGCCGGCTTCCAGCAGGTGAACGGCAAAGCAGTGTCGCAGCGCATGGGGAGTGAGAGGTTTCGACAAGTGGGAGCGGCGCAGGGCTTTCTGGCAGGCCAGAACCACCGCCTTGGTGGTGAGAGGCTGTGTGGGTGAGGCCCCCGGGAAGAGCCACTGCCGGGTGGCGGGACGGTGGGTTCGCCAGTAGTCACGCAGGACAGCCAGCAGTCGGGGAGAAAGCATGACGTAGCGGTCCTTGCGGCCCTTGCCCTGGTGGATGCGAATGACCTGACGCCGGCTGTCGATGTCGGCTGGCCGTAGGCTGACCGCCTCCGACACCCGCAGACCAGCCGCGTAGCAGGCGGTCAGGATGGCGCGGTGCTTGAGGCCGGGCGCACAGTCGAGGAAGTGGAGGACTTCCTCGGGACTGGCGACGACGGGAAGCTTGCGGGGCTGCTTGGGATAGGGAATGGACTGTCCCAGGTCCCAGCCTCGCTTGAGGGTGACCTGAAAGAGGAAGCGCAGGGCCGAGATCGCGACCGTGATCGAGCTGGGCGCCATCTTCTTGCGGTTGGTGAGGAACAACTGGTAGTCGCGGATCTGCTCGGGTCCCAGCGACGCTGGTGACTGGCCGAAGTGACGGGCGAACAGCGACACTTGCTGGAGGTAGGCGTACTGTGTGCGCGGAGAAAAATGACGCACTTGCATGTCCTCGGTCATGCGGAGACGGAGTGGTGTCATGGGAAAGCTCCTTTGCGAGATCGAATGGAATGGGCTGCAGGCAGCGAGTCCATGGTCTCGCAACGGGAGCTGACCGGCAAGAGAAGGGAGCCGAGGATGGATGGGAACGAGGAAATCTAACTACGGAAGGTGCATTGCCCTATCGAAGGATCTCCAATGCCGCGAAGCGGTTTAGTCCAATGTCCTTTATGTTACTCTATTTGCCCTTCCTTTCTTCAAGACAAACCCCACTCTGACACCGGCCCCAGGGCGTTTTTCCTCGGATCGATCTTCGGGAGCTTGACTTCGGTCTGGGCGAAGAGGCGAGCTTGCGCTGGAGTGGGTCTTCAGAGGGGTTGTTTAAGGGCCGATCGGGCGAGAAAAAATAAAGATTTCAGGTTAGTTGGTGATCAGCAGCTCATCGACCCGTCGGGTGCCGGGGGGCATTCGCTGAAGCGTAGGTACTATGGCTGAAGGGCTACATCTTATTGGATATGGTCAGCGGTCTGCCTGCTTCGACCGAACCAACTCCAACCAACCGAGTCGAAGAATCATCGCAGTGGCGACCCTCTGACCGCTAGACTCATTCTTCTTCCGGGTCGTCGTGTGGAGTATAGGAGATTGGTGGGACAAGCCTCCCGTCATTAGACTGATTGTCTACTGTAACCGCCCAAAGGTGGGCAGCGCAGGCAGAGGTTTCACAGGACCAGGAAACAAACCCGTTCTCAACCGGCACATTGATCGGTTTCTGTGCCCAACTGTTTGCAGGGACGTTGAATTCAATCGTTTCAACAATATTTCCATGGGCATCGCCCACATGCGCAAGAATCGTGCTAGTGTCGACCCATTCATTGAAAAGCCCCAGATTGACTCGCTGTATCTCATTGACGGTGATTCCTGGATTGACAACGACAAGTCCCGGTATAGCACGACTACCAAAGAAGACCGCGTCTGAACCGTCACCGTCAATGACTACAGTCGTGTATCTCCCATTGGGTGAGTCCGAGTAGACCTCGGCCGTAATTGAGTATTCATGTTCGACCGATCCACCCGGGGGATCGAACCAGCTGTCGAATGTTACGGCTCCGGCTCCCCGGTAATTGAAGACTTCCTCGAGGAAGTTGTCCCAGACCAGATACTGTTCCCGTTTAATCGAGATGGTCTGGACAGCGACCTCGCCGTCAGGTCCATAAAGCCTCGCAGAAATCGAATAGCCAAAAGGGGTGGGATTGTAGATCACAACTCGTGTCTTGAAATGTGCGCCAAACCTGCCCCCGGTATTAGCCATGGTCGGTACTGTCCAAATGGGAAAGGGGGTCCTGAATACGAGTTTCCGTTGATCCCTGTCCGGAGTCTGCGTGTCCGAAAATGTAGAAACCCAGGGAAGAGACAACAACGCACAGCAAGCCAGAAGCTTCCTCATAGTGCATTCTCCGTTGTGATTGAAACGTTACATATCGAACTTAGCAGAAAACCCTGATGAGTTCAAAGAGTCGGTCCGCAAACGACCCCGCCGCTGTCACTGTCGAGCCGGTAGGGTGCTTCGCTATCTGGCTCAGGAGCCGCGAGGCTTGAAGAAGCACCGGCTTCAGGATGCGGAGGAAGGGGTCGAAAACATTTCAGGTCAGTTGCTGATCAGTAGCTCGTCGACCTGTCGGGGACGGTGTAGAGAGGGGGAAAACTAAGGGCTGCTAAGGATTTGCCAGATCTGATGCTCGGTGAGGTTGAAGATCAGGGACAAGTCCTTGATCAAGTAGCCCTCTTCAACCCCGAGCCTGCAAATCTCGAGATTGCGGGCTGCGGACCCTCCCACCGACTCGGGTTCCGCCTGCTGAGGACGGAGTAACCCGGGGCTGGTGGGGGCGCCCCAGGAGTTAACCTATGGGGTCTTTTTTTTGATCACCGGCGCGGAGCGATACTTTCCTGCTCATACCGACCTCGTCGCCCGCGCCACTGACCAAAAAATGCTCTTTCTTGGACCCTGAGAAAACGCAGTCTGGCCGGCAAATCTCTTCACGACAGGGGGTGTCTGATGAGCATCATGGCCAACCGAAACGCCTGCAGCGGGAAATTAACACTTTTGCTGCTCGTCCTGGTCGTTCTGGCCAGGTTTCAACCTGGGTTCGCCGAGCCTCAGGGCATCGAGGAAACTCGCAAAGTCGCCGAACAAGGTGACGCCGAGGCTCAAAGTAATCTGGCATCCAGGTACTTGACGGGCGATGGGGTGCCCAAGGACCATCAAAAAGCCGCGAAGTGGTATCGTCAGGCCGCCGAGCAGGGACACGCCGAGGCTCAAAAAAATCTTGGCGCGATGTATAGGAGAGGCTACGGGGTACCCCAGGATGACCGCGAAGCCGCGAAGTGGTATCGTCAGGCCGCCGAACAGGGGCAGTGGAATGCTCAACTTGTTCTTGGCCTGATGTACGAACGAGGCCAAGGGGTCCCCAAAAACCATAGCGAGGCCGCCAAGTGGGTCCGCAAGTCAGCCTTGCAGGGGTTTTTCATGGCTCAAGAGGAACTTGGCACGATGTACGCCAAGGGCGAGGGGGTACCCCAGGATTTCATCAAGGCGTATGCCTGGTTCAGTCTTGCCGCCGCCCAAGGATACAAGAGAGCCATACAGGCCAAGAATCGGCTCAGACTTAGAATCACCGACGAGCAGGCGGCCGAGGCACAGAAGATGGCTAGAGAGCTGCTTAAACGCATCGAATCTTCAAAATCGCAATAACTCCCCGAAACTTCCGATAAAGTCCCAATATGTAAACTTTCGAGGAGGAGGAACATGCACAGCGACGACATCCACGAATTGGTGAAGCGGATTCTCAAGCCTGGGCAAAATGCCGAAGCCGAGGCAAGAGAAGCCTATGAAAAGCTCGTTCATCACATCGAGTCTGCAAGGGATACCGACAAAGTGCCCAAGGCTGAGATGCTTGAGCGCTTATTCTGTGAGATCCGGCGACAAGTCGGTCCGGGCGTGGGATTCGGCATCCACACGGGGGCCAGTTAACCCCTTGGGACCCTGTCACCTTTTTTACTCGGCGTTCGGGGTGGTCGGCGGGGGGCTTGAGCTGTCGTGTTGGCGTAAACCCTCCAGCTTCGTTACCTGTTCATTTGTCATGATTGTCTTCGCTCTAGTCTGTGTTGGATAAGACGGATGGTTGAACCAAAATACAGCATCTTTGGAATGCGAGATTGGATTCTGGAAGGGACCCAACACACTGAACAGATTCAAGCATCGACGCTAGCACCATCCTTGCTACCAAGGAGAAAACGCCTGTCACGCTGTCCTCGGGTGCACTCCAGCGAGGTCAGACTGTCACCGAGACGCTAGTCGATCTCAACTTCAAGGTGCCCGCCGACTTCCGGCACCGCTTCAAGCAGTTTGCGCTCGATGCACGGCTCAAAAACGTTCAGCTCTTGGCGAGGGCCGTAGAGGCCTACGAGCGGGAGCAGGGAAGAGAGAGCCGCCGGATCCGGTGAAATTCTGGGGTGCTCCAGGTTGTCGGACCCTGAGAAAGTCCAGCACAGCGAATCCTACGGGCTTTTTTTTCGCCCGATCGGGCCTAAATTTCGGACCTTGCCCACAGGGGGGCTGCGCCCTCTGAGAGGAAAATCGGGCCTAAATTGACCCTGTAAGCGATTTTGGGGTGCTATGGTACGCGGAAGCCCGAGAAATCGCAGCCTGGCCGGCAAAGCTCAAGGATTTAGGGGGTTTGATGGAGCGCATCATCGCACGCATCAAGACGGCCGATGGCACCACCGCGCAACGGGCAGTGGTGTCTTCGGGTCAGGAACTTCGGATAACCCTGAGGAAGCTATGGTGAGAATAAACACAAATTTTTGGAGGTTATTCAGACAGAGTACCGCTACAGGCCTTGTGCTGCTGTTGGCTATGGCTGAATTTGCGCCGGTGGCAGAGGCAGGAGAGTGGATAAGGCGGGACTGGTCCAAGGTGCAGAGAATTGCATCCGGAGCCCGAACCAGGGTATTGCTCTACAAGGACCGGGCTCCCGGAGGAATTCGAAAGGTTGAAGGACAATTTCAGTTGGCCTCGGCCGAGGCCATCATGCTCCTGTTGCCGGCCGGACAAACGCTCACTCTCCGGAAGCAAGCCGTTGAAAAGGTTCTGGTGTATCGACCTATAGAAAAACGCTATCAGGGATGGATCACTGCTGGGGTCATGGGTGGGATTGTTGCAGGGGCAGCAGCCAAGGGTAAGGACGCCTCCGAGCCGCCACCCGCATGGCTGGCGGCCGCTCTCGTCGCTTTGGTTGTGGGAGTGCCCACAGTTGTTGTATTTCTAGTAGCCCCGAAATGGGGTGGCGTTTACAACGTGCCGCGCAAACTCCGGGATGATCCTGTGCCTACACCCTCACCGCCGCCGGCCAAGCAAAGCTCAAATACAACGGACGCTGGCGTGACCGAGCATACGGGCGCAGGCTCAGGGGACCGTTTCCTCAATGGGAAATCTGCCCCGGAGTTGCCCCGGTGGCAAGCTCGGCGAGCTCTGATGCGGCAAGATCTCCCACTTGATTTGTCAGGCCTGCCCGTGCATGTGTATAGATCAAGTATTGATTGATCTCCCCTGTTGTGTCCCCCACTTCCGATAAGATCCAGTTATGTCAATCAGGTAAAATTCATCGTCGATTGATAAGGGAATACAGAACCGCGAGGTCATGATATGAAGTGGCGGGGAATTCTTGGCATGGTGGCAGTGTCTCTGGCGATGAGTGGAAGCATGCTTGGCTCCGACCCGGAAAAACGTCTGCAAGTCCGTTGGAGTGAACTAAAGCAAGTGATCGGCGGGAAAAAGGTTACACTCCAGCTCGCCGAGGGCGCACGGGTAGAGGGGCGAATCAGGAAGGTGACGGACACCTCGCTCGTCTTCAAGGTCAAGAAGAGCTCCAACCCGGCGGATCATCCCAAGGGAAAGATCCAGATTCCAAGAGAAACCGTCTCTCGAATCGAGGTCATAGGCCTCAAGGAAAATAAGGGGAAACGGGTTGGCTTAACCGTCGGAACATTCGCCGGAACGCTGATTGGAAGCATGGCTATTGTGCTCACAGCCACAACCTACGATAGCTCATTTCCCGGTGGAATCTACGCAGCGATGTTCGGAGCTTCCACCGCAGCTGCCGTATTGGTTAACCTAACTCTTCGCGACAAGAGAGTCACCCTTATCGAAATCCTCCCCGATTACCCGGCTGGAGGAGAACCGAAAACCACAAACAAGGACCAGAGTTCAAACACGACAGTTTCGGGAGAAGCGTTGGCTGCCTCACTCATTGAGGAATCAAGTGCGGAACGGCTTCGCCGGCAATCCCGGCGAGCCGTAATGCGGCAAGATCTCCCGCTTGATTTGTCAAGCCTGCCCATGCATGCGCACAGCTCAGGTAATGATTGATCTCCCCTGCTGTGCCCTCTGCTAAACTTCCGATAAAGTCCCATTATGTAAACTATCCTCTGGAACGTAACTCCTTCCCTTTCACTCACTTGATGAAAACCGGGGCCTCCGCCAAGCCGGCCAGGACGTCCCGACCACAAGATGTTGGGGTTGGGCCTCGGCTCGGGAAGGCGCTGTGGCTTGTGGTGACCGACCTGCTTTTCCAGGACGTGCCCCTCGAGGACGTGCAGTAACTTGGCCGGGACGCTGAAGCGGATGCGGAAACCGCGTCGTTTAGCTTAAACGTGTTGGGTAGGGTGGTTTCGTTTGTACAGTGACAGTAATCCCCTGCCAGGGATGGTCCGTCACGCGGGCTTCTGGGCGCTAAAGCCTCACACGGAAATCCTCTCCACAATGTTTGGGGTGACGCGCCGGCGTCGGCGGTCATAGATCTGGGTGGTCCTGGGGTTGGCGTGGCCGGCCAGGTACTGCACATCCTTAAGCGGTACGTCCTGGGAGAGCAGGTCTGTTACTACCAGGACGCGGAAACTGTGGGGGTTGAAGATCGGGGGCAGCCCGGCATCCTTGAGCCGCCGCTTGAGCATGAGGCCCATGGAGTTGGCCGACAGGAGCCTGGGGGAGAGCTGCTTCTGCTTGCCCAGGGCCGAGCGGAACAGGGGCGTCTCTTTGGGGGCGTCCTCGATCCCTGCCGCCTCGAGGTAGCCTCCGAGCCAGCGGTCGAGGTCGTGGCGAACGGGGGTCTCCTGCTGCTTGCCTCCCTTTTCCCGAAACCGCAGAACCCGTTGCGCTCCCTGGTCCTCGAGGTCCCCGCGCCGCAGCCGGGCCACGGCGCCGATGCGGGCCCCGGTGTAGGCCAGGGTTCCCAAAAGAGCCCGATCGCGGAGGCCCACGACGTGGGAGGTATCGATCGAGCGGAGGAGGTCCCGGGCCTCTGGGGGATGGAAAGCCCGGGAGTCTTGCCGTCTGAGGTGTCGTGCTTGCGGCCGCGGACCGACTGGAAGGGATTCAAGGGAGCGGCGTGCCGGGTGACCAGGTTATCGAAGAAATGCCGCAGGGCGGCCAGGGCCTGGTTTTTGGTCCAGCTGTCGCCGGGGAGCTCGTCGATAAAGCGGCCGGCCAGGCTGGGGGAGACCCCGAGGACACACTTTATCGAGGATCATATCCAAGCAGAAAAACAACGCGCGAAGCGGAACAGCTACTCCTGGCTGAGCAGGAAGGCGCCGTCCCCACTTCGTTCACCGGGTCTGCCGCCGTCGTTGATCACGCCGTAGGTGACAAACGGGTTGTTGCCCGAGATCTTCCGCACCTGAACGTACCCTTGGCTGATATTGCCTAGAATTCCATTTTCCTGAGTCCAACGGCGGGGACCGAGCGTCACACTCTTCGTTCTCGGTTGCCTATCCCCGCTGCCGTCGTAGATGGTGATCTCGAAAATGCTGAAGCTGTCGTCCATTTCACCCGTATTGACCAGGGCCAGGTTGCTGCGGTTCTCCGCGTTTTGCTGCAGCCCGTAGATCCAGGCGGTTTCGATGGAAGCCGAGCCGTAGGGCACCCCGTTGTAGAAGAGGCTGTATTGCCCCCCTCTCTTGTCGGGAGATCCCGTCCGGGCTCCGATCACGATCTTGCTCAGGTCCCCCTCGGCCGGCGCGGCGAACAGAGCCCGGATGAAGTCCCGACCAGCTGGACCGATGCCGGCTACGCCCTCCTGGCGTAGCCAGCTGACGAGGTTGGGCAGGATGCTCTGCTCCCCGGCCCTTAGCCTCAGGCTGAAGGTGGTGGTGCCGCTGCCGGCTTCGGCGGGGTCAACCACAAAGCTGGAGTCCACCTGCTTGTCCGAGGCCGAGAAGTTGGTGAGGGTCAGCTCGCTTTGGAAGGTTCCGGTTTCGATGATGACGGGCAGGGTCTGTCCGCTCCTGCCCACCAGGGAGGATTCGGTAACCGGAAAGACGAAGGAGCCGTCCGAGTTGAAATTGTCGTTGATGACCCCGTAGGCATAGAAGGGCGCGTTTCCGGCGACCTTTTCCACCTTGACGTAGCCCTGGGCGGGACTGCCCAACATGCCCAGCAATCCCGGGTACTGGTGGAAGCCTCCCGGCTTGAGCGTCCTCTCTCCCAAATCGCGGGGGCTGGTGTCTCCCGCCTCTCCGGAAAAGACCGTGGTCTTCAGGGTGATCGAGCCCTCTCCCGGCGCCCCCATGTTCTGGAAGGCGACGTTGAAGCGGTCCTGCCGGTTCTGGCGCAGCCCGCACAGATAGACCGCTTCCTGGAACCCTTCATTTTTCTTAGGAGTGCAGGACCCCCGGTGAGAAATGCGGGCCAGGCTTTGCCTCCCATCAGAAAATCTTCGAGAATATTCTTTTGAAACGGTTGGTCTTCTTCGAGGGGGGCTGTGCCGGCTGTTCCGCTTGGTCCCGGGTGGCTCCGGCCTGATTGCTCAGTTGGCGCTGGTCGTAGAGCCATTCGTGAGCGGTATGGCCGCAGCGCTGGGTCGGCTCGGAACCGGCGATATAGTGCTCGTAAATGACGCTCTGACAATCGGGCGTGGCCAGCAGTCCGGTCTCTTCGTCGATATGGACCCGAACCATGCCTTCCTCCGGCTGCTCGAATGCATCCTCGGCCAGCCAGGGTTGAAGCTTGACGGCCTGCTTCATGAACTCCGTCCAGATGGGTAGCGCCGAACTGGCGCCTTCCAGCATCAGCTCCCGATTGTCGTCAAAACCCACCCAGATGATGCAGAGCAGTCCGCTGGTGTAGCCGGCAAACCAGCCGTCATGGGAGGTTCCGGTCTTGCCCGCCGCCGGTCGGCGAAGTCCCAGAAAGCGAGCTCGGATGCCGGTGCCCCGATTGATCACCCCTTCCATCAGGTTGGTCATGAGGTAGGCGACCCTCGGGTCTAGAACCTCAGTGGAGGAGATCTCCGAGCTGAAGATGACCTTGCCGTCTCCGTTGGCCACGTCGCGGATAATGCGAGGCTCCACGCGAATGCCCTGATTGGCAAAGATGGTGAAGGCCTCCGCGATCTCGAGGGGAGTGACCTCGTAGGACCCCAGGGCGGCCGCGGGCGTGGCCAGGATGCGGTCGTTCATGCCGGCCGATATCGCCAGGTCGACCACCTTCTGCCAACCGACCATTTCTGCGAATTTCACCGTGGCTACGTTGAGAGACTTGGTGAGGGCCCGTCGCAGGGTTACCGGTCCGTAGAATTTTTCCCCGTAGTTGTTGGGTTCGTAGGGTTCCTCATTGAAGTTGAAGACCGTCTTGACGTCTTCCACCATGGTCGAGGCCGTGACCAGAGGTTCGGTCTGTTCCATGGCCGAATTGATCGCAGCCGCGAAGACGAAGGGCTTGAAGATGGAGCCGGGTTGCCGCTTGGCGTAAGTCACGCGATTCAATTGGCTGCGGCCATAGTCCCGGCCGCCCACCAACGCTCGAATCTCTCCGGTAATGGAATCCAGGGCGATCAGGCAGACTTGCACCCGGTCCTCGGAAGCGACTTCGTATCTGGGAGAGGAGGACGGATCCCATCTGGCCTTGGATCCGCGGCGGCGCCGATGGGCTCGGGTTTGATCGGCCTGCTCGGCGCCGTCCCGCACCACCCGGTAGGCAATGGCTTGCAGGTCGGAGTCCAGGGTGGTGTAGACCTTGAAGCGCTTGGTGAGCAGTTCCTCGTCGGAGTAGGTCTTCAGGAGCCGATCCTTGAGCATGTCCACGAAATAGGGTGCGTCGTTCTGGTCGACGCTGTGGGGAGCCACCTCCAAGGGGGCTTTTACGGCCACCTGGTATTGTTCGGAGGTGATGCTGCCGGTTTCCAGCATCGCCATCAACACCACGTTTCTGCGCCTCAGGGCTCTTTCCGGGCGTCTGGTGGGGCTGTAGCGGTTGGGGGACTGGATCAGTCCCGCCAGCAAGGCGGCCTCCGGCAGGGTAAGGTCCTTGATGTCCTTGTTGAAGTAGGCGGTGGCGGCTTCACCGAACCCGTTGATGCTGAAGGAACCGCTCTGTCCCAGGTAGATGTCGTTGGAGTAGAGAGTGAAAATCTGCTCCTTGGAGAGGCGTGTCTCCAGGATGGTAGACATGTAGATTTCTTTGGCCTTGCGGATGACCCGTCGTTCCCGTGTCAACCAGAAGCTGGAGGATCGAACCAGTTGCTGGGTGATGGTGCTGGCTCCCCGTTCAAAGCCTCCCAGGGCTACTCCAATCAAGGCGATGGGGTCGAAACCATAGTGTGAAAAGAACCGGCGGTCTTCAATTGCCAGCACGGCGTCCCTGAGCACTTGGGGAATTTCCCAATACTCGATCAAACGGCGCTTCTCACGGCTCTTGTCGAACAGGTGGGTGATCAGCCGGGGTTCCAGGTCGTAGAATTCGAGGAGGCTCTCGTCGGCAAGGGAGACGATGCTTTCGATACCGTCCTCGTCAAACTCGATCCTGACCGGTATGGAGCTTCCCCCATAGGCCTGGTCTCCCGGGAAGATTTCCAATCCTTCCCCGCTAGCCGTGTAGCGCCCCAGCGACGGGTCCTCCTGATCGTACGGAGCATAACCTGCCGCGTCCAGGTAATCCCTGATTTGGGAGAGGCCGATGGGCTGACCGGGAAAGACCTCCAGGGGAGCGGCATAGACCTTGGCCGTATTGAGAAAAATCTCACCGGAAATCTTGCGGTCGATTTGGCGGGAGAACTGATTGTAGGTGTCAATCAGGACAAAGCTGATCGCAACCGAAGCGAAAATTCCCAAGGTCAGCAACACCTTGGACCAGGTCGAATGAAACCAGGGCCAATGCCACCACTTGGCTTTTACCTTCATTCTCCGGGGCTTTTCCCTTTTGGAGCGGATCATGGTCAACGTTTTCCTCAACCGGCGGGCGGGCAGGCTTCAGGGATCATCGAAACCACCCCGGCAAGGCCCCAGACCGGAGGGCTTGTTCCACCAACGCCTGCCTCTCGGCGGATTGCCGGCGCCTCAGTTGCCGGATTCGAAGATCGATGTCCGCCACTCGGGGTGGCAGACCCAGGCCCGGAGGGTCGTCGACGGCCAGGGATTCCCGCTTACGGGGGATGCGCCGATGCACGAGCTGGAAGCGCTCTATTTCCAGCGGGGCGATCCGGGAGCGGAAGCGCTGATCGACCAGGCTCAGTTGCTGCTGCCAATAAGCTCGGTCCTTGACCGTTGTCTCCACCGGCTGCCGGGCAGTCCCCCGGGAGGGTCGGAGGCGGAGAGCAGCCTGCGAATCCGCCCAGGACAGGGGCATTCCACTCTTGCGCAGGCGATTTCGAAGATCGGCCAATTCTTGCCTGGCCCTGGAGAGGACCTGCTGGTTTTGTTGGATCTGGCGCTGCGTCCGGGCGATCAGCGGACCGTAGACATGGGCCGGGTCGGCGACCGTGGTTTGATGGAATGGATCGCCCTGGAGTTTCAGGTTCAGGGCGTTCGCCCTTGACTGCAATGTCTTGTGCCGCTCCTCGGCGGCCGCCACCGTGGCTTTGAGTCGAATAAAGCGCTGACTCCACCGGTGCTCCTCCTGGGTCGGAACTGGATTGTCCTCAGCCAAGGAGGACTGGCCCGGGGGTGCCCCGGACTCCGGTTGGCCCGAGGAGGAGGCTGGGGAGCGGCTGAGGTACCGCCGGACGGCTTCGTTGGTATAGGTCACGGCCGCATCGGGCAGTTGGGCCCGACGCCCGCGTTCCCTCCTGGCGACCTCCGCCAGGGTCTGGGCCTCCAGGTCCTGAGGAAGCGACCAGAGCAGGACCAGGAGGATGGAGGTCAGGCGAAAGACTCTCATCGTCGCATCGGCCATGGCAGGCTGTCGCTGATGCCGGAAGGCAGGGGCTTCCGGAGAGAGATTCGTCGGGCGAAGAGCAGGGGGCACAAAATCGCCGGATTTCCGCAGGCCGTTTTGTGGCGGCCGTGCTCATGCCACGATCTCTGCCTCCGCCCATGGATCGGCAGGAGGGTTTGGAACCCCGGCCTGCACCGTTGGAAGGCAGCCTGATATAATCCTGAGCCGAATTATAGCAAGATTTGTCCCCTTGCCGACTTTCAATGAGTCAAGTATCGTGAATTGTAGATTGTAGATTGTGGATTTGAGGCACGTTCAGTTGTCACAACTCCCCAATTGACAATCAGAAATCAACAATTCCTTTGTTTGCTCATGCGCTACGGTCAGTGGCTGTGAAAATTGCCGTCTTGGTGTTCCTTCGTAGACGACTCTCTTCCTGTTCCTTCGTGTCCCTTCGTGGATAACTCTGTATTGCCGATGACGTCGAAAACTTCCCAGTCTCTTCACAGTGTGGACATCGACGGCGTGCGGATTTACCTGGCTCATCCGGATGAACTGCCGATTCGATGGGTGGGGCAGGAGGAGCTTGTCCGCCAGCTCATGGCTGCCTGGATGGTTGTCAACAACCAGGATCTGCCCATGAATCCCCGCCTGCTGGGAAAGCCGGGCGTGGGAAAAACCACCTTGGCTTACGCCGTGGGCAAGCGTCTGGGGAGGGAAGTCTATATCCTGCAAGGCACGCTGGACACCCGTCCCGAGGATTTGCTGGTGACCCCGGTCATCGAGTCGGAAGGAAAGCTCCGCTACGTGGCCTCGCCTTTGGTGACCGCAATGGTGCGAGGCGGGGTGGTCATTCTGGACGAGGGCAATCGCATGAGCGAAAGGAGTTGGGCCAGCCTGGCCCCGCTGCTTGACAATCGGCGATACGTGGAATCCATTGTGGCCGGGATCAAGATCAAGGCTCACCACAATTTCCGCCTGGTCGCCACCATGAATGACGATGCTTCGACCTTTGAACTGCCGGAATACATTCATTCCCGCCTGCAGCCTCAAATCCTGCTTGACTTTCCGGAGCGGGAGGAAGAGTTGCACATCCTGCGTGAGAATCTGCCTTTTGCCGAGCAGGAGGTCCTGGACTATGTGACCGATTTTCTGCAGGCGGCCCATGAGGCTGACGAGCGCTACACCGTCCGGGATGGAATCAACATTGCCCGATTTGCCATGAAGTTGACCGGAATGTCTCCCGGCCGGGGCACGGTCCGGGCCCTGGAGACTGCCATCCTGCAGACCCTGGGCCAGGAGGCCCTCCGTTATGGGCGGCGCTGAAAACCGGGGCGGATGGAGGCGAGGACGCTATCGCTTTCTGCCGGTGGTCCCGGGGCGAATGGAGTTTGCCGCCGAAGTCCGACAGGCCATCCTGGCCCGTCGTCCCCGCAGGATTGCCGTCGAACTGCCCCAGACGCTGGAGGCGGCAACCCTCCGGGCCGTGAGCCGGCTGCCGGAGGTTTCGGTGATCCTGTATCCGGACAGTTCCGGACAGGGAGCCGTCTACGTTCCGGTTGAAATTACCGATCCCTTCATGGAGGCGCTTCGCAGCGGCGGGGAGGTGGGAGCCGCCATCCACTTTGTGGATCCCGACCTGGACCAGCCGCCCCACCTCCCGCAAGTCTACCCCGACTCCTACGCGGTCCGCCGCATCGGATATGTGAAGTACGTGGAGAGCTGGCTCGCCTGCCCCCAGCCGGCCAACCACCGACTTCGCCGGCACGCCCAGGGCATCGCCTGGAGGTTGCAATCCCTCCCAGGCCGGCAAGCGGTCTGGGTAGTGCTTTCCCTGAATCTCTTTCCTTGGGTGCTGCAAGCCTTGGGAGAGCCCCAGGCGGAGCCCCTGGCGCGCCAGCGACGGCCTGGAATTCAGGTACTCAACCTCCACCCCGAGTGTCTGGCCGAGGTGCTGGTGGAACCTCCCTTTATCCAGGCGGTTTATGAGCGCTGCCGCCAACCCTCTCAGGATGCCGGGGTCGAGACGGCTGAGCCCGATCCTCCGCCTGGGCCCCAAAACGGACCCTTCAGGGTGATTGCTTCCCAGGCGGAAGATCCGCGGCGAGCCCTGGAGTCCATCGTGGAACGAACGGCCAGGCGAGTCGGGTGGCGGGCGGCGCCGGCCCGGCGCATGGAAACTTCCGAGGAAGATGCGGCTGTTGCAGGTGTCGGGAGCATTGACCGCCAACGCATGATTTTTCGGCTTCTTGCCGAATCGGAGCGCCGATACAGCGCCGCCACCGGAGAAAGCGTGTCTCACTGGCAACGACGCCTGCTGGGACGCTACGCACGAAACCTGGCTTTTCTGGACCGCCAACTGGCAGCCGGGCTCTTCGACCTTACGGTTGCAGCCCGTTCGGTGGTTGATGACAACTACGCCTGGGATCTTTGGGAACTGGCCGGCGGCAGTCCTCACCAGAGGATCCACTCGGATGTCATGACCGTCAGGATTTCGGGAGAAGAACTCTACGTCAACATGAGGCGAATCCAGCTCAGGCGCCGGCTGCCTCGACTCAAAGCCCAGGTGCGCCCCTATGGTCTGAGGGGTCGCAGAAAGGAAGAGGCGCCGGGAGAATGGGCGCGCCAATTCGACGGCTCCGGAATCTGTTCCTATCCTCCTGAGGACCTGGTTTTGGAAGACTACGGGGCATTCCTCAAGAAAAAGGGCAAAAGTGTCCTTTCAGCCGAGAGGTCCAGGGTGGAAGTCTTCAAGACCTCCCTGCTGGACGGCATCGATGTCCGCGAAACCCTGCGGAATTGGCACCTGGGCCAATTGTACGTCCGGGAGTATCAGCGGGTTTCGGGTGAGGTCGGGGCCGTGGTGGTCGTCTTTGACGAGGACCCGGAGAACCGCTATCACTGGCGCACGACCTGGCTGGGGGAGCATGCCCAGGAGTCGGATATGGCCTTCTATTCCACCAACCCTTACGACCGGATCGTGGGCCCCGGAATTGCCCGTGCGGAGTATGGCGGTTTCCTGCTTTCCTATCCTCCGCGCCGCATGCTGGATGTCTGGCAGGACCCGGAATACGGGATGGCGGAAACCAAGGCGGAGACCCTGTTGCTGGCAGGTCTGGACTACACCCTGGAGAGGTTTATGGTCTACGTGGCTGCCCGTCCGCCCCGTTCCATCTTTCGCACCATTGCCTCCAGGATGGGCCGCAAGATCGTCTATTTGCCCATCGGACAGCTATCTCCGGTCAGCCTCAAGAAGATACGCGTTGTCCACGTTCTGGAGGGGTTCGACAAAAGGCCACTGGCCAAGGACTATATCTGGTAATGGCTACGGTTCACCTGCGTTTCTATTTGGAAGGGGTCGCATCACCGCCGGATGCAGCGTTTTCTGGAAGAGGTCCTGACCAGCGCCCGGCCGCCCTCGCGGGCTGCCATGCAGGGGGAGGCCCCTTGATGGCACCGGCCCCCTCGCCCTGGAGGGCGGATCATTCGAGGCAGAAACAAGAGTGTTTCAAACAAGCCAAGACCTGAGGTGACTATGAATTCCGGGACCGGGACGGGGGTTTCTCTCTTTGGAGGCCTGCAGGTCGCGGTGGCCGGCAGGAGGTGGGCCACCCGCTCCGAGGTGCTGGCCCGCAACGGAATGGCTGCCACCAGCCAGCCCCTGGCCACCCAAGTAGCTCTCGATATTCTCAAAAAAGGGGGAACCGCCATAGATGGCGCCATTGCGGCCAATGCAGTGCTGGGGTTGGTGGAGCCGGTCTCTTGCGGGGTTGGCGGGGACCTTTTCGCTTTGGTCTGGGATGCCGGAGCAAAGACCCTGTCCGGGCTTAACGGCAGCGGCCGCTCACCCTATTCCCTGGGGCTGGAAGAACTGAAGCGGCGAGGTCTGAGCCGGCTGCCCTCCCGGGGCCCGCTCTCCGTTTCCGTGCCGGGATGTGTGGACGGCTGGTACGCCCTCCACCACCGCTTCGGGAAGCTGCCGATGGAGGAACTGCTTGCTCCCGCGGTTGAATATGCCCGGCAGGGGTTTCCGGTCTCGGAAGTCATTTCCAGGGACTGGGAGCAAGGCGTGGCGATCCACGGGAAGTGGCCCGGCTTCCTGGAGACCTTTACTCTGAAGGAGCGGGCCCCCCGCGCGGGGGAGGTCTTCACCAATCCCCATCTGGCGGCGACGCTGGAAAGGATTGGCCGGTCGGGCAGGGACGCCTTCTATGAAGGAGAAATCGCCCGGAGGATCGAGGCCTATCTCAAACCACTGGGGGGATTTCTGAGCGCCAGGGATCTGGCGGACCATCGCTCGGAATGGGTCGAGCCGGTGGCCACCGATTACCGGGGGTACCGGGTCTGGCAGCTCCCGCCCAACGGACAGGGCATTGCCGTGTTGCAGATGCTGAATCTGCTGGAGGAATACGACATCGCCTCCATGGGTTTTGGCACCACCGACCACATCCACCATTTCGTGGAGGCCAAGAAGCTGGTTTTCGAGGACCGCGCCCGATTTTACGCCGATCCCGCCTTCAACCGGATTCCGGTCCGGCAGTTGATTTCGAAGGCCTATGCCGGCCGGCGCCGGAAACTCCTGGATTCCAGCCGGGCGGGAAAGAGCTTCGATCCGGGCAACCCGGCCTTGAGCGCCGGAGACACCGTCTACCTTACGGTGGCCGATTCTGCCGGGAACATGGTGTCCTTCATTCAAAGCAACTTCAAGGGCATGGGGTCGGGGATGACTCCCGAGGGATTGGGCTTCATGCTCCAAAACCGGGGCGAGTTGTTCAGCCTGGAGGAGGGCCATTTCAACTGCTACGCACCCCACAAGCGGCCCTTTCATACCATCATTCCCGGGTTTGTCACCCGAAAGGGTCAGCCCTTCCTCAGCTTTGGCGTGATGGGCGGCGACTTCCAGGCCCTGGGCCAGGTCCAGGTCCTCCTGAATGTGATCGACTTCGGCATGAACCTGCAGGAGGCCGGGGATGCCCCGCGTATCAACCACGAAGGATCCTCCTCCCCCACCGGCGGCCGCATGACCGATGGCGGTGTCATCGAGCTGGAGAGAGGCTATTCGCAGGAGTCGGTGGATGGACTGGTGCGGCGGGGTCATCGGGTCAACCGGAATGGGGGTCCGTTCGGGGGGTATCAGGCCATCGGGTTCGACCCGGCCTGCCGGGTCTATCGAGGCGCTTCCGAGTCGCGGAAAGACGGCCAGGCGGCGGGGTATTGAGGGAAAAGGCTTGCTGGGAGCGCGGGCGTCCCGCCCGCACCAAGCCTGGCACAGGCTCGCCCATCTCCCCCACTTGGATCAACCGGGAACGGCGCCATGGCTCTCCTTCGGCCTGGCCGATGGGGTTCTCGCCCACAGGGTGGCTGCCTGCAGCATCGCACTGAAGCTCAGCGCCGGCCAAAGGAACAGTATGCGGGCGGGACGCCCGCGCTCCCAGGCGATGCCGCCCCGGCGGTGCGGTGGGGAGTGTCTGGCGGGCGACTTTTCAGAAAGCCCACTGCACCCTTTGGGAAACTCCCGTTTGCCCGCGAGCCCGGGCCCCGCTCTGTGGTGCGGATCATTCGAGGAAAAACGGCTGGAAGACGAACCACGAATGGACACGAATAAACACGAATAGACCAGAAGACAGATGGACCTGCTTCAACGACAAGCGGCACCAGAATACTTCTGCAATTTGGTGCCCTTGGTCTGACGATGTCATGGGATGACAGCTTCCTGGGAGCGCGGGCGTCCCGCCCGCACAATGATGGCTTGCTGGGAGCGCGGGCGTCCCGCCCGCACCAAGCCTGGCACAGCCTCGGCCATCTCCCCCACTTGGATCAACCGGGAACGGAGCCATGGCTCTCCTTCGGCCTGGCCGCTGCTGTTCCCGCCGACAGGGTGGCTGCCTGCAGCATCGCACTGAAGCTCAGCGCCGGCCAAAGGGACAGTATGCGGGCGGGACGCCCGCGCTCCCAGGTGATAAGGAACAGGATGCGGGCGGGACGCCCGCGCTCCCAGGCCCCCAGGACGGGGCGGATCATTCGAGAGTGAAACAAGGGTGTAAAAAAAGGCGCCCGGTAGCCTGAAGCGGAGAAAGACGGGGAACCGCCCCAGGCCGGAGAACCGCCCCGGACTTTACTTGCCGGGTCCCGCCACGCATAATGAGGCGAAAGCCGCAGGCCGGCGCCGGCGGTGTGCGCGTCCAAAGACGCCACCCCGAAGGGAATCCGCAACTTCCTGGTTTCATGGACTTATCTCCTTTTGAATTTCAATCGGCAACCCGGGTCCTGTTCGGACCGAATACGATCCGGCGGCTGGGCCGGGTCTCGGTTGAATTGGGGTTCAAGCGGTCACTGCTGGTGGCGGACCCGGGCCTGCAATCCTCGGGCCACGTGGACGAAGCACTGGCCTCTCTCAGGGCCGCCGGAATCGAGGCGGTGCCGTTCCATGACTTCGACGTCAACCCCGATGCCTCCATGGTCGAGCGGGGCCGGCAGTTCGCCGCCGGTCACGGGCCGGACTCGATCATTGGACTGGGGGGAGGAAGCTCTCTGGATTGCGCCAAGGGCATCAACTTCGTGTTGACCAACGGCGGGCGCATGCAGGACTACCGGGGATACGGCAAGGCTAAAAAGGATCTGCTGCCCATGATCGGCATCCCCACCACCGCCGGCACCGGGAGCGAGGCCCAGACCTTTGCACTCATTTCCGATCCGGATTCCCATGAGAAGATGGCTTGCGGGGATCCGAAAGCCAGTTTCCGGGCGGTGCTGCTGGATCCGGCTCTGACGCTCTCCCAACCGGCTCAGGTGACGGCCACGGCTGGTTTCGATGCCGTCTCCCACGCGGTGGAGAGCTTTGTCACCACCAAACGCAACGCCTTGTCCGAGTGTTATTCCAGGGAAGCCTGGAGATTGCTGGAAGGGAACTACGAGAGGGTGCTGGGAGACCCGGAGGACCTCGGCGCCAGGGGGGCCATGCTGCTGGGGGCTTACTTTGCCGGGCTGGCGATCGAGCATTCCATGCTGGGGGCCAGCCACGCCTGCGCCAATCCGCTGACAAGCAATCACGGGGTCACTCACGGAGTTGCCATCGCCATGCTGCTCCCCCAGGTGGTGCGCTGGAACGCGCCCGTGGTGGGCGCCAGCTACCGGGAGCTGATGCGTTTGGCCCGGGAAAACGGGTCCAACCGCGACGACCCGCCGGGGCTGGCGCTGCGTCTGGAAGAAATGGCCGCCTGCGGCAAAATGCCGTCCAGACTCAGAGCCGTGGGGGTGTCCAGGGGAGATCTGAGACGGTTGGCGGAAGCAGCCAGCCTTCAGTGGACCGGACGCTTCAATCCCCGGCCGCTGGACGAGAGGGGAGCATTGGAGGTTTATGAATGGGCCTTCTGAGACAGCGCCGGCGTTTCAGCCCGGGGCTGCCTGAAAGATCGAAAGGGGTTGCGCTGGCGGGTCTGCCGGCATTGGCCTTGGGTCTGTGGCTTGGATTGTCTCCCTTTGGAGTCCAGGGAACCGGGAGCACTTCCTCGGCCGTCGCCGACGTCTGGAAGCAGTTTCGTGGAAATCCGGCCTTGACGGGCATCTCCGCCTCCTTCCTCCCCGATTCGCTGAAGCTGCTCTGGACTCTGGAGGTCGGCGAATCGATTGAGTCCTCGGCGGCCATTGCGGATGGTGTCGTCTATGTAGGCTCGCAATCGGGCGACCTGTTTGCGGTGACCCTGAGCAGCGGCCAAGAACTCTGGCGCTATCGGGCCACCAAGTTCGGCATCGGAGAGTCCTCACCCTGCGTGGGGAAGGGGTTGGTATACATCGGAGATCTGGACGGGGTGCTTCACGCGGTCGACGTTCAAACCGGTAAGGCCGCCTGGACCTTTGCCACCGAGGGTGAGATCAAGTCATCCCCGGTGCTGGTGGGCAACCGGGTCCTGGTCGGGTCTTACGACAGCCATCTCTACGCGCTGGAGGCCGACACCGGGCTGCTTCTGTGGAAGGTGATGACTGAAGGGTATGTCCATTCCACCCCCAGCGTGGCCGACGGGGTGGCCTATATCTCCGGCTGTGACGAGATCTTTCGCGCCATCCGGGTCAAGGACGGCCAGGAACTGTACCAGGTGCCCTCCATTGCCTATACCGGCGCCTCCCCGGCGTTGGCCGGCGATGCCGCCTATTTTGGAACCTTCAGCAACCAGGTGGTGAGTGTCGGCAGAAAGGCAAGGCAGGTGCTGTGGCGGTATGAGTCCAAGGAATCCCAGTTCCCCTTCTATTCCTCGGCGGCCGTGGTCGGCGGGCGGGTGGTTCTGGGAGGGCGCGATCGAAAGGTTCACTGCCTTGAGGCTGCCACCGGCCAGCCTCTCTGGACCTTTGCAACCAGGGCTCGGGTCGATTCCTCCCCGGTCGCAGTCGGGGACCGGATCTACGTGGGATCCAACGACGGCCGCTTCTACGTCCTGAACCTCACCGACGGCAAGAAGATCTGGGAGTTCAATGCCGGGGCTCCCCTGTCCGCCTCGCCGGCGGTGGCCGGCGGGAGGATCGTCATCGGGTCTCAAGACGGCCAGCTTTTCTGCTTCGGGTAACGGGGGATGGCGATCTCTCTGAGCTCGGGCAGACCGGCTAAAGCCCCCAATGGTGGAGACAGATATGCAGCGGGAGATCGGGTTCCAGATGGCCACTTCCAATATCCGCTTCGGTCCCGGGGTGACCCGGGAAGTGGGGATGGATCTGAGAGACATGAACCTTGGGCGGGTCCTGGCGGTCATCGACCCGGGTCTGAAGGATCTGCCGCCGGTGACCGTGGCATTGCAGTCGCTGGAGGACGAGGGCATTGCCTTTTCGTTGTTCGATCGGGTCCGGGTCGAACCTACCGATCGGTCCATCCAGGAGGCCATCGCCGCGGCCCAGGGGGATCGCTACGACGGCTTTGTGGCCATTGGAGGGGGATCGACCATTGACACGGCCAAGGCGGCCAATCTCTATTCCACTTTTCCGGCAGACTTCCTCGACTACGTGAACGCGCCCATAGGCCAGGGGCTGCCCGTGCCGGGGAGCCTCAAGCCGCTGGTGGCCATTCCCACCACCGCCGGCACCGGTAGCGAGACCACCGGGGTGGCCATCTTCGATTTGACCGGGATGCGCGCCAAGACCGGCATCGCCCACCGCCGACTCAAGCCGACACTGGGTCTGCTGGATCCGGAAAACACCCGCAGCATGCCGCCGCAGGTCGGGGCCTCGACCGGCCTGGATGTGCTCAGCCACGCCCTGGAGTCCTACACGGCCATTCCTTTTGCGCAGCGGTCCTATCCGGAACGGCCGGTATTGAGGCCGGCCTATCAGGGGTCCAATCCCATTAGCGACGTCTGGTCGCTGGAAGCACTGAGGATGGTGGCGGAATACCTGCCGCGAGCGGCGGAAGATCCCACCGATGATGAAGCTCGGGCCCAAATGCTGCTGGCGGCTTCCTACGCGGGCGTCGGATTCGGCAATGCCGGGGTTCACCTGCCCCACGGCATGTCCTACCCGGTGTCGGGGTTGGTCCGGGACTATCGTGCCCCGGGGTATTCGGTGGACCACCCCATGGTGCCTCACGGGATCTCGGTGATTCTCAACGCTCCGGCGGTCTTTCGTTTCACCGCCCCGGCCTGTCCCCAGCGGCACTTGGAAGCAGCCGCCATTCTGGGCGCCGATATCTCCGGCAAGGCCTTGGCCGACGCCGGCAGGATCCTGTCCGATCGGATTGTCGCCTTCATGCAAAGGCTGAAGCTGCCCAACGGCTTGAGCGGCCTGGGCTACACCTCTCAGGATATCCCCGGCCTGGTGGAAGGCACCCTCCCCCAACACCGCGTCACCAAACTTTCCCCCCGACCCGCCTCCGGAGAAGACCTGACTCGCATGTTTGAAGAGGCGCTGACGGCCTGGTAGGTCGTGGCTCGCTACTCAAGCCAGGCCCTGCGGGCAGGTGGATCGTGGCATCTGTCCCTGTTGCAGGTGTGCCGGATTGACACCGCCGAAACAGCGGAATAGACTGGAGTGACTCTTAGATCGACCTGTATAGAGTCGATGAATGACTCTTCAGAGGTCATTGAAATGAACCAACTGACAATTAGAGGCTTTGACGAAGAATTGGCCATTCGGATTCGACGATTGGCAAACCGAGAGGGACTCTCATTGAACCAGGCGGTACTGAAGCTCCTTCGTCGGGGGGCCGGTATCGGGCAGGGAAAGGGGGTCGCCGACACGGTAGCGGCGTCATTGGATCATCTGATTGGCACCTGGACGCCCGAGGAGGCCGATGAAATGGACAAAGCTCTTCAGAGCCTCGCTTATATCGATGAGGCCATGTGGCAATGAGGGTCCTCCTGGACTCCAACGCTTACTCCAATCTGAAACGGGGCCATCCCCGTGTTGTGGAGTTGATTCGTGGATCGGAGGAGATCTACCTGTCGACCATCGTCATCGGGGAATTGCTCTTTGGCTTCCGGATGGGTTCCCGGTTCGATCGGAACCTCCGGGAACTTCACGCCTTTCTGGATAATCCGTACGTTACCCTTGTGCCCGTCAGCCTTAATACGGCCGATCGATATTCACGGATTGCGGCGTCATTGAGAAGGAGGGGATTCCCCATTCCATCCAACGACATCTGGATTGCCGCACAGGCGATGGAAACGGGAGCCGACCTCATTTCTTGCGATCGGCATTTCGATCACGTTGCCGGGCTTGCATGGGTACACGTGCCGATCGATTCGACCGGATTTTCTGATCCCCAAGACAGGACGTAACTACGAGGCTAGCCGAGCCCCCGTCCCCACGACGGTACGGATCATACAGGGAGATCCAGGGGCGTTTCACGCACGGTTAGCCGATTCTTTTTTTCGCAGGAAAGTAGCGTACCAGTGTAGCGGTACTCGGCCCGGATGTCAGCCAGGAGACCACCGCCATCAGCAGCCCCGAGACGAGGGTGATGGGAACCACCGGCAGGAAGCCAAGAATAGTGGTGCCGCCGGCCGTCCTCAAGATCAGGTCGAGCTGACCCCAGGACAGAATCGCAATTGGTGGCCCGGAGGGCGGGGGGACCAGCGCCTGCAGGAGGCCGACCGCGGCAACCGAGCCGCCGGCCCACAGGGTGACGGCCAGGGCTCCCCAGCGGGTGCTGCGCTTCCAGAAGAGGGCTGCGACCAACAGGGGAAAGAGAGCGGCATAGCCGGTAAAGGCGTACTGTATGGCCACCAGAAATATGGAGGCTGGAGACTGCAGGGCAATCACAAAGGCTACCGAAGTAATCAGCGCCACGAAAAGACGGCCGGTTTGAACCTGAGCCCGGTCTCCGAAGCGCGCCTTGCCTCCATAGAAGGCGAAGATATCCTCGGTGAACATGGTCGAGAGAGCCAGAATCTGGGAGTCGCTGGCCATCACGGCCGCCAGGATGCCCGCGCCCAGGATGCCTGCCAGCCAGAGGGGCGCATAGCCGTCCAACAGCAGCGGGATGACGTCATCGGCAGCCATCTGCCGCCGGAGGCCGCTTTCCCGTTCCGGGGTCAACTCGGTCCCGGAGGCCGCCAGAGTTTGACGGGCGGCCTGCTTTTGCTGGATCCGGGGAAAATCTTCGGCTCCATTGGCGGCAACCCCCAGAAAGACGCAGGGAAGCCAGATGGCCAGGATGCAGATCGGGTAGAGGATTACCGTCTTGCGGAACTGGGACATGCGGCGGGCGGTAAGGCAGAAGATGCCGATGTGGGGAAAGCAGATGGAGGACAGAGGGATGAAGGTGTAGCTGAGGAAATAGAGCGGTGAGACATTTTCCCGGGTGAGCAGGGGAGCCAGGGCGGGGGATTGGGCGATTCTTTCCATGGCTGCGCTGAAGCCCCCCATGCCGCCGCCGATCACCAGAAGCGCGGCCGCACCGAAACTCAGGAACAGAATGGTCTGAAAGGTGTTCACCCAGGCGGTGCCACGCATGCCCCCAAAGAAGACGTAGCTCATCACCACCAGGGCCACCAGGCTGCCGCCCAGCCAATAAGGGACCAAGCCGCTGCTGATCGACTGCAGGATGGTCCCACCCCCCTTGACCGCAATGATGATGTAGGGGATCAGGAAGAGCGCTTGCAGAGCAAAGATGGCCGTTCCGATGTGCCGGCACTCCCAACGGTCCCGAAACATCTGGACAGGGGTCATGAAGCCGTGTTTCTTGCCCAGCGCCCAGGTGCGGGTGCCGATCAGCAGGAGGGTCAGGGGAATGATGAGCGCCGAGGAGGAGGCCATCAGGCCGTAGGTGACGATCCCGTGGTTGAAGGCGTGCCCCGAAGCGCCCAGGATGGTGAAGGCGGTCATGTTGGTCCCGAACAGGGAGAACAGAAAGACGAAGGGACCCAGGGAACGGCCGGCCAGAAAATAGTCTTCGGCCGCGTGCCGGGCGGCAGAACGGCGAAACGCAAAGATCCCGATGTAGAGAACCAGGGCCAGATAAGCCAGCACAACCAGGGTGGGGATCATGACGGGGTAGGATTCTCGGAACGGGCGGAGGGAGACGGCTTTGTGCTGCCGGCGGTTTCGTCCAGGTGCCCGGGCCAGCAGTACCGGACCAGAAGCCACATGAGGCCGGCCGCGGCGATGGAATAGAGTGCGTGGTAAAAGAGGCCGATGGGAATGAAGCCCAGGATGAACGGACCGGCCTGGCGCCAGAACCAGAAATCTTGATGGAGGCCATAGAAGACCAGAACGGCAAAGGCCAGCAAATACGGCGTCTTCTTTTTCATTTTGGATCTACGCTCAAATCGCCCAATCCCGCCGGGACGGGATCACCTGGGAGCGCGGGCGTCCCGCCCGCATTCTGCCCCATAACGATCAGCAACGATCAGCCGTTTTCCCTCAAATGATCCGCACGGCGGGGCGGGAGCCCGGCTAAACACGTTCACTTGCGCGCTCATTGTAGCATCCAGCCCGCAATGGGGGCCGGGTGGCGCTCTTGGAGGAGCGGGAAGCACGACTTCCAGGCTTGCCGGTTCACTTGCCGAAGTCCAAGGTGGTTTCCGTAGCGAACCGCCGATAGTTCAGCCACTTGTTTTCGTTCTGGTTGATCCAGCCTCGTCTTCCCACCAGGACATCCCTGGATTTGAGAGGCAGCCAGTAGGTGCTCCCTTCGATGTCGACGGGTCCGTAATCGATCTGGAAGCGGGCCTGTCGAACGGGGAAATCAGCCGGGACGCCGAAGATCCGTTCGCCCACGATCCGCAGCACCGCCGACGATTCTTTGTCAATATGGATGGATCCTTCGTAGCCGACCTTGACGAAATTCTGCAAGGAGCCGTCGTGCAGAACTCCCGTATACAGTTGGTAGCCCGACGGGTGGGCGATGGCAAAAACAACCGCCGGCCGGCCGTTGACCCGGCTGTTTCCCTCGTGGAAGAACCGGGCCGGCGAATCCGGCTCGAAAAGGGCCTGCAGGGTGCTCCCAAACTCTCCCATGCCGCTGATTTCTCGAATGTGCCTTTCGGAAGGCTTCCCGTTCACGGTGAGGGTTACATAGGATTCGGCCCCGTGGAGGAACTGGACTTTGGTGACAATGTCATGGCGCTTTCTCCGGGCCTCGCTTCCCTGACCCTGGTTGTCCGAGCGTTTGGTGATCTGGGTGCAGACAAAATTGGGCAGGTTTCCGGCAAAGCTCAAGGCCCATTGCCTGGCGCCTTCCAGGACCTCTTTTGAGCTCCGCGTTCCGTAAACGGTAGCGCGGGTTTGCGTCCGGGCACCTTGGCCTGCCACTCCCTCGGCCTTGGGCGCCTGGAGTGGCGGCGCGGTTCCCCCCAAAAGCAAGGCCAGTTCCTGGTGCCCGTGCCGAGCGGCGACCTGGGCCGGCAGCAGGCCGTCCCCCGGGGTGCTCGGATCGGCCCCCTGGGCCAGCAGCGATCGGGCCAGGCCGGCATGCCCTTTCCGGGCCGCCACATGGAGCAGCTGAGACTCGCAGCCGGTGCATCGGCCTCCCAGGCGGGCGCCGTACCTCAGCAGCAAACGGGCAATTTCCGCATCGCCGCCCCGGGCGGCCAACTGCAACGGCGCCAGGGTTTGGCCCTCTCCATGGCGGGCCGCCAGATTGGGATTGGCGCCCTGCTCCAGAAGCAGCCGGGTGACCTTCTCATGCTGGTGTTCCACGGCAAGGTGAAGCGGTGTTGAGCCCGTGGGGTCCTGCCTCCGGTTGGGGTCGGCGCCGCTCTGCAGCAGCAGTTGGGCGATTTCGAGGTGGCCCTGCCGGGCGGCAAGGTGCAGGGGGGTGAGGTGGGCCGGATTCTTGCGATTGGGATCGGCGCCCTTGCCGAGTTCGAGACGCACCGATGCCACCTCTCCCCTGGAGACGGCCTGGTGCAGCCCGGCGGAGGGGTCGGGCGATCCGGCCGCGGAGAGAGCCAGAATAATGACGGTGTTGAGAAGCCCGCTCACCAATCCTCCCTTCCTGGCTGAAGGATAGTCCCCCTCTCGGGATACCGCAAGGCGTCTCCTTGCACGGCGATTCTTTGTTTGGTGCTTGGCAGGCAAGACTGAACGGGAGCGAGTCTTGTAGCTTTGCAATGGGCGATTGGAGAGGGATCAGGGGAGCGGCTGGAGAGCGATGAGCCGCAGGCGAAGGGGTGGATTTGAGGAGGGTGAAGGCGATTTCGAGGCGATGGGCAGGGAGCGGGCAGGAAGGGGCGCACCTGTGGGGAGGGCAGGGGGCGTTGCCGGCCGGTGGGGTGTGGGCTCAGGCCCTCAGGGGGTGGAGGACAGCGCGCAGGGCGGCCTGTTGTCGATGGGCATAGTAGCGATGGGCCTGGGGCAGGTAACGGAACCAGCCTTGATAACGGACGATGGAGATGGCGGCATTGGTCATGGCGGCGAGATTGCGGGGCAGGTGGCCGACATGAGCGCGGCAGCGGTCTTCGTCCCAGGAGAGGTCGCGGACGTGATGGAGTCGATTCTCGATTTCCCAGTGACCACGGACCAGAGTCATCAGGCGTTGGGAGTCGGCCTCTGCGGGGGACAGTGAGGTCAGGCTGTAAGTCACCTCGCTGCTGGTGGCGCCGGTCTTGACGTGGGTGCGCTGGCGCTGGATGCGGAAGGCTTGGCGGCGATGGGGCAGGTCGGCATAGCCGTCCCACTCCTGACCGGTCAGGTCGAGGCTGCGGCAGCGGCGGGTTTCGATGCGCCCGTGGGCTTTGTCGACGGTTTCGGATTGGGAGGCCACGCACTCGGGCGCGTCCCAGTCGATGGCGCGGAGGTCCTCGAGCAGGGTTGGCTGATTTTTCTTCACGGCCGTGGCCAGGTAATGGGCCTGACCCTGTTCGACCACGAGGCGCACGGTGTCGGCTTGCACGTGGAGTGCATCCAGGCTGACGGTGCGGCCGGCGAGATTCAACTGGCCCACCAGGGTGCGCACGGCGGGGATCTCGTTGCTCTTGTGCTGGACCGCTTCCTGGCCCAGGACCAGGCCCGAGCCGTGTTCGAGGGCGGCCACCAGCAGGGTGCGGCCCCGGGGGTTATGGCGGGAGGCGCCGCGCACCTGCTTGCCGTCGACGGCGACCGGGGCCCGGGCCCGGCTCATCTGAGCGGCCCACTGCCGCAAGACCCAGTCGAGGGTGTCGGGAGGCAGGCGGGCCAGCACAGTATGGAAGGTGGTGGTGGTCGGGGCCGTGTAGCGGTTCAGCTTCTGGCTGTAGTAGGCCCGCAAGGCGGCCAACTGCTTCTGGGTGAGGCGGCTCGCAAACTCGGCAAAGGCGGTCACGCCGCGATAGCCGGCGAGGCGGGCCGCCACCGCCATCGCCAGCAGGGTGGCCAGCGGGTAGCGCTTGCCCCGCGGCTTGCGGAACTCCTTGACTCGACGCAGACACTCGAACAGGGAGCGCAGCCGGTCGTCGCTGAGGGGTTGCGATTCGCCCTGGCTGGACCAATCGGGGGCGTCTTCGAGTCGACTCAGTTGTTGGCAGGCATCGGGTTGCAAGGGGTACAGGAAGATCTCCTTGGGTTGACCGTGATGGGACCAGCGGGCGCTGCCGCCGGGCTGACGCCGGTAGCCCCGGGTCATGCCCAACGAAAGCCAGTTGGAGGCCCGGTAGCAGGTGCCGGCAAAGCGGCTCGGGTCCACGAAGGTCTCGGCCACCAGCACCGGATGCCCATGCAACTGGCGCATGTCGCTCGACAACCGCCGCAGGCTCAATCCCAGCACCCGCGAGGCCAGGTTGGGCCGGTGAGGGCCCGGCAGCAGCACGAAGCGGGTGTTGTTGGCAATCAGATGCAGACGCCGGAACTGCTGCTCGGGGATCCATCCGATCCAGCCGTCCCGCGCCTTCAGCTTGAAGGCGCCCGCCTGCCAGCCCACCAGCGCCACCCATTGCCCGTCGAGTTCCGCCACATGACGCAAGCCGCGGCCCACCAGGCCCTGGAACGGCAAGTAGTGATGTTTCTCGACCAAATGGTCCCAACGCCGACGTTCTTCCAGCCCCCAGGTCGGACGCACACGGACCGCTCGCAACGACCGGGCGTTCAGGGGTGGGGCCGGGGACGAGTCAGTCGGCATGCCACCCATTATCGCGGATGAGAAACGGTTTGTCCAGAGCTAAAGTTCCTTCAACTCCATCAGAGGGCTAATACGGAACAAAGAATGGCCCTGCGTCTCCTTGCTGGGGCCCTTTGTGCCGTGTCGGCACCCGCAAGCCGGCCGGTTCCGGAACCGGGATTGGATTCCCGGCAGGCGGAAGCTCTAGCCCGCATTTCTCGCCAGCACGCTGAGCATAAGATCGAAAAGTGCTTGTCTTTAACATCTTGCGGCGCTTTGTTTGGAGTCTTCAGGGTACAGACGGTGCTGGGCGCGCCCTGGCTTGTCTTTTCCGCTTCAGCGCGCACATGCTCCCTCGACCGTAGTGCCCGCTACGCTCTTCGCTCGCGAGCACGCGCTGAAGGCAAAAATCCTGCGCCATTGTCACGCCCCCCGGTGAGAAATGCGGGCGGGGCTCGGAAGGTGTGATAACGTCAGGATCGGCGATCTGAAATGAGGCCGGGCACCGAGTCCGGTTGTGGAATTCTTCATGAGGCAACGAACCAAGCGCTGGCTGTCGGGCGGTTTGCTGGTGGCCATGGGCCTGGGGGCCGGGGCCTGTCAACATGGGGAGCCGCGCCGTTTCCTCAGTCTGGGGACGGCTCCGGTGGGAGGCACCTTTCCGGTGGTGGGCGGGGCCATCGCCGAGGTGCTCAACCTCCACCGCGGGTCCCACAACTGGAAGGTTCAGATCAAGGGAAGCAAGGGCAGCCAGGAAAATATCCGGCGTCTGGCCAGCGGGGAATTCGAGTTGGGGATGAGCAACTCGGCCATCAGCTACTTTGCCAGCCTGGGCCGCTCCAGCTGGCAAACGGAAGGCAGCTATGAGGTGCGGGCGGTTTGCACGCTGGCCCCCCTGGTCGCCATGTTTGTCACCAAGCGGGATTCGGGCATCCGCGCCATCGGCGATCTGAAGGGACGGCGGGTGGTGATTGGGCCGGCCGGGGCGGGCTTTGAGATGTTCGTGATGCCGATCCTGGAATCCCACGGAGTGGCGGCGGGTGCCCTTAGCGCCATCTATGCGCCGCAAGGGGTGGCTGTCGAAATGCTCAGCGACGGCGCCGCCGATGCGGCCTTTCTGGGCGGGGCCCTGCCTGCCCAGTCGATCATCCAGGCTTCGGGGTCCTTCGAGGTCTACGTGGTCCCCTTCGATCCCAAGGTCAGGGGACAGTTGGTACGAGACTATGCTTTTTTCAAGCCCATTCCCCACAGCCTGGTCAAGTCGAGATATCCGAAGATTCTGCACTACGAGCTGGAGGACCGCATCGCTCAAATGAATCGAGCGGAGGCCCTGTCCTTCACGCGGGACCAGGGGCTGAGGGTTCCGGGAGCGGAAACGATGGAGCTGGCCTCGCTGCGCAAGGCCGTCACCGGAGCCCGGATTGGTTGGCTGAATGTGGGCTCGATGCAGTTGGTGACCCATAAGAACACTGACAAGAGGTTGATTCGAAACCTCCTGGAAGTGTTGTGGGAGCAGCGGAAGGAACTGGCCCGCCGGCATCCGGCCCTGGGATTTCTCCAACTCAAGTCGGTTCCGCTCCCCGACGGAGAAAGGCGACTCATTCAGGGCGCCGTGCTCTACACCGGGATCCCGTTTCATCCCGGAGCCGTCGAGTTTTTTGAGAGTCACCCGGAGATCGGGTTCCGGCCCAACCCCGCCAACCGGGTCCCGAAACCGTCCCAGCCGACAGCCGACTGAAGGCCGTCGCTCCCGGCAGGCGGCCAAACGGGACGGGTCCGGCAGTTGGGGGTGATTCCGATTCGGTCTCGCCAAGCAGAAAGGTTGGCTCATGTTCGAGCCCGTTCGCAACCGGCTGATTCCCGTCTTGAGTGCAGTTCTGTGCCTCTACACCTTGACCGAGGTCAACTTCCCCCGGCTGCGGCCGCAATCCCAGTTGGCCCTGTTTGTCATGCTGGGACTGGTGCTGTGCTTTCTCAACATCCCGGCACGTGAACGCTGGCGGGAAAACCGGATCGGGCGCCTCGCCGATCTGGCTCTGGCCGCCGCCAGCATCCTGGCTTGTGGCTACGTGGTCCTGATGACGGAACCGGTGTTTCATGGCTGGTTCCCGGACCTCTGGCCCTACGGAAAATCGCTGGGGAACCGGGCCGGTATCGAGGGACCCACCGACTTTGTCCTGGGTGCGGTCGGTTTGTTGCTGGTGTTGGAAGCCACCCGGCGGTCCATTGGCTGGGTGGTGCCGGCGCTGGCGGTGCTCTTCCTGGCTCACAGCTTTTACGGACACCTGGCCCACCAGGATCTCCTGCCCGATCTGCCGGGATGGCTGTTGCCGCATGCCGGACAGGCTGCCGCCTACCTGGTCAACACGACCTTCTCGCAGTCGCTGGGGGTGTTCGGCCCGGCGGCCAGCGTGATGTTCAAGTATGTCTTCCTGTTTGTCATCTTCGGGGCCTTTCTGGAGATGTCGGGGGCGACCCAGTTCATTATCGACTTTGCCCACAAGGTGTTTGGCGGCACTCCGGGCGGGCCGGCCAAGGTGGCCGTGCTGGGCAGCGGGTTGATGGGATCCCTCTCGGGCAGCGCCGTGGCCAATGCGGTGACCACCGGCACCTTTACCATTCCAATGATGCGTCACGCCGGGTTTGAACGGCATGTGGCCGGAGGCATCACGGCTGCGGCAGCCTCCGGGGGCGCCCTGGTGCCTCCGGTCATGGGAGCCGGCGCCTACATGATGCTGGAGCTGGTGCAGCCGCAGGTGACCTTCCTGCAGGTAGCCAAGGCGGCCCTGATTCCAGCCATCCTCTACTACCTGTCCATTTTTCTGATCGTGCATTTCCATGCCCGCCGCGCAGGAGCCGCAGCAACCGATCGAGGACCCGCACGGCCGATCTCGCGTTTTCAGGGATTGATCTTCTTTTCGGCCCTGGGGACTCTGATCCTGTTCCTGCTGATGGGGTTCACCCCCTTCAAGGCGGTGAGTGGATCCCTGGTGGTGATTCTTCTGCTGAGCATGGCCGGCGCCGGGACGGGTCTGAGCGCAGCCCCGCGCCGGTGGGCTCTTTCCGCCTTCGCGCTGGTGGTGGTGCTGCATCAGTGGGTCCTTGCCCAACCCCCTGCCGTGCCCAAACTGCGGCTCTATTGCGAATCGCTCATCAACTCCTCCCTGGTGGGCATGTTCGGACTGCTGCTGTTCGCCCTGCTGCACCCCAAATTGAGGCCATCCATCCTGGGGGCCCTGGTCAAGGCGTCCAGGAACGGGGTGGCCTTGATCGCCGCCAGCGCCTGTGTGGGGATCATCATCGGTGTCGTCCAGTCCACGGGAATCGCCACCGACTTCAGCAATGTCATCAAGAGCGTGGTGGAATCGAGCCTGCTGCTGGCCCTGGTGGGAATCATGATCTGTTCCATCATTCTGGGCATGGGTGTGCCTTCGGTGGTTTGCTACCTGTTGATGGCCACTTTGATGGGATCGCTGCTGGAACAGATGGGTGTCCAGCCGTTGGCGGCCCATCTGTTCATCTTCTATTTCGGGATGATGTCGATGGTGACCCCGCCGGTGGCGCTGGCCGCCTATGCCAGCGCCTCCATCGCCAAGGCAAAGATCATGAAGACGGCACTGGCCTCCTTCCGTTTCGCCCTGGTCGGCTTCACCTTGCCTTTCATGTTCGTCTACCGGCCCGAGCTGCTGCTGCTGGTGCCGCGGGATACCAGCAGTCGCCTCAGCGATCGGATCACCACCAACGCCTCCCTGGATTTGACCCGGCTTGGCAATTTGTGGGTGCTGGGACTGGAAGTGGGTACGGCCATTCTGGGCATCTTCGCGCTGGCGGCCGCCATTGCCGGGCATCTCAGGCGCCCCCTCGGGCTGGGCCAGCGATTGATCCTCTTCGCCGCTGCTGCCTGCCTGCTCTCTCCGGACCTTCTGGTTCAGGGTTACAACCTGGGTCCCGGCCTGAATCTGGGGGCCGCCATTGCATTGGCGGGGGTAGTGGCGGCCAATCGGCTGTGGGGAGTACCGGCGCCCGTTCCCTCCAAGGTCCCTGACGAAACTCCGGAGGAATGACTTTGCCGGGAAGATCGTTCGGCGCTGTCGAAGCCTCTTTTTCCCACCGGACCACCCGCCACTATTCTGTCTCCCCCCGATTCTTCCAGGGAAGTGGGCATTCCACCCGGCGCCCGGGCCTCGGCGCCGGGTGCAGCGTGTGAATTGCAATCGGCGGGAGCCATGCTAGAATGATGATCGGGAAGGATCAGGGGCTGCTATAAATGCCTGTGCAGGTTGAGGATATTCATGAGCTCGGATAGCTCCAGGACCCAGCGGGACGGCGACCGGACGACCGCGGGGAACTACTTCGTTTCCAACTACCCTCCCTATTCCTTCTGGAAACCGGAACGGGTGGGCGAAGCTTCAGCCGCCCTTCAACGGCCGCCTGGTCCCCAGACCCCCCTGGGCATTTATCTGCACATTCCCTTTTGCCGCAAGCGTTGCCATTTCTGTTATTTCAAGGTGTATACCCAACAGGACGCTCCGGCTGTCCAGCAATATCTGGCCGCGGTGGCCGGCGAGTTGAGACTCTACGCCGCAAAGCCCTTTATCGGCGCCCGCAGGCCGGTATTCATCTATTTCGGTGGCGGCACGCCCTCCTACATTTCCTCAAAGGAGCTTGTGCAGCTCGCCGACCGGATGAAGGCGCAGCTCTCCTGGGATGCGGCGGAAGAAATTACCTTCGAATGCGAGCCTGGAACCCTCACGGAAAACAAACTGCGGGTGATCCGGGATATCGGCGTGACCCGGCTCAGCCTGGGTATCGAGAATTTTGACGATTCGATCCTCAAGGCCAATGGCCGCGCCCATGGTTCTCGGGAAATCGACCGGGCCTATCGGATCGCCCGGTCGGTTGGTTTTCCGCAAATCAACATCGATCTGATTGCGGGGATGGTGGGTGAAACGGACCGAAACTGGCGGGACTGCGTGCGTCGAACTCTGGAGATGGAGCCCGACAGCGTAACCGTCTACCAGATGGAGATTCCCTACAACACCACCGTTTTCCAGGAGATGAAGGCCGCCGGAAAGAACGTGGCGCCGGTGGCCGATTGGGGAACCAAACGGGCCTGGGTGAACGAGGCCTTCTCCCTTATGGAGCGGGCCGGTTATTCCGTCAGCAGTGCCTACACGGCGGTCAAGGATCCTGACCGCACCCGCTTTCTCTACCGTGACCTGCTCTGGACCGGCGCCGACCTGATCGGACTGGGCGTGGCCTCCTTTTCCCATGTCAATGGCACCCATTACCAGAACCAACACGACCTGCCGGGTTACCAGAAAAGCCTGGAGGAAGGCCGGCTTCCCATTTACCGGGCGCTGACGCCCAGCCACGAAGAACGCCTCATCCGCGAACTGATCCTGCAATTCAAGTTGGGAACGGTTCGGCCCAGCTACTTTCGAGAGAAATTCGATACCGATATCCGGCAGCGATTCGCCCTGCCTCTGCAAAGTCTTCAGCAGCGGAACTACCTGGAGGTGGATGACAACAGCCTCAGGCTCAGCCGTGAGGGACTGCTGCAGGTGGACCGCCTTCTGCCGGACTTTTTCTTGAGCCGGCATCGGGGCAGCCGCTATAGCTGACCGATGGAAAGCAGTGGGTTGATGAAGTCCCGCGACAACAGGTCCCGCCAGGGTGATCCCTTCGATGCCATCGTGGTCGGCGGCGGTCCCGCCGGCGCCACCGCCGGTGCGTTCTTGGCTCAAAAGGGATGGCGAGTCCTGTTGCTGGAGAAGGAACAGTTTCCGCGCTATCGCATCGGGGAGTCCCTGATGCCCTACTGCTACTTCACCCTGGAGCGGCTGGGGGTCATCGACAAGATCAAGGGCTCCCACTTCCCCAAAAAATACAGCGTTCAGTTTGTCAGCACCGAAGGCACCGTCTCGACCCCGTTTTATTTCTTCGAGCATCTTCGCCATGAAGCGGCCACCACCTGGCAGGTGTTGCGGAGCGAATTCGACCTGATGTTGCTCGACAACGCTCGCGAAAAGGGCGTGGAGATCTTGGAGGGAACCCGGGCCGTCGAGACCGTCGAGCGGCAGGGGGCGGTGGCGGGAGTGAGGGCGATGGATCGCCAGGGCCTGAAGCACGAGTTTCGGGCGCCCCTGACCTTGGATGCCAGCGGGCGCGAGGTCTTCAGCATGACCCGAAACCGCTGGAAGGTGCGCGACCCCAGGTTGAACAAGATTGCGATCTGGACCTACTACCAGGGGGCCCGACGAGACCCGGGACTGGACGAGGGAGCCACCACCGTGGCCTATCTTCCCCAAAAGGGCTGGTTCTGGTACATCCCCCTCCCCGAGGACCGGGTCAGCGTGGGGATCGTGGCCGAAAAGGACTACCTCTATCGGAAGGCTCGGGATCCGGATGCCATCTTTCGGCGGGAGATCGGGAATAATCCCTGGATTCGGGATCACCTGGCCCCCGGCCGGCAAGTGGGCCGCTACTGGGTGACCGGTGAATATTCCTATCGATCCAAATATTGTGCGGCCAACGGGCTGGTGCTGGTCGGTGACGCCTTTGCTTTTCTGGACCCGGTCTTCTCCTCCGGGGTCTTTCTGGCCTTGCGGGGCGGGGAACTGGCCGCCGAAGCCGGGGATCGAGCCCTGGCTTCGGGAGACTGTTCCGCCGGACAGTTCGATGCCTACGGGAGAGAAATGACGCGGGGTCTGGAGGCCATGCGGAAGCTGGTGTATGCCTTCTATGACCAGGAGTTCAGCTTTCGGTCCTTCATTGAGCGATTCCCTCAACTGCGGGGGAATCTGACCGACTGTCTGATCGGCAATCTCTTCGGTGACCTGCAGCCGCTGTTCGACGGCATTGCTGAATTTGCCGCTCCTCCTGAGCCCTTGTCTCACGGACAGGCCCTGATCGAGGCGCGATGAAGACCGGAGCCTTCGAGTTCAAGTTGACCCGCCGGGTGGATTTTTCCGACACCGACATGGCGGGAATCATGCACTTTTCCAACTTCTTTCGTTTTATGGAGGCTGCCGAGCAGGCCTTCTTTCGCTCCCTGGGATTTTCGATTTACGACACCCGGAGACATCCAGGGATCGGCTGGCCCCGTGTTCACGCAACCTGTGATTTTCGTCATCCCCTCCGTTTCGAAGACTTGGTCGAGATACACCTGCAGGTGGTGGAAAAGCGGGAACGCTCCCTGGCCTACTCCTTCACCTTTCGGAGGCTGAACGAAGGCCCCTCCCGGGAAGTCGCCCGGGGCAGGCTGGTGGTGGCCTGCGTTTCCAGGCCCGAACCCCAGGGCCCCATGGTTTCCATTCCCATTCCCAAGTCCATCAACGACAAGATCGGGATGGCGCCGGATTAGTGGAGAGTGGAGAGTGAAGAGTGGAGAGTGGTCAGCGGAGGGTTCCGGGCGCATCAAGCCATGCCTGAAACAAACCTGTTTCACCCTCGAATGATCCGCCCCGTCGTGGGGGGCGGGGGCGGAACTCACCTGAAACAACTGAGGAACTACCGTGAAAGGCCTCCACGAAGGACACAAAGGCTCAAAAAAAGAAATCCACGAAGGGACACGAAGAACGACGAAGGGCCACTAAGGGGTTGGAGAAGGCTCAAGAGGGATGCGCCAAAGGTCGGACAGGGGGATAAGATTTCCACCAAGGGCGCTAAAGTATCTGTTTAGTGGGCAAAAGAAAAATCCGCCAAGCGGTTGGAGAAGACTCGAATGGGGACCGTGAAGGGACACGAAGAAAGACAGTGTACTTGGCCCACTCAATGGAAACGCCCCCTGGGTTCGGGTGAAGGAAAACGGGTTGAGGAATTGTCCACCAAGGACAGGAAATGACACCCTGAAATTCCCGGCGTTTGGTATCGGCCTCGAGCCCAAAAAGATTTATTTACATGGATAGACAGGATTAACAGGATGGTTTGGCTAGAGGTTTCAGCGTTTTGAGTCAGGCCATCGCCTTTTCTTCAACCAGGATCCATACATTCGCTCCCAAGCCCATGGGAATCACTTCGCAGGCGCCCCGGATCATCGAGCGAGTCAGCTTCCTGTGCAGGAGCGTCTGGTCTGTTTATCCTGTCCATCCTGTCTATCCATGTTCCCTAATGCAACCAACCGGTTTAACGGAACGTGTTCCTACTCCCGAAAGGCCATAAAGCCGGGTTGTTTCACCCTGTATGATCCGCACGGAAGGGCGGGGGCACGGCTAACCACTGGTCACTACTCACTCTTCACCTAGTCGCGCCTCCGCTTCATACAACGGGGCAGCTTTCGTCGGTGGCGCCCGGGGTCCCGTCAACAGCCGGAGACGGAATTGCAGACTGGCCGAACCAAACCGGATCCCGGCATCGAGGGCGTTTCGGTCCAGGACCGCGGCCGGATAGAGATCGCCCAGCTTGCCCGACTGCGGGTCCTTTTGGGCTCGCTGCGGGCCGGCAATCCCTTCTATGCCCCCAGGCTGAAAGAGGCGGGACTGTCTGCGGAGGTTCCAACCCTGGATGCCTTCCGGTCCTCCATGCCATTCACCGAAAAGGCGGAGCTGGTCGAGGACCAGCGCCGTCACCCTCCCTACGGCTCCAATTTGACCTACAGCCTGGATCGCTACACCCGGTTCAGCCGCACCAGCGCCACCACCGGCAAGCCAATGCACTGGCTGGACACGCCGGAAAGCTGGCAATGGATGCTCGACAACTGGGACCGGGTCTTCCGGGCGGCCGGGGTCTCCGCGCGGGACCGGTTGTTTTTTGCATTTTCTTTCGGTCCCTTTCTGGGTTTTTGGACCGCCTTCGAAGCGGCCGCGCGACGGGGCTGCCTTTGCATTCCCGGAGGAGGCATGAGCAGCCTGGCCCGGCTGGGAGCCATTCTGGAAAATGGCGTCACCGTCCTCTGCTGTACGCCGACCTATGCCCTGCGACTGGGCGAGGTGGCGGCCGAGCAGCGGATCGACTTGAGCCGGGGAAGCGTCCGGACCATTCTCGTGGCCGGCGAGCCGGGGGGAAGTATCGGCGCCACCGTCAGCACGATCGAGCGGCTGTGGCCCAAGGCGCGGGTGGTGGATCACCACGGGATGACCGAGACCGGCCCGGTCAGCTATGGCTGTCCCCGGGAGCCGCACCTTCTGCACGTCATGGAGTCGGCCTACCTTGCCGAAGTCATCGACCCTGGAAACCACCGGCCGGTTGAGTCCGGAGATATCGGGGAATTGGTCTTGACCACCCTGGGCCGGACCGGTTCTCCCCTGCTGCGCTATCGAACCGGGGATCTGGTCCGGCCGGCTCGGTCGCTGCCCTGTGCCTGCGGCAGTTGGGAACTGGGGCTTGAGGGTGGGATCCTGGGCCGCGGCGATGATATGGTAGTGGTTCGAGGGGTGAACCTTTACCCCGGCGCGGTGGAAGCGGTGATCCGTGGTTGCCGCGAGGTTGTGGAGTACCGGGTGGAAGTCGACCATCGGGGAACCCTTTGCGAGTTGAGGGTCCAGGCAGAGGCATCCTCCGGGTTTGTGGACGGCCCGAAGCTGGGAAGGCGGCTGGAGACGGATCTGCGGTCGGCATTCGGCTTGCGCATACCGGTGTCTATTGTGTCCCAGGGGACCTTGCCTCGACCCGAGTTCAAGGCCAACCGCTGGGTGCGGATGTGACAAGCCGGCAATGGAGATCAGAGTGAGGTATTTCTTGAGGTGGAGGTCTGCCATGGGTATGCAAACAGGGATCGGCGGCAGGGGCGCCGGAGGGTCAGAGTTCATTGGAAGGCGGTTCGGTTGCCGTCCAGGTCGAGCCTGCAGCCGGGGCGCCTGGGTGGTGCTGCTCCTGTGTCTGGGCTACCTCGTCCCGCGGGTCGCGGCCGCGGAGTGGTCTCAATTTCGAGGATGGAACGCCACCGGGGTCATGGAGTCCTCCTCGCTGCCGGTGCGGTTCGGTCCCCACCGGAACCTGGTGTGGCGCGCGTCGACCGCACCCGGTCGCTCTTCACCCGTCCTGACCCGGGACCGCATCTTTCTGTCGGCCGTGGAGGGAAAGCGGCTGTGGCTCCTCTGCCTGGACCGATCCAGCGGCGAACTCCTGTGGAAGAGGGAAGTCCCGCGGCCCCGGTCCGAGGTGATGCATCAAGCCAACGGCCCCGCCTCTCCCACCCCGGTGACCGACGGCAGCAACGTTTACGCCTTCTTCAGCGAATTCGGCCTGATTTCGTTCGACCAGGAAGGCCGGGAGCGCTGGCGCCTGCCCATGGGGCCCTTCAACAACCCCATGGGGCTGGCCGCCTCTCCCATTCTGGCCGACGGCAAGGTCCTGATGATTTGCGACCAGGAAAGCGGATCCTTTTTTGTGGCGGTCGATCAAATGACGGGTCGAGTCCTATGGCGGGTGGAACGCCCCGGGTTCACACGCGGGTTTTCCACTCCGGTGCTCTACCGGCCGGAGGGGGGAGAACTGCAGGCGCTGGTCCCGGGGTCCCATCAATTGACGGCCTACTCGGTGGGGACCGGTGAGGAGATCTGGTGGATGCGCGGCTTGACCTGGCAGATGAAATCGACCCCCGCGATCAGCCGAGACGTGCTCTACCTGAATGGATGGGCCGGGGGTGCCGACGAAGGCCAGCAGGAGGAGGTGGCGGCTTTTGCCGATGTCCTGGTCGAGCGGGATGGGGATGGAGATCAGCGCCTCTCCCCGGGGGAAATGGCCGGCCTGCGTTTGAGGTGGGATTTTGGCCGGTTGGATCTGGATCGTACCGGTTTCCTGGAGAGCCGGGATTGGCGGATTTACCGGGCCAAGCGATCTTCCCGTAACGGGGCGTTGGGAATCCGTCTGGGTGGACGAGGAGATATGACCGCGGCCAATCTGTTGTGGCGGTATCAACGGTCGTTGCCCAATGTGCCCTCTCCGCTGCTCTACAAGGGCATTCTCTATTTAATGAAGGAAGGGGGCATACTGACCGCTTTGGACCCCACCAGCGGCAGCGTGCTCAAACAGGATCGCATCCGGGAGGCCCTGGGAACATACTACGCATCACCGGTGGCGGGGGATGATAAGATCTTCGCCGTCAGCCACGAAGGGAAGGTGAGTGTCATCCGGGCGGGAGCCGACTGGCAGGTGTTGTCGGTGAACGACCTCGGCGGCGAATGCAGTGCGACACCGGCCATCTCCGGAGGCAGGCTTTACATTCGGACTCGGGAGTTTCTCTACTGCTTCGGAGAGCACCGCCCCCCGGAGCAGCTTGTGAACGACAGGAAAGGAAAACGATAACAATGAACTGGCTTATCTTTGTATGCGGCGCGGTACTGGCCTGGGGCATGTACGGCGTCACTCTGCATCGCGGTCAGGCCCAGTTGGCCAGTCCGCTTCGCGCACTCCTCTGCGTCGGCTTTGCCTACTTTCTGATTGCCGTCCTGGTGCCGTCCGTGGCCATGTGGTCCAAGGGAGAATTCGCAGGGTTCACCACCGGTGGGACCGTGACGGCCATCCTTGCCGGTTGCCTGGGAGCGGCCGGGGCCATCTGTATCATCTGGGCTTTCAAGTCCGGAGGAAAACCCCTGTACGTCATGCCGCTGGTTTTTGGCGGCGCTCCGCTGGTGAATGTCTTGGGCTCGGTGCTGCTCCATCCTCCCAAGACGGCCCCCAATCCGTTGCTTTACCTGGGGTTTGTCCTGGTAGCCCTTGGGGCCGCCATGGTTCTCTATTTCAGGCCCACCTCCTGAATCTTCCACAGACAGAGCCCACTCGGGCAGCCGGGAAACCGGGGCCTCACGGCGAAGGTGGGAATTCGCCGGCGCCGCTAGAGTTTCCCGGCTCCTCCAAACGGCCAGGTTGCTTCCGCCTGGCTTGGACTCGATGCCGGAGGCCGGCCTCCAGAATCGTGCCGCATTCCCAGACAAGCCCCGCCCCATACGACGGGGCGGATCATTCGAGGAAAAACGACCGATCGTTAATGAAGACGAACCACGAATGGACACGAATAAACACGAATAGACCAGCAGACAGATGGACCTCCTTCAACGACAAGCGGCGCCAAAATGCTTCTGCAATTTTGTGACCTTGGTGTGACTTCGTGTCCTTGGTGGATAGCCCCCTCAATTGGTTTCAGACATGTGGCTAGATTTCTTGAATCGAAAGAACATTGACAGATGAGTCAAGAATTGTGGATTTCGGGTTGTAGATTATGGGTTGCAGATGTGGATTTGAGGCAAAATCAGTTGTCACCCCCCCCAATTTACAATTCACCAATCAGTTTCTTGGTGTCCATTCGTGTCCATTCGTGGTTCTTCGTGCCCCTTCGTGGTCCTTCGTGCCCCTTCGTGGATTTCTTTTTTTTGGGCCTTCGTGGATAACCCCTCAATTGGTTTCAGGCAAGGTGAGTCGAAAATGGCGGTCATAGAAGTCAGCAGAGTTTCGAAGCGGTTCAAGACCTACGACCGCAAGGAGGGCGTCTGGGGAGGCATTCAAAACCTCTTCCGGAGGAGCCCCCGGGAGGTAAGGGCGGTCGACGACATCTCTTTCACCGTGGATCCCGGTGAAATGGTGGGTTACATCGGGGCCAACGGGGCGGGAAAATCCACCACCATCAAAATGTTGACCGGGATTCTGGTTCCCTCCTCGGGTTCGATTCGGGCCAACGGATATGTTCCCTATCGGGATCGGCAGCAGTACACGCGGGGAATCGGGGTGGTCTTCGGACAGAGGACCCAGCTCTGGTGGGACATTGCCGTGATCGAGTCCTTCAGGCTGCTCAAGCGCATCTACGACGTCAGCGACGGTGATTTCGAGGAGCAGTTGGAGATCTTCGACGCGGTCCTCAACCTGAAACCCCTGCTGCACACGCCGGTTCGCAAGCTGAGCCTGGGAGAACGGATGCGCTGCGATCTGGCGGCCGCCTTCCTGCATTCCCCCAGGATCGTATTCCTGGATGAGCCCACCATTGGCTTGGACGTGGTGGCCAAGGAGAATATCCGGCAATTTCTCAAGAGGATCAACGCCGAGCTGAAGGTCACGGTGATTTTGACCACCCACGATCTTTCCGATATCGAAGAGCTCTGCCGGCGGGTTTTGATCATCGACCGCGGGCACCTGCTCTTCGATGGCAGCTTGGAAGCTCTGCGGGGACGATTTGAGTGCAAGTCCCAAATCGTCTTTGAGTTGAGAGAGCCGGAGAGGGTCGATTTCGGGCGGTTGGGGTTCAAGTCTTCGGTGGAGTTCCAGCAGCTGGACGCCCTTCGCTGCCAGGCCGTGTTCGACAAGAAGCAGGTTGCCTCTGCCGAGTTGATCAAGGCCATCGTGAACTCCCTGGCCGTTCGGGACGTCACCCTGGACGATACCACCATCGAGGAAATCGTGCGTGAGATCTACAGCCGCGGCGAGGTCGCGTCGAGTTGACGGTCAGCCCCTACATTGCCTTCGCCAGAATCGCCTTCCTCAAGATCCTGGCCTACCGTTTGCGCTACTACACGGGGATCCTGACCTATCTGGTCAACGTTTCCGTCTACTATTTCATCTGGAAAGCGCTCTATCAGGGCAAGCAGCTCCTGGGGGAGTTCACTTTCGAGGAAATGATTACCTATGTATCGGTTGGATTCATTATTCGTACCTTCTACTTCAACAATATCGATCGGGAAATCGCCAATGACATCCTGCTGGGGCACATCGCCGCCAAGATGACCCGGCCGGTGAACTACCAGTGGATGAATATCGCCCAGGCGGGGGGCGAGTCGTTCTTTCGGCTCTTCATGTTCACGATCCCCACCGGCCTGGCCATCCTGGTCATCTTTCCCCTGCGGGCTCCGGCCTCCCTTGACGCGGCCCTGGCCTTTCTGGCGTCTCTGGTGTTCTCTTTTCTGATCTTTGCCGCCCTCAATTTCCTGGTCGGCACCTGCGCCGTCTACCTGCACTCCATCCTGGGCCTCATTCGCGCCAAGTATTTTCTGGTCGAGATCCTTTCCGGCTTGCTGATTCCGATCAGCTTCTTTCCGGAGTCACTGGCGCAGATTTCCCGATGGCTTCCCTTTCAATTGATCAGCTTCACGCCGCTCATGATCTATATGGGCAAGTTCCAGGGAGAGCAACTTGTCTTCAGCTTTTTGTCGGGCTTGGGATGGACGGTGGCGCTGGTGGGCCTGGGCCACTGGTTCTGGCGGAAAGCAGCCCTGAAACTGACCGTGCAGGGCGGCTGAAGCTAGGGCGCTGGAGGAGCAGCAGCTTCGGTTTGGAAGGACATGAGGTCTGCCCAATCAGGAACAACCAAATGAGACACCTCTCCATTCTGGCCTACTATTTCGCCCAGTACATCAAGATCCGCCTGGCCTACCCGGGAGACTTCCTGATCGCGGTGTCCACCAGTCTGGCAGGCACCGTGGCCAGTTTCGGTTTCCTCTATATCCTGTTTCATCGAGTGAGCTCTCTTCAGGGGTGGGCCTTTGAGGAACTGCTCTTCATCTACGGATTCAACCTGGTCTGTCTGGGTCTCTTCAATGTGCTCAGCATGAACCTCTATGAGTTCGGCGAGCGCTACATCATGGAGGGCCGCTTCGATCAGGTCATGCTGCGGCCGCTGCACTCCCTCTTTCAGGTCATCTTCGAAGCATTTCGGATCGAATCCTTCCAGGAGTTTGCCACCGGCCTGGCGGTCATCGTCTATGTCTGGCACAAGCTGGACTTGCCCTTGACAGCGCTGGACGCGCTTCTGTTTCTGCTGATGGTGGTCTGCGGCGTAACCATCTATCTCTCGGTTTTCGTGATGCTCAGCAGCCTGAGCTTCTGGTTTGAGGACAGGGTCGGCGTTTCTCCTCCCGTCTACAACATGATCGCCTTCGGGCGTTATCCGGTGACCATCTACAATGTCTTTATCCAGTTCCTGTTGAGCTGGATTATTCCTTTCGCCTTCGCGTCCTTCTACCCAACCACCTATTTTCTGCAGCGCCACGAATTCGCGGACTTCTTCACCCTGGTGCCCCTGGTGGCGGCAGCCTTCCTGTTGCTGGCGCTGTTCCTGTGGAAAAGGGGGGTGCGGGGCTATCAAAGCACGGGGAGTTAAGAGATTGTCCTCCCTCACATCTTGTCCGGAACGGAAATTCCCAGCAGATCCAGGCCCTGTTGCAACTGGTCTCGCAGGATGGTGATCAGGGCCAGATAGAACCATTTTCTCAAGGGATCGGGCTCGTCCTTGATGCGATGGCGGTGGTAGAAGTGGTTGAGGGCCTGGGCCAGGCTGAAGAGGTATTTGGCCACTCCGGCCGGCTCACAGGTCTGAATGGCGACGCGGACGTGGGTCTCGAGTTGCGCGGCCAGGTAGATCAGAGTCCAGAAGTCATCGGTGATCGCCCGTCCGAGGAAGGCGGAAGCTTCCGCCGTATCGAGGAATTCCAGGAGCGACTGGGGGCGGAAACCGGAATCGAGCTCTTCGACCTTGCGAAAAATGCTGTTGGTGCGCACCACGGTGTACTGGAGATAGGGTCCGGTTTCCCCTTCGAAGTTCAGGGCCTCCCTGAAATCAAAGGCGATGACCGAGTTGCGGGTGTACTTCAGCAGAAAATAGCGCAGGGCGCCGACCGCGATGGAGTGGGCGATGGCTTGGACCTCACCACCGGCGAGTTGCGGGTGACGAGCGCGGACCTCGGCTGCCGATCTTTCCAGCAGCGTGTCGATCAACTCGTCGGCCTTCACCCCCAGGCCCTTGCGCCCGGAGACCTCCAGGTAGGGGCGCCGCCGGTCCTCTTCCGACAGTTGGATCCCCAGATCCTGGCAGCAGGCCGGGGAGAGCCCCACCATCTCATAGGAGAAGTGGGTGGAGCGATCGGCCTGCCGGTGGAATCCCAGAGCCCGCAGGCCGGCAACTACGATGTTCTGCAGGTAGGATTGCCGGGAGTCGATCACGTTGTAGACGCGTTCGCCCCGGCCGAAATCCGAGTCCGCCGGATCCTGATTGGGCGAGGAATGGGTCATCATGACCCGATGGCCGTCCGGATAGGTGTGGAAGGGACGATAGAAAAAATCCATGCCCAGCAGTCCCAACTTCCAAAGCTGATAGGCGATGTCCTTACCGACGTAGGTGACGGTGCCATTGGAGCGGACAATGATCTTGTCCTCCTCGTGCCCCGAATCGCCGGCCGCGGCCGAGGAAGGGGCCTCGCCCCGCGGGCTGGAGTCTGCGGCTCTCATGACCCAGCACCCCTGGTGTCTTCCCTCGGTTTGGTAGTGGATTGCCCGGGCTTGTTTCAAGAGGTCGAAGGCGTGACCCCAGAAATTGAGGTGGAGGATGTCGCTCTCCTTGGGGAGGAGGTCGTAGGCAACGCCAATGCGGCTCATGGTGGCCAGATGACACCGGACAATGGTTCGGGAAACGTAGCGGGCGATGTCGGCGGTTTCTCCCTCGCCTGCCTCGATTTCCCGAAGGGTTCGGCCCCGCAGCTCGCGGTTCTCGGGAACAGCGTCATAGAACGAGGAGATCTTGGCGTAGAGATCCCAGCAGTAGTTGTCGAACTTGCCCGGAAGGGCCCGGATTTCCTCCAGGTTCTTTTTTTCAAGATATTTGAAGCCGACCACCACGTCGGCGACCTGGACGCCGGTATCGTCGATATAATTCTGGATTTCCACCCGCTCGCCGACCGACCGCAGCAGGCGAGCAAAGGTGTCGCCCAAGACGGCGTTGCGCAGGTGTCCGATGTGGGCGGCCTTGTTGGGGTTGATATTGGTGTGCTCGAGAATGATCTTTCCCGAGTCTGGAGAAAGGGGTTGCTCCCGGCGCGGCTGCAGCAGTCTCCTGAAAACGTCATCCCGCTTCAGGAAGCAATTGAGGTAGCCCGGCCCGGCCACCTCCACTTTGGCCACACCCGGAATATCGGGCAGGTCCTGCGCGATCTCGGCAGCGATCTGACGCGGCGCCCTTTTGAGCTTCTTGGCCAGCTCGAAGCAAAAGGGAAAGGCCAGATCGCCCAGTTCGACCCTGGGTGGTTGTTCCGCGACCACCTGGGACAGGGAATACCCGTAGCGGTCCTGAACGTACTCGACCAGGCTGGCCTTGATGCGGTCAACCAGCGATTCCAGCATGCAATCCTCGGGCTCGGGAGGACAAGCTCAAAAGGCTGCATCCTAACACAGTTCCCGGGAAAGCCCGGGGACTCCCCCCATTTCTCATCGAGTGTGTAGGATGGCTTCCTGGCGGTGGGAGGAACCTCTCTTGGCCGCGTCCGGTGGCCGGTCCAAACTGCGCAGGGCGTGGTCTCCCTGGCAGTGTTCCTATCCCTGTCTCTGCAAGCGATCTCCCTGAAAAATCTATTCGCCCAGAGGCATTTGGGATAGAATCCAGGCCTTTGCCGGGGCGCTTTGACGTGCAGAATGTATCCAGCGACCTGGTGAGAAATGCGGGCCAAGTTCATGAAGCTCGACCACATTGGCATCGCCGTCCATTCCATCGAAGAGGCTCTGCGCAGTTATCAGGTAGCCATGGGGCTCGAAATGGAGGCTGCTACCACCGTCGAGGAGCAGCAGGTGAGAGTGGCCATGCTGCCGGTTGGAGAGAGTCGGATCGAGCTTTTGGAGGCCACCCATCCCACCTCGCCCATCCACCGCTTCCTGGCCAAGAGGGGAGAAGGCGTGCACCACATCTGCTTCAAGGTCCGGGACCTGGATCAAAAGCTGGCGGCTTTCCGCGAGGCCGGCATTGAGACCCTTCCCGAAGCGGACGGAACCGGTTACCGGGGCCGCCGGATCGCCTTTCTCCACCCGCGTTCGACTCATGGAGTCTTGATTGAGCTGGTCGAGGACTGAACTGCCGGCCTGGGGCAGCCTGTCCCTGACGGAGGAGGGATGTTGCAATCCATTCCCATTGGAATCATTGGAGGCAGCGGCCTCTACGGCATGGACGGCCTGGAGGAGGTGGAGGAGGTCGCGGTCGAGACGCCCTTCGGTCTCCCCTCGGACCGGCTGGCGGTGGGAAGGCTGAGAGGAAAACGGGTCGCCTTTCTGGCGAGGCACGGCCGGGGTCACCGCATCCTGCCTTCGGAGCTCAACTTTCGGGCCAACATCTACGCCATGAAAATCCTGGGGGTGGAGACGCTGATTTCAGCCAGCGCGGTGGGATCGCTCAAGGAAGAGCATCGACCGCTGGATATTCTCATCCCGGATCAATTCTTGGATCGAACCCGCGGTCGGGTTTCGACTTTCTTTGGAGAGGGGCTGGTGGGGCACATCAGCTTTGCCCATCCGGTTTGCCCCGACCTGAGCCGAAAACTGGAGTCGGCGGCAGAGGCCGTCGGGGTGACCGCAAGGCGCGGAGGCACCTATCTCTGCATGGAGGGGCCGGCCTTTTCCACCCTGGCCGAGTCGCAACTCTACCGGAGTTGGGGCATGGACGTGATCGGGATGACCAATCTTCAGGAAGCCAAGCTTGCCCGGGAAGCCGAGATCTGCTACGCCACCCTGGCCCTGGTGACCGACTACGACTGCTGGCATCCGGAACATGAGGCGGTGACGGTGGATCAAGTGATCGCCGTTCTGAATCAAAATAGCGAAAATGCCCAAAGGCTGATCCGTGAAGCGGTGGCCCAACTGGGAGAAACGCCGGCCTGCAGGTGCCGCTCGGCGCTGAAGTCGGCGTTGCTGACGGATCGCAACCTCATTCCTGCCGCCACCAGGGAAAAACTGCGCCCACTGGTCGGCAAGTACCTGTCGTGAACCGCAACGGTTTCGCCCTGTAGGAACCGTATCGTCGAGTGGGACGGGTGCGTGGTTAGGTGAAGAGTGAAGAGTGGAGAGTGGAGAGTTGTTTGATCGACACGTAAGCCTTACTTGAAATTACCCCTGTTTCACCCTGTATGATCTGCCCGGCAGGGCGGGGGCAGGGCTAATTACCGGCTACCTGAACCATTCTCGAAGGAGAATTCTCCGTTTATGTCAATCCTGGTCGTGGGCTCGGTGGCTTTCGACTCTGTTGAAACCCCTTTCGGCAAGGCCGAGGAGGTCCTGGGAGGCTCCGCCTCCTATTTCTCCCTGGCGGCCAGCTTTTTTGCTCCGGTTCAATTGGTTGCCGTGGTTGGGGAGGACTTCCCGGAGGAGCACCTGCAGTTGTTCAGGGATTTCTCCATTGACATCCGGGGGCTGCAAAAAGTTCCTGGAAAGACCTTCCGGTGGCGGGGAGAGTACGGCTTTGCCCTCAATGAAGCCAGGACTCTGGATACCCAACTCAACGTGTTTGAACGCTTCCGGCCGCGCATTCCCGACCCTTACCGGCAGTCGGATTGCGTATTCCTGGGCAACATCGATCCGGTGCTGCAGGCAGGGGTGCTCTCCCAGGTGGAAAACCCCAGGTTCGTGGCCTGTGACACCATGAACTACTGGATAGAGTCCAAGCCCGACCACCTCCGGGAGACCCTGCGGCGGGTGGATATCCTGATCATCAACGACGCCGAAGTCCGGATGCTGACCGGGGAGCACAATCTGACCAAGGCGGCCCGGCGCATTGCCGAGTGGGGCCCCGGAACGCTGGTCGTCAAGAAGGGGGAATATGGAGTCGCGATGTACCACGGCGGATCCATTTTCGGGGCGCCGGCCTTCCCGCTGGAGGAAGTCTTTGACCCCACCGGAGCCGGAGACAGTTTTGCCGGGGGATTGGTGGGCTACCTGGCGCGATCCAAACGACTGAACGATGAAACCCTTCGAAAGGCGGTCGTCTACGGTTCCGTCCTGGCCTCCTTCAACGTGGAAGATTTCAGCCTGAACCGCCTGAAGGCGTTGCAGACCTCCGACATTCGGCGCCGCTACCTTCAATTCAAGGAACTCACCCACTTCGAAGCCGGCGATTCCCTTTAGGCCGCATGTCTCGATGGACAACACCGATGCGATTTTCCAAAGCACAGGCCCTGGGTAACGACTTTGTGATTGTCGAGGCCCGCCAACTGGCCGGGAGCGATCCGTCTCAGGTCGCCCGGCAGGTCTGCCGGCGCTCCTTGGCTCTGGGAGCGGACGGCCTGATCCTGTTTGGGCAGACGGCGGCTTCCGGGCAGCCGCACTTTTCCATGCGGATCTTCAATGCGGACGGGAGTGAGGCCGAGATCTCGGGCAATGGCCTGCGCTGTCTGGCGGCGCTGTTGATCCAGCAGGGGCAGGCGACCGGCAGGACCCTGGCCATCCGGACCCGTGCCGGCACCAAGCGGCTGACGCTGATGGACTCAAAACCGCCCGGCTATTCCTTTAATCTGTTGATGGGGGAGCCCCTTCTGGATCCCTCGGCCATCGACTTCCAACCGGATCCCCCGGGCGCCTCCCTGGTGGGGTATCCGCTGGCGGTGGAGGACCGCATCTACCCGGTGACGGTCACCTCCATGGGTAATCCGCATTGCTCATTGGTGGTGGAAGATCTGGAGAAAACCGATTGGCAAGGATTGGGAACCCTGATTGAAGTCCACCCCAGCTTTCCGCGGCGAACCAACGTGGAGTTCGTGCAGGTCCTGGACCGAACCAACCTGGCAGTGCGCTTCTGGGAGCGTGGAGTGGGGACAACCCTGGCCTCGGGCACGGGTGGCTGTGCCGCGGTCGTAGCCGCGGTCCTGAATGGGGTCGCCGATCGGGCGGTTCAGGTCCACACCCCGGGAGGGATCTTGCAGGTTCACTGGCAGGAGGATAACCGGTTGTCGCTCACCGGCCCGGCCCGGATCGTGTGTCGGGGCGAATACTATCCGGGGGAGGACTGACCCGCATATAGTCAGGACATGGCAAGAGGCGATCCAAGGAGAGACATCCATGTCGGTTGAAAGTCGAACCATCCATGTGTCCACTCGAGGTTTCTGCGATGTGGTGGATATCACCGCTGAAATCGAGTCCGCCCTGGCAAGCCAATCCCTCTCCCTGGGCGTGATCGCGCTGTTTGTCCCCGGTTCGACTGCGGGACTGACCACCCTGGAATATGAGCCGGGTTGCATCCAGGACCTCCAGGATGCGCTGGAACGCCTGGTGCCCCGGACAGCCCACTATGCCCACAACGCACGCTGGGGTGACGGCAACGGCTTTTCCCACATCCGGGCGGCGCTGCTGGGCCCGTCGCTGCAGGTTCCATTCGCCGGCAAGGAGTTGAGGGTCGGGACCTGGCAGCAGGTGGTGCTGGTGGACTTCGACAACCGGCCCCGTCAAAGGGAGATCCTGTTGCAGTTCATCGGAGAATAGGGATTGCCTGAAACAAAAGAAAAAAGAGTTATCCACGAAGGGCCACTAAGAACGACGAAGGGCCACTAAGGCGTTGAGTTTAACCGCTACGGGATGCCAAGGTTGCGAAGGGATGGTCGATTTCTGATTGTTTCACTCTTGTATGATCCGCCCGGCAGGGCGGGGGCTGGACTTACCTGAAACAAACGCCTGCGCCTAGTGGCTGGAAACCGGTTCATAGTCAAGCATGGGTAGATTTTTGATTCACATCGATGCACAGGATGCACAGGATTTTTTCCGGAGACGGCTGGCTTGTGTTCGCGGACATCCTCAAATCCGCACACGATCATCGCCCGAGTCAGCGTCTCCTGCAGCAGCGTCCCGTCCTGGTTATCCTGTGCATCCTGTGCATCCATGTTCAATTTATAGTCCTTCTCGATTGATCTTCCCCGTGGCGGGCCTTGGCTGTGCCCAACGCCCCGATTCCCAGTCAGCGTCCCGTGCAGCGACCTCTGGTCCTATTAATCCTGTCCCTTTGGTTGCCGCTCAGTTTCCCTGCGATGCGGCAGCCGGTCGATCCGGGTGAAGGAGAGGGCCGAGACTGCGAGAGGCTTTGGGGCGGGCGGGACGCCCGCGCTCCCGGGGGGCTTTCATCCCGTAACGTCGTCGCACCCGAGGAGGTCCATCGTTCTTCGTGTCTATTCGTGTTCATTCGTGGTTCGTCTTCAAAAACAATCGGCAGTTTCTTCCTTGAATGATCTGCCCAGCAGGGCGGGGGCCCCACTTGCCTGAAACAAACGCCTGCGCCTAGTGGCTGGAAACCGGTTCATAGTCAGGCATGGGTAGATTTTTGATTCACATGGATGCACAGGATGCACAGGATTTTTCTGGAGACTGCTGGCTTGCAATCCTGGACATCCTCAAATCCGCACGCGATCATCGCCCGAGTCAGCGTCTCCTGCAGCAGCCTCCCGTCCTGATTATCCTGTGCATCCTGTGCATCGATGTTCAATTGATAGTCCTTCTCGATGGATCTGCCCAGTCGCGGGGGGCGGGCGCCCGGCTCGCAGGCAAACGGGAGTTTCCCAAAGGGGACAGGCCGGCTTTCAGAGAAGTCGCCTGCCCGATACCCCCACCTCACCATCGGGACGACACTCCCGGGAGCGCGGGCGTCCCGCCCGCATGCTGTCCCTTCGGTTGCCGCTCAGTTTCCCTGCGATGTTGCAGCCGACCGCCCTGCCGGCGGGAACCGCACGGGCCCGGCCGAAGCAGAGGCAGGGCGCCGCTGCCGGTTGATTCCGGTGGAGGAGATGGCTGAAGCTGCGGGAGGATTTGTGCGGGCGGGACGCCCGCGCTCCCGGGTGGGCTTCCTCCCATGACAGGGTCACACCAACGGGACAAAAGTGCAGAAGCATTTTGGCGCCAGTTGTCGTTGAAGGAGGTCCATCAGTCCTGGTGCCTATTCGTCTTCATTGACGAACGGCTGTTTTTCCTCTGAGTGATGCGCACCGTCGTGGTGGCGGGGGCGGGACTTACCTGAAACAAACCTGGGTTCGCGTGACGCAAAACCGGTTCAAGAGATTGAAACAACAGGGGTTGGAGAGAGATTGACAACGTGTCTGAAACACCCCTGTTTCACTCTCATATGATCCGCCCCGCCGTGGGGGCGGGGGCCCTACTTGCCTGAAACAATTGAGGGTTATCCACAGAGGCCAAAAAAAGATATCCACGAAGGGCCACGAAGAACGGCGAAGGGCCACTAAGGGGTTGGAGAAGGCTCAAGAGGGATCTGCCAAAGGTCGGGTAAGGGGAAAAGATTTCCAGGAAGGGACTGAAGTATCTGTTAAGGGGGTAAAAGATCAATCCGCGAAGTAACTCCAAGGGGTTTGAAAAGACTCGAAAGGGGTCCGTGAAGGGCCACGAAGAAAGACATTAGGGCGCCTGGTTCATCGCCAACTCCCCCTCCAGAGGGGAGTGATTCTTGAGGCCTGCACAAGGCTCCTTGCCCGATATCTGGGCAGGATGTAAACCATGTTCCCGGTCTATTGTGTGGATGATGGCGTCCTGGGAGCGCGGGCGTCTCGCCCGCACAAGGCCTGGCACAGCCTCGGCCATCTCCTCCACCTGGATCGACCCAACGGCGCCACGGCTCTCCTTCGACCTGGCCGTTGCGGTTACCGCCGACGAGGTGGCTGCCTGCAAAGTCGCGCTGATGCTCAGCGACCCCCATATGGATCAGGATGCGGGCGGGACGCCCGCGCTCCCAGGGGATGCGAAATCACTCCCCCCTGGAGGGATAGTCGCAGAAGCCGACCCGGCGCGGCCGATGATCCCGTGCGGGTTTGCGGATGCCCAGGATTACAGGACGCCGGACTCCCAAAACCAAATCCTGTGCATCCTGTGCATCGATGTAAATTGATGTATTCATGCTCGACGCCGAGTTCAACAATATGCTTAACGCCTGGGTCCAATCGCTAGCCACTATCCACTATCCACTGACCACTATCCACTAACCACCGCTTTACCCTTGCCGTTCCCCTCTCTCCCGATGTGCCGGTAGACCATCAGCCCCAGCAGCCCATAGAGGATGCCGTCTCCCAAGAAAACCCAGTCCAGGTGGATGGAAGCCACCAGTCCGGCCAGGATGGGGCCGAAGGCGTTGCCCAGCATGGTGAAACTGGACAGCAGTCCAAAACCGGAGGCCCGCCGCTGGTTGGGAATGACCCGGCTGGCGAGGCTGTAGGCAATAGTCAAGGCCCCCCCTGCCAGAAAGGCCTGCGAGACCCTGAGAACCAGGAGTTGGGCAGCGTTGGTAGCCAGGGTCAGCGCCAGGCAAAAGGCAAGTCCAAAGCCCAGCCGCAGCAGAAGGAGCCGTCGGGGTGAAGATCGAGACATCCTTCGGCCGGAAAACCAGGCAGCCAGGCTCTCCCCGAATGCGGACAGGGAGAGGATCAGTCCGGCCAGTCCCGCTGCCTGAACCCTGTTGGCGGACAGGGAGGTAACGAACAGCGGGATGGCCGGGGCAAAGCTTCGTTCGATGACGGTGACCGCAAGCAGGAGGATGGCCACAACCTTCAGGTTGGGCAGTCTCAACAAGGAGGACAAACCCTCACGGGTCTTGGGGTTATCGCGATCGGTTTGAGGAGAACCGTTATGGGGATTGTCCCGGTAAAGGAGGAGGAACAGCAGCAGGGTAAGGAGACACAGCGCCGCCGTGACGAAGAAGGTGTTTCGGATGCCGATCCAGGCCGCCAACACTCCTCCCACGAATGGGCCGAGGGCCATGCTGAAGGTTTGGGTCGCCTGCAGGCCTCCGATCGCCCGACTGATCCTGTCCGTCGGGGAGGAATGGGCCACCAGGGCAACGGAGAGGGATCCGAATCCCCCGAAGAACCCCGAGAGAATCCTCAGTATCAGCAGTTCCTGAACGTTCCTGGCCAAGCCCATCAGGAACCAGATCACGAATAGAACCAGCGAGACCCGAATAGCCATGATCCTGAGACCGAAGCGGTCGGCCAGCTTCCCCCAGATCGGACCCACGAAAGAGGCGATCAGGGGGCTACTTCCCATGATGACCCCCGACCAGATGGCTACCGCCGCCTCGGACTCTACTCCCAGTTGAGAGATATAGAGCGGCAGGAAGGGCATGACCAGCATGAACCCGGCGCCGATGAGGGCGGCCGAAAAGGTGGCGGCCAGGTGATTGCGGCGCCACTGTTCAAGCAGCAGCCATTGCAGGGGAATGAAACGGGTCATGGAAAGGGATTGATCCGGCTCAATCGTCGGGGCGCCCGCGGCGGTGCAATAAAAGCTAGCCCGAATCGGTGGTTCGAGCCGGATCCGAATGGTTGAGCAGCCAGATCATGACAAAATTGACGGCGACATGCGACAGGATATTTGGGAACAGAGTGTGGCTCAGCTCGAAGAGGCACCCGAAAAGAAAGCCTGCAAAGGCTGCATAGGCCGCCCAGGGCAGAAAGACCTTGCGGGGAATGAGGTGCACGGCTCCAAAAAGCAGGCTGGTGGGGACCAGGCCCAACAGGGGTTGAATGGCGCCTCGGAAGAACACTTCTTCGGCGGCGCCGCTGAACAGGGCGATAGCTCCGATCTGCCAGCTTGGCAAGGGCACCAGGAGCTTTCGGAACTCCCGGTCCAGTAGTTGGGCCCACAGAAAATTCCTGCTGGCGTAGAGCGATAGAGCGATCAGCAGCAGGGCTGCTCCCAGGCCCCACAGGAGGTAGGTGGCGGCAGCCGCCTTTTCAACTCGAAAAAAAAGATCCCAGGAAAGACGGCCCTGCAGGGCAATGATTCCCATGGCCAGAAGCCACAGGACCAGGTAGAAACGCAGGGCCGGCACCAGTATCGTCATGACTGCCTGGAATTGCCTTCCGGGGAGCTACGGCACTCTCGAGGAAAGAACAGGGGCTGAACACGCACCTCACTCCCTGCACTCTTCTCAAGAGTACAGCCCCCCGGTGAGAAATGCGGGCTCAACCCGTGCCGGGATGGAGTGCCTCCCCCGGCGGGGTGGTGTGTTCCTGCCCTGAAACCGGGGAGCGATTGCCGGCGGTTCTGCCGGGTCCGGTGGGGGCGCCGATGCCTCTCCAGCGCCTCAGGTGCGGTAATCGGCATTGATGTGAATGTATTCGGTGGTGAGGTCGCAGGTCCAAAAGGTGGCATCCGAGCTGCCGGCATGCAGATGAACGGTCAGATCGATGTCTGGTTGACGCAAAATCTCCGCGGCGCGGCTTTCCTGAAAGGCCACGGCTCCACCCTCCCGGCAGACGACCAGGTCCCCCAGGAGGATCGAAACTCGGCGGCTGTCGAAAGGAACGCCGGCATAGCCCGCGGCGCAGATGATCCGGCCCCAGTTGGCATCTTCCCCGGCCAGAGCCGTTTTAACCAGGGGGGAATTGGCGATGCTGCGGGCGATTTGCGCCGCATCCTCCTCGGTAGGGGCTCCGGTCACCCGAATGGTCACAAACTTGCTGGCGCCTTCTCCATCCCGGACAATCTGCTGAGCCAGGCTTTGGCATACCTGAGTCAGTCCCTCCACGAAGAGCTCCTGAGCAGGACTGTTTGGCTGGATCGGGGGCATTCCCGAGCCGCCATTGGCCATGATGGCCAGGGTGTCGTTGGTTGAGGTATCCCCGTCAACGGAAATTCGGTTGTAACTGCGCCGGCAGGCCTGCTGCAGCGATTCCCGCAGCAGGGCAGGGCCGATGGTGGCATCGGTAAGCACAAAGCCCAAGGTGGTGGCCATTTGTGGATGAATCATGCCGGCCCCTTTGGTCATGCCGGCAATGCGTATCGGGCGGCCGTTTATTGAGGCTTCCGCGGTGCATACCTTTGGGGTGGTGTCGGTGGTCAGGATGGCCCGAGCGGCGGCTGGCAGCCCCTGGGGACTCAACCCCTGTTTCAGGTCGTTCAATTTGCCGGTGACGCGTTCCACCGGGAGGGGAACGCCAATGACTCCTGTGGAGCAGACCAGGACCTGTTCCACCGGGACCGCCAGCGTGTCGGCAGTGGCCTGCGCCATTGCCCGGGCCGCGATCATGCCGGGGTCCCCGGTGCAGGCATTGGCGTTTCCCGAGTTGACGATCATGGCCTGCAATAGGCCTTGGTTTTCAAGCAGGTGCCGTTGGGAAAGTTCCACCGGTGCGGCCTTGACGACGTTGGTGGTAAACACTGCCGCTCCCGAGGCGGGGCGGTTGGAGTAAAGCAGGGCCAGGTCCAGGTCCGATGGCTTGATCCCGGCAGCCACGGCAGCCGCCAGGAAGTCCTTGGGAGGCAAAATCTCAGCAGGATTCAGCGTCCAGCTCTCAGGCACGTGTGCCCCTTTCTCTATATCGAAGTGGATAGTGAAGAGTGGATAGTGGATAGTTTTGGGAGCAGAAAAGCGCCGTTTGCCACCTTTAAGCTCGTATCGAGAACGGATTGTCTGCCGGAAATCAATGGAGCCTTTTGCAAAATTCGGATCTGCACTTGGCCGGCCATGGGTTTCCCAGGGATCACAACCCTTCCCGGCAATAAATCCCGCTTACTGACGAATTTTGCAAAAGGCTCAAGGGACAATGCTCAACGCGCTGATCAAATCACTCTCCACTCTCCACTCTCCACTAACCACTAGGCCCTCTCCGAAGGGCTCTGGAGGGTCAAGGACTGCTCCGCCCGGGACAGAGCTTCCCCAACCCGAGCCGGCGCCGTCCCGCCGAAGACCGACCGGGCCTCAATGCTGTGCCGGGTGGACAAGGCTTGGAAGAGATCTCTTGAAAACAGCGGAGAAAATTGCCGATAGCGATCCAGTGGCAGATCCGATAATCGGATGCGCTGCTGCTCGCATTCCAGGACGATCCGCCCCACCAGCCTATGGGCCTCACGGAAGGGCAGTCCCTTGCGGACCAGGTAATCGGCAAGATCGGTGGCCTCCATGAAGTCGCCCTCAAGCGCTTTCCGGGCCGCCTCGGCATCGATCTTGAGGGTGCTCACCACCACCTGAGCGACCTGGAGGCAGTCCAGCAGGGTGTCCAGGGTGTCGAAGAGAGCCTCCTTGTCTTCCTGCAGGTCCTTGTTGTAGGTGAGGGGCAATCCCTTGAGCAGAACCAGGAGCCGGGTCAGATTGCCGATCACTCTTCCCGATTTGCCGCGCAGCAATTCCAGGGAGTCCGGATTCTTCTTCTGAGGCATGAGGCTGCTGCCGGTGGTGACTCGGTCCGAAAGCTCGATCCAGCCGCACTCGGGCGTCGAGAAGAAAATCAGATCTTCGGCCAGTCGGCTGAGATGCACCAGGGTGAGCGAGCTGGCGCTGACAAAGTCCACCAGATAGTCCCGGTCGCTGACGGCATCCAGGCTGTTGGCCGTGATGCGGGAAAAACCAAGCGTCTTGCGCAGGGCCTCGCGGTCGATGGCAAAGGCGTTGCCGGCCAGGGCCCCTGCCCCCAGGGGCATGCAGTCGGTCCGGCGGAAGCAGTCCTGGAAGCGATCGCGATCCCGGGAAAACATCTCGAAAAAGGCCAGGAGATAGTGGGCCAACAGAATTGGCTGGGCCTTCCTCAAATGGGTGTATCCCGGAACCACCAGCTCGCGATGGGTCCTGGCCTGGCCCAGCAGCTCCTCCATCAGTCCTTTGAGACCCTGCTGGACCTGGCCGATGGCCTTCTTGAGAAAGAGGCGGGTGTCGACCGCCACCTGGTCGTTTCGACTCCTTCCGGTGTGCAGTTTCAGCCCGGCCTTTCCAATGATCTCCACCAGGCGTGCTTCCACGAAGCTGTGCACATCCTCGTCCTTGGCGTCCGCCAGGAAATCGGGGTCCTGCTGCGTCCTGTTGCGGATTTCTCCCAGTCCCCCGAGGATCTGCCGGAGCTCCTGCGGGGAGAGCACGCCGGCCTGTTCCAGTGCCTCGGCGTAAGCCATGGAGCCCTCGATATCTTCCAGAATGAGCCGCCGGTCCAGGCTGAGACTGCGGTTGAAGCGCTCGAAGGCCTCATCCATGCCTTGGGTAAATCTTCCGCCCCAGATGCTCACTGCTCCAACCTTCCGTTTCCGTGTGCCAAAAACGTCCGACGATGGTGGCCCTGCCCGGTCCCACCTGGCCACTCCCCCCGAAGTCAGTGGCGGGATTGTTGCCGATGAAGCAGGGCACGGACTTGAACGGGCAAACCGAAGAGGTTGATGAACCCCTTGGCGTCTGCTTGCCGGTAGCCGCCGGCCTGGTCGAAGCTGGCCAGGTCTTCCCGGTAAAGACTGTGGCGGGAGGAGCGGGAGGCCACCGAGAGGTTGCCCTTGTAGAGTTTCAGGCGGACGGTGCCGCTGACCGTTTGTTGAGTCGCCGTCACAAAGGAATCCAGGGCCTCGCGCAGCGGGGTGAACCACTGGCCGTTGTAGACCAGATCGGCGTAGGTGAGAGCAAGCATGTCCTTGACCCGCAGGGTGTCCCTGTCCAGGCAGATGGACTCCAGCTCTCGATGGGCTTGAATCAGAATGGTTCCGCCCGGAGTCTCGTAGGTCCCTCTGGACTTCATCCCTACCAGACGGTTCTCCACCATGTCGACCCGACCGATGCCGTGTTCTCCTCCAATTCGGTTGGCCCGCTGAACCAGTTCGGCCGCCGGCAGGCGCTGGCCGTCAATGCCGACCGGAGTCCCCGATTCGAATTCCACTTCCAGATAGCGGGGTCGGTCGGGCGCCTTTTCCGGCGACACGGTAAGACTCCAGAGGGACTCTTCGGGTTCGGTGGTCGGGTCTTCCAGCGATCCGCCCTCGTGGCTGAGGTGCCACAGGTTGCGGTCCTCGCTGTAGATCTTTTCCTTGCTTGCGGTGATGGGAATCCGCCGCTGGTGGGCGTAATCGATGGCATCCTCCCGGGACTTGATGTCCCACTCCCGCCAGGGAGCAATCACCTGCAGGTGGGGAGCCAGCGCCATGTAGGTGAGTTCGAACCGAACCTGATCGTTGCCCTTTCCGGTGCATCCGTGAGCGAGGGCATCCGCCCCTTCCCGGATGGCAATCTCAACCTGTCTCTTGGCCAGAATGGGGCGGGCCATGGAAGTCCCCAGCAGGTATTTGCGCTCGAAGATGGCCCCGGCCCGCAGGCTGGGCCAGACGTAGTCCTGAACGAATGCCTCCTTGAGATCCTCCACGTAGAGCTTGCTGGCGCCGGTTTTCAGTGCCTTTTCCTCCAGTCCATCCAGCTCTTCCTCCTGGCCGACATCGCCTGCCATGGCGATCACTTCGCAGCCATAGTTCTCCTTCAGCCAGGGAATGATGATGGAAGTATCCAGCCCGCCGGAATAGGCCAATACGACTTTCCTGACCACGGTGCACCTCCTTTAGCTGGCCTCTCCGGCCAGCAGCAGCAGCAGCAGGGCTTTCTGAACGTGAAGGCGATTCTCAGCCTGGTCGTAGACCACCGATTGGGGAGAGTCGATCACATTGGGCGCCACCTCGTAGCCGCGGTGAGCGGGCAGGCAGTGCATGAACAGGGCCTGCCGGCGGGCCAGTCTCATCAGTTCGCCGTTCACCTGATAGTCGGCGAAGACCGCTGCCCGGTCTTCCGTCTCTGCTTCCTGACCCATGCTCGCCCATACGTCGGTGTAGACAACGTCGGCTTCCCGGGCGGCCTCCCTGGGATCTCTCACGATGGTGATGGAGGCGCCGGTGCCCGCGGCCGTCTGCATGGCTTGACGGACGATTTCGCTGTCGGGCCCATATCCCTCGGGACTGGCCACCGATAACTGAATGCCCAGTCGGGCGGCTCCCAGGATCAGGGAGTGGCAGGTGTTGTTCCCGTCTCCCACGAAGCAGACTCTGACCGCGGAGTTCAAAGTCAGTCTTTCGGTGATGGTAAAAAAATCCGCCAAGGCCTGGCAGGGGTGCAGCAGGTCGGTGAGTCCGTTGATCACCGGGATTCGGGCATGTTCCGCCAACTCCACCACCGAGCGGTTCTTGTAGGTGCGGGCGACGATGCCATGGACCCAGCGTTCCAGATTGCGCGCCACGTCCTTGATGGATTCCCGCTCGCCGAGCTTGGCGTCGCTGTGATCCAAAAACAGGGCCTGTCCTCCCATGCTGGTCATCCCCACGTCGAAGGTCACCCGCGTCCGCAGGGAGGGCTTCTCGAAGATCATGGCCAAGGTCTTTCTCTTCAGGCTGAGGGCAAATTCTTCGGGAGCCTTTTTGACCCGGCGGGCGACCGCAAAAATGAGGTGGATGTCCTCGGGAGTCAGGTCCTGGATGGACAAGAGATCGGAGACGCTGAGACGCCTCCCGGAGGCTGAGCCTGGAGCGGCGGGATCAGTCATGAGAGCTTCCCCCTGGCCTGAAGGCCGGAGGTGCGGAGCTGCACTCAGGCCGGTGGGTCGGCGCCAGGACTTTCCGAGCCTTATTGATCGGCAGGAACGTTGGAAAATATTTGGTCGAGAGCCTTGACAAAACGAGCAATCTCTTTCCTGGTGATGATATAGGGGGGAAGAACACGCAGCACCGTATTGGCAGTCACGTTGATCACAAAACCGGCCGCCAGGCACTGGTTGACGATTTCTCGGGCCGGAAAGTTGACTTCGATCGCCAGCATGAGTCCCTCGCCGCGCACGTCCACCACGAAGGGGTACTTCCGTTTCAGATCCAGCAGCTTCTGCTTGAAAAATTCCCCTTTCTCGCGAATTTCCGTGAGAAACCCTTCTTCCTGAAGGACCTTGATGAATTCAAAACCGAGACGGCAGGCCAGGGGACCTCCTCCGAAGGTGGTTCCGTGGTCGCCGGGCCCAAAGGTCAATGAAATCTCTTTGGAGGTCAGCACCGAACCCAACGGCAAACCTAGGCCCAGAGGTTTGGCAAGGGTGATGATATCCGGCCGGATACCGAACTTCTGGAAGTAGAAGTAGCGTCCCGTCCGTCCCAGTCCGCTCTGGATCTCGTCGAAAATGAGCAGGGCCCGGTGCTTTTGGCAAAGGTCGCGAGCCGCCTGCAGAAATTCCCGGGAACAGGCGTGCACTCCGCCCTCGCCCTGGATGGGTTCAATGATAATGGCGCAAACCTTGTCATGGAACTTGGCTTGCAGGTCTTCCACCTCATTGCGCTTCACAAATTGAAACCCCGGAACCAGGGGTCCGAAGGGGACCCGGTAAGTATCGTTGTAGGTGGCGGAGAGGCTTCCATAAGTCCGTCCGTGGAAGGAATCGTCCAGCGTCAGAATCTGGTTCTTGCCTTCACCCAACCCGTTCTTGTAGGCATAGCCCCGGGCCAGCTTGAAGGAGGCTTCCACGGATTCGGTGCCGCTGTTGCAGAAGAATGCCCGCTCCATTCCCGAGATCTCCAGCAGCTTCCGGGCCAGCAGGGCCTGATAGGGGTGGTAGAAGAGGTTGGAGACGTGGACGGACTTCTTGATCTGTTTGCGCATCACGGTGTTGATGCGGGGATGATTGTAGCCCAGGGCACTGACGGCGATGCCGGAGAGCAGATCGAGGTAGCGCTTGCCCTCAAAGTCATAGAGCATGCACTTGCGGCCTTTTTGCACAAAGAGGGGATACTTCTTGTAGTTGCTGAACAGGACCTCGGACTCGAATGCCTCGATTTGTTTCAGATTCATCAAAAAGTCCTCCGAACCATGTGTTGGGGCGCCCTGAACATTGGCAGGGGGCCCCTAAGGAACTGATTGGCAAATGGATGGGAGCCCTGGTTGTTTCCGGGAAGGAAAAACGCTCACCAAACCCGGGCGCCGGCGGTCAATGAATCGCCGTCCCCAGGCGCTCTTCACTTTCCAGCAGCCGAACCAGGCAGTTCTGTTCCCGCCCTCCGAGAATATGGACCTGGGACAGACCTTCCCGGATGGCTCGTTCACAGGCGCGCGTCTTGGGAAGCATGCCCTCTGAAATCACGCCCTGATTCCGCAGACCATCCATTTCCTTTCGGCTGAGTTGGGGGATGACCTGCCGGTCGGCATCCAGCACGCCCGGGACGTCCGTCAGAAAGATCAACCGGTCGGCATGGCAGAGGAGGGCTACGGCCGAGGCCATTTCATCGGCGTTGACGTTGTAGAAAGTAGCATCCGGTCCGAGACCGATGCAGGCGATTATCGGACAGTACTGGTGCTCCAGCAGCAAATTCACCAAGGCCGGATTTCCCTGGGCGATCTCTCCGACCTGACCGTAGTCGAACGGGGGATCGACCTCGTGCTCATCCCAGTATTTGTGCGCCAGAAAGCTCGATCCGTCAGCGCCGCATAAACCGACGGCTCCTCCCCCAAGGTCATTGAAAACCGCTACGATATTCTTGTTGACCAAGCCGCCCAGGACCATTTGGACCACTCGCATGGTCTCCGGGTCGGTGACCCGCAATCCCCTATGGGTTTCTGTGGAAATACGGAGCTTCTTCAAGTAATGCTTGATCTGTTTTCCACCTCCGTGAACCACGATGACCTGGTGGCCGCGGCGCCTCAGGTGTATGAGTTGGGCGATTATTCTATGGAGAAGCTCGGGGTCCGTCAACAAGCTTCCACCCAGTTTGATGACCAAACGCACGGCAGATACCCTTGGCAGGAAACTCTTCCCGAATCGCCCCAGGCCAGGCCAACCGGAGGGCGTGCCCAGCACCATCTATGCCCGCAAGCCATTAATAAAGAGCCAATAACATTCTGAAGACAAACGGTCTTTCGTGATCTATCCGGCGACCCGGTGAGAAATGCGGGCTATAACAGGCCCAGGGTTTCCTCCAGTCCCAACATGACATTCATGTTTTGAACCGCTTGGCCGGCGGCTCCCTTGCCCAGATTGTCGATGGCCGACACGATGATGAGATCAACGCCCTGTTGCCGCCATCCGATGTCGCAGAAGTTGGTGTGGGCCACGTGCTTCACCTCCGGCAACTCGCCCTCGGGGTATAAACGAATCAGGGGTTCCCGGGCATAGGCTTGTCTGAGGCAGGCGGTAACCTCTGCAGGCGAGGCCGAGCGTGCGGCTTTTACATAGATCGTCGATAGGATGCCGCGGTTGATGGGAAGAAGATGGGCGGTGAAAATGAGCCGCCGGTGCCCCAATTCCTGCCAGATTTCAGGTGAATGCCGGTGCCGCCAGACGTTGTAGGCCTTAAAGTTTTCGGTGACTTCCGAAAAGTGGGTGTTCGGCGACGGTGATTTTCCGGCTCCGCTCACGCCCGACTTGGAGTCGCAGATAATCCGGCTTTGGGCATCGACCATGGCGGCTTGCTGCAGGGGAATCAGAGGGAGCAGGGCCGAGGTGGGATAACAGCCGGGGTTGGCCAGCAGTCGGGCTCCCTGGATGGCCGGGCGCTGGACCTCGGTGAGTCCATAGACGGCCTCCGACAAATGCCGGGAAAATCGGTGTTCGAATCCGTACCAGTGAGGGTAGAGTCCGGCATCCCTCAGCCGAAAAGCCCCGCTCAGATCAATCAGACGCAGCCGCCTCTTGAGGAGTTCGGGCACCAGGTCGTGAGCGGTCTGGTTCGGGGTGGCCAGAAATACCAGAGAGATCTCACGTTGCCCGAGAAGATCGTAGTCCAGGGGCTCGATCTTCAGGTCGCACCGATGGCGGAACTGTCTCAACTCGTCACTGTAGAGCCGGACCCCGGTTCGCTCGCGGTTGACAGTCATCAAGGTGGTCAGCTCCACCTCCGGATGGGCCAACAGCAATCGGACGATCTCCGAGCCGGAGTATCCACTGGCTCCAATGATGGCTACCTTGGGGATCGACACCGCAACGCTCCTAAGTCCTGGTATTCATCCCATACCCCAGAGACCCGGTGCTGGCTGGCTGCTGGCGCCGAGGGTCTATGTCAGGACCAGCGACGGCTCAGTGGTCCAACCGAGACGAGACCTGCCGGGTGATCTTGCGTGCCCGCGGCGAGTACGCAGAAACCAGCCGTAGGGTATCATCTCCTGCGGTCGCGCCCAAAATTTCCCTTGTCTGAAACAAACGCTTGCGCCTGGTGGCTGGAAACCGGTTCATAGTCAAGCATGGGTAGATTTTTGATTCACATGGATGCACAGGATGCACAGGATTTTTTCCGGAGACGGCTGGCTTGTATTCCCGGACATCCTCAAATCCGCACACGATCATTGCCCGAGTCAGCGTCTCCTGCAGCAGCCTCCCGTCCTGATTATCCTGTGCATCCTGTGCATCGATGTTCAATTTATAGTCCTTCTCGATGGATCTGCCCAGTCGCGGGGGGCGGGCGCCCGGCTCGCAGGCAAACGGGAGTTTCCCAAAGGGGACAGGCCGGCTTTCAGAGAAGTCGCCCGCCGGACACCCCCCACCTCACCATCGGGACGACACCCCCCGGGAGCGCGGGCGTCCCGCCCGCATGCTGCCCCTTCGGTTGCCGCTCAGTTTCCCTGCGATGTTGCAGCCGACCGCCCTGCCGGCGGGAACCGCATGGGCCCGGCCGAAGCAGAGGCAGGGCGCCGCTGCCGGTTGATTCCGGTGGAGGAGATGGCCGAAGCTGCGGGAGGATTTGTGCGGGCGGGACGCCCGCGCTCCCGGGTGGGCTTCCTCCCATGACAGGGTCACACCAACGGGACAAAAGTGCAGAAGCATTTTGGCGCCAGTTGTCGTTGAAGGAGGTCCATCAGTCCTCGTGCCTATTCGTGTTCATTGGTGGTTCGTCTTCATTAACGATCGGCTGTTTTTCCTCGAATGATCCGCCCGGCAGGGCGGAGGCCCAGCTAAACACGTACCGGGCGCCAGCCCGGGGTTCCAGTTATCTGCCTGGACGGCCAAGCTGACGCTATTTCCGGGATGGGGGCAGGGGGGAGTGGCGCTTGAGGAATTCCTTCCGAAACAGATCAGGTTTGAAGGGGGGATCAAATTCGATGGACTGCACGTTGAATTGGAGTTGGCTGTCTCGCTGGGGACTGCTGATCCGGGCCCGGGTCACCGTCGGGGTCCCGTCAACCACCTTGGTCTCGGTAGCCACCATCTTTCTCGCCAACCGGTTGGAGCGGTCATACAACTCCCACTGGACCATGGTCATCCGGTCTGCGCTCAATGCCAGGATGGAGCGGGAAAAATCGCTCTTGCCGGTGAATTCGGGCTTGAGCCGGTTCTCCACCAGGTGGCAAGAGACCCCTCCGATTTCCCGGCTTCCCAGGTAGTGGTGGGTGTATTTGGCCAACTCCCCTCCAATCAACTCCTGGACCGAGATTCGAAGGCTCTTGTACTTGTAATGGCGGGCGCCGGATATACGAACCTTCTTGCTGAGCGCGCTTTGCGGGCGATAGGCCACGTAGTCGGAGGAACCGTCGGGTCGTTCGTGGACCAGAAGGAGCTTTCCCTGTTCGGACGGGGGTGACTCCATGCGAATGAAGTGTGAGGTCAGCTTGGCCTGGACCCGTCTCATCCAGGTGAAGACCAGGACGATGGGCGGTTGACTGCCCTTGACGTGTTTGACCTGGATGGCCACCCGCGCATTTTTGCCGGCGGCCTGGTCCAGGTAGGCGGCGATCAGTTCGTCCCCACGCTCATCGGCCAGGACCGGGGACGCCAGCGCCAGGCAAATGCCGGGGATCAATGCCGGCTGAGGCCTCATTCGGAGTCCTTTCGGGAGGTTGCAGCCCTGGAACCACCATACACAACCAGGAGCAGGATGGGCAAGAGCAACAGGTTCGTCAATAAATTGAACCCCATGACGGAGGCTGAAAGCAAGCCGAACTGGGAAACGGGCGCAAAACGGGACAACCCGAAAACCAGAAATCCCAGTGCGACCACAGCCGCAGCCGCCGACATGGGACCGCCGGCTCTGGTGAGACTTTGCCGGGTGGCAGCCTGGGGGGACAGGCCTTCATTTCGACAGCGCTGGAAGCGAACCAGGTACTGGATGCAGTTGTCGACGCCGATCCCGATGGCAATGGCTGCAATGACGCTGGTGTTTACGTTCAGCGAGAGACCGGTCCAGCCCAGAACGCCGAAAAACATCAGCACGGGCAGGCCGGCCGGAATCATGCACATCAGCCCCACTTTGAAGGACCGGCAGAGGAAGATCAGGATGGTGGCGATGAAGGTGACGGACAGCAACAGACTTTTCATCTGTTCCCTGGCCAGTTGGTCGGAGGTCAGGTTCATCAGGACGAGCGTGCCGGTGGTATTCAGTTGTGCGGATGGGGGTACCAAGGGGCCGGCCAGTTGCTGGACCCGGTCGGTGAGGGCTTGCAACTGGGTGGATTCGAACAGCGAAGACCGGACCAGAATTCGCAGTGCCGTGTGATCCTCGGACAGAAAATCACGACTCAATTCACGGGGGTCGGATTCGATCAGCTCCAGCATTTCCTCCAGGATGTCCTGCCGGCTCGGCAAACGGAAGAAGGCAGGCTGGTTCTGGTGAAGGGCCTGGTTGAGCAGCTTCATGCTGTCCACGATAGAGAGAGTCCGATCGACGCCGGGCGTATCCTGCAATCTCTGCTGGAGTTGATCCACGGCGGTGAGGGTTGTTGCGGTAGTCAGGGGCGATTGGTCCCGGCTCTCGATCACGATGGAGAAGCTGGACAGTCCGGAAAGCTTCTCCTCGAAAGTTCTGGCAGCCTGCACGACCGGAGACGAGTCGCGAAAATGTCCGAGATAGTCGGTCCGCACCTGAACCTGGGCGGCCCCCGTCAGTCCCAGCACGGCGCACAGGCCCGCCGTCAAATAGATCCAGCGCCGGTGGTTGAGAGTGAAACTGCCCAATTTTTCGAAGAAGGTGTGGCGATGACTGCGCTTGTGTCCGGAAATGCGGTCCCGAGAGGGAATTGGAAGGTATACCAGGATCGCGGGAATCAGGTGCATGCAGAAGAAATAGCTCAGGAAGACACCCAGGACGGCGAACAGCCCCAGATCGCGGATCGCCGGAATTCGATTGAAGATGAGGGCCGCGAAGCCGGCCATGGTCGTAAAGGCCGAAATGGCAATCGGTCTGTGGGCACGGTCAAGGCTCTGGACCAGGACCTCCCGATATTGCTCCTTGGAGAGCAGGCCGGTGGGGTGGGAGGAGGTCCGGGCATAGGCCTGGAGCAGGCACTGGTAATAGTGGGTGAGAAGGTGGATGGTATAGGCACTGCCATTGGCGATCAGCAGTGAGGGCAGCACCAGGGTGGTGGGTTTCAGCGGGAACCGGCCCAGCACCATGGCCGCCAGGGTGCACACCAAGGTCAGTCCAATCGCCAGAAGCGGCAGAGTAACGCCGCGCCGGGAGTGAAAGTCGAGGGTCAGGATCACGATGACCAGGACCACCGTTATCGGAGTAAAGACCCAAAGGTCCCGGATCATGTTCTCCATGCCGGCAGCTTCCATTTCCGGAACACCTCCGAAGAAAAGGTGTCCCAACCGGGCAAGCGGGGCGGCCGTGGTCCGGATTCTGGCGATGAGACCCAGAACCTGGTCTTCCTGCTCGGGCAGGCGTTCCTCAATGAAAACCAGCAGGGAAGTGGTGCGCAGATCGGATGAGATCAGCTCCTTGTCGAACAAGGGGTTATTGAGTAGGCGAGTCCGCAGGGCCTGCAGATCCAGCCGCTCCAGGGACTCCGGAACCAGAGGAGAGATCTCGACGGCGCCGTCCTTCCCCAGAATATCCAGCGTATTGGTGAGGCTCAGGACTCGTTTCACCCCGGGAATCTGCTCGATGTCCCGGGTGACTTGCCGAATGGAACCGAGGGTGTCCGCTTGGAGCAGGTTGTCAGCCGTCAGACCAATCAGCAGAACTTCGTCATTGCCGAAAAGGCGCCGTGTTTTCTGGTGAAAGACATTGGCCGGGGAGTCGGAAAGGATCAGGGTGGAAGGAGAAGTGTTGATCTTGAGGTCGTCAAGGTTGGGAAGAAGCAGGGCACTGACGGCTCCCAGCAGAAGGATGACCCAGCACGCCTGTTTCAGGACCCAAGGCCAATAGCCACTCATGCCGTTTCCATGCAGAGGCACCAGCCACCCGGTGAGAAACAGGAGGTAACCCGCATTTCTCACCAGGGGGTTGCACTCTTCTCAAGAGTGCAACTTGGCGCAGGATTTTCCGCTTCAGCGCGTGCTCGCGAGCGAAGGGCGTAGCCGGAACACCATTCGAGGGAGCATGCGCGCGCTGAAGGGGAAAAGACAAGCCAGGGCGCGCCCAGCACCGTCTGTGCCCTGAAGACTCCAAACAAAGCGCCGCAAAAAGCGCCGCAAGATGTTAAAGACAAGCACTTTTCTACCTTGTGCTCAGCGTCCTGGTGAGAAATGCGGGTTAGCTTGGCAGGGGAAACTCTATTGCGTGTACCCCAGACTCTTCAAGATCTCTTCGTCCCGCTTGGCGCGTTTCATGTCTGCCTCGGTCAAGTCCGTGGCCTTGAACCAAATCTCCAGGGCAGTGGTCTCTTCCGCGAAGCGGTCGTTTTCGGAGCTTACCGACAAAGGATCCAACTCATGGACATCTCTGGCCAGATCGTAAATGAGAAGGGATTTCTCCCGGGGCGTCCAAACGGACTTGGTGAGGCCATTCACCCAACCCAGGCGGAGTGGCAGTTGGGGGTAACGCAGCCACGCCCAGGAAAAGGAAAGCCAGGAGGGGGTCCAACCTTTCTTGCCGGCAAAGGTCAGGAACCGCACGGGATGATCCGGCAGAGAGTTTCCGTTTTGAATGGCCCCTGCCAGGCTTCTCCCCACGAAATTCGCCGGTATGGGGGGCTGACGTTGGGTGAGTCCCGATAGCTCCAGAATGGTGGGAGTGACATCCAGCAGGCTGACCGGACTATCGATGACTTTCCCCGGTTCAATCCTGCCGGGGTACCGGAGGATCAGAGGAACCCTCAGGATGGAGTCGTAGAGGTGGCGGCCGTGGCCGATATAGTCATGTTCTCCCAGGCTTTCCCCATGATCGGCTGTCAGAATCAATAGCGTCGAGTCCCGGACCCCCGCCTTGTCCAGTGCTCTGAGCAGTAAACCCAGGTGGTGGTCGACATAGCTGATTTCCGAATCATAGCGGCGAATGCGATTCTTCATCGCCGTACTGACTTCCGGAGGAGTTGTCGCCGCCTTCCCGTTGGCCGGCGGGTCGGCGAAGTCTTTTCTCAAATGGTAGGGGGCGTGGGGATCGAAGTAGTGCACCCAAAGAAAGAAAGGCTCCACGCGCTGATTGTGGAGCCAGGCAATGGCCTGCGGAGTGACATCTTCGGCAAAGCGACTGGAACTCAGGAACTGATAGCGGCGCTTCATGTCCTGGTCGTAGATTTGGAACCATGGGGACAAGCCGGTCAGGTGAGAAGCCAGTGGCCAGGCACTGACGAAGGCCGCGTTGAAATAGCCGAAACGCTGCAGGATTTGGGGCAGGTAAAGCCACTTGGAGTCCTTGGGGATGGGGACGCCGTTGATGCGCACCCCGTGTTCTTGCGGGTATCGGCCGGAAAAGAGGGAAACGTGGGAAGGACCCGTCAGAGGGATGGCGCAGTAAGCCTGCTCGAAGCGAACTCCCTCGGCGGCCAGAGCGTCTATGGTGGGACTGGTCCTTCGGTGGTAACCGTAGCAGGAAAGATGATCGGCCCGCAGGGTATCAATGGTTACCAGCAGAATGTTTGGGGGGTTGGTTGAAACGGATCGGTGCTGACCTGTGGCCGGCATTGCCAACATCAGCAGTGCGGTCAGGCAGCCAAGGGCTGTTGGATTCATGGCAAGATGCTGGACTGGAAAGAGCAGCCCCTCGCGAAGGAAGCGGCAACGCCTGCCGGTCCCTGACGATAAGCGCCCATTGTACGACAGATCCAACTGCGGGATAGCGGAAAGTTTCGTGACGGAGGCCGCGACCGCAAGCGGAGCGAAGGGGAGGATGGCTGCAGGACCTCCTTTCAGCTCACGGAAGTTGCCGCAAACCCTGCCGGAACGATTTCATGGTCCCTGCGCCGGAGGCAACCGGGCCGGCTGGGTGGTCCTGAGATTTTCCTGAAGGGCAAGGAAAAGGCCCTCGGTTGAAACGGCATTTGATTTGTGTATGATTGGGGGCGCCGCCGATGGGCTGCCGATCGGCCTGGATCAAGGAATCGGCAGGGGCGAAATTTCCTGCGCCATGATCACGCCCCCTGGTGAGAAATGTGGGCTAGCGAGGAGGTCCTGATGGATGTTTCCTGGAAAAAATACATGCAGGTCGGATTGGTTCATTTCATGGCCTTTCCCCAGGTGCTCAAGGGGGAAGGCCCGGTGCTGGAGACATTGGAGTCGGTTTTGACCGACGATTTCTTCGACGTCATTGAAATCACTACCATACGGGATCCTGAGGTTCGAAGTAAGGCTCGCGAGATGTTGGTCGCCAGCAAGATCGTGGTCACCTACGGAAGCCAACCGGTACAGTTGGTCAACAAGCTCGATCTCAACAGCCTGGATGTCGACCAGCGCCAGGCGGCGATTGACCGCTGCCTGGCCTGCGTGGATGAAGCCGTCCAGATGGGTTGCCGCGGGGTTGCCTTTCTGAGCGGACCGCACCCCGGGGAGGAAAAACGGCCAATGGCTACGGACTTGTTGGTGGATTCCTTCAACAGAATCTGCTCCCATGCCGCCTCCAGGAGCGACCTCAAGGTGGTTGTGGAAACCTTCGATTTCGACATAGACAAGAAGGCCCTCATCGGTCCCAATGCGGAGGCGGTGAGCTTTTCGGAACGCGTGAGACACAAACACGACAATTTTGGCCTCATGCTGGACTTGAGCCATCTGCCTCTGCAGCGGGAAACCACCCGGCAGGCACTGCACCTGGCCAAGGACCACCTGGTTCACGCCCACATGGGCAATTGCGTCATGAGGGACAGGAGTCATCCGGCCTATGGCGACCAACACCCTCGGTTCGGTATCAGCGGCGGAGAAAACGATGTGCCCGAGGTGGTGGAATACATCAGAACCCTGATCGAAATCGGATACCTTAAAAACAAACAACCACGCATTTTGAGCTTTGAGGTCAAGCCCCTGGCCGGCGAGACCAGCCAGATCGTGCTGGCCAACGCCAAACGGACCCTGCGCGAAGCCTGGGAGTTGGTGTAACCCCTCCCTGAACAGGCCTGCCGGCAAGAAGGCGCCGTCAATGTTGCGGCATTGCGGTCGAAGCCTGCAGCCGGGAAACGACCTTCCTGTGGATAGTGGATAGTGATTGGATCGACGCGTTAAGCATCTTGTTGATCTCGGCGCAGTCGTTCAAAAAGTGCAACAGGTCACAAGGCGCTTGCCTGCTCCCGGGCAACCCGGAGTTTCCAAAGGGAGCACGTCGGCTTTCTGAGAAGTCGCCCGCCAGCCCCCCACCGCATCAGCCTTCGCCTGGCGGCTCGGCTTCTGCGACTCCCCCTCAAGGGGGGAGTGATTGCCCTGGGAGCGCGGGCGTCCCGCCCGCATACTGTTCCTTTGGTCGGCGCTGAGCTTGAGCTGCGATGCTGCAGGCAGCCACCCTGTCGGCGGGAACCGCATCGGGCAGGCCGAAGGAGAGCCATGGCGCCGTTCCCGGTTGATCCAAGTGGGGGAGATGGCCGAGGCTGTGCCAGGCTTGGTGCGGGCGGGACGCCCGCGCTCCCGGGAAGCCATCCTTGTGCGGGCGGGACGCCCGCGCTCCCAGGAAGCTGTCATCCCATGACATCGTCACACCAAGGGCACAAAATTGTAGAAGCATTTTGGTGCCGCTTGTCGTTGAAGGAGTTCCGTCTGTCTTCTGTCTATTTGTGTTTATTCGTGTCCATTCGTGGTTCGTCTTCATTAATGATCGGCCGTTTTTCGTCGAATGATCCGCACGGCGGGGCGGGGGCACGGCTTACAGCGATCTCGAAACCGTGGCCAACCCTGTCGCCAGGGCTCGCGTAGGGGAACACCCCATGCCGTTGCTTGAGATGCAAACCATCACCAAGCACTTTCCGGGGGTGCTGGCTCTCGACAGGGCCAACCTCTCCGTGGAGGCCGGGGAATGCCACGCACTGGTGGGGGAAAACGGCGCCGGCAAGTCCACCCTGATGAAGATTCTGTCCGGCGCCTACCAGCCCGATGGCGGCAGAATCCGGTTCGGCGGCCGATTTCATCAGGTGGATTCACCCATCATGGCGCGCAAGCTGGGAATCACCATGATCCACCAGGAGCTGAACCTGTTGCAAGGCATGACGGTGGCCGAAAACATCTTCCTGGGTCATGAACTGGCGCGGGGTGCCCTGGGATGGCTGGACCGGGAGGCAATGGAACGCCGGTCGGAGGAGTTGCTGGCCAGCTTCGGTCAGGAAATGAGCGGCCGCGTTCCGGTAAAGAGCCTGAGCCTGGCCCAGCAGCAAATGGTGGAGATAGCCAAGGCGCTGTCGGTGAGTTCCAAGCTCATCATTATGGATGAGCCTTCCGCCATTCTTACCGATCGCGAACTATCCGAGCTTTTTGGGTTGATCGGTCGCCTCAAGGAGCAAGGGGTGGCCGTGATCTATATCTCCCACCGGCTGGAGGAAATTTTCAACGTGTGCGATCGGACCACCGTGATGCGGGACGGCCGCACCATCGCCACCCGGCCGACCTCGGATCTCCGCCAGGAGGAAGTGATCCGTCTGATGGTGGGCCGCGAGGTCAAGCCATCGGCCAGGCGGACCTCCCCCAGCCTGGGTCCGGAAGTGCTCCGGCTGGAGGGAATCAGCCAGGCGGGAAAACTGGATGACATCAACCTCAAGCTTCGCCAGGGCGAGATCGTGGGATTGACCGGACTGGTAGGAGCCGGCCGGACCGAGTTGGCCAGGGTCCTGTTCGGGGTCGAGCTCCCGGACCGGGGGCGCATGTTTTTGGACGGGAAGCCCATCCGGCCGCTCTCTCCTCGCCAGGCCATCGATCTCGGAATCGGCCTGTTGACCGAGGACCGAAAGTCTCAGGGCCTGGTCCTGGGCATGCGGGTGCGGGAGAACACCACGCTGTCGAGGTTGGGCAAGCTGGTCCGCTGGGGCTTTGTGGACTCGGTCAGGGAGAGAGAAAGCGTTCAGGATTTTGTGCGGCAACTCGCCATCAAGACCCCCTCGACGGAAGAGAAGGTTCGTAATCTGAGCGGTGGAACCCAACAGAAGGTGGTGTTGAGCAAGTGGCTCTTTACCCAGAGCCGCGTCCTGATTTTCGACGAGCCCACTCGTGGGATCGACGTGGGCGCCAAGGAGGAGATCTACCGATTGATGATTCGGCTGGTCGGTCGGGGGATCGCCATTCTCATGATCTCTTCCGAGCTCCCCGAGGTTCTCAGACTCTGTGATCGCATTCTGGTGATGCATGCCGGACGCATTTCCGGGGAGTTGTCTCAGGCAGAAGCCGATCAGGAAAAAATCATGGCGCTGGCTATGGGCATGCGCCAGCCAACGGGCAAGGACGCCGGGAACAAAGGCGCCGGCCTGCCTGCCCAGTCTGAAACGGGGCCATCACCGGACGGATAGCATGAAGCGCTTTGCCATTGGAGTCGACCTGGGCGGAACCAACCTGAAGTTGGGAGCCATCGGGGAAAATGGCGACTTGCTGGAGCACCTGGAACTGGCGGCCGATACCCGCAAGGGCCCGGAAGATGTCGTGGGTCGCATGTGCCGAGCCATCCTGCAACTGCGGGACCGCTGGGTCGGCCGTTACGCTCTGGCCGGCATTGGCGTGGCGGTGGCCGGCATCATGAAGCTCCCCCAGGGCCTGGTCATTGCGGCTCCCAACCTGTCCGGTTGGGCCGGTTTCAATGTCCGCAACCGGATCCGCAAGGAGATGGACGCTCCCTTTACCCTGGAAAACGATGCCAATGCCGCGGCTCTGGGAGAACAATGGATGGGGGTGGCCAGAAATGTGAAACACCTGGCCTTTCTGACCCTGGGTACCGGCATTGGCGGCGGGCTGATCCTGAATGGCGAGATCTGGCACGGGGCCAAGGGGATGGCCGCCGAGTTGGGCCACATCAACATTCGGCCGGAGGGGCGTTTGTGCAACTGCGGCAACCGTGGTTGCCTGGAAGCTTATGCATCGGCAACGGCCGTGGTGCGGTGCGCTACGGAGTTGGTGGATTCCGGCCGGGCCAGCCCGGAACTGGAGCAACTGGTCCGCGGGGAGGGGACTGTCACCGCCGATCGGGTCCACCGGCTTGCCCGCCAGGGGGATGAATCCGCCGGTCTGGTGTTTCAGGAGATGGGCATCGCCCTGGGCATCGGCATCGCGACCCTCATTCACATTTTTGACCTCGAAACCGTGGTTCTGGGAGGAGGGGCCATCGAGGCCTGGGACGCTTTTGAGAAGACCATGTTTCAGGAAACCAGACGGCGGTCCTTTGTGCAGCGGGAGGATCCGCGACCGATTCTAAGATCGGGCTTGGGCAGTCGGGCCGGAATCTATGGAGCCGCCTGCCTGGGATTTCGGGGCGGTCAATCCGCGGAGAAATAGTCACGCTCCGTTCTCTCTTCCGAAAAGAGACAGCCGCGGTTGCGGCATGCCCTGTGCGGGCGGGACGCCCGCGCTCCCAGGAAGTCGTCATCCCACTACATCCATTTTTTGACCTGCACCCCGCCAGGACACGGTCGCCGCCTTCCTTGACAGTATCTTGTGAAAAATGCTACAAAGCGCCCTGTTTTGCCCAGGAGCCGCAAGTCTCCGGCGCGAGCGACTCCAGCTTGGCAGGAAGCATGACAAACATCTCCAACCCCGCTTCCGGAAACTATCCACTTTTCACTAGCCACTTTTAGAGAGGAAGGCTCCCATGTCCTTTAACGGGGTGGAGGTTCCCCAAGAGGGGTCGAGGATCAGGCTGGACCAGGGCCAACTGAGTGTTCCGGCCAATCCAATCATTCCATACATCGAGGGCGATGGGACCGGCCGCGACATCTGGAGAGCCGCGGTGCGGGTGTTCGATGCCGCCGTGGACAAGGCTTATGCCGGCGAGCGGAAGGTCTGCTGGTATGAGGTCTTCGCCGGGGAAAAGGCTTTCAGGAAGTTCGGGGAGTGGCTGCCCAACGACACTTTGGAGGCGATTCGATTCTTTCGGGTGGCCATCAAGGGGCCCCTGACCACTCCGGTCGGCGGAGGCATTCGAAGCTTGAACGTCACCCTCCGGCAGGTCCTCAACCTCTACGCCTGCGTTCGGCCGGTGAAGTACTTTGCCGGTGTCCCTTCCCCGGTCAAGGCCCCGGAGAAGATGAACGTGGTGATCTTCCGAGAAAACACTGAAGACGTCTACGCCGGCATCGAGTGGCAGCAGGGCAGCCCGGAAGCAGCCATGTTCATCGAGTTTGTGGGCGAGCACCTGGGCAAGAAGATCGCTGCCGACTCCGGAATTGGAGTCAAACCCATTTCCATCACGGGTACCCGCAACCTGGTTCGGCGCGCCATTGGCTATGCCATCAGGCAGGGCCGCAAAGTGGTGACCCTGGTCCACAAGGGCAACATCATGAAGTTTACCGAGGGGGCCTTTCGGGATTGGGGCTATCAACTGGCCCGAGAAGAGTTCCCGGAGGAAACCATTGCCGAAGAGGAAGTCTGGAGCAAGTACGAGGGCAGGGTCCCGGAGGGGAAGATCCTGATTAACGATCGCATCGCCGACTCCATGTTCCAGCAGGTGCTGACCCGTTCGGCCGAGTATGAGGTTCTGGCCACTCCCAATCTCAACGGCGACTACCTGTCGGATGCCTGTGCTGCCCAGGTCGGGGGACTGGGGATTGCTCCCGGGGCCAACATCGGTGACGACTATGGGGTCTTCGAAGCCACCCATGGGACGGCTCCCAAATATGCCGACCGGGACGTCATCAATCCGGGGTCCGTGATTCTGTCGGGGGCCCTGATGTTCGATCATCTGGGCTGGATGGAGGTCTCGAAGCTGATTGAGCAGGCATTCGGTCGCACCATCCAGCAGAAGAAGGTCACCTATGACCTGGAACGACTCATGAGCGGGGCCACCAAGTGCAAGACCAGTGAGTTTGCCGACGCTATCATCCACAACATGGGGTAAGCCCTTCCTATTGAGTGTACTTTTGGGAAACCGGGGCTGCAGCCGGGCAGGGAGTAGTGAAATCCCAGCCGGAGGCCCGGTGCAGATTCGAGAGGAGCGATGTCGATGAGAAGAAAAGTGACGATTGTGGGTTCGGGAAATGTCGGCGCCACCACCGCTCATTGGATCGTGGACAAGGAATTGGCGGATGTGGTGCTTATCGACATCATCGATGGCGTACCCCAGGGGAAGGCCCTGGATCTGCAGCAGTCGGGACCCGTGGAAGGATTCGACTCTCGCCTGGTGGGAACCAACGACTATCGCGACTCGGCCGACTCGGACATCGTCGTCATTACCGCCGGCCTGCCCCGAAAACCGGGAATGAGCCGAGACGACCTCCTGATGAAGAACTATGAAATCGTCAAGGGGGTCACCGAGCAGGTGGTCAAGGTCTCCCCCCAATGCATCCTGATCGTGGTCAGCAACCCGCTGGATGCCATGGTGCAAACGGCCTATAGAATTTCCGGCTTTCCCAGGAATCGGGTGATCGGCATGGCCGGCATTCTGGATTCGGCACGGTTCAGGACCTTCATTGCCCAGGAGTTGTCGGTGTCGGTGGAGAATGTCCACGCCTTTGTGCTGGGCGGACATGGCGACACCATGGTGCCTCTGCCGCGCTATTCAACCGTAGCCGGGATCCCCATAACCGAACTCCTGCCTCGGGAGAGAATCGATGCTCTGGTGCAGCGCACCGCCAACGGAGGCGCCGAAATCGTCGGTCTGCTCAAGACCGGGAGCGCCTACTACGCCCCCTCGGCCGCGGTCACGGAGATGGTCGAGGCCATCTTCAAGGACAAGCGCAAGATTCTTCCCTGCGCCGCCTATCTGGAAGGGGAATATGGAGTGGATGGTCTCTTCGTGGGGGTTCCGGTGAAGCTCGGTCAGAACGGGATCGAGGAAATCATCCAGATCGACCTGCGGCCGGAGGAAGAAGCGGCTTTGAAGAAATCGGCGGCCGCCGTCAAGGAGCTGGTCGACATCATCAAGGTGTAGCCCGCATTTCTCAGTGCGCCATGGAAAGGCGCCTTCTTCTAACGGGTGCGAAACCCGTCCAACAACTGTCGCTCCGGTTGGTAGCAGCCAGGGCGGATCATGGAGGCAACGATATGGTCTGAAGCACCCTGGTGTCAAAGGGCCGCATAAGGCGGTTCAGCGAACATGCGGGCCGGAACGCGAGGAAGAAGCGGCTTTGAAGAAATCGGCGGCCGCCGTCAAGGAGCTGGTCGACATCATCAAGGTCTAGCCCGGCGTCATTTTCCCGCCTCCCGGTGAGAAACGCGGGCTCGCCTCCACCCTCTCACCATCAACGCCTACCGAACCTGCTTGATCGCGGTGGCGGCAACTTCAGGCGAATCACCTCATGGGTTTCTCGCCGGTCGAAGATCTTCCCCGGAAAGAGCCAACTGATCAGCACTCTCAGCAACCCGAACAGAAGGCCCGCCACCATAGTGATCCCGATCACCGCCCCGACGTAGAAGAACACGCTCAGCATCATGCGTCCCACCGAGAGGGGCTCCGCCTCCGGGTCCCAGCTCACCGAGGAAACATAGGAAACCTTGTCCAGGAAGGATGAGGCTATTTCCGGGTCGGTCGAGTTCAATACCATCACCACCAGAGGACCTTCCCGCTTATAGAAGACCTGCCAGTCGGGGTATTGCGCTATCAACCGCTCGTAGCCGCTCCGTAGATACTTGGCGGCCAGTTGTTGGGTGGGGTAGATCATCAGCAGGAGCCTGGCCGACCCGTTGAGCGGACGGTAGTCTGCCAGCAGGGCTTCGGCCCCGTGGACCAGTCCGAACAGGTCCACCTGCCCCAACGGGATCCTGAAATTCAAGGCCCGATGCCCCATGACATACACTTCGCTGCCGGCAACCAGATGCTTTCGGGGTAGATATTCCACAAGCGAGGGAAGCGCCCAATCGTCAGGCAGGCCTTGGGCCAGGACACGGGCGGCCTCGAGGGCAGCAGCCCCCCTGCCAGGCTGGGCAGGCCGCTGCACCCTGACGTAGAAATGGCTTTGAGCAAAGGCTATCCAGCCATCGCTCTCTTCGGCCAGCCTGGGGAATCCATCCGGAACCCGGGAATCGGGCTTCCTGTAAAGGGTGAAGAGGCCATAGGCGGCCGGGGAGTCCAGCATTCGGTAGATCCGAACCTGTAGGGATCGGCCGCGGCAGCGAAACTGCTGCCGGCTGAGGTCGTGGAATCCGTACTCGGCCAGGATTTGGGCTTCTCCGGGTTCGAAGGCGGCCGGATCGGACAGGGTGTGCCGGGTCAATGGCCCCAGGGACAGGCAGCCGGCCTCCCGAGCCAGCCTCTCCATTAGCGGTTCCAGTTTGACCGGTGCGCCGGCTGCGGAAGCAGGCAGGGCCAGTCCCAGCAGCACCAGTATGAACAGTGGCTTCACGCGTCTATTCTATGTCAAATTCAAGTTCAAGTTAGACCGACAGAGCGAAGTAGACCACAAAGGCAACCGCAGCCGCCACCATCAGCCCGTGGAGCTCCCCGTGCCTGCCTGCCGCCAGCTTCAGAAAAGTGTAGCTGACGACTCCGGCTCCAATGCCGTTGCTTATGGAGTAGGTGAAAGGCATGAGCAGCAGGGTGAGGAAGGCGGGAACGCCCTCCTCATGTCGGCGCCAGGAGATATCCTGCAGAGCGCTCATCATCAGGAATCCCACCAGAATCAACGAGGGCGCCGTGGCCTGTTTGGGAACGATTCCCGCCAGGGGGCTGAAAAACATGGCCAGCAGGAAGAGCAGGCCCACCGTCACCGAGGTCAGGCCTGTGCGCCCTCCTTCCGCGATTCCGGCGGCGCTTTCGATATAGGTGGTATTGCTGCTGCAATTGGCCAGGCCTCCCACAACGGCCCCCAGCGAATCTACCAGCAACACCCGGCGGATCCCGGGTAGCCTGCCGTCCTGCTTGAGGAAACCGCCCTCTTCCCCCAGACCCACCACGGTCCCCATGGTGTCGAAGAAATCGGTGAGCAGCAGGGAAAAGACCGCCAGGGCTGCCGACAGCAGACCGAGGCGGGGGAAGAAGCTCCAGTCCCAGCGGCCGAAGATGGCCTCGGGGCCGGTGAGTCCCTGAGGAAGTCCGACCAGGCGAGAAGGCACCGAGGCTGAGGCCCCAAAAGCCTGTTGGTCGCCGAACCCGGCGTTCAAGAGGATGGCCGCCGCGGTGGCGGACAGGATCCCCCAAAGCAGGGCGGCTTTCACCCCGCGGGCCAGCAGCCAGAGGGTCAGCAAGAAACCGAAGAGAAAGGTCAGCACGCCCAGGTCGCCCGGATTTCCCAGGGAAAAGGTGGCGCCCTCGCCTCGGGAGATCAGGCCGGCGTTGCTGAAACCGATGACCGCCAGAAACAGTCCGATTCCCGCTCCAATGGATTTCTTGAGCGGGGTGGGGATGGCATCCATCATGGCTTCCCGAAACCGGGTCAGCACCAGCACCAGAATAATGAGACCCTGGAGAAGGACCACCGTCATGGCCTGGACCCAGGTGAGTTGCAGTTGGCCGACCAGGTGGAGGGACACCACGGCGTTCAAGCCCATTCCGGGAGCCAGGGCAAAGGGGTAGTTGCTGAGCAAGCCCATGAGTATCGAAAGCGCCCCCGCCGCCAGGCAGGTGAGGCTCAAGATGGCGCCGGACGGGAGGGTGGCTCCGGTCGAGTCGGGGATGTCGCCCAGAATTGCAGGGTTGACGAAGATGATGTAGGCCATCACCAGGAAGGTGGAAAGGCCGGCCCGAACCTCCACCGCCAGGGTGGTCCGGTGCTGGCTCAGCAGGAAGGTTCGCTCGAGCCAGTCCTGGGCAGGGGTTGGAAGGCTTGGCATGCTGGAAAGAAGGGTTCGTTCCGGACACGCAACACCGACGGGTCAGTGAGCCGGGTTCCCCGGAAGCGTTTTCCGTCAACTCAACCGGGACAGGCAGAGGCTGCCCCGCAGACGGCGGGACCGGTCAGAAAAGGGAGGCGCCGCGTCAATCGGGGTCATCCCTCAAGGCGCGGTAAATTCGGTGGTGAGAATCATCTTGCCCCACAACACCTTGAAAGTGCCTGCCTTCTGCCCGCCTTCGAGCCGAAGGCTCAAACGGTCCACCTCGGATGAGGTTTCCTCCAGGCTCAGGGGGACCTCGGCTACCTTGGAATAGTCGGTGCCGTTGATCAGCAAGTGCCATTTCCCGTCCCCGAGGAATTTGGCTCTCAGAAAGTAGGTCCCCCGGGCCACGGAGCTCTCGCCGAACTTCAGCCCCACCTCGGTGGTGAGGGTGGTGTCGCCGTCCGCCCCCAGGCGCCACTGCTCGCCGGGATAGATCATTGTCTTGATGTCTCGTCCCTTGAGCGAGGGCCGTCCGAATTCAACGGTGACCTTGCCGCCATTCAGTTCCAGGGTCTCCTCCCCTCGGGGGTTTACCTGAGCATGAAGGATCGGCGTGGATAGGATGAGCATCAGGGCTCCCGGCAAAAGATTCTTCATTGCGTTCTCCTTTTGGCTCCAGGAGGTGGGTGAAACCGCCTGTTGTCCTGGCAGGTGGAGCCCATTATACCGTTGCCCGAGGATGATTGACAATCGGCCGCCTGGGCTTGGTTTGGGAAAGGCAGTGCGTTCGGGAAGGATGTTACTGATCCGCCGCCTAACCCGCATTTCTCAGTGCGCCATGGAAAGGCGCCTTCTTCTAACGGGTGCGAAACCCGTCCAACAACTGTCGCTCCGGTTGGTAGCAGCCAGGGCGGATCATGGAGGCAACGATATGGTCTGAAGCACCCTGGTGTCAAAGGGCCGCATAAGGCGGTTCAGCGAACATGCGGGCCGGAACGCGAGTGAACGTCGAGCAGGCCTCGAAACGGGCAATGCGGGGGCCGACCCACCTGAGAAATGGGGAAGGCCGAAGACGGAGGGGGAAGCGAGCGACGCGGGCACCCCTTTGGACCCGCCGGGGTAGTGACGCTGGCACGCATGGAAGGGGAAGGAGGCAGCAACATGGGAAGCCCTGTGGGTGGTGAGGCACGCACCGAACCGGGACCCCGTGAGGGGGAGGCTGGGCCGGCAGGGTGGCGGAGAGGCTCGTAGTACTGGAGAAGCCGGGTAATGCCGGTGGAGGGAAGGAGCCTCAGGTGAGGAGCGGTGACCGAAGGGGGAAGGGTCCCGGGAGTGGCGGAAGCCTGAAACCCCGGTAAAAGGACCGGAGACTCCGGAAGCATCACATGCAAAAGTGAAGGGGTCGTCTGATGAGGACGGCGTCGTCAGGGCGTCAACAGGCCTGGCGGCACTCCGGGAGCGGACGTGGATGGAGTAGGGGACGGGTGCCAAACCCATGGGAGTCGTCCACGGATGCGAGCGGGGACCTGAGTGCGAGACGCATGATCCCACTGGAGAGCCGAGATGCGGGAAAACCGCACGTCCGGTTCGGAGAGCGGGGACTGGAAACGTGATAAGGGAGCCGGACTGAGGCCCGAAGCGAAAGCGACGGAATAGCCACCGGACCCTACAGTCAACGCGCCAGTCCTCGACTCTACCCACAGGTTGCACTCTTCTCAAGAGTGCAGGGAGTGAGGGTCGTGTTCAGCGTCATTCTGGAGAGGCAGTGCGTTCCGAGACGATGCCACAAAATCGCCGCCTGGGCGGCTGCGGCAGCGCAGAATCCACACGACCCCGGGCTCACGCCTCCGCCCCCGAGAGGACGCTGCCTTCGTTGCCGAAAGCAGCCCCCTCCGGGTTCCCCCAGGCTCTCCCGCAAGGCGAAGTGCTGCCGCGGCTTCGCCGCTCTATAAGGAAGCCTTGTAGGCGGCGTTTCGCCGGGTCACCGACTTCAACCGCGGCTTCACCGCTCTCCCCTAAATCACGACACTGCCGGGGGACAGGATTTTTAAATGACAATTCCCCGGGTGCCAGTTCGGGGTTCCAGAGGAGCCGCGGAGCGGCGGCAGCACTTAGCCGTGGGCGTAAGCCCATGGAAAGCTCGGCGTTAGAGTTAAGCCGCGTAGGCGGCGGCAGCAATTATCCCTGGTGTTCGGTCTCAGACGAGTCCCGCCCCCGCCACCACGACGGGCGGATCACTCAGAGGGAAAACAGCTGTTCGTCAATGAAGACGAACCACCAATGAACACGAATAGGCACGAGGACTGATGGACCTCCTTCAACGACAACTGGCGCCAAAATGCTTCTGCACTTTTGTCCCGTTGGTGTGACCCTGTCATGGGAGGAAGCCCACCCGGGAGCGCGGGCGTCCCGCCCGCACAAATCCTCTCGCAGCTTCGGCCATCTCCTCCACCGGAATCAACCGGCAGCGGCGCCCTGCCTCTGCTTCGGCCGGGCCCATGCGGTTCCCGCCGGCAGGGCGGTCGGCTGCAACATCGCAGGGAAACTGAGCGGCAACCGAAGGGACAGCATGCGGGCGGGACGCCCGCGCTCCCGGGGGTGTCGTCTCGATGGTGAGGTGGGGGGTATCCGGCGGGCGACTTCTCTGAAAGCCGGCCTGTCCCCTTTGGGAAACTCCCGTTTGCCTGCGAGCCGGGCGTCCGCCCCCCGCGACTGGGCAGATCCATCGAGAAGGACTATAAATTGAACATCGATGCACAGGATGCACAGGATAATCAGGACGGGAGGCTGCTGCAGGAGACGCTGACTCGGGCGATGATCGTGTGCGGATTTGAGGATGTCCGGGAACACAAGCCAGCCGTCTCCGGAAAAAATCCTGTGCATCCTGTGCATCGATGTGAATCAAAAATCTACTCCTGCTTGACTATGAACCGGTTTCCAGCCACCAGGCGCAGGCGTTTGTTTCAGACAAGTCGGGCCCCCGCCCCCCACGACGGGGCGGATCATTCGAGAGTGAAACAATCGGGAATCGACAATCCTGTCGTGACCTTGGTATCCCGTAGCGGTTAAACTCAACGCCTTAGTGGCCCTTCGTCGTTCTTAGTGGCCCTTCGTGGATAACTCTTTTTTCTTTTGTTTCAGGTAAGCCAGGGTGCGCCCAGCGCAGTGTGTACCCTGAAGGCTCTCCCAAAAAGCGCTTCAAGATGCTAAAAACAAACACTTTCCCAGGCGATACCCAGCGACCCGGTGAGAAATGCGGGTTAAGGCGGCGACAGCGTCTAGCCGTGGGGCTGGGGGGTGCGAGAAACGCAGTTTAAATGCCGTTTGGGCCATCCAGGGCGAGAGTGCGTCCCATTTCCCGCGCCAGAGCCAGCCGGTACACCCTTGCGGCGACGGCCACATCCTGGATGGCCAGACCGAGGGATTTGAACAGAGTGATCTCTTCGGGGCTGTTTCGGGGAGTCCGTCTCCCGGTCACAACGTCGCCCAACTCGCCGACCTGTTCCCAGCGCAGGGATCCCTTTTCGATGGGCTTCACGAATTCGCCGCATTCCAGCCTGGCCTGATCCTTGGAATCGACCACGATGGAGCCGCAACGCCCCAGGCAGGCCTCATCCAACTCCCGCCGGGCCAGGGAATTGCCCCCGGCCGCATTGATATGAGTTCCCGGCCGAATCCGGCCACCGTCAAAGACCGGACGGGAGGAGCTGGTGATGGTGGTCAGGATATCGCACTGATCGACCACCGCCTCAGCCGAGCTTGTCGGGCGACAAGGAATCCCAAGATGTTCCTGCATGGCCGCACAGAACCGGTCGAGGCGCCGGACGGTGCGGCAATAAGCCAGGACTCTGCGGACGGGACGTACCCGGCAAACGGCCTCCAGTTGGCTGCGAGCCTGCCAGCTGGCACCGATGATGCCTGCGGTTTCCGCGTCCTCACGGGCCATCCAGCGGGTCGCCACGCCGCTGGCGGCGCCGGTGCGTTTCTGTCCCAGAAGGTTGGCTTCCATCATGCAAACCAGGGCGCCGCTTTCGGTATCGTAGAGCCAGAAGTAGAACTGGAGTCTTCCTCGAAAGACCGTGTAAGCCTTGGTGCCCATGTACCCGAGGTCGGGCAGGGCAGCCGCCATCAGGTGCAGAGAACCCTGAGGAAGGTGCAGCCGGCGTCTGGGAATATTTTCGGCCTTTCCCGATCCGAAGTGGTGGAAGGCCGTTTCGACCGCTTCCAGGGCAATGGGCATGGTGAGGAGCTGCTCGACATCGGCTTCGGTCAGGTAGAGCATTTTGGGTTACCGTATCCGGGAATCCAAGCCGGTGACTAGACTCCTTGAGCGACGACAACATTGACAAATGAGTCAAGTTTCGCCGATGGATCAAGTACAGGCGGCAAGCGGATTTCTACCGCTCAGCGCGAACCGTCCAGGCCGCACGGAGATGAACAGCGAACCACAAATGGACACGAATGAACACAAATTACTCTTGAGAGTCGGATTGATCCTTAATTTCAAGCGTCCAACGCTTGAATGGGACGGGCTGGTTCTGTGACATTATTCGTGTCCATTGGTGGTTCATCTTCATTAACGATTGGCCGTTTTTCCTCGAATGATCCGCACGGCAGGGAGGGGGCGCGGCTAACCATTTACTCCGGCGAGCCGGAAGGGAACGTAGGCGGCCAGTAGCAGGCGCCCTGCCTGGAATTCTCAGGAGCCGGGTGTTAGAGTTACGGCCGGGTGAAACCTTGAGTGGCCGGCGGCGTGTAGAGCCGCTGAGGGACGATCGGGAGTGGACATCTTTGCCGCCAACCGGGAGATATTGATTGCCCTGTTGGTCAAACTGGGGATTATCGCCTCCCTGGCATCGTTGCTGACTCGTTCTCAACCCTTTCGCAAAACGCTCTTTGCCGAGGAGAGGGAGGCGGCGGAGAAGCTCACCCTCACCCTGTTCTGGGGCCTCCCGCTCTGTATCGGGGTGGTCATCCGGTGCGCCGGGGTGGGCAGCGGTACGATCAATCCTTTCGCTGCCTTCGACCTCAGCCTGGAGGGCACCTTCATTGCGGGTCTTCTGGGCGGCACCGTCAGCGGAGCCATCGTCGGGGGCTGTGTGGGTTTGGTAGCCCTGCTGCACCAGGAGTGGGCGGCCCTGGCGATCTACCCGACCCTGGGGCTGTTGGCCGGGCTGCTGCGCAACCTTTCCCCCAGGAAAGAGGAGATCTGGAATTTCTCCCCTTTCGTCTTCATCAACCTGGTTCTGTCCTTCTTCTCCAGGCAGCTATTCAGCAAGAGCGGCTGGCAACTCATCTTCTTTTTCAGTTGCGTCGGCGTGGAGACCCTGCGCCAGGTCCTGGGGCAGGCGTTGACCTCGGCGCGTCTTTTTTATTTTCCCACCGACAGTCTCATCGTTTTTGCCCTGATTCTGGTGGCGTCGCTGAGCTGCATTGGCGTCACCCTGAAGATCTGGAACAACACCCGCCTGGAAATCAAGCTGGCCGAGCAGGAAGTGCTGGTGGTGAAGGCCCGCCTGGACGCCCTGGCCCATCAGATCAATCCTCATTTCCTCTTTAACACCTTGAATTCCATCGCCTCGCTGATCCGTTCCAATCCGGCCAAGGCGAGAGCCATTGTTCTGAAGCTTTCCCACATCCTGCGCAAGCTGTTGCACGGCCACGAGAATTTCATCCCATTGAGGGAGGAAGTGGAGTTCATCGACAACTACCTGGATATCGAGGTGAGTCGCTTCGGGAAAGACAAGCTGCGAGTCGAAAAGGAAATCGACGATCGGACGCTTCCGTGCATGATTCCGAGCATGATCCTGCAGCCGATCATCGAGAATTCGATCCGCCACGGCATCTCGCCCAAGATTGAAGGGGGCCGAATCAGAATCTGCTCAGCACTCCATCAGCAACGGCTTTGTATCCAGATTACAGACGACGGGCTGGGAATTTCCGAGGACAAGCTGTCTTCGATCTATCATTCCGGAATCGGGATCAGCAACGTCCTGGAGCGTTTGAAGGTGGCCTATCAGACCGATTTCGATTTCAAGGTGAGCAGCCGGCCGGGGGAAGGCACCTTCACCCACATTGAAATCCCCCTGCAGGAATCCCGGGAAAGCCAGAAGGCAGTCACCTGATCCGGCCCGGGAAGGGAACATCCTACAATGCCCATTTCCTGTATTCTGGTCGACGACGAAGAGTTGGCCCTGGAGGAGCTTCACTTTCTGCTGGATTCGGTTCCCGGCGTCGGGGTGGTTGGCCAGGGCCGCAACGGGGTGGATGCCATTCGCCTGGTCAAGGAATTGGAGCCGGACCTGATGTTCCTCGACATACAGATGCCCGGGCTCAACGGGTTTCAGGTGGTTCACCAACTGGTCAAGGAGGAGGTGCTGCCCCAGGTCATTTTTGTTACGGCCTTCAACCAGTACGCCGTCAAGGCCTTTGAAGTCAACGCGGTGGACTACATCCTCAAACCGGTTGAGAAATCGAGGCTGGAAAAGGCCATCCAGAGGGCAAGGAAGCAACTGGAGTCCAATGTGCAGGTCGATGACCGGATCAAGAACCTTCTCAACCTGTACATTCCCTCCACGCCCAGGAAGTCGAAGCTGCTGGTCACGGACCGGAAGCGCCACCTGATGGTCGACGCCGCCGACATTGTATTTGCCAGCGTCTCGGACGGCTCCGTCCAGGTGGCCACCCGGGAACTCAAGGGAGAGACCCCCTATCGAACTCTGGAGGATCTGCAGGCCAATCTGGACCCGCAAATCTTCTGGCGGGTTCATCGGTCCTTCCTGGTCAATATCAACAAGATCAAGGAGGTGGTCCCCTGGTTCAACCGGACCCTCCAGCTCAAGATGGACGACCAGGCCGAGACCGAAATACCGGTGAGCCGCTCCAACTCCAGAAGGCTGAAGGAATATTTAAAGCTGTAACCGGGCCGGCAAACCGGGCCGGCATTGCCGCTTGAGTTGATCTTCGGCGCTGTGATAGCTTTGCAGGGCCAATGCCGAGCATCAGCCGAGCGGCAGCCACAGTCATACAAGGGAGGTTCAGCAACGGTGTCAAGCGCCTTGGATATCAGAGAACATCTGTTGCAGTCCAATGACGAATTCAGACAACTGGCCCGGGAACACAGTGCCTACGACGAAAAGTTGTCTCTCCTGCTGAAGAGGAATTTTCTGTCCGAGGAAGAAAAGATCGAGGAAGTGAATTTGAAGAAGTTGAAGTTGCGGGTCAAGGACCGAATGGAGCAGATGATTCAAGCTCGCCGGCAGGAGCGGGAGTGAAGGTCCGGGGGAGCTGGCCGCGGCTGGCGTCCCCTTGAAGATTCCTTGGACATTGAAGGATGGATCGCCGGATCGAAAAGGGGAACCCGAGGGTTCCCTTTTTTGGTTCCGGACGGCTGACGGCATGAGGTTGGGTTGGTTTCCGCAACGGAAGTGGCTCCGCCGGCAGCCGGCACTCGCCTGATCGGGGTATCCTGCCGGCACCTGATATATAATGTTTGGGCACAGCCTGTCAGACCCTGGCCAACTCGGATCACCACCATGAAGATCGCCGCCGCCGCCTTTGCCTTCCTGATCCCTCTCCTGGTGATCGCCGGCTTGCTGTGGGCCTTCGGATTTGCTCTGCTTGGATCGGCCTGTCTGGGGATGGCTCTTCTGGTTGGCCTCTTTTTCAGGGATCCCGACCGGAAAATCCCGGGTGAAAAGGATCTGGTTCTGGCCCCGGCAGACGGGAAGGTCCTGGATCTGTCCAAGGGATCGGATGGGACCACCAGGGTTTCGATTTTTCTCTCGATCTGGGACGTGCACATCAATCGCTCACCGATAAGAGGCACCATCCAGGAAATCCGCTATCATCCCGGAAAGTTCAGAATGGCCTTCGACCGGCGTGCGTCCGTGGAGAACGAGCAAAACGTACTGACAATCACCAATGGCTCCTTGACAGTCCGTTTCAGCCAGATTGCCGGGATAGTGGCCCGTCGCATCGTTTGCTGGAAGAAGCCGGGTGACATGGTTGAATCCGGCGAGCGCATCGGCTTGATTCGCTTCGGTTCCAGAGTGGATGTTTTCCTTCCCGACACCGTGGCGCTGAAATTGAGCCGGGGGGACCGGGTGCGGGGAGGCAGCACCGTCATTGGGAGGATGAAGAGGAGTGAGGAATAACTTGAGAAGGGGCCGGTTTCGACGTGGCATTTACGTCCTGCCCACCCTGTTCACCATCGGGACCATCTTCTGCGGATTTTACGCGGTTACCAGCGCCCTCAAGGGTGAGTTCAACCTGGCCGCCATTGCGATCGGCTTTGCCGTGGTCTTCGATGGATTGGACGGACGGATCGCCCGCATGACCAACTCCTGCAGCGAGTTCGGCGGGCAGATCGATTCTCTGGCGGATGTCGTCACCTTCGGCCTGGCTCCGGCAATTCTGGCCTATCTCTGGGGGGTGCGGGCTCTTTCTCCGGAGTCGCCCTATTCTCTTCACCTGCAACAGATCGGCTGGATCGTCTGCTTCGGTTTCCTGGTGTGCGGGGCCATGCGTCTGGCGCGGTACAACATCCAGAGCACAAAACCGTCGCCGTCGGGAAGCGAACCGGAGAAGCCCTTCGTCGGCATGCCGATTCCTGCAGGCGCGGCCATGATCGCCGCCGCGGTGCACTTTGCTCCGGAACCGCTGGAACACTGGGTCGCAGGGACGCTCTGGAATCTGCTGGTCGGATTCCTGGCCTATTTGATGGTCAGCACCCTGAAGTATCCCAGTTTCAAGCATGTCGACCTGAAAAGCCGCAAGCGATACGTCCATTTCGTGCTCCTAGCCATGCTGATGGCCCTGATCTACTACTACTCCCAGATTGTCCTGCTCCTCATGGCAGCCGGATATGCATTCTCGGGGCTGGGGTTGAAGGCTTACGGCCTGATCAAACACAAACCGGAAGGCGTTTTGGCCGCCGGGAAGCTGAGGCCGGATGACAGCTGAACCCGAATGCCCCCGTCCCAAGGGGGCCGCCGGTTTGGGGCCGCCGGCAGTTTGCGGCTCTCGGCCCGATCCATCGTGGCTGGGGCCGAAACCGTTGTCCCCCTTCCAGGGTTTGGGGACCGACGAGTAGAACCTCGTCATCTCTTGCATCTCTCCAGTGCCTGCCAATGCCTCAATCGCTGATATTGGTGGACGTGCCTCTTGCCCCCTTTATTGAAGAGCTGTTTGCACCGGACTGCCGCTCGGGACCCTGGAGCCTCCTGCAGGAAGGGTCGAAGGAAGCGCTGAAGGAAGTCGAGGGACTCTTTCTTTACGGCCATCCCATCATCGACGGATCTGTCATGGACCGCTTTCCGAACCTCAAAGTGATCAGCAACTTCGGTGTCGGCATCGACCATGTCCATCTTGCGGCCGCGGCGGCGCGGGACATACCGGTGGGAAACACGCCTGGAGCGGTGGAAGGGGCCACCGCGGACATGACCCTGGCCCTGCTTCTGGCCTGTGCCCGCAACGTGGTTGCCGGCGACCGCTTTGCGCGGGGACCCGACTTTCTGTACTACGACCCCAGCCTCTTCCTGGGCCGAGAGGTCCACGGCAGCACGCTTGGCATTGTCGGCCTGGGCCGCATCGGGCGGGAGGTGGCTCGCCGGGCTCGCGGGTTCGACATGCGGATTCTCTACCACTCCCGACACAGAAAGCCCGAGGCCGAAAAGGAGCTAGGAGTGGAGTTTGCCAGCTTGAGGGAGCTTCTGGAACAGGCCCACTTCGTGACCCTCAATGTTCCCATGACCTCGGAGACCAGGCACCTGATCGGGGAGGCCCAGCTTGCCTGGATGCGTCCGGACGGCATTCTCGTCAACGTGGCCCGCGGCGGCGTGGTGGATCATGCGGCCCTTTATCGGGCCTTGGCGGAAAAGCGGATTGCCGGCGCCGCCATCGACGTCACCGAGCCTGAGCCGCTGCCCCGCGATCACCCGCTGTTGAGGTTGACCAACCTGGTGATCACCCCTCACCTGGGTTCTGCCGGGTCCCGGACCCGCCTCCGCATGGGACAGATGACCGTAGACAACATTCGAGCCGGTCTGCAAGGCAAGCCCCTCCCCTACCCGGTGAGGCTCCCCTGAGCATGTTCCCCTCACGATTCACGTGGAAGGCGGCGGTTCTTTGTGGTTGGCTGGGGCTGTTTGGCCCGGTCGGCCTGGTGGATCCCGCCAACTCCCTCCAGGCCGCGCAGGGGGCTGCGGCAGACTCTCCACCGCCGAGAATCGTGGGTCCCTATCTGTCCCGAGAAGATGTCGGCCCTTTCACCAAGGTCGTGTTCAAAAACGGCTTGACCGTGCTCCTTTTTGAGAGGAGCAACGCGCCGCTGGTGGCGATGGTGACCTATGTCAAAGCCGGTCGCCTTCACCAGGACCCATCCAGCCAGGAGTTTTGGAATCTCTGGACTCCCCTGCTGTTCCACTCCCGGCTTCCGGGTGAAGAGGCAACGGTTGCCGGGGAAGCCAGGAGAATCGGAGCGGTGTTGGACGGCGGGGTGGGTGAAGAGCACGCCTGGTTTTCCACCGTGCTGCCCCGGGAAGAGTATCGGAGAGGGTTGGACCTTCAAGTCGCTGCCCTCCGGAAATGGAATCCCTCGTCTGCAAGGTTACAGGAACTCAACCGAACGGCCCAACAGCAGCACGGAATGAGACAGGCCCCTCCGGAGAGGGAATACAGCCGCCAACTGTTCGATTTGGCTTTCCGAAGGGGAAGGGGATTGGATGGAAGGAGCGGTGCGCGCGGCAGCCCTCATGGGGTCGATGCCTCTCAAATCGGGAGCTTTCAGGATCGTTGGTTCGTTCCCGGGAACGCCTTCCTGGCGATCACCGGCGATTTTGACCGCCGGGCGCTGCTGAGGGAGGTCGTCAAGCGTTACCGCTCCCTTCCCAAAAGGCCCCTGGTCGATCCTCCATCCCGTCCCGGTTCCGAAACGGATGGTTTCAACTACGCCCACCGCCGGGCACACCTTCATCAGGCCGGGGTCCAGATCGGATTTCCCATGCCTGCCGCCTTTACTCGCGACTGGTATGCCTGCAAAGTTCTGGAAGCCGTTCTGACCGCGGGCCAGACCTCGGTGCTGAATCGCCGCCTGCGGGGTCCCCGGTCCCCGGTTGGTGCGGTTGCCTCCAGCACCATTGCGGCGGGTGAACGGGGCTACCTCATCTTCAGCCTGCCGGTGGACAGCCAGGGGCTGGACCGTTCGGCGGTGGCCGCTTTGGCCGCAATGGAGCGCATCCGGCAGGGCTTCCTGACTGAATCGGATCTCCAGCGCGCCCGGGCATTGCTCACGGTCGAGTTTCTGCAGGAACAGGAGGGGCTGGTCGATCTAGCGATTCAGATCGCCCGCCATGAGCACCTGGCGGATTTCAAAACCTGGGAGGAGACCCCCCGGAACATAGAATCGGTGACCCTCGAGGAAGTGGTTGCCGCAGCCCGCCGCTATCTCGATCTGGAACAGTGCACGCTTCTGGAATTCCAGCCGGCCTCGGAGGAGATCAGGCAATTCGACTCCATCCGCTACCGCGAGTTTTTGAGTTTGGCCTTGCCGCGCGCCGTCCGCGAGTTGAATGGCGGCGACTGGATCGACGTTCCCCTGCCGGAGGAGAAGGCGCCGTCAGCAGGACTGCCGCCAAGGGAGAGGGGTCCCAGGGAAATCAGCACGGCGGAGCTGGTCCGGCCTCTGAGAAAGTTTTCCATTCTGCGAGGGCCCGACGTTTGGGTCCAGGAAGGGCGCTGGCTGCCCTTGGCCTCCATGGGAATCTTCTTCCAGGGAGGCAGGGCCTTGGAACCCCCCAACAAGGAGGGAATCACCGATTTAATGGCTGCCACGGCCATAGGGGCGGGACCGGCCCTGTCGGCTTCCCATCCGGCCAGCCTCCTGGAAAGACTGGGAGTGGCGGTGAACACGGTGGTGAAGCCCGACTATTTTGGCTTTGTGCTCCATGGACTCTCCAGAAGGTTCGGCGCCTGTGTGGACCTCCTGGCGGAACTCCTGCAACGCCCGGCCTTTGAAGAAGAAGCCATTGCGGCTCAGAAGCAGGCCCTGCGTTTACGGGCCGCCGGGCTGTTGGACGATCCACGCCATCAGGCCCAGCGGCTGTTCCTGCGCGCCGCTTACGGCGCACATCCCTACGGGAGAGACCCCTATGGGGCAGGGACGGCCCTGCAAAGGCTTACCCGTCAGGACCTGGTGGAATGGCACCGGCGCCTCCTGCTCGGGTCTCAGCCGGTTGTGGTCATTGCCGGGGATGTGGAGGGGAGCACCTTTGCCGCCCGATTTGCCGGTAAATGGAGGCGCTCCGGTATCTCCCGCGTCGACTATGAGGACCTTGGCGAGGTGCGGCGGCTGTCCATTCCGCAAACGGTCGAGGGAGAGGTCAGGGAGGGGCAAGCCTGGCGGGCCCAGGCCGGATTTCTGGGGCCGCCGGCCTCCGACCCGCGAATCGCGGCCTTCACCGTACTGCAGCATTTGACCTCGGGCCCGGGTGGAAGCCTGCCCCTGGCCCTGAAACAGCGCCAGGGCTTGGTGACCGATATCCGGACTTCCCACCGGCGGCGGGAGTGGGGGGGATTCTTCTATGCCTGCCTTACGGCCGCGCCCGCCAACGGCGGCAGGGCCCTGGAGGCGCTGAAGGCCCAACTGACCGGGCTGGGCGAGGGATCGCTGTCGAAAGAAATGATCGAACCGGCCAGGAAGGCAGCGGTCCGAAGCTACCAGATCTCCATGCAACGCCGGCGCCGGCAGGTCCTGGAACTGGCCGAAAGAGCCCTCTTGGGCCAGTCCATCTATGAGGTCAACAACACCCTGAATCAAATCCAGGCGGTAGAAACCGAGGAAGTTGCCGCCGTGGCGCAGGAGTTCTTCAGACCGGAGCTTTTTGTCGCCGGGGTGGTTCCGGGCTCCAGGCCTTAACCGGCAGTTCCGATCCCTGCCGCATTCCATGGCTGAATCTGATCCCGCCCCAAAACGGCGGGGCATCTCCTTCAAGGCCAGCCGTGTTAAAATCCCATGTCATGAACACCGGTTGCGCTTGGACCTCCATGGTGATCCTGCTCGGATGGGTGCTGGGGTTGCCCTTGCCGTCGGCGGGTCACGCCCCTCCACCTGGAGGAGCACAGGACGAAGAGACCTCTTTCCGCCTGGAAGTGGACGTGGATCTGGTAGTGTTGAACGTCACGGTGGTGGATGAAAGCGGAACCAACGTCACCTCCCTGACGCGGGAGGATTTTACGGTCTATGAGGATGGGGTTCGGCAGGACATCTCAACTTTTTTCCCGGTGGAAGCTCCCTTCAAGCTGGTGTTGCTGGTCGACACCAGCATCAGTACCCGAAACAACCTCAAACTGATCAAGGATGCCGCTCGCAATTTCACCAAAGAGCTGCGTCCCGACGACCAGATTTCGGTCACGGAAACCCACTTTTTTACCCAGGAGGTCCAGAAGTTCACCAACAATCGCAAGCTGCTTCGAAGAGCCATCAAGCGGTTGTCCACCTATCCCTACGGCGGCTCCCGGGTTTACGACGGCGTGGCCATGGCGCTCAAGAGCCTGCAACGGACCCGCAGCGGCCGCAAGGCCATCGTGGTGCTCAGCGACGGAATGGAAAACTCCAGCCGGGTCAAGTTCGAGGAATTGCGCAGGCTGTTGGCCACGGACGACGCGGTCTTTTATCCCATCACCATCCTGAACAAGGACCGGCAAAAGGAGATCCTGGAACGCTATATCCGCGACAACCGGGAGAAGGAGGAAGACCCCTACGTGGAAAACGCCCGGCTGAGCCTCTCGGTGCTGGAAGAGGTCTACCAGATTCAAACCGAGCGATTGATCCAGCTCTCCGGGGATACCGGCGGGAAGATGTTTCTGGTGGCCGACCTGTCGGATTTGACGGGAGAGTATTCCAAGGTTGCCCATGAATTGAGGCACACCTTCAGCCTGGCATACTATTCCAACAATCTCGGCCGCCAGGGGGGTATGCGGCGAGTCCGGGTGGAGATGAAGGACCCCAGGCTTCGGGTGAGGACCCGCACCGCCTATTATGTCTCAGGGACCAGCGGGCCCGGGCTCTGACCTGTCAGCCGCCGAGTTCGGCTTGTGACGGCAACCGATTCAGGCCAGCCGGCCCCCCCCCCTGACGTGCGGATCATTCGAGGAAAAACGGTCGATCGTTCATGAAGACGAACCACAAATGGACACGAATAAACACGAATAGACCACAAGACAGATGGACCTCCTTCAACGACAAGCGGGACCCCAATGGGTCTGCAATTTTCTGCCCTTGGTGTCACTTCGTGTCCGTGGTGGATAACCCCTCAATTGGTTTCAGGCAAGTCCGAACCTCTCGACAGGTCGCTGGATAGATCATGACATGCCTTTTATTATCAGTACGTTATTGGAGGTATCTTAAAGTTTTGAGAGGCAAGACGGTGCTGAGTGCGCTTTCGGGGAGAAGGGCGGTTAGTGGATGGTGTCGTTATCGCGGCGGTCACGCTCTTTCCTGCTGAGGTAGACCTCGAATTTTTGCCTGGCCCGGCGAAGCCTGTATTCCAGGTAAGCGTCCCTGATCGGTTGATACCAGCTTCCTCCGGGGCGGCCGCGGTAGGCGCCGCGCTTCAAATAAAGGTAGCCGACCAGCATGCCGCCCAGATGAGCCGAATGGGACACTCCGGAGTCGCTTCCCGACAAGCTTGAAAGAAAGGCGATGGCCCCGAAAACCATCACGGCGTATCTGGCCGGAAGAGGGAAGAACAGCATCACGTGGATGATGCGATCGGGGAAGCTCAACCCGTAGGCCAGCAGGACACCGTAGATGGCTCCCGAAGCCCCCAGGGTCGATCCCTGATAGGAAAAGAGGTTGACCACCGTGATGCAGATGCCGGCGCCGATTCCGGTCACCAGGAAGTATCGCCAGAATCGGCGCACCCCCCAGTAACGCTCCAGCTCGCAACCGAACATGAACAGGATCAGCATATTGATCAGCAGGTGAAGGACGCCGCCATGCAGGAAGATGTAGGTAAACAACTGCCAGAGGTAGAATCTGCCGAGCACCAGGGACGGGGTGAGGCTGAACAGGGCTGTGATTGGTCCGCGCAGGCCGCCCGAAAGGATCTGCATCACAAACACCACCACACAGGCGATGATGATGCGTTTCACCGTCGGTGTCAGGGGGCCCCCGAAGGAGATGGAACCGGTGGCATAACGGTAGCGGTAGTTCATGAACTCACTCCGAGAGTGGGAGTGCTGTCGGCGTGGGGGCTATTGTAGCGGTTTTTGGTTGGAAAGCCATTCCGAATCAGCCGGGAGACGGGTGAGCCCGCATTTCTCACCAGGGGGCGTGATCATGGCGCGCCCAGCACAGTCTATAGGCTGAAGACTCCAAACAAAGCGCCGCAAGATGTTAAAGACAAACACTTTTCCACCTTATGCTCAGCGACTTGGTGAGAAATGCGGGCTGGATCGACTCTGTTTCCGGTTTGAGCTGCGACGCGGCCGGGCGGTGTGGGGGTACCGCATTCTTATGAAGATACTGCTTGCGTTAGCGCTTGCCCTGTGGATGCTTCCCTGGGGTCCGAACCTCCAGGCCTCCCAGCAGGAAGAGCCGCTGGAAGAGACTGAGGAGGTTGAGGAGGCTGAAGAAGCTGACGAGGCTGAAGAAGCTGACGAGGCTGAAGAGGGTGACGAGGCTGAGGAAGAGGAGCCCCCCCGACCTCCCAACGTCCTGTTGATCCTGGTGGACGATCTGGGTTATGGGGATCTGTCCAGCTCCGGAGCGCAGGATCTGCTGACGCCCCATATCGACGCCCTGGTTGAATCGGGCATGCATTTCAAACGTTTTTACGCCAACTCGACGGTCGGTGCTCCAACCCGGGCGGCTCTGTTGAGCGGGAGGTATCCTGACCTGGTAGGAGTCCCGGGAAACATTCGCCCGGAGCCCGAGAGGAATTGGGGCTACCTGAACCCGGAGGTCCCGCTGCTGTCCGGTCTGCTGCTGCAGGCCGGTTACCACACCGGCTTGATCGGCAAGTGGCATTTGGGCCTGGAATCGCCCAATCTCCCCAACCAACGGGGATTCCACTTGTTTCACGGCTTTCTGAGCGACAGGATGGACGACTATTACCTTCACTCCCGCCGCGGCGTGAACAGCATGCGTTTCAACCAAGAGATGATCGAGCCGGCTGGACATGCCACCGATGTGTTCACTCAATGGGCGATCGACTATCTGGAGGAGCGGCGGGCCGACGACCAGCCGTTTTTCCTCTTTCTTGCCTACAATGCCCCCCATGCTCCGGCCCAACCGCCGCCTCCCTTCCTGGAGCGAGTCATACAACGGGGAGGGGAGTTGAGCGAAAAGCGTGCCCGGTTGGTGGCGCTCATCGAGCATCTGGACGAGGGAATCGGGAAGGTGATGGAGGCCCTCCGGGAGAATGGGCAGGACACCCAAACACTGGTGCTGTTCAGCAGCGACAACGGCGGGGATTTGCGGGCCGAAGCCAACTGCGGATTCCTGCGGGGCGGAAAGCGAGAGATGTACGAGGGCGGGATTCGGGTGCCCATGGTGGCGGTCTGGCCGGGCAAGATCCGGCCGGGGTCGTCTTCCAACCGGCTGGCGCTGACCATGGATCTTTTCCCGACGATCTGTTCGGCAGCGGGCCTGACGGTGGAGTCGGAGATCGACGGGGTGTCCCTGTTCAGGACCCTGGTGGGTCAAATGGCCCCGCCGATGGAGCGCACCCTCCATTGGGTGCGCCGGGAGGGCGGACGACTTCACCAGGGACAGGATTACTATGCCGTCCGCCGGGGGCGCTGGAAGCTGCTGCAAAACTCGCCCTTCGAGCCTTTCAAGCTGTTCGACCTGAGGGACGATCCCCTGGAAGAACACGACCTGGCCGAACAGGAGCCCGGAGTGGCCGCCAGCCTTTCCCAGGCGCTGCGGCGTCGAATCCAAAAGGCCGGCGCCGTCCCCTGGCAACCGAAATAGATCCGGTTAGCTCCCCTGCCGCACCGCCGGGACGGCATCGCCTGGGAGCGCAGGCGTCCCGCCCGCATTCTGTTCCTTATCACCTGGGAGCGCGGGCGTCCCGCCCGCATCCTGTTCCTTATCACCCGGGAGCGCGGGCGTCCCGCCCGCATCCTGTTCCTTATCACCCGGGAGCGCGGGCGTCCCGCCCGCATCCTGTTCCTTTGGCTGCCGCTGAGCTTCAGTGCAATGCTGCAGGCAGCCACCCTGTGGGCGAGAACCCCATCGGCCAGGCCGAAGGAGTGCCATGGCGCCGTTCCCGGTTGATCCAAGTGGGGGAGATGGCCAAGGCTGTGCCAGGCTTGGTGCGGGCGGGACGCCCGCGCTCCCGGGAAGCCGTCATCCCATGACCTCGTCACCCCAAGGGCACCAAATTGCAGAAGCATTTTGGTGCCGCTTGTCGTTGAAGCAGGTCCATCTGTCTTCGTGTCTATTTGTGTTCATTCGTGGTTTGTCTTCATTAGCGATCAGCCGTTTTTCCTCGAATGAACCGCACGGCGTGGCGGGGGCCGGGCTCGCGGGCAAACGGGAGTTTCCCAAAGGGTGCACGTGGGCTTTCTGAGAAGCCGCCCGCCAGACACCCCCCACCGCACCGCCGGGACTGCATCACCTGGGAGCGCGGGCGTCCCGCCCGCATCCTGTTCCTTATCACCCGGGAGCGCGGGCGTCCCGCCCGCATACTGCTCCTTTGGCCGGCGCTGAGCTTCAGTGCGATGCTGCAGGCAGCCACCCTGTGGGCGGGAACAGCAGCGGCCAGGCCGAAGGAGAGCCATGGCGCCGTTCCCGGTTGATCCAAGTGGGGGAGATGGCCAAGGCTGTACCAGGCTTGGTGCGGGCGGGACGCCCGCGCTCCCGGGAAGCCGTCATCCCATGACATCGTCACCCCAAGGGCACCAAATTGTAGAAGCATTTTGGTGCCGCTTGTGGTTGAAGGAGGTCCAGCTGTCTTCGTGTCTCTTCGTGTCCATTCGTGGTTCATCTTCATGAATGATCGGCCGTTTTTCCTCGAATGATCCGCACAGCAGGGAGGGGGCCCGGCTAAACACATACTTGGCGTAAGTCCATGGAAGCCAATAGAATCCGGCGGGTTCCTCAATCCGGGTCGGGCGCTTCCACGATCTTGCCGTAGTACTGCGGCCGGCGGTCCTTGAAGCGGTTGATCTGGTGCTTGCCCGGAACCCGGGTGATGTGTTTGTCGCGGGCGGCCGAGGGATCGATTTCGGCGAAGATGATTTCCTCCCCGTCGGGACTGGCCAGAGCCAACGTCCTGCCAGAGGGATTGACGATACGGCTTCTGCCGATGAAGCGGAACCCACGTTCTTTGCCCACCCGATTGACCGCCACCGAAAACACGTGATTTTCCAGGCCTCTGGCATTGACCAGAAACTCGGCGAACGCCTCCGCCCCGGTGGGCCAGTTGGTCGGCAGGAGAATCATGTCGGCGCCATTGAGCGCCATTGTGCGCGCGCTCTCCGGAAAGGACCCGTCGTAGCAGATATTGAGCCCGATCCGCCCCAGGCGGGTCTGGTGGACCTCGAAACCGAGATCGCCGGAGTCCACGAACCGGTCCACGCCCAGAAAGGGCAAATGGACCTTGCGATACTTGCCCACCACTCCCTCAGGTCCAATCAGGGCCGCCGCATTGAAGCAGCGGTCCCCGTCTTTCTCCAGCATGCCCAGAACCAGGTAGACCTGGGCCTTTCGGCAGACTCCCGCCAGGCGTTCGGTGGAGGGTCCGGGAATGGTTTCAGCGTAGGGGAGGGCTTCCTGCAAGTTCTCGAAACAGTACCCCGTCAGGGCACATTCAGGAAAAACCACCAATCGGGCCTGTTTGGCGACGGCTTGCTCCACCGAATCGACCATCCGGGCAAGGTTGGCCTCCTTGTCCATCAAACAGGGATCCATCTGCACCCCTGCCAGAGTGAATTTTTCAGGCATCGTTACCTCCCAAAAGGTTAGAGTGCTGAAGACGGGTTGGAATGAATGTCACCGGGAACCATGGGTGGGCCTGTATCGCGGTCGGAACCTGCCGTTGCCACCGCCGGCCGCCATTTGATCCGGCCGGGGCAGATATGTTACAAGATGGGGTCGCCTGATAAAAGGCGGTCTCGCCTCACCGGCCCTCACGCGGAGCGCCCGTAGCTCAGTTGGATAGAGCGTTGGTCTACGGAACCAAAGGTCGCAAGTTCGAATCTTGCCGGGCGTGCCACTCTCTCATCTCTCGTTCAATTGCGGATCGCTTCCTTCAGGTGGATGAACAGCCTTCCCAAGGGGGCGAGCGGCGGGATCGGGCCCCGGCTTTTGCTGCGCCCTTTCAAAATTGGCCCCAGGAATCGCCGGATCCCATACGCAGGCGACAGGGGTCTGTAGACGGAGGTCGGAATCAATGAAGATGTGGACACTGCAGAATCGGCGAAGCTTCTTGACGACAGTCGGCGCCGGACTGGGGATGGGGCTGGTCGGCCCGTCCGGAACATTGGCCGCCCCTGCCGGGTTGCGGGCCGGGGAATCCTCGGCAACGGTTCGATACCGCTGGGTCAGCGTCCGGGAAATCCATGGGGACGGCACCCACAACGCCTGGCCCGACATCTGCCGCTGGCGGGGCCGCTACTATGTCGCCTTCAACTCGGGCGGCAAAAACCACGGCGGCGGCCACGGCCTCTCCGTCCTCTCCTCGGCTGACGGCCTGAACTGGGAGACGGTGCTGCACAAGCCTGCCGGGGAGTGGGGGATCCTGGAGGACACCACCCGCACCACCGTGTGCCCCAAATTTCTCCCTCTCAAAGATCGGCTGATTCTGGTCTTCTACTTCTATACCGCCGGAGACATGACTGTCAGCTCGCAACGAAAGGCGGATCTCAAACGCCGCTGGCTGAACCTGAAGGGATCGGAGGAAAGCTTTCAACGGTGGGTCGGCCACCACAATACCTCCTTCCGCACCGGGGTCAGCTACAGCGAGGACGGCCGCAGCTTCCGGGATCCCGAATCGTTGCTGGATCCGGGGTGGCGGGTCTGGCGGCCCCAGACCTTCCAGGGACGCCACTACATTATCGGCTACCGTTGCCACGGGCAGGAGTGGGCCTTTTCGCCGGAGCTCGAGAGCATGATTCCGCAGGCCGATTCGATCGAGATGTTCGAGAGCGCCTCCCTGTTCAGCTCGGGGGACGGTTTGGGGTGGAGCAAGGTCAGCGATATTGCCGCCGAGGACAACGACGAGAGCGACTTCGACTTCGCCCCGGATGGCCGTATCCTGGCAGTGAGCCGCAAGGGCGCTTCCTCCAAGCTTCATCCGGGAGCCAAGCCGGGGAGTCGGCATGCCATCGCATACCTCAGCCATCCCCCCTATCGGAACTGGCGGCGATTGCCCCTGGATCGAATGATTCAAGCCCCGGCGGTGCGCTGGGCCAGGGATCGATGGATGGTCGCCGGCCGCTATATCGACGGGGAGACCGAGCAGGTTCACCCGCACCGCGCTGACTATCCTCATAAAGCACAGCGCTACGGAACCCGCATGTGGACTCTGGAGGATCGGACCGGCGCCCTGACTCAGGCGGTAACCTTGCCGAGTTGGGGAGACTGTTCCTATCCGGGCATGATCGAGGACGCCAATGGCGACTTGCTGGTGGTCTATTATTCCCACTCAATCACCACAGACAGCCATCAGTACATAGGCGGCGGGCTCTGGCCGGGCAAGATGCCTCCCTCATCGATCTATCTGGCCCGAGTGGTCCGGGAAGAGATGGGTTAGAAGGCTGCCGTTACATCGTCAGAATCGTCTGTTTGTCATGATCCCCGGTGCATCACTGGTTGTTCTGCTGCTGTCCGGCCTGGCTCTCCCGCCCTCGCCGCCGCCGATCCAAGGTCCGGCGGGGTGTTTCGAGGCCCCCGAAACCGAGGGAATAACGGTCTTCGGACCCATGCGGGAGAAGGCTCTTGGCTGGGATCGCCTTTTGCTGGGGACCCTGGTCCGCGGGAGTGCCGGTGAGCAACTGGAACAGTATCGGAAAGAGGAGGGAATCCCGCTTGAGTTCATGCTGGGTCAGGAAGGCAGCGGTGCACTCCAATCGAATGGCTGGCAGCGGCTGAAACAGGCTGAAACGGCTGGCAGCCTTCAGCCCCATCCCTGCGGAATGTCCGTCCAGGCCTTTGTCAAGGATCTTGGGAGCCACGACCTGTCCGAGTGGCTGCAGCCGGACTGGGTGTTGGAATACAACAGGAAAGGCAAGGTCATCGCCCGCTGGGATGTCCCCTTGAATGCGCCGGTTCGGGCGGTCCAGGGAGATTCGGTCTGGGTGAGCTGGGACCCCCAGCCGCTCTGTTCCGATCAGAGCCTGGACCTGAAGATCTATCTGGTGATCGGGACCGATGGAAGTCTCAGGGCAGCCTCCCGCCCCGGGCTCATCTCGGAGGGACGCAAGATCGAATGCCCCAGGAGTCCCGAAATCCCGCCTTCGGAGTTCCTGATCTGCGAGTCCATGCGAGACCTCAAAACCCGCAAGACCCGCAGGTTGGCCTACCAGTTGCCCTGCGACTAAACGCGCCTCAGTCGAAGACAGCTCCCCGGCGGCCCTTCGAAAGATCCCGCAAAGGCGTAGGCTTTCCGCGGCATTCCGGCCTGCGCAGGGTACCATCGAACGGTAAGGAATCGCCGTGAGCCATTCGGACTTGCCCTCCTCCGACCCTTTCATGGAGATGGCCTTGCGTCTGGCCCGAAAGGCCTTCTCGCTGGAAGAGGTCCCAGTGGGGGCTGTAGTGGTGGTGGAGGGCAAAGTGGTGGGCCGGGGCTACAACCAGAGCCGCACCCGGTCCGATCCGACGGCCCACGCCGAGGTCCTGGCCCTCCGGCAGGCGGCTAAAAGGGTAGGGAATTACCGTTTGACTTCGGCAACGATTTATTGCACCTTGGAACCCTGTGCCATGTGTGCCGGCAGCTTGGTCTGGGCTCGGGTCCAACGTCTGGTCTACGGCGCCAAAGACCCCAAGTCCGGCGCCGTCGACTCCCATCTCAGGCTGTTTGAATCGGAATCGGTCAACCACCGGGTGGAGGTGGTGTCGGGGGTCGGGGAAGCCCAGGCGGTGAAGCTGCTGCAGGAGTTCTTCCGGCTTCGGCGCTAGCCCCGTCCTCGAAATCAAGGACACTGGCCAAACATGCGGAGAGGTACCGAAGTGGTCATAACGGGGCCGCCTCGAAAGCGGTTAGGGGGTTAGTCGCTCCCACGCGGGTTCGAATCCCGCCCTCTCCGCCAGTTGTTGTCTCTCTACGAATTTAGCGCGTCAGCTTGTTCTTTGATGGAGTCCAAGATCAAGCCCAAATCCGTGTTCGCGATATCCTCAAGTTGAAGGAACTGTGCTATCTGATCGTTCAGGCCCTTGTGGTAGAAACTACCCGACTGACATGACGGGGGTTCACAGAAATGCTTTCGGATCGACACATAATCCGGTATCGGAAAGTACGCGTTAAGGTCACGTTGAAGAAGTTTCTCGCATGCCCGTTGTGAAAAGTAGTTTTCTATTCCGTAACGTTTGAGCACATGCAGTCTGATCGGATAACCCCGTAACATCCTCTTTGCCTTTCTGGCCTCTTGGGTTAATGGTTTCTTACTCTTGCGCAGGTGGCGCCCCATATCTCCGTCCATTACGATGACAGCCTCCTGGCACCCGTCGAGCCAGCGTTCCGGATCGGCCTTTGACAGCAGGTTCGGCCAGCCTCCCACACAGTCCACTGTCCTCGCCAACTCATGCTCGTCTGCGAGCTCCAGCAGCCGCCGGAAGACTGGGCGATCCGTAGAACCTTCGGTGTAGATTTTGACCGCAATCATCGAAGTGTTCCCCTTGAGTTTGGCCAGCACGTCGTCAAAGGGCCGATTACTTGCCGCAAGGATGCGGGCGTTACGGTCATATTCGATTGCAGATGATTGCTCCTGCGATCTCCAAGACATTGGGCCAAACTGAATCTGTTGCTGCACTATTTGGGCTACATACTGGGGCACGATTCGGGCGAGGGTTTCTGTACAGCGTCCGGCAATATAGGGAAGAGAGTTTTCGAGAGCGATCTTTCGAAGTTTCTTCAAGCCACTAACGGACCAGTCCGGATTCACGTTGCCAAGCCAATCAAGTTCGGACAGAAACGGGCCTTTTTCTTCAATGGACTTCAGACGAGAAACGTCACCGGCAAGTGCATTCAACTCTCTCTCGATAGTCGGCCTATGCTGCCTCTTGATCAAGATGTCGAATGCTTGCTTCTTTACTGCTGAGTTCTCATTTCTGAGCAGGTGCTCAAAAATGTCGTCTTGGATATCATCCCGATCAAGTATCTGCATCGCGGTGGTGCGAATGTTGTCGGGGAGTGTTTTGTCCTGCGCAATGCGCTTGATACTCCCGGAAATACCGTCTAACCAAAAGTTGGCCTCTTTAACAAACTGTACCAGCGAGGACAGTTCATCTATGGTAACGCGACGATCTCGCAGATAGCGCTCAATCTCCATCCTGGCTTCCTTCGAAAAACCAAAACGCTTGCTGTACTCGACAATCACCTCGTCCGGCCATCCTCGAATCGCGTGCACGAGGGAGACGTCATTCGGGAGGCGCAACGCGTAGCGGCGGATCAACGTGAGGGCCGGGCGAAGATTTCTTGGCTCGGTCCAACCGTGGCCGCTTGTGTGATCAATGCTTTGACGCAGGTTCATTTCGACCAGCGCTTTTGAAAGAGCATCTGACAGCCATTTCCTGCGTGCGTTTTCTAGATCTGGCCAGCGCTCTTCCGGGAGTCTGTAGGCTGCATTAATCACTTTTGCAATGTCGTCGCCTGCTAGGATTACTTCTTGAAACCTCCGGGTCCTCGCTTGCTCCGCTTGTTGTCTTTGTTTTGTCTGCTTGTGTTGGCGCTGAATCATTTCCCTTTGAGCAACATCGTGACATCCAGCATTTGGTGCCAATATGTCCTGAAGACGGCGGTCGTGGACGCCACAAAGGACGTCTCGCACTGTTTCCTCCGGGGCGTTCCTTGCGAGCCAATGAGCACCATCTGCGTCCAAGAGGCGGCCAATGGTATCGTTAGAGTGAATGGGGCGAATTCCGTCTAGGATAAGGCAGGAAAGTGCCCGGCGAGCAACTCTGCCTGCTCGACCAGACGCCTTAACTGATTCAATGAAGACATGAGCCAAGCCAGCATGGTCCAGTGCAAATTTTCTTCTCTCACTCGAAACGATTAGGTCAGCACATAGCGTTTCAATCTCTTCATCCGTATGTTCTCTCAGGGCTTCGACGATCGGCTCCAAATATGATCCGACTCTGGTCCGATCCAAGAATTCTGGATCAGCGATCAGTATCCGCAGAGTTTCAGTCACATCGTCGCGTGAACGCAGTTCGCGGAAATGATAGAAGGCTGCGGTGAGCATCGTGTCTGTGTTCAGCAGGAGCGGTAGTACTCTCCGTAGCTGGCTGTATACCGTGAGGGCGCCGATGCAATCGAGAACATGAACGTGAAACGGGTCTGCTTCGTCAAGGTTGTCAACTAAAGTGTCCACTAATTGCGGGTCGCCCACGTTCACCAGGGATGAAAGTGCGCAAAGCCGTAGCGGGTCGTTTCTGGACTGGTCGACGGCTATTGGCAAGGCTACCTTCACGATAGACGTATCACCAGACAGTGACAGCAGCAGGAGCGCGTTTGCCACCGCTGTCGGTTTCTCGTCATTGAGGTTTTCCTGCAGCTTAGCTTTCATGGTCGGTGTCAAGAACCGCGCCAGCGAACGCGCCCGCAGGATCGGATGCATGAGAAGGAACTGTTGGGAGTTGTCCAGATTCACAAGGATCTTTTGTACGATCTGGTCTTTGTGGGTTTCTTCAAAAGCTTCCGGTGAGGATGCCACCATCCATTCCGGGTGCCTGAGAGAGAAATACTTGCGTACGTCAGGATTGAGTTCGGCCAGATAGCTGATGGTGTTCATCCAGGAGTCGTTTGGCTCGTTGCCCACGAAGGCCAGTTGACGAACGCGATCCATGGATTGGCTCTCAAGTTCCTGGGCCGCGAGGAATTCACCGTATGACGCTAACTGAAAACTAATTCCGGAAGACGTTCTCAGAAGAATGGATTGGTCAAGCTCTCTGAGAATGGTCTTGGCATCCTCCTCTGATATCACCATCGCACTCGTTAGTACGCTGGCGGCTTCCTCAAGCGTCAGTTCGTTTCTGGAGCAGGTCTCCATTGCAATCGCGATCATCCTCAGGGCACGTCGCCGTCTTGTTCGGGAAATAGCAGTCCTGCTCTCAATCAGGCGGGTGATGAGGAAGTTCACATTGTCGCTTTTCAGGGGCGCTAGCCCACCTGCATCCCGAAACTGTTCGACGAGACAGGAGAGCACGAATGGATTTTCTGCATCCTCAGTTAGTCCTTGAACACCGAGTTCAGTGAAGAATGCATCGGGATCAACCTCGTGCGAGCGTGCATATTCCCGGATATTTGATTCGCTGAAAGGAAGTATCTGAAGGACTATGCAGTTGCCCGGAACCAGATTGGGTCTATTCGCAAAAAACGCCTGTCTCGACGTGAGAAGGAGGCTCGCATGCTCGTCTTGAAGCAAGAACTGATCCAGGTCCGTTTCGAATGCTTCGACAGAGGCAGGAGAGAGTTCGTCGAGTCCGTCAAGGAGGTAGACGCGGCGCAAATTGTCCGCGTTAAGTACATCCTCAGTTGTCGACTTTCGCAGCAGTGCCACTAGATCGCCTCTGTAGCCTCGGAGAGATGCTCTCACCGGCACCGCGCTCGAAGACGCGGCCTTGGCGAGACGCTTGGTGGCTTCAAGCGTGACCACCGTCTTGCCGGAACCAGGCTCTCCGACTATAACGGCCCGCGAGTTTTTGAGAATCGCATCGAGGTCTGGGGATTGCTCGCGCACGAATCCCCTAAACGGAAGTTCGTTGACAGAAACCCTGCCGAAATCCTTAACCGACTCGAAGCGCCGGTCTACATACGGCTCTTTTTCTTCCGCGCAGAGCGTTTTCAGCAATTCGGTTAAATACCGCTGAAGTTCGTCTGGCGTTACACTTCTCATGTGCAAGCTACCAAGTCGTCATTCTCTTTCCGAAGCTACACTACTCTTCTGCTAGGGAGATGTCCTCGACCCTATTGAGCCAGACCACAGTCAATCCAGATCTATTTGAGATGAGTGCGGCAAGTTCTTGCACAGTCCCGTGTTGTTCTAGTCTCGAATGAGTGTCGTCTAGATTCTGTGCGACTTCTAGCACTTCAGGCCAGCGATGTTCATGACTTGCGGTCGTGGCGTATCGACTTGACAGGGATGCCACCGCTAGGTTCAGGTTAAGATCAAGAGCCGAATGCACTTGCTCAAGATCGTTCTCGCCACGTATGGGTTGCACGCCGAATGGTCCCACTGTTGCCGCGAAACCTGGCTCAAGTGTTCGGGCCCCGACGCGAATCCGTATGTCACCTGGCGCACGATCAGCCGGCTCCCAATCTCTACGACGTAGCCAAAATTCGTCGAGCGGTTGAGATAGTCCAAATCGTGCGTATTCGGAAGGCTGTGTGACGCCCAGCATTATTGCAGCCTCTGAGTGCCCTAGTCCTCTCAGAACACCACCCAAATCGGCGCGAATAAGGCTCTTTGCGAGTACTTGATAATCATCGTCGGCCAGTTTGTCCTGTTCAGAGCTCCAGGCGAAAAGCGTTGGTTCGCGGTGGTTGTAGTCGGTTCCCCAGCGAGATGCGATAGCCCAACGCGTACTCGGTAGCTTTCGACCGCTGTAACGCTGAAAAACAGCGGTTCTTTCTGCTTGTTTGATGGCGGTTTGCAGGATTAGGGGGCAAGCAGAGGGGCCATGCCATGTTCTCACTCCCTTGTCGAAGGTCCCCTTAGCTTCGACGACTACCAGACCAGAACCATCGAGACCAATCCAGTCCGCCTCAAGGCCTCGGCTTCGAGGGTCTTTTGCAATTTCATAGCGTGTTCCTTTAAGCTCGCGCTTCATTACATCCAGCGGGACAAGGAGTCGGACCCTTTCTTGCTCGGTCAAGTATGCTCTGGCCATATAACGCCCGAGCAGGCTCGAGTAGGCAATGCGTGCATCACGCCCAATGCCAGGACCGTCACCAATCCACCTCAATTCAGGGCCAGAAGAGACTATGCTCTGAAATAAATCGGTCCATATCGTTGCCATGTGGGGTGTCGCAGTTGCAAGGGTTTCACGGGCTGCTGCATTGCCGATGGCGGACAATGTAAAATCACGCCACGTACCGGTTGGGTTGGGATTGAATGGATCACTTCTACGCAGCCAAATCTGGTAGCTCGAAGGATTCATGGTAATGGGAAGAATCAGATTCAGGAGCTGCCTTGATACGTCAGTCACACCTTAGAACTGTATCAGGTCATCGTTGTGTTCGGTTCGTTATCCGGCCACACAGACAGACTTTCTTAATGCTGTTCCGGGTCTTGGCGTGTAACCGAAGCCATCCCCACTGAGGAGATCGATGGTCCGGGGTTCCGTAAATGCCTTTGAACGTCCGAACTGAAACCGGCGTTCGCATGTGGGCTCAGCTATCCCGATTTGAGTCCTGCTAAAACTTGGCGGAAGCTCTCCAGTCCGGCTTCGAGGTTTCGGATTATTTCTTCGGCGAGGTCGTCGGGCTCGGGCAGGTTGTCGAGGTTGGTGAGGCTCTTGTCCTTGAGCCAGAAGATGTCGAGGCTGGTCTTGTCGCGGGCGGTAAGCTCCTCGCAGCTGTAGCTGCGCCAGCGGCCGTCCGGCGCGTCATGTTCGTCCCAGGTTGCCTTGCGCTGGTGCCGGTTTCGCGGGTTGTAGCACTCCATGAAGTCCGACAGATCCCCGAAGCGCATGGGCTTCTTCTTGAGCGTGTGGTGGATATTGGTGCGGTAGTCGTAGTACCAGACCTGCTTCGTCCAGGGATTCGGGCTGGCTTCGTGGTTGTCGAAGAAGATCACATTGGCCTTGACCCCTTGGGCGTAGAACACGCCGGTCGGTAGGCGAAGGATGGTGTGCAGATCGGTGGTGTCCAGCAGCTTCTTGCGGATTGTCTCCCCGGCTCCGCCCTCAAACAGTACGTTGTCCGGAACGACTACGGCAGCGCGGCCGGTGGTCTTGAGCATGGTGCGAATGTGCTGCACGAAATTGAGCTGCTTGTTCGAGGTAGTTGCCCAGAAGTCCTGCCGGTTGTAGGTCAGATCGTTCTTTTCCTGCTCGCCCTCCTCGTTGGTGAAGCTCATGGAACTCTTCTTGCCGAAAGGCGGATTCGCCAGCACAAAGTCGAAACGCTTTCCGGCATCGGCGACCAGCGAATCGTTCGGCAAAATGGTCACATCGCCGTCGATTTCACCGATGTTGTGCAGAAACATGTTCATCAGGCACAGCCGGCGCGTGTTGGCGACGATCTCGTTGCCGTGAAACGCCTTGTGCTTCAGGAAGGATTTCTGCTGCTTATCGAGCCTGAAGTTGTTCGGGTTGGTGATGAAGTCGTAGGCTGCCAGAAAGAAGCCGCCCGTACCGCAGGCCGGGTCGGCGATGAGCTTACCCGGTTCGGGACGGGCGCATTCGACCATGGCCCGAATGAGGGGGCGCGGCGTGAAATACTGGCCTGCGCCCGATTTGGTGTCCTCGGCATTTTTCTCCAGAAGCCCTTCGTAGATATCTCCTTTAATGTCGGCGCCCATGGTCACCCATTCGGTGTCGTCTACCATGTCGATCAGGCGGAACAGTTTCGCCGGGTCCTGGATCTTGTTCTGGGACTTGGTGAAGATCTGGCCGAGCATGTCCGCTCTGGTTCCGAGCTGGCGAAGCAGGTTGGCGTAGTGGCCATCAAGCTCCGCGCCTCTCTTATACTTCAGGCTCCGCCAGTTGAATGCGGTCGGGATGCCGACATCGCGGTCGTGCGGGGGCTTGGCGTACTCGTCAGCCATCTTGAGGAAGATGAGATAGGTGAGCTGTTCCAGGTAGTCGCCATAGCTCACCCCGTCATCGCGCAGGGTGGTGCAGAAGCTCCAGACTTTGGAGACGATGGGGGCGGTGTTCACGTGGCGGGATTCTTCCTTTTGAGGGGATCGGGTGTTTGATACGGAGTTTCCACCGTGATGGGGCCGCCAGCCTTGAAGTCCCGGGTGTTTCGCGTGACCAATGTCAGCCCTTCCTGAATGGCGATAGCCGCCTGAATCGCATCTGGAAGTTTCCAGCCCTGGGTGCGCCTCAACCGTGCGGCTGCATCGGCGACTTCGACGGTTACGGGCAGCGTCGCAAATGTGTCCAATAGTAGGCGGGCCAAGGGCTCCGATGCCGTAGGGAATCCGGCAAGCGTCTCGGCACGGGTAATGACGGAAATCACGCAATCGCGCCCGTGGGCGGCAAGAAACTCCGTCGCTGCCTCAACGCCGTTAAAGTGGTCGATGACGATGACCGAGTCGAGTAGATACCTGGCCATCCCTCAAGGCCATTCCTTGCGAATACGCTCCTGATACTCGAGTCCGTCCCCGGCCTGCCAGATGCCTGCCGTATGCTTGAGCACCTCGTGAAACGACGCGCCCGAGCCGCGTTGTTCCCGAATCCGAAATTCGCTTACCGCCTTGCGAATCAGCGAGGCCATGGACACGCAACGCAACGCAGACTGCTGGTCCAGCCACGCCTTCTGTTCGTCATCCAGGCCGATCACTGTTCTGACAAGCACTTTGCTCATGGATTCACCCGATATCATTATATTGAGAAAACGATATCATTATTCCGAAGATGGCCGCAAACGTAAGTTGGCGGTTTGGCGTACTCGTCGGTTATCTTGAGGAAGTTTAGACAGGTGAGCTGCTCCAGGTAGTCGCCATAGCTCACCCCGTCATCGCGCAGGGTGGTGCAGAAGCTCCAGAATTTGGAGACGATGGGGGCGGTATTCATGCGGCGGAGGTCTTTCTCTTCTTTGTTTTCTTGGAAGGGTTGTTCTTCACCGCTTTCTCCCTTTGGGCTCTGATTCGGTCCAGAAGAATCGAGGCCGGTTCGTCGCTCGGGTCCTGCGGAACGAGCTGGCCGGAGAAGGCTTTCTTCAGGATTGACTGCCGGAGGGCGGTGGCTTTTCGGATCTCCTGGCTGATGTCCGCTTCCGTTGCGTCAACAAGTGATAGCGTCTTCTCGAGAATTCTGGCAGCTTCGCATTGTTCTTCAATCGAACAAATTGGAAAGAGCAACGGCTCAACATTCTTGTTGTTGATCTGAGGGACATTGGACCCATCGTAAATTTCTGCAAGGTCAAGAGATTGAAACCAGTGCCAAAGATACTCTTTTGAAGTGCTTTCGATACTGTTAACCACTCCCATCGTATTGAGATCAAAGCAGGATGGGCGGGACAAGATACGTTTTTTATTTGTCAGAATTGCGCCGCCTCGTTTGGGAAAAATTACTGTGCCTTTGGGATAGGAAGTGAGTCTGAGTTCATTTCTTTCTCGTTCCGATAGGTAAATTGTGGAAGTATCCATCCTTGTTTCATTTCCCGGCCTGTTCATATCCGATACCTTGTAGAAGGGAATTTTGCCGCCATGGGCTTGATTTAGTCCTTTTGGTGTTGCACCGCTAACGACGTCAAACAATGCCCCGATCGTTGTCCATGCCCAGCCAAACGGCAACTTGTCGCTTTCAACCGCAATGTTTTTTGAAGATTTCATGGTCGGGTTTGGAGAATGTGGTTTGCGTGGTTTCCTGCCTCGTTTATCACCGGCATTCCATTCTTTCACCGAAGTATTCCACTCCTGCAGCTGGTGTTCGTAGCGTGCCTTCCGCTCCTGCTTGATGCGGGCAAGCAATTGCTCAGGCTGCTCAAGCTTGTCTTTGTTTTCTTTACGCCACTGGGCGGTGAGCTTGCCTTCAAAGGCATGCTTGAGCACTGCTTGGCGGTAGACCCTGAGTTTCGCCCGAGCCGTCTTCAGGCTTTCAACCCCCTTGTCCAGTTCGGAAAACAGGTCCTCGATCTTGGCGACGATGCGGCGTTGGCGACCCAAGGGAAAAGGAGGAAGGCGGAAGGAAGAAAATTGGTCAAAATCAACGCGTGGTCTGTCGCCCGCATTCAAGCTGTTTGCGAATGAAACGAAATCCATTGCGTTCAGCCTGAGCGCGAGAAAACTGGGATCCACGAGCTGATTGCCGGGCATCACGATGAACTCAGACGAGCAAATGCCGCTGCGGTCCGACGGCCAGACTTTGTTCAGATATGGACGAAGTCGTGAGTAAAGCACGTCGCCAGGATAGAAACGCTTGGCAGAGCTTTTCATGCTTGCCGCGGACTTTGAACCGAGCAAACGCATGGAATGAGCTTCAATGTCGTCAAGACCGATATAAGGCAGCTCGGGATAGTCGGCAGGCGCGACCTTCTCATTTCTCGGGGCAAGTGCTTCTCCGATTGGTATCGCTTCATGCACAACGTTCATTGTTGCTCTTCGCATTCCGTATTGAAGTGGCGAATGTTCCGCAGGGCAAACTCCTTCGTCCGAGTCCGAAGATCCGCGACTTTATCCTTTTTCCTTTTACTTTTTGCCTTCACGCCGCCAGCACCTCATTCAACTCATCAATCACGCTATCCATCCGGTTGCCGAAGAGATTGTACATCCGCCCCAGGCCGCCCTTGCCATCGAATGGAGCCATGTTCAGATCGTCGCGGTCCAGGTGAAACGAGGTGATGATGTGGTCCCGGATCATGCACAGCCAGTCCATCTGCTCCTTGTTGAACTTCTCTCCGCTGCCGCTGTGGCGCGTCATGATCCAATTCTGAAAATTGCGGCGCACGGTTTCCGAGTAGGGAGAAACCATCGTATCAATGCCGCAGACCCGGCGGATCAGGGCCACGAGCGCCGTTAGTTCAGTAGCGGGCTGTTGCCCCTTGTATTCATCGAGCAGGGCATAGGCTTGCCAGACTCGCAAAGGGGACAGTTGGGGCTGGTCGCTCTTGAGCCTGTCGAGAACCTCTCGAATCATGGCGTAGGTCAAATCGCTGCGGCGGTGCGGTTGGGCATAGAAGATGGTCAGGGCTTCAATTTCATCGCGGTGGGCTTCCAGATAGTGCTGGAAATCCTGGGCTATGGCTTTGGCGTTCTCGTGCGCATCGCCTTCCCATTCGGCACGGATCACCGTGTCCAGGTTGTCATGGTCGATGGTCTGTTCCTTGTCGCGGCGAATCGAGTCGATCAACTCGATCACCTCGCCGTTGAACACGCCGGCAGCGTCGCGGACCAACTGTTCCTGAGCTTTTTCGCGTGCGGCCGGTGACGGCTCGGCGCCGTGGGGTTCGGTCTCGCGCGCCTTGGCTTCGATCCGATCCGGGTCGATGGCTTGCAGCAGATTGCCGACGATGTCGGTGAGCTCGACGCCTCCGGCCTTTTCCCGGATGCGTTCCTGCTCGGCGTCGTCAAGCTGCCGGTTGAGACGGGCGAGGCGGCCGGCGAGGGAGCTCACCGTGTCTTGGTCGTGTGCACCCATCATCACGCCCATGGCGAGATCCTTGAGCGGCACGGACGGTTTGGTGATGAGGGGCTGGCTGGCGGTCTTGAGTGATTTTGTGACGCCGACAGCGTCCACGATCACATAGTGGGTCTTGCCACTGACAGCAGAGGGCGAGACTTTCTTGAGATCGTCATGGTCGAGGGTGCGGGTGCCGCGGCCCTTCATCTGCTCGAAATAGTTGCGGCTCTTGACGTCGCGCATGAAGAGCAGGCATTCGAGCGGCTTGACGTCGGTGCCGGTGGCGATCATGTCCACGGTCACTGCAATGCGCGGGTGGTAGTCGTTGCGGAACTGGGCAAGGACGGACTTGGGGTCTTCTTCGACCTTGTAGGTGATTTTCTTGCAGAATGCGTTGCCTTGACCGAATTCCTCGCGCACGGTCTGGATGATGTCGTCGGCGTGGCTGTCGGTCTTGGCGAAAACCAGCGTTTTGGGAACTTCTATGCGGCCGGGAAATATCTCGGGCAGCTTGTCGCGGAAAGTGCGGACGACCGTGCGAATCTGGTCGGGGTTGACGACGGCACGGTCAAGTTCATTGGCGGCATAGGTGGCGTCCTCGTCCTGAATCTCCCAGCGCTTGCGGCGAGTCAGGCGTTCGCGCTTCTCGATTTGCTGGCCCGCCTCGAGTCGGCCGCCCTGGCGGGTCTTCTCCGTGTCGATGACATAGATCTCATTGCCTACATTGACGCCGTCGGCCACGGCCTGATCATGGTCGTACTCACTGACCACATTCTTCTTGAAGAATCCATAGGTGCGGTTGTCCGGGGTGGCCGTCAGGCCGATGAGATAGGCGTCGAAGTATTCGAGCACCTGACGCCAGATATTGTAGATCGAGCGGTGGCACTCATCGATGATGATGAAGTCGAAGAACTCCGGTGGAATCTTGTCGTTGTAGACAACCGGCATCGATTTTTTTGGCTGCACCAGCTCCGCCGGGTTGATCTCCTCGACGAACTCATCCATCTCCTGTCCCTTCAGGAGCGAGTACGCACGCTGGATGGTGCTGATGCAGACCTGGCTGTCCTTGGCGACGAAGGACGACTTGAGACGCTGGACGTTGTAGAGTTCGGTGAACTTGCGGTTGTCGTCACTGGGCACATAGGCCATGAATTCCTGCTCGGCCTGTTCGCCCAGGTTTCTGGTATCCACCAGAAAGAGGATGCGCTTGGCGTCCGCGTGCTTTAGCAGCCGGTAGATCGAGGTGATGGCGGCGTAGGTCTTGCCTGAACCCGTGGCCATCTGAATGAGGGCGCGCGGGCGGTCATCTTTGAAGGATGCTTCCAGCTTCTCGATGGCGTTTTTCTGGCAGGACCTCAGTCCCGCAGGGTCCAGGTCCGGAAGTTCCTGGAGCCGCTTGCGGAGTGAGGCCGACTGGTTGTACCAGTCCAGTACCGTCTCCGGCCGAGGGAAGTTGAACACTTCCCGAGAACGGGGTTTCGGGTCCCATCCGTTGGTGAAACGGGTGAGCACGCCGGTACTTTCGTAAACGAAGGGCAGCGGCTCCGTATTGTTCAGCCACTTGAGCTTGGCAGAGGCATAGCTTGCGGATTGCTCCTCGACCGTCGTGATATTGTGCCCCCGCTTCTTTGGCTTGGCCTCCACAACGCCGATGGGTTTCTTGTCGATGAAGAGAACGTAGTCAGCCGGACCGATATCGGTCTGATACTCGCGGACGGCGATTCCGAGGCCGGCACTGAAGTCGATTTTCTTCTTTGATTGCACCTTCCAGCCGGCCTGTTCCAACATCGTGTCGATCTTGTATCTTGCCGCCTGTTCGGGTATCTGATTGGCACTCTGCATCCGGCTCATCCGCTATGCCCTTGGTCCGCGCCGCAGGGGGTTGGTGTTGGCACACTTGGCTTCAAGTGCCGCCAAAGGACGCCCGGACCAGTCCACAGAGGACGTAGTCGGACTGAGTGCCGTCCGGCAGCGCGCATTCGAAGCGGACCCTCACACCGTCAGTGAGCTCCCAGCTGGCAACCCTCTGCAGGGCGTCAATCTTGACATGGGCGAAGGCTTGGGTCGTTCTGCTCATGTGGCGTCCCATGGGTTGAATACATCGATCCCCATCTCCTCGAAATCCCGAACGTTTCGCGTCGCCACCGCCATGCCGCGCGAGCGGGCAATCCCAGCAATCTGGCAATCGGCTTGGGCGGCCGGCTGGCCCTGCCGGCGCCGTGCGGCGGCGATCCCGGCATAGGCGCGCGCCGCGGCGCTGTCGAACGGCAGGATGCGGTTCGCAAAGCCCGTTTCCAGCATCCGTTCGAGGCCTGCCGCAAGGCCGTCCCGGCGCTTGCCCGGCGGCATGACTGCAAGACCGAAGCGCAACTCGGCCTCGGTCACCGCCGTCAGAAACAGGCTCGATGTCGCACGTTCTGCGACCCATGACGCGATCGCGGGATCGGAGGCCGGACGCATCAACTCGGACACCACATTGGTATCGAGAATGAACATCCGCGAGCCTCAGCTGAAGTCGGGGGGCTCGCGCATCGGTTCGCGTGGCGGTAGTTCGAGGTCCACGCCGCCGAACGGCGCAAAGCATTCGTGGATGAGACTGGCCAGGTTCTCAGGTTCGGCTTCCCGGCCGACCGCCTCGCGCAGGATGACCCGTGCCTCCTCTTCCATGGAACGGCCATTACGCGCCGCACGTATGCGTAGCCGGGACTTCACATCGTCGTCGAGATTGCGGATGGTGATGCTCGCCATTGTCACCCCTCCCTGTTTGAAACAAGCTTATAGGATGATTGCATTGCAATCAAGGCCGTCTCCTGTGCATCCATGCCGGAACGCGGGGATACGCTGGCAACTCGGACGCCATTTGGCCGTAAAGGCTACGTAGAGTCTGCGGTGTCTGTCTAAGCCGATGCTGCTGGCTCTACGGGGCTTGATCCTGCTACAGGTTCGAAGTGCGGTGATGCGAGAAGGCAATAATCAAGGAAACTCAGCAAGTGCGGTTGGTAGGACGACGGCGAAGGCCTCTTCCAGGCTCACAACCCGCCCGGCAGTGACGTCGTTCAGACCCTCTCGGATCCCCTCAACCATCGCCGGATCGGCAAGTATGTCGATGGTCTCCCGCAGGCCTTCGAAATCCTGGTAGGGGAGCAAAACCGCCTTTGGCACACCATTCTTCGTGATGACTACCTTGGAGTGCTGCTCTTCGATGCGGCGGAGAACATCGAGGAGATGTGACTTCGCCGTCGATACGGGGATGTACTCGTCAACAAACATGGTAGAAATTATGGCTGGGATTGTGACCATTGTCGACGGGCGATCGGCGGTCACGAGCCTGACCGGAACACCTCTGCGGTCCTGTCCGCGATTCTGTCGCGGTAGTTGGCCAGTGCCCGGTGACTGACGGTATTCCTCTCTCGGAGGACCTGTGCTTTTTGGAGGAGCGAAACCACGCAGACAGTGCCGGGGTGTGTATGCCTCTCCTTGGGGGGTATTCGACCGCGCCGAGGGCAGGGGAGTAGGCTCCTCAGGCGGGGCTCTCTTCATCCTTTTCCTGGATCTGCTTTAGGAAGGGTTGTCCCCGGTCCGTCAACTTCTTCTCCAGCCGGTCAGTACAGTCACACCCCGTACAAGCCCAGGGCTCCTGGCCGTTCAGGTCCCGGCAGCGGTTGCGGTCGTGGGCGTCCTGCACCCGGTCCAGGTCGAAATACTCCTCCCAGTAGGGCCGTTCCTCTTGCAGCGGAGTCGGGCAGAAGCAGACCTCGACCCAGCGTAGCCGACCGTCAGCCAACCTGCGGGCCTGCTTCATGTTTCGTAGATACTCGCCTCCCGCTACCGATCCCCGGCCCAGAGACTTGTCCTCGATGGCCTCGAGCAGAGAACGCTTTCTGTCCGCCTTGAGTTGTGCCGTAACCAGATATCGCATGACGGAATCCTTCAGAGAGGGAAATCAAGCCCTCGGTTTGCGGGCTGGCTGAATGATTTATCTCATGGTACAGCCTTTTCAGGAATTGGCAACCCTGGGAGGCAGTGCGGAGCAGGGAAGAGCTTGCCGGTTAGTCGGGCCCCCGCCCTGCCGTGCTGATCATTCGAGAGTTAAACAGGGGTGATTCAGACACGTTGTCAATGCCTCTCCAACCCCTGTTGTTTCAATCTCTTGAACCGGTTTTGCGTCACGCGATCTCAGGTTTTGTTTTAGGTAAGTGTCGCCCCCGCCCCCCACGACGGTGCGCATCACTCAGAGGGAAAACAGCCGTTCGTCAATGAAGACGAACCACCAATGAACACGAATAGTCACGAGGACTGATGGACCTCCTTCAACGACAACTGGCGCCAAAATGCTTCGGCACTTTTGTCCCGTTGGTGTGACCCTGTCATGGGAGGAAGCCCACCCGGGAGCGCGGGCGTCCCGCCCGCACAAATCCTCCCGCAGCTTCGGCCATCTCCTCCACCGGAATCAACCGGCAGCGGCGCCCTGCTTCGGCCGGGCCCATGCGGTTCCCGCCGGCAGGGCGGTCGGCTGCAACATCGCAGGGAAACTGAGCGGCAACCGAAGGGACAGCATGCGGGCGGGACGCCCGCGCTCCCGGGGGGTGTCGTCCCGATGGTGAGGTGGGGGGTATCCGGCGGGCGACTTCTCTGAAAGCCGGCCTGTCCCCTTTGGGAAACTCCCGTTTGCCTGCGAGCCGGGCGCCCGCCCCCCGCGACTGGGCAGATCCATCGAGAAGGACTATCAATGGAACATCGATGCACAGGATGCACAGGATAATCAGGACGGGAGGCTGCTGCACGAGACGCTGACTCGGGCAATGATCGCGTGCGGATTTGAGGATGTCCGGGAACACAAGCCAGCCGTCTCCGGAAAAAATCCTGTGCATCCTGTGCATCGATGTGAATCAAAAATCTACCCATGCTTGACTATGAACCGGTTTCCAGCCACCAAGCGCAGGCGTTGGTTTCAGATAAGTTCGGCCCCCGCCCACCACGACGGGGCGGATCATTCGAGAGTGAAACAATCGGAAATCGACAATCCTGTCGTGACCTTGGTATCCCGTCGCGGTTAACCTCAACGCCTTAGTGGCCCTTCGTCGTTCTTAGTGGCCCTTCGTGGATAACTCTTTTTTCTTTTGTTTCAGGTAGTTGCTGGATCTCTTGTATCGAAAGAACATGGACAAATGAGCCAAGTATGGTGATTTGCTGGTCGTAGATCGTGGATTTCAGGCAAGATCAGTTGTCACAACCCCCAAATTAACAACTGATTAGTCAGCTTATTGGTGTCCATTCGTGTCCATTTGTGGTTCGTCGTGCCCCTTGAGGATGTCCTTTTTTGGTCCTTCGTGCCCTTGGTGGATGTCGTTCGTGGATTGCCCCTCAATGGGTATCAGACAAGTCGGGTATTGCTGTCCTTCCTTTGCCCCTCGGACGCGCAACGGCGCCGGCCGCCCGTCCATTGACCCACCTTCTTTCTTGCCGCTATAGTGGACAGCCCGCGCGAGACGAGCCGGAAGGACCGTTTAGAGCACCCTTTTTCGTCGCCCGCGAACTCGAAACGAGGGAAATCGTCCCGGCCGGGGCGGTGCGGCAGCCTCGGTGGATGCCCGCTCGGAACGCTCAGGTTCAGAGGAATGCAACCCCATGGCCGTGCCCGACGAAGAAAGACTGAGCCAAATTCGGCGGTCCCTGGCCGACGGGGGGCTGGACGCCCTGCTGCTGCTCTATCCGGACGACATTCTGATGGCCACCGGCATGCTGCCGGCGAGCACCCACGTCGCCGTTGTGGTGGACCGGGACGGTCGAGTCCGCCTGCTGACGCCCTGGTGGCGGGAAGCCTTTGTGGCCGAGGAGAGCTGGGCCGACCGCATCGACTGCTTCGACTGGTGCAAGCGCGGCTGCCAGGTGGACCCCGACCGAGCCGTCATCGAGTGGCTTCACAGCCAGAGGTCCCGGCACGGTATCGAAAGGGTGGGGGTTCATCTTCAGGTGCACCACTACGGCCCCAACAAGATGCCCTCGGAGTGTTTGACCTATGACGGGATCCGGGCGGCGCTGCCGTCGATATTCACGGTGATCGAGGACGCCAGTGATCGGATCAACCAGCTCAAGGCGGTCAAGACCTCCAGGGAGATCGGCAAGCTCAAGCTGGCTCACCAGGTGGTGCGGGCGGGAGCGCAGGCCTTCTACCACTTGGCGGAGGCGGGCATGCGAGAAATCGACCTGGCCACCGAGGTGCATTGCGCCGTTCTCCGGAAGGCGGCCTCCATGGGCATTGCCTACGTCTTTTGCGAGATGCCGCAGATTACCTCCGGTCCTGAACGAACGCTGATTGCCGATACCCTCTCCAACCATCCCACGGCAAGGAAGCTGCAGCAGGGCGACCCGGTGCTGTTGGAGCTTGGCGCCCATACCGAGGGGTACTGGGCCGACATCACTCGAGCCGCCGTGGTCGGTGAGCCGACCCCATTGCTGCGGAGGCTCCACCAGGCCGTCCTGGACGCCCAGGCGGGGGCGATCGCCAGCTATGTTCCGGGAGAAAGCACGGGAGAGCAACTCTGCCAGGCTTCTTGGAAGGCCATGCGAGAGGCCGGATTCGATCAGGGTATCACCCATTTTCTGGGCCACGGCCTGGGTTTTGCCTACCACGAGGACCGTCCCACCCTGGGTCCCGGTGAGCACCGGCCGCTGTTGCCGGGGCAGGTGACCTCGATCGAGCCCGGGCTCTATTGGCGGGAAGGCAGCCGGCCGGTGGGCGGCATCCGGGTGGAGGAGAACCTGGTCTGGGGTTCCCGGGCCGGGGAAGCGGAGATCCTCTCCGACTATTACCGGGGCCTGGACCCGGTGGCGGCAGAGTTCTAAAACTCTTGTGGGGGGTCCGCCGCGGGTCCGCGTGATCCCTGGTGCGTCCGCAGTCCAAGCCCCGCAAATGCGCGGGAAATTGGGATTAACGGCAGAATGGCTGCCGTGTATAATAGCGCCCCTGTGTTGAGGTTGTTGAATGGCTGTGGAACCACGAGGGGGTCTGATGAATCGATCCGATCAACCCATTGAAGCCCTGCTGGCTGAAGAGCGCCGCTTTCCGCCTCCGGAGGGGGTCGCCCAAAGCGCCAATATGGCCGATTCAGGCATTTACCAACGGGCAGCCAAGGACCCCGAAGCCTACTGGGCCCAAGCCGCCGAAAGCCTGGAGTGGATACGGAAGTGGGATCGGGTCCTGGACTGGAATCCACCCATTGCTCAATGGTTTGTGGGCGGTAAGATAAACGTTTCGGTCAACTGCCTGGACCGGCACGTTCGGGGCTGGAGGCGCAACAAGGCCGCCTTCATCTGGGAGGGAGAACCCGGGGAGGAGCGGGTGCTGACCTATGCCGACCTCTACCGGGAGGTCAACCGGTTCGCCAATGCCATGAAGCGGCTGGGGGTCCGGAAGGGTGACCGGGTCACCATCTACATGCCCATGATCCCGGAACTGCCCATCGCCCTGTTGGCTTGCGCCCGAATCGGCGCCCCCCACAGCGTGGTCTTCGGGGGATTCAGCGCCGAATCCCTGCGGGATCGGATCAACGACGCGCAGTCCAAGCTGGTGATCACCGCCGACGGGAGCTACCGCCGCGGTCAGATCGTTCCGCTCAAACGAAACGTCGACGCGGCCCTGAAGGGCTGCCCCTGTGTCGAGAAGGTGGTGATGGTTCGAAGGATCGGGGAGGCGGCTCCGGTGGAGGTGGACGAGACCCGGGACGTCTGGTGGCACCGGGCGGTCGAAAATGTCCCGGCCTACTGCGAGCCCGAGCCCATGGACTCGGAGGACCCGCTGTTCATTCTTTACACCTCGGGCACCACGGCCAAGCCCAAGGGCATTCTGCACACCACCGCAGGCTATCTGCTGGGGGCTTCCCTGACTCACAAGTGGGTCTTCGATGCCAAGGAGGAGGACGTCTACTGGTGCTCGGCCGACATCGGCTGGGTCACCGGGCACAGCTATATCGTTTACGGCCCCCTGGCCAACGGAACCACCGGGGTCCTCTACGAGGGTTCGCCCGACTGGCCGGACAAGGACCGCTGGTGGGCCATGGTGGCCAAGTATGGGGTGAATATCTTCTACACGGCTCCCACCGCCATTCGGGCGGTCATGAAGTGGGGCGAGTCCTTTCCGGCAAAGCACGACCTGTCCAGCCTGCGCCTGCTGGGGACGGTGGGTGAGCCCATCAACCCCGAGGCCTGGATGTGGTACCACCAGAAGATCGGGCAGGGGCGCTGCCCCATCGTGGACACCTGGTGGCAGACCGAGACCGGCTCCATCATGATCTCCCCCTTGCCGGGGCTAACCACCACCAAACCGGGTTCGGCCACCTTTCCCCTTCCGGGCATCCAGGCCGATGTGGTGGATGAGGCCGGCCGCAGCGTCCCCCTGGGCGGAGGCGGCTATCTGGTCCTCAAATCCCCCTGGCCCTCCATGGCGCGCACCATCTACGGAGACCCGGAGAGATATGAGGAGACCTATTGGCGGCGCTTCGGCAAGAACGTCTATTTTGCGGGGGATGGTTGCAAGCGGGACGAGGACGGCTATTTCTGGCTGTTGGGCCGTGTGGATGACGTCATGAATATCTCCGGGCACCGGCTGAGCACCATGGAAGTGGAGAGCGCCCTGGTGGACCATCAGGAGGTGGCAGAGGCAGCCGTGATCGGCAAGAAAGACGATATCAAGGGGGAGGCCATTGCCGCCTTCGTCACTTTGAAGGAGGGCGCCGAGGGAAACGCCGGCAAGGTCGATGAGTTGAAGAAGCACGTGGTCCGGAAAATCGGACCCATTGCCCGGCCGCAGAGCGTGTATTTTACGGCCGAGCTGCCCAAGACCCGAAGCGGCAAGATCATGCGGCGTTTGCTGCGGGATATCGCCGAGGGCCGGGCCTTGGGGGATACCACCACCCTGGCCGACGCCACGGTGGTGGCCAAGCTGAAGAGTCAGTACGAGGAGGGTTAGCTGCCCCTCGTCCATTCCGGATGCCGGGTCAGTACGGAGTTGTTCGGCCGGCCCCAAGAGTTCGAGGTTCAAAAACGCTGAAAAACGCTATCAACCCAAGAGAGGAATAAAGACATGGCGCAGGAACGAGCTGGAGCCGCAACATTTCTGGGGAATCCATTGACGCTGATCGGGCCCGAGTTGAAGGCGGGTGACCCGGCCCCCGACTTTACCTTGACCTCCAACGACCTCAAACCCGTCGGGCTGTCCGATTCCGCCGGCAAGGTGCGCCTCATCAGCGTGGTCCCCTCCCTGGATACCCCGGTCTGCGACCAGCAGACCCGGAGATTCAACCAGGAGGCCTCCGGTCTGGGCGACGGGGTGGTGGTCCTGACTGTTTCCGCGGATCTGCCTTTCGCTCAGAAGCGCTGGTGCGGGGCCGCTGAGGCGGATGGAGTCCAGACACTGTCGGATCACCAGGAGATGTCCTTTGCAACCAGCTACGGCACCCTGGTCAAGGAGCTTCGGCTGGAGAGCCGGGCCATTTTCGTGGTGGATGCCAGCGGCAGGATCCGCTACGCGGAGTATGTCAAGGAGATCGCCTCCCATCCCGACTATGAGGCGGCGCTGGCTGCCGCCAAGGGCGCCGTTTAGCAACGGGGCGGATCGGAATTTTCGAATTCGTTCGCTACCGGCCGGTCCGGGCCGTTTGTCCGGACCGCCGGCGTTGGACGGTCAGTCGTACCGGCCCTCGCCAGGCGAACGGCTCCCAGCCAGCCTGCCTTGTCTGGAACACTCCTGTTTCACCTTGTATCAGCCAACCCGTCGTATGGGCCGGCGGCGCAGCTAGGTGAAAAGTGAATAGTGGCTAGTGGTTAGTGAATGGTTAATTGATCGACACCTTAAGCATGTTGTCGGTTTCGGCGCAGTCATTCAAAAAGTGTAACCAGGTCAATAGGAGCTTGCCTGCTCCAAAAACGCTCCACTAAACACTGACCACTAGTCGCTTGTCTGAAACGCCTTTGTTTCACCCTGCATGATCCGCACGGCAGGGCAGGGACGGGGCTAACCTCTTTCCCGATTGGCACTATTACATGGAGGATCCTGGTTTGCCGGGTGTGAGAGTACGCTTTGCACCTTCCCCCACCGGATTCTTGCACGTGGGCGGTGCGCGTACCGCCCTGTTCAACTGGCTGTTCGCCCGAGGCCAGGGCGGACGCTTCATCCTCCGCATTGAAGATACCGACCGGGAGCGCTCCAGCCCGGAGATGGTGGAAGACATCCTGGGCGCCCTCCAGTGGCTGGGCCTTCGTTGGGACGAGGGCCCTTTCCTGCAGTCGGAGCGACTGGAGCGCTACCGCCAGGCGGCAGAGCAGCTCTTGAGCGAAAACAAGGCCTACCGCTGTTTCTGCTCGACGGCCGAGTTGGGGGCCAAACGCCGGGCGGCAGCTGCCTCCGGAAAAACCTGGAAGTATGACGGCAGCTGTCGAGACCTGCCGCCGGATCTGGTTCGAGAGAGGTGTTCCCGCGGCCTGCCCGGCGTGGTTCGCTTCAAGGCGCCTCGCGCCGGAGAAGTTGCTTTCGAGGATCGGATCTTCGGCCGGATCACCCACCGGACCGAGCAGATCGAAGACTTTGTGCTGGTTCGGTCCGATGGCATGCCCACCTATCACCTGGGCGTGGTACTGGATGATCTGGACATGAACATCAGCCATGTCATCCGTGGCGCCGACCACATCTCGAACACCCCCAAGCAGATTCTTCTCTACCGCGCCCTGCAACGGCCTGTCCCCGTCTTTGCACACCTGCCGCTCATTCTGGGCCCCGACCGGACCAGACTCAGCAAGCGCCACGGGGCCACCGCCGTAACCACCTATCGGGATCAAGGCTACCTCCCGGCCCCCTTTTGCAACTTTCTGGCGCTTTTGGGCTGGTCGCCCAAAAACGAGACCGAATGCCTGTCCACCGAGGAGTTGATCCGCCAGTTCTCCCTGGAGGGTGTCCACAAGAGCAACGCCGTCTTCGACCTGGACAAACTGGCCTGGTTCAACAGCCAGTATCTGCGCAATGCCCCCGCCGAGAGGCTGTATCCGCTGATAAAGGCCGAGCTGGAAAAGGAGGGGCTCTGGAAGGAAGAGCTCGGCTCCTCCGGCAGGGACTGGCTGCTGAAGGTGGTTGACCTGCTCAAGAGGCGCGCCCGCATGGTGGACGACCTGGCCACCCAGGGGAGAGCTTTCTTCACCGATGACTTTGAGATCGAGGTCAAGGCTCGGCAGAGATTTCTCAAGGACAAGGCGCTGCCGCTTCTGATGCCCGAACTGGCCGCACGGCTCGGATCCCTGCCGGTCTTCGGACTGGAGGAGGCGGAATCGGCCCTGCGCGGCTTTGCCGCCGAAAAAGAGGTCAAGGCGGGGTTGCTCATCAACGCGGCCAGGGCGCTGCTGACCGGGAGAGCGGTAGCCCCTGGAATTTTCGAGGTCATGGCGGCTCTGGGGCAGGACCGGACCGTAGCCCGCTTGTCGGGGTCGTCATGGGTGGAGAACGAGGTTAATGAATGGTTCGCCTGAAGCTCTCCACCATGATGTTTCTGCAGTATTTCATCTGGGGGGCCTGGTACGTCACCCTGGTCACCTATCTGAGCCAGACCCTTCGCTTCAGCGACAGTCAGATCGGCTGGGCCTATGCCACCACGGCCATCGCGGCCATGATCTCTCCATTTTTCATGGGCCTGGTGGCCGACCGGTTCTATGCTTCGGAAAAGGTGCTTGCCGGACTGCACCTGACGGGCGGCTTCCTGCTGTATTGGGTGTCCAATCTGGAAACCTTCGGGGAAGTCTTCCCGGTGCTGTTGATTTACACGCTGTGCTACATGCCGACCCTGGCGCTCACCAACTCCCTGTCCTTTCACCACATGCAAAGCCCGGAACGGGAATTCCCCAGGGTGAGAGTGCTGGGGACCATCGGGTGGATCGCCGCCGGCCTGCTGGTGGGCCGATTGCACCTGGAGGCCAGCGCAGTGCCGCTGCAGATTGCCGCCGGCGCATCGGTGCTGATGGGTCTCTACTGCCTGCTGCTTCCCCACACCCCTCCCAAGGGCGGCGGCGGGTCCTTCAGCCTCAGGAGCCTGCTCGGTCTGGATGCGCTGAGCCTGATGAGGGAGCGGTCCTTTGCCATTTTCGTGGCGGGGTCGTTCCTGCTCTGTATCCCGCTACAGTTTTACTACACCTTCACCAACCTGTTTCTCAACGAGATCGGCGTCAGCCAGGCAGCCAGCAAAATGACGCTGGGGCAGGGCTCCGAGATTCTTTTCATGCTGGCCATGCCCTTCTTCCTGACCCGGGTGGGGCTCAAGGGAACCCTGCTGATCGGTATGGCTGCCTGGGTGGCCCGCTATCTGCTGTTCGCCGGGGGCAACGGTAGCGAGTACCTCTGGATGTTGCTGGGAGGCATTCTCCTGCACGGCATCTGCTACGATTTCTTTTTCGTGGCCGGCCAGGTCTACGTGGACCGCAAGGCCCCCGTCCGCGTGCGGGCCGCGGCCCAGGGATTTATTGCCCTGGTCACGCTGGGCCTGGGCATGTTCGTGGGAGCCAGGGTCTCCGGGCTGGTGGTGCAGCACTACAGTTTCCTGGGCGGGGACGGAGCTGTGCAGCACCATTGGGATCAGATCTGGATGGTACCCGCGGTGGCGGCAGCGGTGGTTCTGGTGCTGTTCGCTTTCTTCTTTCGGCCGGGGAGGGCGGAGGGGGATGAAGTACCCCGGACCGGTTAGGGCCGCCCCCGCCCGTGCACCGGCATGGGCTGTCTGTATCGCCTGTGAGCTGGCGCCGGTATCAGAGTATTCCTGCCATGGAAACAGCAATCAATGTCCTGCTGGCCGTGCTGATCCTGGGTGGGAGCGCCCTGCTGACCCACTGGTTCACCCACTTCATGTACATCCGCTGCCGGCACTGCGGGATCCTGAACGCCCGGCGGAGAACCCATTGCCGGGGATGTTCCAGCGCCTTGGGTGGGGGCTCCCAGGGAAGGGGCGACTAGGACTGTGAGGGATGCCGAGGGCGCTTTGACCGAGCCTGCAAGAGTTGTGGTAATCTGAAAACCGGCAGGGGGCGCGTCGGTCTCCCGGCCGGAAACGAGAATCTCCGTGTTCTGGGATACCCTGGTTCTGGCTCTAAAGAATGCTCTGCGCAACAGGCGTCGAACGCTGCTGACGGTGGCCAGCATCAGTATTTCCCTGTTTCTGCTGGGAATACTCCTCTCGGTCTATCACGCCTTTTACCATCAGGAAGGTCCTCCCGAGCAAGCCCTGCGGCTGGTGACCCGAAATCGGGTCTCTCTGACCTTCTCCCTTCCCGAGTACTACGAACAGCAGATCCGCAAGGTGCCCGGTGTGCGGGAGCTGGTGCCCACCTCCTGGTTCGGCGGGGTCTATATCGACAATCGGCCGGAGAATTTCTTCCCGCGGTTTGCCACCGACCCGGAAAGGATCTTTGAGATCTATGGAGAGTTCAGGGTGCCTCCCGAACAGCTCGAGGCCTTCCAGTCGGAGCGCACGGCCGCGGCCGTCGGCAAAAGCCTGGCCGAGCGGCTGAACTTCAAGCTGGGTCAGCGGGTCACTCTCAAGGGGGATATCTACCCGGTGGACCTGGAATTGACCATTCGGGCCATTTTTGAAAGCGATATCGAAAACCAGGACTTCGCCATGTATTTTCACCGGAAATACCTGGAAGAGGGCCTGCCCCAGTCCCGGCGCGGGGTGGTGGGAACCTTCGCTATCCTGGCGGAATCCGCCCAGGCGGTGCCGCGCATCGCGCGGCAGATCGACGACCTCTATCGAAATTCGGAGCGGCAAACCAAGACGGAAACCGAGCGGGCCTTCCAGTTGAGCTTCGTTTCCATGCTGGGCAACGTCAAATTGTTCCTGTTGAGTATTTGCGGCGCGCTGGTGTTCACCATTCTGCTGGTCGCCGCCAACACCATGGGCATGTCGGTGCGCGAGCGAATCACCGAAATCGGAGTGCTCAAGACGCTGGGGTTCACCACCGGCAGGGTCCTGAGCATGATCGTGGCCGAGGCCATCCTGATATCCCTGGCGGGCGGCCTGGTGGGTTGCGGCCTGGCTTGGGCGGCATCCTCGGTCCTGCGGCAGTCGCAGCTCATGCTTTCCGGACTGTCCTTTCCCCCGGCGGTGTTCCTGATCTGCTTGTCCATTGCCCTGGCCATCGGCATCGTGAGCTCCCTGATCCCGGCCCTGGGGGCGACACGGCTGCCGATCACTTCGGCCCTCCGCCATACGGGTTAACCCCCTATGCCATTGCCTCTCTCCTACAACTTGAAAAATCTGACGGTCCGCAGGACCACCACCTTGATGACCGCCTTGGGCATTGGCCTTACGGTGGCGGTTCTGCTGGGGATCCTGGCCCTGGTCGGCGGTTTGGAACGGGCCCTCCAGTCCACCGGGCATCCGCTTCATCTGCTGGTATTGAGGAAGAACTCCCTCTCGGAGCTGGTCAGCCAGATCAGCCGCGAGGCCGTGTCGAACATCCGAAACAAACCGGGGATTCAGCAACTGGACGGCCAGCCGATGGTCTCTCCGGAAGTGGTGACGGTCATCAATTTGCCGCGCCACAACAGTCCCGAGGGGGCCAACGTGACCATCCGGGGCCTGTCTCCCATGGGGATCCGAATGCGGCCCGACCTGAGGTTGATCGAGGGCCGTTGGTACCAGCCGGGTCAGCGGGAGGTGGTGGTCGGGAAGTCGATTGCCAGGCGGTTCGTCCGGACCGGCGTGGGAGATCAACTGCGCTTCGGCCGGGGCGACTGGCGGGTGGTGGGTGTTTTTGACGCCGGCAGCACCGCCTTCGACAGCGAGATCTGGGTGGGTCTGAATCAACTGGCCACCGATTCCAATCGCATGGAAGTCCTTTCCTCGGTCCTGGTGCGGGCTTCCGACCCGGTGACCTTGCAGGCGTTACAGAACGCCATGGCGGACGATCAACGGCTCTACCTGGAAGGCAAAAGGGAAGTGGACTACTACCAGGAGCAGACCAACTCGGCCGAGCCGGTGAAGTTCCTGGGCCTGTTTGTGGCCGTTATCATGGCTTTCGGAAGCTGCTTCGCCGCCATGAACACCATGTATGCCGCCGTGGCCCGGCGCTCGCGGGAGATCGGCACTCTGCGGGTTCTGGGTTTTTCCGGTGGCAGCATCTTGCTTGCCTTTGTGATCGAATCGCTGCTGCTTTCCCTGGTGGGGGGACTGATCGGGGTGCTGCTGGTATTGCCGCTGCATGGCCTGGAGACCGGCATCGGCAACAATCTCACCTTCAGCGAGACCGGTTTCGATTTTCGGCTCTCACCGGCCATCGTGGCCGTGGGTGTCGGATTTGCCTCGATCATGGGCCTGCTGGGCGGACTGCTGCCGGCCCGAGGGGCAGCCAGAGCAAGCATTCTCAGTGCGCTGCGGGAGCTGTAGCCGGTGGTTGAAAACGGGAAAAAACTGGATCAGGAACTCGACAGCCTGAGGATCCACAGGAGCCGGAGGCGGTCCGCGAGCAGCCCCTCCCGGTGGACAACCCGCTGGATCCTGGCCGGCATTGTGCTGGTCCTGGCCGTGAGCGCAGCGGTCACCGCCTTCCGCTTCGCCCGGCAGGAGATCCAAGTGGAGGTCTACCGGGTGGTTGCCGGAGGTCAGGCCGGGTCCGAGGGTTCCAGAGTGATCCTGAATGCCGCCGGCTACATCGTAGCCCATCACAAGATTCAGTTGACGGCCAAGGTGGTGGGAAAAGTCGCCTGGATCGGCGTCGAAAAGGGCGATCTGGTCCAGGAGAATCAGGTCCTGGTGAAATTGGAGGATGCCGAGTATCGCGCTCAGGCCCAACAGGCCGAGGGACAATTGGCCAGCTTGCTGGCCCAACTGAGCGAGCTGGAAGCCGGTTCCCGGCCGGAAGAGATTGCTCGGGCCAATGCCAACCTGGCCCGCGCCGACGCCGATCTCAAGAACGCCAAAATCAACCTGGATCGCGTGCAGAGGCTGTTTGAGGAGGAAGTGCTGCCCCGGCAGGACCTGGACAACGCCCAGGCCCGGTTCGAGGCGGAGGCGGCCCGGGTGGAGTCCCTGGCCAGGGAAGCCGACCTGGTCCGATTGGGGCCCCGGGAGGAGCAGATCGAGGCCATGAAGGGACGGGTTAAGCAAGCTCGGGGCGAGCTGGCCCTTCGCCAGACCTTTCTGGACTCCACGGTGATTCGAGCCCCCATTACCGGTACGATACTGGAAAGGGCGGTGGAGAAAGGTGAATTCGTCACCACCAGCTTTGTGGGGGAGCGCGGCGCCAAGGGCTATGTGGTCACCCTGGCCGATCTGAATGATCTTCAGGTGGAGCTGGACATCAGCCAGGAGGATTTCTCCAAGCTTTCCATGAATCAGCAGGCCACCATCAGGACCGACGCCTTTCCGGACCGGCCCTATCACGGCCAAATTGCCGAGATCGCGCCGGAGGCCAACCGCCAGAAGGCAACCGTCCAGGTCAAGGTCCAGGTGGCCAATCCCGACGCCTTCCTGAGGCCTGAAATGAATGCTCAGGTCGTCTTTCTGGCCCCGGAGGAGCCGGCCGACGAAAATGGGGCTCCTTCGGGTGTCCGGATTACCGTGCCGGCCGCGGCTGTCCGCGAGCGGGAGGGCAGCAAGACGGTGTTCGTGGTCTTGCAGGGCAGGGCCAGGGAACGGCCTGTCCAGGCCGTAGATTTGATCGCCGAGGGGGTGGTCATCACCGAGGGCCTGATTGGCGGCGAAGAGATCGTCGTGAACCCGCCCGGTGATCTGGAGGACGGCGACCGAATCCGTCCGGCGGAGCGTTAGGAAAACTGCTCATCGAAAAGGGGAACAAATGGTCAGCGATCCGGTGGTGGAGGCCATTGACCTGCACAAGGAGTTCAAGCGGGACGCCTTTCAGATCATCGCCCTGCAGGATGTCCATCTGACGGTTCAAAGAGGAGATTTTGTGGCCTTCATGGGTCCCTCCGGGTCCGGCAAGTCCAGCTTGCTCTACCTCATTGCCGCCATCGACCGCCCCACCCGGGGCCGGGTCAAGGTCCTGGGCCAGGACCTCCACCAGCTCAAGGAGAGAGCCATGGCGGACTGGAGGAACGAGAACGTCGGGTTCGTCTTTCAAACCTTCAACCTCATCCCCGTTTTGACCGCCCGCGAGAACGTGGAACTTCCCCTGTTGCTGACCCGACTCAGCCGCCAGGAGCGGGCCGAGCATGCCGCCACGGCTCTGGGACTGGTTGGATTGTCCGACCGGATGGATCACTATCCCCGCCAGCTCTCAGGCGGTCAGGAGCAGCGGGTGGCGATTGCCCGCGCCATTGTAACCGATCCTTCCATCATCCTGGCCGATGAGCCCACCGGGGACCTGGACGCCCAGTCGGCCCGGGAGATCCTGACCATCCTCTCCAGGCTGAACCGCGACCACGGGAAAACGGTTCTGATGGTCACTCACGATCCCCTTGCCGCCCGTCACGCCGGCAGGATCCGCTATCTGGAAAAGGGGAAATTGCTGCCTGAAGGAGCGCATCAACCCGAGTAGAGTGTTCTCCGGCTCGTATCGGGAGACCTGGGCGTTCCATGGACCCAGGCCGCATCTTCATCGGGCAGGGAGCAACCCGGTGAGAAATCCAGGCCAGCCGCCCATGTCCGATCTCGGCCGCATTGCCATCGTGCTGGTGGAGACCAGCTCCCCGGGAAACCTGGGTTCGGTGGCTCGTGTCATGAAGAACATGGGCCTGGATCGACTCATCCTGGTGGACTGCCGGGCCGATCTGAACGAGGAAGCTCGGCAGCGGGCCCGCGGCGCCGACGAGTTGCTGGAAAAGGCCGTCCGGACCAGGGGCCTGGGCTCGGCCCTGGAACCCTTTCACCTGAGCGTGGCCACCAGCTCGCGGCCGGTGAGATGGTTCGATCGGGCCTTGCAGCCTCGGGAGATGGCAGCCAAGCTGAACGTGCTGGCTCCCGGCCAGCGCATCGCCATCGTCTTCGGACCGGAACGAACCGGGCTGACCAATGAACACCTGCAGCACTGCCAGTGGCAGGTCCGGATTCCCACCGACGCGGAGTTTCCCTCCCTCAATCTGGCCCATGCCGTGGCTATCCTGGCCTACGAGCTCTCTCAGGGTCTGTCTGCTCCCCCGTCCAAAAGGTCTTCGCGGCTGGCGGAACTGGGTCAAATCGAGGCCTTTTCTCGAGACCTGGAAGGATGCCTGAGCCAAATCCAGTTTCTCAAGGAGCAGAATCCCCAGGACATCATGATGACCCTGCGTCAAATGCTGGCGCGGGCTTCACCCGACGACCGCGACATCCGTATTCTGCGCGGGATCTTGAGGCAGTGGAAGTGGTACGCCCGGGCAAAGGGCCACCCCGGCCAGGATGAGGATTGACCGGATTGAGAATCAGCCCCCAGATTTCTCATTGGGGGGGGCGTTTACCATTCTGGTACCGGTTTGGCGTCGTTCGGGTAAGGCGGTGCGTACCGGAACGGCTCTACTAACCCGCCGCCTACGCGCTGCGGCAGCGCGGGGTGCACGCGACCCGCAAAAGTAGGGGACGTTGTTGAATTACTGGAATAACTTGTAGAGTGCGAGTAGGGGACGTTTTCGAATAAAAGCAATTCAGGAACGGTCGATCGAAGTTATTCCAGTAATTCAACAACGTCCCCAGCGCTGCCTTGGTGTGACGATGTCATGGGATGACAACTTCCTGGGAGCGCGGGCGTCCCGCCCGCACCAAGCCTGGCACAGCCTCGGCCATCTCCCCCACTTGCATCAACCGGGAACGGCGCCATGGCTCTCCTTCGGCTTGGCCGATGCTGTTCCCGCCCACAGGGTGGCTGCCTGCAGCATCGCACTGAAACTCAGCGGTGGCCAAAGGAACAGGATGCGGACGGGACGCCCGCGCTCCCAGGCCCCCCAGGACGGGGCGGATCATACGAGAGTGAAACAGGTTTTGTTTCAGACAAGTGGGGCCCCTGCCCTGCCGGGCAGATCATCCGAGGGTGAAACAGGGTTGTTTCAGACAAGTGGGGGCCCTGCCCTGCCGGGCAGATCATCCGAGGGTGAAACAGGGTTGTTTCAGACAAGGTCTTAGGAAAAAGCTGATTTTCCCCGCGCTTTGCCTGGCCGTCGGGCTGGCAGTGTTTGGTACTGCCTATCACATGTTGGGACAAGGTCCGGGTGAAGAAGATACAGGGCCTGGGGGCGACGTCAATGACCCGCCAACGACCGGTGCTCCAGCACCGGAAGACTCGGCACCAGAAGTCCCCGGAGACTTGATCCCTGAAGGGGAGCCGGGGCCGGTGGCTGTTGTCAACGAGTTGTTCGACTCACTTCTTGACGGCGATGTTCCGGCGTTAAAGCAGATTCTTGAGGATGGCGCAGACGCCAACGCGACCAATGCGGACGGCGTTACAGCGCTTCAATGGGCTGTTCTTGGTGCGCCAACGACGGCGACCGTTTATGGGCAAGTTCAGGCGCTATTAGCTGCTGGTGCTAATCCCAACATCACGAGTGGAAACGGATGGACGGCTTTACATTGGGCGGCCAAGACTGGCGCGGGCGAGGCTGTAGCCCAAGCGTTGATTGATCGAGGCGTAGGCGTGGATACCACAGACAACCAAGGGGTTTCCGCGTTGCACTTGGCGGCGATGTTTGGAAATGATGGGGCACGTTCTGCTATTGAGTCGGCAACGTCTATCAGACCGCCAGAATATGAGAAGTTGAAGGCGCTTGGTGGTATTTCCAAGCGGTTGAAAACGGCCAAGTCTACCGCGGAGCGGGATGCTATTTTCACGAGTGAACTTAACCGGCTGGTCGAGTTGGGTTTGTTTTCGGAAGAAGAAAAAGAGGCTATTCTGCGGGGAATTGAGCAAGCGCTAGCAGGCTGCGCCACTTGTGATTGACGATTGACGAGGGCTGAAAGGAGATTGAATAATGAATTTAAAGAAAACTGTCGTTGTTTTTCTGGTGGTGTCCATAGGCTGTTTGTTTCTGGTTCTTGAAACGGTTGAGGCTTGCCAATGTTTAAGGGATGCTGAAAGAGAGAGGAGACGAGAAGAGTCGAGTTGTTCGCTTGCTAATGACACAGGCATGATAGGCTGCGGCTTATGGGGAGGTGCTGTCGCAGTGGGTGCAACCCCGCTCGGCGGTCTAGTGGTAGGCGCCATTTGTGCAGGTGTCATGGTGCGTGTGACTTATGAGTGTAACCAACAGGCAGAGGGCGAATTTCACGATAATGTGGCCTCATGCGTTAGCTGGTATGCTGAATGCGGTTAAGGGGGGTTAGGGCGTGTATTACTTGGTCCTGCTTCTGTATGCCATCGAAAAAACACCCTACATATCAACCCGTTCTTGGATTTGGTTGATACTTCTCGCTGTTTTGTGTCCGTTGATTGCCTTAAGGGTCAGGGAGAAAAACTTAACGCCCAAACAGTTTTTTCTTAAGTGGTTACTGTATTTTTTTCTCTTCCTGACTATCTCGTTGGCGGTGGCTTGGTGTCTTCTCTTATTTTTTCCCTAGTAGGAAGATTCCTAAATAACATATCAACATTTACACGACTGAGATCTCGTCCATCTTGTACGTCCACTTGAATACCACCGGGTCTTCGTTCAGCCGGTCGATGTAGCGTTCGATGCGTTGCCGCAGCTCCGCCTTGGACTCCACCCGCATCCCGCGCAACAGCGTGTTGGCCAGCTTCGCGAAGAACGATTCGACCACGTTCAGCCAGGAGCCGTGCTTGGGTGTGAAGACGAACTCGAATCGGTTCGCCATCGTCGCCAAGCAGGCCCGCGTCTCATTCGATTCGAGACATGCGCCGAATGGTTGTCAAGCACCAGCCGGATGCGTGCCCCGGCCGGATAGGCCCGGTCCAACTGCCGCAGGAAGGCCACGAACTCCCGGCTCCGGTGCCGCTCCACCACAGCCCGGTGTACCGGTCATCAGATCCAGTCCTGCCATCAGCGTCAGCGTCCCATGCCGCTGGTACTCGTAATCGCGCCCCGTGCCGACATGTTTGCCCGGCTTGGGCGGCAGGTCGGGAGCCACCCCGCCAATGGCCTGGATACCCGGCTTCTCGTCGTAGGAGACAAAGACCGTCAACGGGCCCTTCGGGGCGTCCTTCCGCTGGCGGGCCAGTTCAACCAGTTTGTACACCACCAGTACTTGGGCCATCTTCGTGTCGAATTCCGGATCGCGTTTCTCCAGATAATACTCGATCTTGTGCGGCCGTAGCCGGTGACCCGCCAGAATCTTCGAGACCGTGCCGCGTGCCAGCTTCGCCAGACTCGGGTGACCCGCCTGCTCGCAGTGGGCACGAACATGACTTGCCAGCAGATGGGTCGTCCATAGCTCCTCCGGGTAGCCCAGTGCCTTCGGCTTGACGCAAGCCAGCGAAACCACCCAGGCACGCGCCTCCGAGGAGATGGTCCCGGGACGCCCCTTGCGCGGCAGGTCCCCCAGCGCCGCCAGCGCGCCAAGTTGGAGACCCTTGTCGACGCACCGCTCCACCTTGGGCCGGTTCGTGCCCAGCGCGCGAGCAATCGCTGAGACGGTCTGGCCCCCAGCGTAGCCCAGTAAAATCCTGGCCCGTTCCACATGCTGCGCCGACTCCGAACGTGACCGGCTGATTCCCTCCAGCCTCGCTCGCACCTCGTCACTGAGGACCAGACTGGCTCGTCGGCTTGTGAAGGGCACCGAAATCTCTCCGAAGCCACCGGATGTCGAGGACTCCAGAGTACAACGGATCGGTGCTGAATTGCAATATTATATTGGAATCGTCCTACTAGGTTGTACTGCTCATCCTGGCTCTGATTGCCGCCGGACTTCGAGCCTGGCTCTCACCTGGCTTGCCCCGGGCAACCGGTCCCTCGGGTCTCTTTACTCCAAGGGCTCTCGGTCCTCCCCCATCCCTTAGTCCAGGTAACGCGCCCAGTCGTCCATCAGGACACGACGGCGCTCGAACAGGTCCGAGCGGGCATAGGCCGCCTCCACCCGGTTGCGGACCACATGCGCCAGGGCCGCCTCGATCACCTCCCGGGGATGATCTGTCTCCTCACCCGCCCAGTCCCGGAAGCTGGAGCGGAACCCGTGCGGTACCGCTGCGATCCCCTGCTCGCGCAGCAGCCACCGCAGCTGCTTGTCATTGAGCGGCTTCCCTTGCCCATGGGTGAACACCAGTGGACCGGCTTCCTCCCCGAGTGCCTCGGCCGCCTCGAGAATCTCCAGGGCGCGGCCACACAGCGGTACCCGGTGCTGGCGGTTCGTTTTCATCCGCTTGGCCGGGATGGTCCACACCCTCCCGCTGCGATCGATCTCCTCCCACTCGGCCCCCCGCACCTCGCCCCACCTGGCTGCCGTCAGCACCAGGAACTCGAAGGCCAGCTTCGCTGCAGGCAATGCCGTCGATCCCCGCACCTTCCCGATAGCCGCAGCCACCTCCCGATGGGGCAAGGCCCGCATGTGCCGGACAACGTTCTGTTGGGTGCCAAGGACCGGGCCGATCCGGTCGCAGGGGTTGTCGATCCTGTACTCCATGGCCACGGCCCATTCCAGGACCGCACGCAAGCGCAGGCGCACCCGCCGGGCCGTCTCCGCCTTCCGGTGCCAGATGGGCGTGAGGATCTCGAGCACGTCGGCGCTGCTGACCTCGGAGACCGGCATCCTGCCGATGCGCGGAAAGGCCAACCGCCCCAGGCTCGACAGCCACTCGCGGGCATGTTTCCGGTTGCGCCATCCGGCCTGCTTCTGTTCCAGCACACGGGCGGCAGCTTCGGCGAAGGTGGGGATGCCCTCCGTCCGTCGCTTCTCCGCCAGTGGATCTCCGCCCTCACGGGCCAGCTTGCGGTTGACGAGCGCCTTTTCCTGGGCCTCGGCCAGGGGGACCAGGGCGAGGCTGCCGAGTCCGAGCTCACGGCGGCGGCCACGGATGACGAGGCGTTGAATCCAGCTGCGGGTTCCACTGGGCTGGACGAAGAGGTACAATCCGTTTCCATCGGCGTGTCTTCCGGGCGGAGCGGAGCGTAGGAAAGAGGCCGAGAGGGCCTTTTGGGGATGGCGGCCCGTGGGCTTCGTCCCGGTTAGCGGTCGGCGGGGGACACCACGACCCCGGGCTCACGCTACCGCCGACAAAAGTACGTCGCCTTGGCTGCTGAACGCGACTTCTCCCGGGGTTCGGGTAAGCCGCGAAGCGGCGGCCGCATTTAGCCACTGGCGCAAGCCATTGGACTGGTCTGTGCCCCCCAAACTACACCTCGCAGCAGTTACGGAACAGGCGCCTGAACGGTTTTACTTTCCCCAGGGAACTGAATATACTCTGCTTCCGCCTGGGACGGTGGAAGCCCAGAATGACTGGAATTGACGCGGGGAGAGACTATGAGATTAGCCAAACGAGTGGGGCGCCTTTCGCCCTCGCCGACCATGGCGGTTTCGGAAGAGGCCAAACGCCTCCGTTCCGAAGGTCGAAAAGTGGTGGACTTCAGCATCGGTGAGCCGGACTTCAATACGCCCGACAACATCAAGGGCAGAGGACACCGGGCCATCGACGAAAACTTTACCCGCTACACCTCGGCGCCGGGTATCCAGGATCTCAGGGAAGCCGTGGTGGACAAATACCGCCATCAATATGGAGTCGACTATTCCGTGCCGGAGGTGGTGGTGTCCTGCGGCGCCAAACATACGCTGTTCAATCTGGCCTTCGTCCTGTTCGAGGAAGGAGACGAGGTGCTGCTTCCCGTCCCCTATTGGGTGACCTTTCCGGAGCAATTCAAGATGGTTGGAGCGGTCCCGGTCGAGGTCATGACCCGGGAGGAGGATGACTTTGTCCTCAAGGCATCGGCGCTGGAAGCCAAGGTAACCTCGCGCACCAGAGCCATGGTGGTCAACACTCCCAACAATCCTACCGGCGCCGTGATTCCGGCCGAGGAGATGGACCGGATCGTGGATCTGGCCCTGGACCGGGAACTGATGATCATCTTTGACGAATGCTACGAATTCTTCGTCTTCGACGGGAACAAGCACACCTCGCTGGCTCAGTACGCCGACCGAGCCAAGCATGTCTCCTTGCTGGTCAACACCGCCTCCAAGACCTATGCCATGACCGGATGGCGCATCGGATACCTGGTGGCCCCCCGGGAAATCGCCAAGAGCGTCAGCAACGTCCAGAGCCATAGCGCCAATCCGGCTTCGGTTTCCCAGAAAGCGGCCCTGGAGTCCATCCTGGGCAACCAGGACTCGGTACCGCAGATGATTGCCGAGTACGAGCGGAGGCGACGCTACGTGGTCGAACGGCTCAATGGGATGGCCGGACTGAGTTGCGCCAATCCGGGGGGAGCCTTCTACGCCTTCCCCAACATTTCCAGCTATTTCGGGAGCGAGGTGCGGGACTCTGTGGAGTTTTCCACCTGGCTGCTGCGCCAATCGGGAGTGGCCGTGGTTCCCGGTTCAGCTTTCGGCATGGAAGGCCATGTGCGCATCTCCTTCGCGACCAGCATGGAGAATCTGGTGACCGGAATGGACCTGATGGAAGACGCTCTGGCCAAAATGTAGCACTACCGGCGATGCCTGCTGGCAGCGATCAGCCATAGGGCCGCCACCGCAATCGGCGGACCGTATAGCTGTGCATTCCCACTTCCAGCTGGCCGAGCCGTCTCACGGTGGACCTTGCTGCCTCCGCCGTGCCAGATCCTGGCGAATGTCGCTTGCGACGTCCTCGACTTCCTTTGCAACCTTGGTCTCGATGCCCAACTCTTGCCGCAAGGCTGTCACCAGCGGGTACAGCCGGTTGACGGACGGGGACGCTTCGATCAACGCCAGCACGGGGCCGGGCCCGAATCGAATCGTGTAGGCCATCAGGCTTTCGATGCTCATCTCGGGCAGCACCTCGAATCGGGGCAGAATCTCCAGCAGGGCCGCGAGTTCCGACTTGCAGCCGAACTGGTTTCCGCGACGGAAATAGCCCTCCGCTCGCAGAAGGTGGGCGAGCACTAGATTCTCCGGAGAATTCGAAGCAAATTCCTTCAGGACCCGTGCCGCTGTGTCCATGGCCGCTTCCGGCCGGCCGGTCTGAAATTCCGCTTTCGCCCTTTCGAGCAGTGTGGAACCGATCCGCTGAAGGATTGACGGAGATTTCGTGCCTTTGAAATGGTTCAGGAATTCATCGACAGAAGCGAAGGCATCCTCCAATTGACCCGCCCGCATCAACGACGTGCTTCTGTTAGCGAATGCGACGGCGAGGTTCTCGGCCATGTCGGGCAAATCGTCGGAAGCAAGCCCGCCGATGAGGGTATCGTAGGCCTCCTGTGCTTCCCGCGGCTTGTCGAGCAAGTCCAGCATCGCGGCCCGGTTGGACTGCGCCGTTGCCAAGTGGCCAGCCATCTCCGGCGAGGCGCCCGATTCGAAGCGCTCCGTGAGGGCCTCGAAACAGGCGAGCGCATCGCGGAACTCACCGCGTGTCGCCAGCGAGCTTCCCTTGCGGAGCATCGCGGTAGCCACGGCGTCGGCGACTCCGGGCAACCGGCTGTTCCCGAAACGTTTGATGACGGCATCGTATCCGTCGCAGGCTGCGGCAGCGAGGCCTTGGTCTTCCAGCAGCCCGGACTTGCCTACCAGCGCCCGCGCCACGGGCTCGCAGACTTCGACGGAATTGCTGGGCCCGAATCGTTGGATCACTTCGTCGAACACTGCCCGCGCCCTGCTGGGTTGGCCTACTTCCACTAGCGCGACGCCACGGTTGAAGAGCACCTGGGACCGCTGTTTTTCGGTAGCCGGCGAATCGGCATGGTCGTAGCGTTCCGTGAAGGCTTCACTGGCTGCAAGCACCTCCTGCGGGCGCTTGAGCCTGCCCAGCAATGCAACCTTGTTCGCGAGTACTGTGGCAATGGTCTTCGCCAGGGGAGGTGCATCGTTGCCTCCGTGCCGGCTCAGGATCTCGTCGCAAACGACCACAGCCTCGTCGGCGCGCCCCATTCGCGCCAGGGCCACGGACTTCACGCACAGCGCGTCCGCCGTCTGCCTTGTGCCGCCGGTCGTGCCCACCCCGCGCAGCAGGGACTCAATTGCGTCGCAGGCGGCAATTACTTGTTCGTACTCCTGGTTGCCGAGCAGGTCCTTTGCCCTTGCGGCCAACTCGCCGGCCCTCGATTCGCGGGAATCGGGATCCTGCCCGGGCCGCTTCTTTACTCCCGCGCGCGAGGTCGCAGCTTGTGCTCCGAAAGGTACCTGGAGTCCTTCGGCTTCTCCCGCCGGGCTGGTCGCGGCGGGCAATAGCTCCAGCGCCCTCTTCAGCGCTTTCTCCAGCATCTCCCGCATCGCCCCTTCGATAGACGATGCCTCCGCCGTGATCTGCTGGAAGATGTTGACAAGTTCCGGTTCTGAGTAAAATGCCGTCATGAAGCGGACGAGCGCCTCGACCACCTGATTCGTCCCCCGTCCGCGCCGCAGCAGGTGGTATATGTTATACATGCGCTCGGCCAGGTAGTACTCCCTCCGCCGGGGTATTCCTCCGGAACGAATGACCTCGCCGTGATCAACGAGGCGTTTCAGCAACGCGCTGCAATGGCTGGCCGACAGCCGGGTGATAGCTGAGACCTGACTGGCCGTGGAGGGCTTCCAAAGGGTGGCCAGCGCCAGGTACACCCGCCGCTCCTGCGCCCCCAGCCCTTCCAGATGGCTGCGGAAGTACTCGGTGTGATCGTCGACCAGGCCCAGGAGGTCGTCCATCAACTCGCGGAAGGAGAGTCGGGAGCCGAACTCGGCGACGATCGACAGCAAACGGGGATTGCCGCCGGTGAGGATCTCGAGGGAGCGGATCGCCCGTGGATCGATATCCCTTTCCGAGACGCTCCTCCACAGGGTCGCGCAGGCCTCCGTGTCCAGGCGCTTCAGCGTGTGCACCTGGAAGAGGTCGTACAGCGCCCGCTTCGCGTTGTCGATTTCCGCGAAGCGACTCGTGGCGCTGCCCAGCAGGAAGATCCAGGGTTCGCACTGGAGTGTCTTGCGCAGCTCCCACCCCACCCCGGGGTCACCGATTTCGTTGAACAGGCTGTTCAGGTTTTCCACAAGCAGCACGAGCCTCCTGCCCTGGGTGGCAGAGAAGTCGAGAATCGCTGCCAGGGCCAGATCCGCCAGAATGCGGTCATCCTGGATGGCGAGGAGTTCCTCGTAGGTGCGATTCAGGTCGGGCTCGTCTTTCCCGCGGGGAGCCTGCTGCGAGAGATTGAACAAGCACTGCAGCCAGAATTCGCCGCAACTGGAAATTCCGTAGCTCTCTTCGGGAAAGATTACCGGGAACCAGGCCGCTTGCAGGGCCGGGTCTCTCCGCGCCTCGGCAGCGACGCGCAGCAGCAATGTGGTCTTGCCCGAGCCGCGGGGCCCGATCACGATCGCATGCGGGTTCGAGTTCCCCGTGCTCTCGCGAAGCGCTTCGACGAGGAGGGCAAACTCGCCGGTTCGCACGCAGAAGCAGTCCACCAGTTCCTGGTCGGTCAGGAATCCTGGATTGTATTTCTTGATCTTTCTCGCCATCCGAACCTCATCTCAGGGACGCTATTTTGCAGCGAGGGGAGCGATCGGGAGGCCCCTCCGGGAGCGCTGCCAGTCTTCCAGCAGTCCCGAGGCGAAGCGGAATTCCTCCCCCTGCCTGGTGAAGTACCCGTCCTGCACCAGGACCTCGAGCACGAAGGGGACCGCAGCCGCTCCGGCGTCCTGGGAAATATCCAGCTTCGACTTGTACGTTTCGATTGATGAGGGACTTAGCGATCCCTCCGACGCAGCCCGGGCCAGGAGTTCGAGGGCCACCCTGTAGCCGTCGGTCCCAAGCACCATCTTGAGCCGTTCCTCGTAGTGGTCCATGTCAATCTGTCCGCGCACCGCGAGCATGTCGCCGCGGTAAGCGGTGTCGGCGTCCTCGAGCGTGGCATCCGTACGTCCTGCAAGTCTTAGCTGCCGGTGCAGTGCGTCGAAGAACTGCTGAACGTGGTGGGGGATGCAGCACCGCAGACGGCGGCACACCGCCTCGCGCACTCCTTCAGGGATGTCCACCTTGTAGTTTGCGGCCAACGCAGACAGGCAATCTGACGCCGTCGACTCGCTCCACGGTTTCAGTTCGTAGGCGGGTAGGCGTTCATCGCCGCGCTCAGGCCCGCTTGCTTCAGGATCGGGGCGATCCCGACGCTGCCCGAGACAATCAGGCAGAGTCGGCCACGATGCTCTTGGGCATTTCGTCGCAGCCAGGAGAGAAATTCATCCGCCGCGTCGATATTCTCCGGCAGCATCCGGTGGTCCCGCCCCCTGAGGATCCTGTTAACGAGAACCGACAGTTCGTCGATCGCGAGCACGACCATGCCGTTTCCCCTGGCGAGGTTCTGCATAAGCAGGTCGCCCTTGCTCTTCCAGGTGCCGCTGTTGATCTCCGCTCGTAGCTGGAATCGCATTTCCTCATACTGCGCGGCCAACTGAACGTTTCCGAATCTCCTCAAAACCGCTTCCGTAAGCTCTCTGGCCCTGCGCGGGATTGACTGGAGGTGCCGCGACGCCAGCGAGATCTGCACGATCGCGTCCGCGGGATCGCGGGCGTCCTCCAGGTCAACAAAAGCCGTTTCGACGCCCGGGCTACCGTTCAGCCTGCGGAGCAGTTCCCGGACGAGGCTCGTTTTGCCCATGCGTCTCTGTGCAACAAGGAGCGTGTGAGTCCCCTGGGAGACGTGTTCGCGCAGTGCCGCGATGTCCCTCTCGCGGTCGAAGAACCGATCGTCATCGACCCAGTTTCCTACGGTTTTCTTGAGCATGTACCCTCCTGGCCAAAACCCGCTTACCAACTATTATATTGGCAACGTAAATATTGGCAACAATTATGTTGGCATATTGAGGGAGGGGAGTCAAGCGGAAGGGAACAGCCCTGTCCAGGATGTAACCCTACCGGGACGATGCCTGCTGGCGGCGATCAGCCACAGGACCGCCGCCGCGATCAACAGGACGATGACCGTTCCCGGGTTCACCCAGCCTTGCCGGGAATACCACACGATCGCATACCCCAAAGCACCCGCCAACAGGGCGTAGGTGGCGAAGGGAAGCAGGGTCAGGCGAATGATGGCGCCTTCCTTGCCAACCAGTCCCGCCACCGCCGAAGCCGCCACCACGTTGTGAACGCAGATCATGTTGCCGGCGGCCCCGCCTACCGCTTGCAAGGCCACCATCCAGACCGGATCGGCCCCGATTCGCTGCCCCACGCCAAACTGGAACAGGGAGAACATCATGTTGCTGACGGTGTTGCTGCCGGCCACGAATGCCCCCAGGCCTCCGATGAAAGGGGAGAAAATCGGCCAGGCGGTCCCGGTCAGGGAGGCCACGCCTGCGGCCAGCACGATCGGCATCTTGTCGTACCCGGCAGCGCCACCATCCGAGTTGATGAATACCTGCACCATGGGAACGGTGAAGATGAGAGCCACCGAGGCGGCCGCGGTGGTCCTGGCAGATTGGATCCAGACCCCCCGGAACCGGGAGAGACTCAGCCGGTGAGCCCAGCAGGTCAGGATTGAAACCAGCAGGAAAATGGTTCCCGGCAGATAAAGGGGTTGCACACGGGCCGAAATCCCGGTGTCCAGGATGTGGGGGAAGGAAAGGGTCCAGGCCCGGGTCCATTCCAGGAAGGGAAGGAATCCCAGCCGGGTGAGTACCAGCAGCAGGCCCACCAGCAGGTAGGGAGTCCAGGCTTTGAGCAGTCCCATCGGGCGGGCCGCCGGCTCCTCCTCCAGTCGAACCGATCCGGTCCAGTGGCCAGGCCAGTTTTCCGGAGCATCAAAATCCCAACGATCCTCG